>DHYV01000050.1 GCA_002414225.1 Desulfobulbaceae bacterium UBA5121 | reverse complement strand
TAGCCGGGCGGGGCGCCGATCAGGCGGGCCACGGCGTGTTTCTCCATGTACTCGCTCATGTCGATGCGCTCGAAATGTACCGCCAGGGCCTGGGCGAGCTGGCGGGCCACCTCGGTCTTGCCCACCCCGGTGGGGCCGGCGAAGAGGAAGGCGCCGGTGGGCCGCTCCGGCGGCTTGATGCCGGCCCGGGAACGCTTCACCGCGGTGACCAGGGTGTCGATGGCCTCGTCCTGGCCGAAGATCTGCTCTTTCAGCACGCTGTCGAGGTTTTTGAGCAGCTCCACATCCGAAGCTGAGGCGTTCTTGGCCGGAATCCGGGCCATGCGCGAGATCACCGCCTCGACATCGCGGATGGTGACGATCCGCGGTCGCTTGGCCTTGGCGTCCTTGAGGCGGAAGGAGGCGCCCAGTTCGTCGAGCACGTCGATGGCCTTGTCGGGCAGGAAGCGGTCGGTGAGATAGCGGTCGGCCATCTCCGCCGTGGCCTTGATGGCCGCCTCGGAGTAACGCACCGAGTGGTGTTCCTCGTAATGGGACTGGAGCCCCTTGAGGATCGCCTGGGTGTCGGCCACCGAGGGCTCCTCGATGTCGATCTTCTGGAAGCGGCGGGCCAGCGCCCGGTCCTTTTCGATGTAGTTCTTGTGCTCCTCGTAGGTGGTGGAGCCGATGCAGCGCAGGCTGCCGGCCTGGAGCGCGGGCTTGAGCAGGTTCGAGGCGTCCATGCTCCCGCCGCTGGTGGAGCCGGCGCCGACGATGGTGTGGATCTCGTCGATGAACAGGATGATGTTGGGCTGGTTCTCCACCGCGTTGATCACCGCCTTGAGCCGCTGCTCGAAGTCGCCGCGGTACTTGGTGCCGGAGAGCAGCGCTCCCATGTCGAGGAGACGGATCTCGACATCTTGCAGCACCTTGGGCACCCTCCCCTCGTGGATGTGGAGCGCCAGCCCCTCGGCGATGGCGGTCTTGCCAACCCCGGGCTCGCCCACCAGCAGGGGGTTGTTCTTGCGCCGCCGGCAGAGCACCTGCATCACCCGGTGGAGTTCGTCGTCGCGGCCGATGAGCGGATCGATGCGTCCCTCGGCGGCCCGCTGGGCGAAGTTCACCGTGTACTGGTCGAGGGCGGAATCGGGTTTTCCCTTCTCCGCAGGCTTGTCCTTGCGGGTGGCGGGCGGGGGCTTGGGCTGCTCGTGGGAGATGTATTCGATCACCGCCAGCCGTTCGAGCCCCTCTGACTGGAGGAAGAAGACGGCAAAGGATTCCGGCTCCGAGAAGATGGAGACCAGCACGTCGCCCGAGTCGACCTCCTTCTTGCCGCAGCTCTGCACATGGGCGATGGCCCGCTGCAGGACGCGGTTGAAGCCGATGGTCTGGGCCGGCTCGCTGCTCTCGTCTTCCTTGAGCATCGGCAGGTTGGCGGCGAAGAAGGATTCGAGCTTTTTCTTGAGGCTTTCGCGGTTGCCGCCGCAGTTGGTGATGATCTCCACCGCCACGTCGTCGTGGAGAAGCCCATAGAGGATATGCTCCACGGTGACATGTTCGTGGCGATGGTTCTTGGCCTCGCGGATGGCCATCACCAGGGCCATTTCCAGTTTATGGCTGATCATGGAAGTCGATACACTCCAGTTTGCTGGTAACCCACATGCCGGGTATCGAACCCGGGGAGGGCGCCGTGCTCGTTTATCGCCGCGCAGCGACGGTCTGGTCTTTCCGTCAGGCCCGTTCGATGGAGCACTTGAGCGGAAAATTGTTGTGCCGGGCCAGGTCGATGACCTGACCCATCTTGGTTTCGGCGATATCCCGGGTGTAGATCCCGGCCACGCCCAGCCCTTGGCGGTGAACGTTCATCATGATCCGGGTGGCCTCGGCGGTGGACTTGTGAAAGATGGTTTCCAGGATCATCACCACGAATTCCATGGAGGTGTAGTCGTCATTGTGCAGGAGCACCTTGTAGAGGGAAGGTTCCCGCAGCTGCTGACGGTGGCGGGTGAGGACCTCGCCGTCAGCCTGTCTGTCCGGTAGGCTCATGGGAAAGCGAAACACTCCGTGGTTGCCGGGAGTCGTTGGCGCCGCTGGCCTGCGGGGGGGCGCCGACTCCTGCCACCAGATCTTTGCATTGGGCAAGGATTTCCTTGCTGGCCGCGCTGAGGCAGTCGTTGAGCAGCTGTTCCAGTTTCTTTTGATCAATGGTGAATGTAACCATTTCTTGCGCAACATGCACGCGCCGTCGGAGAACTTTTTGTTCCCGGACCAGCCCCAGTACGCATTCCACCTCCATTTCCGCCCGCGCCTTGCCAGTGGCGACGGTTTCGTCGGCCTTGATCCGCAGGCCGGTGATCCGGCCGGTGAGCACCAGCCGCGCCGGTTCGTGGAAGGCGGCGAGCCCCTCGGGGGTGAGATCCCAGCCCTTGCCGTCGGTGGCGGTGGCAATGTGCCGCTGGGCCAGCGCGTTGAGCAGCAGGCCGTCCAGGGCGCGGCTCGCCGTGCCTTGGACGATGCGCAGCTGCGTCTCTTGGTCGCGGGTATGGCGGTGGCTGCCGATGACGGCGGCCGGATCGAACGCCTCGCTGAAGGGGTGGAGGAGCACGGTGGCGCTGGCCTCGGCCGCCCCCGGCGGTGGCGCCATGGCGGCCGGAGTGAGGGTGAGGCTCGCCGGGACCGCGCAGCCGGTGACGAGGAGCAGGGTGGTGATGAGGAGCGGCAGCAGGGACTGACGGCGTAAGGACGGGGGCATCATCTGGTACCTCCCATGACAAGGGGTTGTGGTTGATGGATGTCGAGGATGCGGTAGAGCATGTTTTCGAGCACCGCCGCCTCGGGCAGTCCTGCCCCTTTGAGACGGTACTCGGCAGCCAGCAGTTCGGCCAGGCCGTCTTTGAGGGCGGCGAGGGAGAAGCGTTCCGCCTGCTGGAAGAGCTTGTAGACTACGAAGGGGTGGCCGGAGAGCTGCTCCGGCCATTCCGGCCGGGCCGCCTTGAGCTGCGCCAGGTATCCCTTCTGGAAGGCGCCGTAGGCCATCCCGGCCTGGTAGGTGGGCGGCCCCAGCTCCTCCAGGGCGCGGATGAAGAGGAGCTTGCGGAGGTGGTTGCGCAGACCGCTCACCAGGACCAGGGGATGGACCTGGGCCTCCAGCAGCCGGGTCATGACGGTAAGGGCATCGTCCAGTTTGCGGCTTGCCACCGCCTCGGTGAAGGCGAACAGCGCCTCTTCCCGGGTCCGGCCGACCAGTGCCTCCAGGTCGGCCACGGTGATGGTGGCGGCGTTACCTGTCGCCAGGGCCAGCTTCTCGGTTTCCATCACCATGGCCACCGGCTGGAAGCCCACCCGGTCGAGGAGCAGGGTGAGGGCGCGGGGCTCGATCTTCTTGTCGAACTCGGCCAGGGTGGTGCGGACCAGATCGCGGAGGATGTCCTCCTGGTCCTTGCGGGCGGCGGAGCTGGCGCCGGTGTCCACCGCCAGGTCGATCACCGTGGCATTGGCGTCGAGATGCTTGTAGAGCCGCTTGCGCTTGTCCACCGCCTCGGCGAGCAGGATCAGGATGTTGCCGGCCGGAATGCCGTTTTCCAGGGCCTGGGCATAGAGGTCGGCGGCGTCTCCGGCCTGGGCGGCCTGGGCGGCCTGGGCCGGGGGCGCCAAGGCCAGGGCTTCGGCGAGCCAGTCCATCTTCTCCTGGGGCTTGGCAAAGCCGAACAGGGTGCGCCAGCGGCCGGCGGCGAGCCCGGCCAGCTCCTCGCCGGAGTCGTCCCCGGCGAGGCCCCCCAGGTCGAGGAACTGGCCGGCGAGCCGGCCGGCTTCCTTGAGATCCTTGTTGTCGTAAGCCTGTTTCGCCTTGTCCCAGAGGGTTTTCGCCACCCCTTTGGAGAAGAAGAGCCGGCTGTCCATGACCCGGAACAGCTGCCGGCCGGGCAGGAGGCTGAAGGTGCGCAACCGGTTGAGGGTGGCGAGGGGATCTTCGGCATCGCCGTCGATGGCGTGGAGGTTCCGCTCCCGCGCCGCCTGGTCGGGGAGGAGGTGGCGGACCAGTTCATCGGCCACCTGGCGGCAGAGGTAGCGCTCGCCGTGGAGGAGATAGACCGGGGTGACGTTTCCCTGGTCGATGGCCTGCCAGAGGGCCGGGAGTTCCTGGCGGCGAAAGGTGGGCATGGCGGGCGGCGCTCGTTTGGAGTGGTTCGGTCCACGGTCCGGGGGGCGGGAGGAAACGCCGGCCGCCGGTACGGGACGCATGATCACGCGTCCCTCTAATAATACCTCGGAACCAGCGGCGGTCAAGCTGTCGCGCACTCCTTTCAGCCGCGAGCCGCGATCGCCGCCAGCGCCGGGGAATTGCCGGCAGGGGAAAAAAATCGTTGTCCAGCGCGAGGCAGGGGGTACAATATTTTGCCGGATTTTGGCCGGCGTTTGGCGGCGGTCCCGTTCCCCGAGACCGTCGCGGCAATCCATGCAACGGGACGACCATGCCCCCTCATCTCAAGTCGTCAGACGCCGCTGCCGGCGGCATCATACCCCAGAAGATCGGACGCTACGTGGTGCGCAAGCGCATCGGGCAGGGCGCCATGGGCGTGGTCTATCTGGCCATGGACGATCTGATCCATCGGCCGGTGGCCATCAAGACCCTGCGTACCGACCGGCTGCGGGACGATGCCGCCTATCTCAAGGCGCTCGATCTCTTCATGCAGGAGGCGCGCATCGTCGGCCAGCTCAACCACAGCCACATCACCACCATCTACGACATGGGGGTGCAGGACGGCGTGCCCTTCATCGTCATGGAGTACATCGACGGCTGCACCGTCAAGACCCTGATCTGCCGGCGGGCCTCCTTCTCGGAGCGCGACAAGCTCGGCTTGGTGATCATGGTGGCCCGCGCCCTTCATTACGCCCACCAGCGCGGGGTGCTCCACCGCGACATCAAGCCGGCCAATATCATGATCCTCAAGAACCGGCTGCCCAAGATCACCGACTTCGGCATCGCCCGGATCATGCAGACCGACGCCGGCAACCTGGCGCAGGTCGAGGGCGGGGTGCTGGGTACGCCGCTTTACATGTCGCCGGAGCAGATTCGCGGCGAGGTATTGGATCAGCGCTCGGACATCTTCTCGCTGGGCGTGCTCGCCTATGAGTGGTTGAGCGGGCAGAAGCCGTTTCAGGGGCGGGACGAGGTGGAGCGCTTCCGGGCCGTGCTCACCCAGAACCCCGCTGCGCTGGAGACGGTGGGCGGCGGAAACGCCGACCTGGGCCGGATCATCGGCCGCGCCCTGGCCAAGCAGCGGGAAGAGCGGCAGCAGTCGGCCGAGGAGTTTGCCGATGCCCTGGAGATGTATCTTGACCGGCAGGAGCGGCAGCAGGCAGGGTGCCAGGCCGGCCAGCGCTTCTCCTTCGACGCCCAACGGCTCATGGGCCAGCTGCGGAAGCGCTATCTCTTCTTTGCCGGTTTCAGCGACGAGGAGCTGGCCGTCATCTTCGGGCTTTCGACCAAGCAGGAGTTCGAGCGCTACGACCACCTGATCCGCAAGGGAACCTCCGGCACCACCATGTTCGTCATCCTCTCGGGCGCGGTGGCGGTGGTGGACGACTCCGAGGATCGCCACGTGGTGCTCGAGGAGCTGGGCGAGGGCAGTTGCGTGGGCGAGATGGCCATTGTCGACCGGCTGCCGCGCTCGGCCTCGGTGATCGCCAGCCAGAAGACCCGGGTTCTGGCCATCAACGAAACCGTGCTGCGGCTCTCGAATCCAGAACTCTGCCTCAAACTCTACCGCAACCTGGCCGCCATCATCTCCGAACGGCTCCGCTCCAGCGAGGCCCGCTTCATGGAGGCGCTGGAGCGATGCCGGCATCAGAACGGCGGGCCGGGCTGATGCCGCTGCTCGGCGCCCACATGTCGGTGGCCGGGGGCCTGGCAGCGGCATTTGTCCGGCTGGAGCGTGCGGGGGGCGAGGCGCTCCAGATCTTCACCCGCAACCAGCGGCAGTGGCGGGCCGCACCGGTGACCGCCGAGGAGGCCGCTTCCTTCCGGGCCGCCTGGCACCGGGCGGGCGGGCCGCCGGTGGCCGCCCATGATTCCTACCTGATCAATCTGGCCTCCGACATGCCGGAGACGGTGCGGAAGTCCGGGGCCGCCCTGGCCGGCGAGCTTGACCGCTGCGCCGCCCTGGGGATAGACTTCCTGGTCATGCATCCGGGATCCCACCTCGGCGGCGGGGTCAAGGAGGGGATTGGCCGGTTCGTTTATCACCTGGACGCGGTCCTCGCCGACAGCGACAGCGCGGTGACGGTGCTGCTCGAAACCACCGCCGGACAGGGGACCAACCTGGGAGCACGTTTCGAGGAGCTGGCGGCGATGATCGACCGCTCCCGGCACCCCCAGCGGCTCGGGGTCTGCTTCGACACCTGTCATGCCTTTGCCGCCGGCTACGATATCCGCACCCCGGCGACCTACCACCGCACCTTTGCCGAGTTCGACCGACTGCTCGGCCTCGACCGGCTCAGGCTTTTCCATCTCAACGATTCGCTCAATGGGCTCGGCAGCCGGGTGGATCGCCACACCCACATCGGCCAGGGCGAGATCGGCCTCGAGGCCTTCCGGTTTCTGATGAACGATCCCCGCTTCGCCTCCCGTCCCATGATCCTGGAAACCCCCAAGGGCGACGATCTCGCCGAGGATATTGAAAATCTGACCTTGCTGCGGTCGCTGGTGGAGATGGCCGGGGAGAAATAGCGGTTGGCTCTTGGCGGTTAGCCGTCGGCTTTCGCCAATCGCTCAGCCGGCGAGGATCTGCGGCACGGAGAGTTCATGGAGGGGCAGCACCGTGCCTTCCATGGCCTTGACCCGCTGGGCGGTGTCGTAGGCGAGGTAGGCGTCGCAGTGGACGCCGGGACAGGCGGCCGGCCCGGCGGCGGGGAAGTTTTCCTTGTTGCAGCAGAATCCCGGAATGATGAACTTGCCGCGGGCGGTGTTGACCCGGATGGTCTGGCTGCCAACGGTGTGGCCCGGGGTGAGGAAGAGTTCGATGCCCGGGGCCACCTCGTGGTCGCCGTCCACCGGCTTGACATCGATCCCCTCGATGAAGTCAGGGTCGTAGCGGTAGTCCAGGGGGTGGGGGTTGTGGCAGAAATCGATTTCCCGCTGCTGGACGCGGAACTCGGCCTTGGTGAACAGCGGGTTGTGGCCGCAGTGATCGTCGTGGAGGTGGGTGTTGATCACCGTATCGATGTCGTCGGGAGAAAGCCCCGCCGCTGCAAGGGCGTCGGGCATCAGCTGGGCGTCGAGGCCGGTTTCGGCGATGAACTCCGGCGGGGCGACAAAGTCGTCGAGCCCGGTGTCCACCAGCATGGCGCGGCCGTTGCCGCGGATCAGAAAGGACCACATGGGCAGCCATATCCGCCGGCCGTACATGCGCTGGTAGGTCATGATCCCCTGATCCACCTGACGGACGCCCACCAGGAGTGGAGTGATTTCATATTCCATGGCGCGCCTCCTGACAGTTAGGGTGTTTCGGAATGCTGACAGTTAGCATAACAGAAGATGGACCGAATTCAAGTGTTTTATGAAATACTGAGGCGCGACCGGTGGGAAGGGAAGACAAAGCAAGCCGACCGGCCACGGAGGCGGGAAGGGTCGGCTTGTCTGGATAGGCGTGGCAGGGGAAACCTAGTGTCCTGTATGGTTAGTTCTTTCCGGTAATTGTTCTTTGGTTCAGTGGGCAGCATCAAGAATTGTGGCCGCATCTTTAAGCTTGCTTCCAAATTTCGGCGATCTTCCTCTGCCTGTTGGTCGTTTTATGTATGCGTAACCGGACAGCCCACTAGCGGATCTCGATGCCCCGGGCGCGCAGGTGGTCCTTGACCGCGGCGATGGGAACCTCGCGGCGGTGGAAGATGCCGGCGGCCAGCGCCGCCTCGGCGTTGGTCGCCGCGAAGACCTCGGAGAAATGCTCCACCCGGCCGGCGCCGCTTGAGGCGATCACCGGGATGGTCACCGCCGATTTCACATGGTTGATCAGCTCGTGGTCGAACCCTGAGTTGGTGCCGTCCTTGTCGATGCAGTTCAAGAGGATCTCGCCGGCCCCCAGCTCCTCGCAGGATCTGGCGAGCTGCCAGGCGTCAAGCTCACGGCCCTCGCGGCCGCCTTTAATGGTGCACTGGTACCAGCAGTACTTTTCACCGTTGGGGCCGGGCGCCGCGGTTTCGATGGTGTGGTGGGGGGTGGCGTCGGGCGAGGCCACGTAGACCCGCCGCGGGTCCACCGAGATCACCACCGCCTGGTTGCCGTAGACGTGCGAGATCTGCTCGATGGAGGTTTTTCCACTCTTTTCGCCCGTTTTGAGATACTCCTCGACCGCCAGCACCGCGTCGCTGCCGATGGAAATCTTGTCGGCGCCGGAGCGGAAGTATTCGGCGGCCACGTCCAGCGCCGAGTAGTACTTGCCCGCCGAATCGGTGAACTCGCGGATGCCGCCGCCAATGGTGAGCGGCACGAAGACGTTTTCCGAGGTCCGCCGAAGCACCTCGATCATCGGCTGGTCTTCCATGGGGAAGTTCCGGAAGGCGGTGATGTTCAAGAAGGTCACCTCGTCGGCCCCCTCCTCGTAATAGCGGCGAGCCAGCTCCACCGGCTTGCCCAGGTTGCGCACCTCGCCCTTTTCCTTTTCCCGGACATCGTACTGGTCGCCCTTGGTCACCACCAGATCGCCGGCATCGTTGCTGCGCACGTCCAGGCAGGCGATGATCCGTTTGGCGAGTTTGGTTTCCGCGGGCTGGGCGGCAAGGTCGATGGTCGCGGCCTGCGGCGCCTCGATGAAGTTCCTGAGCAGGTTGATCCCCGCCCGGCCCGATTTTTCCGGATGAAACTGGAATGCGGCCACCCGGCCCTTCTGCACCCCGCTCAGGAATTCGTCGCCGTAGTTGGTGGTGGTGAGCTGCCACTCCTTGTTCTCCGGGAGCGGCATGGCCCGAAAGGAGTGGACGAAGTAGAGCTTTTCGCCTTGATAGCCGTTGAACAGGGCGGACTGCTTGTGGAGGCGGATGCCGTTCCAGCCGATCTGCGGCACCGCCATCTTGGTCTCGTCGAATTTTTTCACCAGTCCCTTGATCAGCCCCAGGCCGGCGACGCCCAGACACTCGTCGCTGCCCTCGAACAGGGTCTGGAGCCCCAGGCAGATGCCGAGGAAGGGCCGGTCGGCGCGGAGGTAAGCGAGCAGCGGCTCGATGTAGCCGCACTCCTTGAGGCGGGCCATGGCGCTGCCGAAGCTGCCCACGCCCGGGAAGATAAGTTTGTCGGCCTTGAGGATGTCGCCGGGCGCGGCGACGTCCTCAACCTCGTGGCCGGCGGCGCGGATGGCGTTGCGGACGCTGCGCACGTTGCCGGCGCCGTAATCGAGCAGGGTGACTTTCATGGTGTGTACTCGTTTGGTGATATCAGGATTGCGAATGGTGATGGAGTCGTAAAAATGCGTTGTGGCTTCAGGGCAACCACGCAAGGCCACGGGTTCTATGGCGACAACACCATGGCAACGCGTTTCTTTCGCGCTTGGTTCGTTGACCCGCGCATCCTGCAATTAAGCTTCGCATCGAAAAGCGCCAACTTACACCCATCGGCGCCACTCCGCAAGTCATCTGCGCCGTGGCCGGGCCGGGAGGGAGGGGTGGCCGTGGTGCAGGGTACGAAATTGTCGCCGTCGCGACATCTTTGTAAGGTCGCGGGCGACGATTTTGTCATGGCCGGTCGGGCCGGCTGCGTGCCGCCCGTTTTCCTGTCAAGGGGGGCGGGAGATTAGCGGCCGGCGCGGCTTGGCCGTGACGGGGTGGCGTGGTTATTGCTGAGGTGAGACGGCAGGATGCGGATACCGTTTTAACCATGAATCTATGGAGGATTATGCAATGACTCACTCGGCGGCGACGGCGGCGATACTGAAGGCAAAAGAGGCCAAAGGGCTCACCTGGGAGGAGATCGCCGCTGAGGTGGGCGGCCACCCGGTCTGGGTAACCTCGGTGCTGCTCGGCCAGAACAGCATGGACGCGGCCACGGCCGCCAAGGTGACGGCCCTGCTCGGCCTGGATGACGAGATCGCCAAGGCCCTGCAATCTTGCCCCACCAAGGGATCGCTGGATGCCACGGTGCCGGTGGACCCCCTGGTCTACCGGTTCCACGAGATAACCCAGGTGTACGGCACGACCATGAAGGAGATTATCCACGAGATGTTCGGCGACGGCATCATGAGCGCCATTGACTTCGAGATCGATATCCAGCGCAGGGAAGATCCCAAGGGCGACCGGGTGGTGGTGACCTTCGACGGCAAGTTCCTGCCGTACCGTAAGTGGTAGCCCACGTTTTGCACCGGCCGCGGTCGGCGTGGCAGGTTGCTATGGCAGTATACGGAACCTATGGTCTATTAAGGAAGGAGGACTTGCAGGATCAGTTTGCCGGCGGTGAGGATGGCGTTGCGGACGCTGCGTACGTTGCCGGCGCCGTATTCGAGCAGGGTGCCTTTCATGAGAGAATTCGTGGGTAGCGGTTAGCTGTTGGCGGTTGCGCAGTTCGGGCCGGAGGCGGGAAAAGGTGTGCCAACTGCGGCTAGCAACCTGCTGTGCTTTACACTCATTGCCGCCTTTTCGCAAGTCATCTGGCCCTCGGGCGAACGCTCACAGGTGCAGAGTGACGAAATAAAAAAGTCTGTGAGGGTTGATTCTGATGGCCGGTGAGTAGTACATTTGTACCTATGAAGATTGTGGCGGATACAAATATCTATTTGGCGGTGACGCTTAATGAGCCGGAGAGAGAGAAGATCATCTCCCTTACCTCTGGACATGAACTTGTGGCACCTGAAGCATTGCCGTTTGAGGTAGGGAATGCCCTTTCTGCAATGGTGAAGCGAGGTCGGTTGACTCGGGACGAGGCATTTGCCGCCTACGATATTATCCAGGAGGTGCCGGTAGAACTCCGCAAGATCGATGTCCGACGGTCAATACGTATTGCTGCCGAGTATAAGATGTATGCCGATGACGCGTACTGGCTGGATTGCGCTAACACATTAAATTGCCCACTCCTTACCCTGGATAAGCAGATGAGGATGGTCGCCCGGGATATGGGCCTCAGGATCATTGAGGTGGAACAATGAAAGCGTATACCTACACGGAAGCACGGAAGCGCCTGGCTGAGGTATTGGACACCGCAAAGAAAGAAGAGGTTTTGATCAAGAGGCGGGGAGGGGATGTGTTTTCGCTTTCCCTCAAAAAAACTTTTCGATCGCCTTTTGAGGTTCCGGGAATAAAGACCGGCGCATCAACGGCTGATATTTTACAGGCGGTCGCAGACTCAAGGGAGAGAGCATAACGGCGAGAGGTATTGGCCGGCTGCGGATACTGCAAGGGGCCGTCTCATCGTTTTGATGGGACGGCCCCTTTTTGTGGCTTGTGTCAAAAAAGGGGGGTCAATCCAGCGACAGCGCTGGGAAACGCAGTCCCAATGTCGCCCAGAGGGCGGAGACGGCGGCAACTGTGGCATCGCCGCGCTCGCGCCATTCATCGTGGTTTTTCGCCTTGTCGTGGACAAGAAAGCTTTCCGGCCCGGCGTGCGGATCGCCGAACCGGTTCCGGTAGTCGCGCACCACGCCCTCAAGCGATTCCTTGCCGTACGGGATCAGCCGCAGTTCCTCCCGGTCGCCCAGAAACAGCCCTGAGGTGGCCATGCGGGAGTAGAAGTGGCTCCAACTGGTCAGCACCGCCTCGAAGTAGCTCATCCGGGCGAGCGCCTGTTGGCTGAAGCCCAGATGCATGAGGTCGGTCATGACCCAGCCTTCGATGGCGCTGCGCGGGGCGTTGGCCGGGAAAAGCCCGTCAGGCGGCAGGCCACCGCTTTTCTCGTAGACGGAGATGCAGGTGGGCAGCGGATGCCGCACGGTGGCGAGGTAGTCGGCCCGGCCCTGGCCGAGCAGCATCTTGAAGCTCGCCCCCCAGCTCACCAGCTTGTGCATCTTCTTGGGCGCCAGCCAGAATCCGTCCGTCCGGCGCGCCGTGTTTCGGCGGTAGTAGAGGTTGGCGATCACCAGGAACTCGGCCACCTGGAAGATCGATGCCTGCAGGTGGTAGTAGGGACGGTCGCCGGCCCAGTCGTACCAGGTCTCGCGCAGGTCTGGAAAACCGTCGTGGGCGAGTACCTCGGAAACACGGGTGTGGTCGAGCCCGACGGTGCGCAGCAGTTCCTTGGTGAGGTAGCTGCCGCCGCTGCGAGGATAGCCGATGACAAAGGCGAAGCGCACTTCCCGAAGGTAGTCGCGCACCAGGGGGTAGTTGCCGGCCATCACGGCGATGGCCACCTGAAGCAGGTCGTTGATGGCCCGCTGGCTCAGGGGGGGCTTGAAGATCGCCTCGTCGAACCGGGGCGACGGCTGGGCGTGGAGAAAATCGACCGTCTGATTGGCCCAGTCGTAGGAGCCGTCGGTCCAGTCCGAGAACTGCTCGTTGAGTTCGGCCAGGATGCCGATGAACGCCGCCGAGGGCTGGAAACGCAGTTGGATGTCGAAGTTCATGAGTGAAGAAGTGCGGCTGCCGGGCTCACGGAAGACCTGGCTTGGGGCATGATTTTGCCGCGGTGGCCCCGCGGTTTCCGGGTGTTGCTCCGCGGACAATAAAACTCTCCCGGCGTGCCGGTTTGTTCAAGCTGTTTGCCGAATAAAAAAGAGTCGCCGAAAGGAACGGTCCTTACGGCCTCCGGCGGCATGCTCTACTGGGTCTTCATCACCACGCCCTTGATCTGCTTCAGCTTTACGTTGAGGCGGGTTTGCGCAATGGATATTCCCACCAGCACGAGGCTGTTTGCATCCATACCGGCCGCCATCTCGCTTGAAACCTTTACCACCAGGATGCCGTCCTCGGAGATGCCGACCGTCACCGGGTTGGCGCCGTTGCCGCCGGCGGCTTGGTAGTCGACGGTCACCATTTGCATTCCCGCTTCATTGACGGCGGGGATCGAGGTCTGGGGGGCCGCCCCTGGCGTGGCCTGGATGGTCTGGCCCTGTTCGTTCACCGCGATGGCGCCGGCGGGAGCGAGCGAAGCTCCCGACTGGTTGAATACCGGCACGTCTACGCTGGCTGTCTCGGTATTGCCCGCCCCTCCGTCCGGGCCTGTCGAGCCCATGGTGAGTGTTGTGGTATTGCCGCTGGTCGAGAGATTGATCGACATTGCGCCACCGCCACCGCCTGCCAGCTCGCCTTGCCCGGTGCTGCCGAAGGTAGGGAGAACTCCGGGTTGAGATGGTGAACCTGTGCCGCCATTCGAGGTTGCAGTGTTCCCCGGAGTATCGGACGCCGTAGATCCGCCGGAGCCGAAGCTGCCGTCCGTGCCGGCGTCAAACAGTGGGGATGGGTTCAGCTCGGTCCCGGTGGTTGACGCCGAAGTGCCGCCTCCAGGCGTCGTCCCGGTTGACAAGGTACCGTTGTCGCTGCCCGGCAAGCCGGCCGGCGGCGTCTGTGGCTGGTTTGCCGGGGCGGGAACGTCCTTGCCCGTGCCTGCGGTATTGTCACCGGAGCCGCCGCTGCCCGTATCCAGACCCGCGTGGTCGCCGCTGTTCGTGCTGGCGCCGTTGTTCGTGCTGGCGCCGCCGCTGTTCGCTGTACTGCCGGAATCAGGGGGCGGCGCATCAGCCGCCGGGCCGGAGCCCTTACTTGAGGCGGGGATGCCGGTGGCGGTGTGGGTTTGGGCAATGATGGTCACCGGGGCGTTGGTGGCGTTGAGCGTCGGCAGCTGGTAGTTGCTCGCCACGCCGCCGTTGCTGCCGTCGGCCAGGGTGATGGCGCTCACGTATTTGCCGCTGGTCGCCACCTGGGCGTCGCTTGCCGTGGCGCCCGTGTAGGTCAGCGTCTCGCTGCCCACGCCGGTGGTCACCGTGACATCGCCGGTGAGATCGGTGGTGCCGTCGTAGGTCTTGGTGGCCGAGAGGGTGACCGTCTTACGATCGATGGTCAGGTTGCCGCTGACCGTGATGTCATACCCCTGCTGGTCCGAATAGAGCCCGCTCAGGGAGTAGGTCCCCGCATTGACTTCGGTGCTGCCCAGGGCGCCGGAAATCTTGCTCGTGTCCGTGCCCGCCGGCACGGTGTAGGCGATGGCGCTGCCATATGCCTGGCCGTCGTAGGTCTTGCTGGGGCTAGTGGTCACGGTCACTGGCGTCAGGAACGCCGTCAGAAGCGGGTAGGTATTACCTTCGTAGATCCGCCAGGTCTCGCCGTGGTCGGTCCCGTCGGAGCGGATGGACCAGCCGGCGGTGCCAAAGGTGGAGGCATTCTGCATGTCGGCGGTGGTCAGGCCGGTGGCGCCGGTCGTGATGCCGCTACCCACGCCGTTGCTTGTCCCGGCGGTGGTGGTGTCCCAGTAGGTGCCGGTGAGGTGGCTGTTGGAGTTGTCCCCCACCAGTCCGCCGACGTTGCTGCTGCCGGTCACGTTGCCGGTTGCGTAAGCATAGTTGATGGCGCAGCCATTGTTGTACCCCACCAGTCCGCCGACGTCACGGGTGCCGATCACGTTGCCGGTGGCGTAAGAGTTGCTGATCGTGCCGCCGCCGGTGATTTCCCCCACCAGTCCGCCGACGTAGTTGTTGCCGGTGACGCTGCCGGTGGCGTAAGAGTCGGTGATGTGGGTGGCGTAGTTGCTCCCCACCAGGCCGCCGACCCAGAAGTTGCCGGTGACGCTGCCGGTGGCGTAGGAGTTGCTGATCGTGCTTCTCGCAGCGGTTCCCGCCAGCCCACCGACGTAGCTGTTGCCGCTGGTTGCCGTTACGGTGCCGGTGGCGTAGGAGTTGCCGATGGTACCGTTGGTGGCGTTGTACCCCACCAGTCCGCCGACTTGAATGTTGCCACTCACACTGCCGGTAGCGTAGGCGTCGGTGATGGTGCCGTAGTTGAATCCCGCTAGGGCGCCGACTTTGCTGTCGCCGTTGACGCTGCCGCCGACCAGACCGACGTTGCGCACCACGCCGCTGGTGCCCACGTATCCGAACAACCCCACATAAGACGTACCAGGCCGGTTGATGGAGAGCCCGGTGATGGTGTGGCCCAGGCCGTCGAAGGCGCCGGTGAAGCTGGTTGTGCCGTTGCCGATGGGCGCAAAGCCAGCGCCGCTGGCCGAAGTGGTATCGGTGGCCCACATGTCGCTCGGGTTCTGGAAGTGGGCGGTGAGGTCGATGTCCCTGGCCATGGTGTAACTGGCGGTGAGGTCCATGGCCATCAACTGGAGCTGGTGGGCGTTGGTGATGGTGGTGGAGTACTCGGAGCGCAGGAAGGGCCGGGTGGCGCCGTCCACCATATACCAGGTGGTGTTGAAATCGAAGCCGGTGTAATTGCTGGATTGCAGCGCCTGGGTGGTGGTCAAGACGCCGATGTTGGTGTTACCAACGCCGCCGGTTGCCTGGTGGGTCGTGTTGCTGTCCCAATAGGCGTTGCTGATCGTGCCCCAGTTGCTCCCGACCAGGCCGCCGACGGCGTTGGCGTTGGAGCCGGGACCGGTCACGGCCCCGGTGGCGTAGGCGTTGCTGACGATGCTGTAGTTGATCCCGACCAGGCCGCCGACGTCGTTGGCGTTGGAGCCGGTACCGGTCACGGCCCCGGTGGCGTAGGCGTCGGTGATCGTGCCCCAGTTGATCCCGACCAGGCCGCCGACGCCGTGGGCGTTGGAGCCGGTCACGGAGCCGGTGGCGTAGGAGTCGGTGATCGTGCCGTGGTCGTTGATCCCGACCAGGCCGCCGACGCCGTTGGAGGAGGTGTTGGCGCCGGCGCCGGTCACGGCCCCGGTGGCGTAGGCGTCGGTGATCGTGCCCCAGTTGATCCCGACCAGGCCGCCGACGCCGTTGTTGTTGGAGGTGTTGGAGCCGTAGCCGGTCACGGCCCCGGTGGCGTAGGAGTTGCTGACGGTGCCGTAGCTGATCCCGACCAGGCCGCCGACGCCGGTGTCGGAGGCGTTGGAGCCGGTACCGGTCACGGAGCCGGTGGCGTAGGAGTCGGTGATCGTGCCGTTGCTGTTGAGCCCGACCAGGCCGCCGACGCTGTTGGAGGAGGTGTTGGAGCCGGAGCCGGTCACGGCCCCGGTGGCGTAGGAGTCGGTGATCGTGCCGTTGCTGTTGAGCCCGACCAGGCCGCCGACGCAGAAGTAGGAGGAGTTGGAGCCGGAGCCGTTGACGGTCACGCGGCCGGTCACGGAGCCGGTGGCGTAGGAGTCGGTGATCGTGCCGTGGTCGTTGATCCCGACCAGGCCGCCGACGCCGATGTAGGAGGAGTTGGAGCCGGCGCCGTTGACGGTCACGGGACCGGTCACGACCCCGGTGGCGTAGGAGTCGGTGATCGTGGAGGAGAGGTTGATCCCGACCAGGCCGCCGACGCCGATGTAGGAGGAGTTGGAGCCGGCGCCGTTGACGGTCACGGGACCGGTCACGGCCCCGGTGGCGTAGGAGGCGGTGATCGTGCCGTTGCTGCCGTTGCTGTTGTTGAGCCCGACCAGGCCGCCGACGCCGATGGAGGAGGAGTTGGAGCCGGTCACGGAGCCGGTCACGGCCCCGGTGGCGTAGGAGTTGCTGACGGTGCCGTAGCTGATCCCGACCAGGCCGCCGACGCCGGTGTCGGAGGTGTTGGAGCCGGAGCCGGTCACGGCCCCGGTGGCGTAGGAGTCGGTGATCGTGCTGTTGCGGTTGTTGATCCCGACCAGGCCGCCGACGCCGTTGTTGTTGGAGGTGTTGGAGCCGTAGCCGGTCACGGCCCCGGTGGCGTAGGAGTTGCTGATCGTGCTGTTGCTGTTGTTGATCCCGACCAGGCCGCCGACGCCGTTGGAGGAGGTGTTGGAGCCGGAGCCGGTCACGGCCCCGGTGGCGTAGGAGTTGCTGACGGTGCCGTTGTTGAGTCCGACCAGGCCGCCGACGCCGTTGGAGTTGGAGCCGGAGCCGGTTACGGTACCGGTCACGTCCCCGGTGGCGTAGGAGTCGGTGATCGTGCCGCGGTTGTTGATCCCGACCAGGCCGCCGACGCCGGTGTCGGAGGCGTTGGAGCCGGTACCGGTCACGGAGCCGGTGGCGTAGGAGTCGGTGATCGTGCCGTAGTTGATCCCGACCAGGCCGCCGACGCCGTTGGAGTTGGAGCCGTTGACGGTACCGGTCACGGCCCCGGTGGCGTAGGAGGCGGTGATCGTGCCGTTGCTGCCGTTGCTGTTGTTGATCCCGACCAGGCCGCCGACGCCGATGGAGGCGGAGTTGGAGCCGGTCACGGCCCCGGTGGCGTAGGAGTTGCTGACGTTGCCGTTGTTGATCCCGACCAGGCCGCCGACGCCGTTGGAGGAGGTGTTGGAGCCGGAGCCGGTCACGTCCCCGAAGGCGTAGGAGTCGGTGATCCTGCCGTTGTAGTTGATCCCGACCAGGCCGCCGACGCCACCGGCGTCGGCGCCGTTGACGGTACCGGTCACGGAGCCGGAGGCGTAGGAGGCGGTGATCGTGCCGTTGCTGTTGTTGATCCCGACCAGGCCGCCGACGCCGTTGGAGCCGGAGCCGGTCACGGAGCCGGTCACGGAGCCGGAGGCGTAGGAGGCGGTGATCGTGCCGTAGTTGATCCCGACCAGGCCGCCGACGCCGTTGGAGTTGGAGCCGTTGCCGGTACCGGTCACGGCCCCGGTGGCGTAGGAGTTGCTGATCGTGCCGTAGTTGATCCCGACCAGGCCGCCGACGCCGTTGGAGTTGGAGCCGTTGACGGTACCGGTCACGGCCCCGGTGGCGTAGGAGTTGCTGATCGTGCCGTTGTTGCTCCCGACCAGGCCGCCCACGATGTTGCTGCCGGTCACGCTGCCGCCCACCAGACCGATGTTCCGCACGGCGCCGTTCACCACGTATCCGAACAACCCGACATTGCTCGTCGACGGCCGGTTGATGTGCAGATTGGTGATGGTGTGGCCCAGGCCGTCGAAGACGCCGGTAAAGGCGTTGGCGGAAGTGCCGATGGGGTCAAAGCCCTGGTTGGTGTTCCAGGTGGAGGTCGCCGAGGCGTCGATGTCCGTGCCCAGCGCGTAATGGCCGGAGAGATTCCCGTTCATCCCCTGCAGGTCGGTGCTGTTGGTGCTGTTCGAGCTGCCAAGGCTGCTTATGACAGTATAAGTGGTGCCTTTGATGGAAAGGATCCCCGAGCCGCTGAAGTCCACTCGGCCGGTGAAGCCGCTGCTGCCCAGGGCGCAGTTCACCGTGCCGGCCGCGTTGGTGCCGGCGGGATTGAGGGCCAGCGAAGCGGTGCCGGTGGCGGTCATCACCGCGTTGATGTTGATGTCGTTGTCCGCGTCCAGGGTGAGCTTATGGCTGCTCCAACTCACCGTGTCGTCCACGTTGATGTCGCCGTTGCTTCCCGAGCCGCCGCTGCTCGACTGGATGGTGACGTCCCCCCCGGTAAGGTTGGCGGTCAGGGCCGACCCGGCCATGTCCCCGCCGCTCGCCGCGATGGTGAAGTCGGCCGGGTCGATGAGCCAGTTGCCGCTCTGGCCCTCGGCCGCCTTGGTGGTGATGCGGGCGTCGTCCGCCACCTTGACCTTATGGCCGGAGGTTTCGATCTGGCCGCCGTCGCCGCCGTTGGGGGCGGAGGCATCGAGCGTGCCGCCCACTTGGGTTTCGCCGTTTGCCATATCCGAGAGCAGCAGGATATGGCCTTCCTTGCTGGCCAGGGTTTGGGCCCGCACCACGCCTTGGTTGTTGACCACCGCCTGGGAG
>DHYV01000048.1:68804-68994 GCA_002414225.1 Desulfobulbaceae bacterium UBA5121 | reverse complement strand
GGCGGCGCTCTCCTCGGCGCTGGCGGTGTTCTGCTGGGTCACCTGGTCGATCTGGCTCAATGCCTGGTTGGTCTGGTTGATGCCCTGGGCCTGCTCGTTGGAGGCGGCGGCGATCTCGCCCACCAGGTCGGTCACCTTGGTGACGGAACTGACGATCTCGGCCAGTGCCTCGCTGGTGGACTCGGCGATC
>DHYV01000048.1:63745-68775 GCA_002414225.1 Desulfobulbaceae bacterium UBA5121 | reverse complement strand
CTTGGCGCTGCGGGCGGCGAGGTTGCGCACCTCCTCGGCCACCACCGCGAACCCCTTGCCGTGGCGGCCGGCCCGGGCCGCCTCGACGGCCGCGTTGAGCGCCAGCAGGTTGGTCTGGAAGGCGATCTCGTCGATCACCTTGATGATCTTGGAGATGTTCTGGCCCGCCTCGTTGATCTCGCCCATCGCCTTGACCATCTCCTGCATCTTGGCGTTGCCGCCCTCGGCGGCGGCGCGGGTCTGTCCGGCGAGCTGGTTGGCCTGGGTGGCGTTCTCGGCGTTCAGCTTGGTCTGGGAGGCCATCTGGGTCATGGAGCTGGTGACCTCCTCAAGGCTTGCCGCCTGTTCGGTGGCGCCCTGGGAGAGGGCCTGGCTCGAATCGGAAACCTGGCCGGCGCCGCTTGCCACCTGCTCGGTGGCGGTGAGGATGTCGCTGATCATGGCGTTCAGGTCGTCGCCGGTTTTTTTCAGCGAGTTCCTGATCGCGTCGGCCTCGTCGTGGGGAGTGGCGTCGAAGGTGAGGTCGCCGTCGGCGAGTTTTTCAAGGGCGGCCACCATCTCTTTTTGCAGGCTGTCGGCAAAGGCGTCCATGGTCTTGGCCATCCGGCCGATCTCGTCGGCCCGGTCCATGTTGAGCCGCACGTCGAGGTGGCCCCTGGCCATCTCGTCGAGCATGTGCACGGTCTTGCCGATGGGCCGGGTGATGGAGCGGGTGATCATCAGGGCCACGGCAATGATGGCCGCCACCCCGACCACGAAGACGATGCCGATCACCCACTTGAGGGTGTGGACGGCGGCAAAGGCTTCAGCCTCGTCGATCTCGGCGATGAGCGCCCAGGTGGTGTCGCCCAGCTTGAGCGGCGAGTAGACTGAGAGCACCGGGTTGCCGTTGTAGTCGATGATGATCTTGGCGTCCGAACGGCCGGCCAGGGCCTCGCGGCTCGCTTCGGTGTCCACCTTGCCCAAATTGGGATTGGCGAAGGAAGCCTTCACCGAATGGTTGGTGGGGTCGAGGAAGGAGTCGGAACGCATCAGCTTGTCCTGGCCCACCAGATAGGTTTCGCCGGTCTTACCCATGCCGGAGCGTTCCTGCATGACGCTGTTGATGGCGTCCAGGGAAAGCTGCATGGCGACGATGTAGCGGACCTCGCCGTTTTCGAGGAGAGGGGCGGCGATGAAGGCGGCGGGCTCGCCGTTGGAGGGGGCGTAGGGGGCGAAGTCCGCGATGCCGTACTGGCGGGTCTGCAATACCTGGCGAACCAGTTGGCCCAGGTTGGAGTCTGAGTACTTGCCGTTCACCATGTTGGACTGGTAGTCGGCCTCCTTGGCCACGGTATAGAAGACCTGGCCGTGGGGATCGATCAGGAAGAAGTCGTAATAGCCGTAATCTTTGATGTAGTTGGCGAAGTAGTCGTTGTTTTTGTCGCTGGCGAGCGTGGCCAGCATGGCGTCCATGGTGCCGGCCTGCTTCAGGAAGCCACTCAGGGTTTCCACCATCACCTTCATGTCGCCGTGGCGTTCCTCGAAGAAGCGGCTGATCTGCGCCTTCTTGATCCCCTGGACCGCCTGGAGCTGGTCGAAGGCCGTGGTCTTAAGGGCGTTGCTGGCCTTGGTGAGCGCGGTGAGTCCCACCACCGAGAAGGGAATGACGCCCACGCAGAGGAAGGCGATGAGCAGTTTCTGGCCCAGTTTCAGTCTCTTGAACATGTCAGTTCCTCCTTGTTGTGTCGTCGGAAGAGTTCGCTCAGGCCGCGGCGTTGGCCAGCATCTCCAGTTCCTCTTCAAAGAACAGCTTGTCGACGTTGAGCAGGATGCGCACCTCGTTGTCCACCTTGCCCATGCCCTTGAGGTAACGGTTGGTGGCGCCCTTGGTGGTGCGGGGCGGCGGCTCGACGTCCTTTTCCGGGATGTCCGCCACCTCGTTGACCTGGTCCACCACCAGGCCCACGGCGCTGTCGTTGATGTCCACCACCACGATGCAGGTCCGCTCGTCGTACTCCCGCTCGGGGAGGTTGAAGCGGAGGCGGACGTCCATCACCGGAATCACCTTGCCGCGCAGGTTGATCACCCCCTTGACGAACTCCGGCATGTCGGGCACCTCGGTGATCCGCTGGATGCCGATGATCTCGGTGACGTAGACGATGTCGAGTCCGTAGTCCTCGCCCGCCAGGTGGAAGGTGAGGTACTTGTCCTTCATGGTGTCTTCGTCGTCGTAGAGGTCTTCCTCCAGGGCGACCGCTTCCTCTTCAGCCATGTTTTTCTCCTCTCTTCGCGTGGTTGGTTAGCCGCCCGCCGGGAAAACGTATCCGGCGCGAGCGGTTTGGGGGCGGGAAATTCCCGCGACCCGCGTGTCGGATGTGATACTGCCGAGGTGTTTTCGAGGGGCTGGGCGGGGCTACGATGCTACAGAAATTTTGGTCAAAATAATTATCAATATCTACTGCCAGGGATGGCGGCCGGCAAGTCAAGGTCTTTTCATTTATGTATGGAAATATACAAAAATGAACGAGTCCACGTCGACGCAGGAGGCGAGGGCGAGGGCGCGGGGGCAATGCTTTCGTTGGCCGCGCCGTCCGGTGGAAGGACTAAAAAGGGGGGAAGCGGTTTTGCGGGACAGGGTGAAGGCGGGTAGCCACCCCGGGGCAGCGCCGGTGAGTTTGGTCTCACCCCGGGGTGGTTCTTGAGGATACTCAGTACTTGCCGAACTCCTGGTCGTCCAGGGCGATGACCTCCCTGGGCGCCGGGTTGGCCGGCTTCTTGGCGGCCGGTTGGGGCGCGGCGCCCCATTCGGCCTGGGGTTTTGGCGCGGCGGGACGGGGCAGCGCCTCCTGGCGTCCCCCGGTGCTCCGGCCCATCGTCCGGACCCTGAAGCGGGTCATCATCTCCTTCATGTGCATGGCCTGGCCGGAGAGTTCCTCTGAGGCGGCGGCGCTCTCCTCGGCGCTGGCGGTGTTCTGCTGGGTCACCTGGTCGATCTGGCTCAGGGCCTGGTTGGTCTGGTTGATGCCTTGCGCCTGCTCGTTGGAGGCGGCGGCGATCTCGCCCACCAGATCGGTCACCTTGGTGACGGAACTGACGATCTCGGCCAGCGCCTCGCTGGTGGCCTCGGCGATCTGGGTACCGTTCCGGGTCTTTTCCACCGACCCCTCGATGAGTTCGGCGGTTTCCTTGGCCGCCTTGGCGCTGCGGGCGGCGAGGTTGCGCACCTCCTCGGCCACCACCGCGAACCCCTTGCCGTGGCGGCCGGCCCGGGCCGCCTCGACGGCCGCGTTGAGCGCCAGCAGGTTGGTCTGGAAGGCGATCTCGTCGATCACCTTGATGATCTTGGAGATGTTTTCGCCCGCCTCGTTGATCTCGCCCATCGCCTTGACCATCTCCTGCATCTTGGCGTTGCCGCCTTCGGCTGCGGCGCGGGTCTGGCCCGCCAGCTGGTTGGCCTGGGCGGCGTTTTCGGCGTTCAGCTTGGTCTGGGAGGCCATCTCGGTCATGGAGCTGGTGACCTGTTCGAGAGACGCCGCCTGTTCGGTGGCGCCCTGGGAGAGGGCCTGGCTCGAGTCGGAAACCTGACCGGCGCCGCTTGCCACCTGCTCGGTGGCGGTGAGAATGTCGCTGATGAGGATATTGAGGTCGTCGCCGGTTTTTTTCAGCGAGTTCCTGATCGCGTCGGCCTCGTCGTGGGGGGTGGCGTCGAAGGTGAGGTCGCCGTTGGCGAGCTTTTCGAGGGAGGCCACCATCTCTTTCTGCAGGTTGTCGGCAAAGGAGTCCATGGTCCGCGCCATCTGGCCGATCTCGTCACTCCGGCCCATGTTGAGCCGCTGGTTGAGGTGTCCCTTGGCCATCTCGGCGAGCATATGCACGGTCTTGCCGATGGGCACGGTGATGGAACGGGTGATGTAGAAGGCGATGACGATGCCGAGCAGCAGGGCGAAGATCAGCCCGCCGATCATGACGTTGGACGCCATGCCCAGGGAGGAAACGGCGGTGTTGGCGATTTTCTGGGTGTTCTCTATGCCGGCGGTGGCGGTGAGTCGGGCCGCGGCAAGCACGCGGCCGCCGACCTCTTCTTGTTGCCTGGCGATCTCCTGGGCGTGCAGCCAGTTGGCCAGAAAATCGTTCATCGCCACCTTGTAGCTCTCGGATGCCTTGTCGGTCGCGTCGACGCGCGCGAGATCTTCATCGTTGTGGATGATTTTACGCAGTTCGGCGAACTTGGCGTCCATGAGGCCGAAGTTCTTCTGGGCCTCCCGGATGACCTCGGGAGAGCGCAGTGCCTGGGAGCGCCAGGAAGCGCGCCGGGTGTCGTTGCCGAGGTTGATGATGTCGTTGACGAGGGCGATCTTGGTAAGCCGTTCCTTGAGCTTGGCGTCACCGGCCTTGCCGGCGATCTCCCTCTCCATCTTCTTGGTCTGGTCATCAAGGAGCGCCGCGCAGGTTTCCATGTATGTCTTGGCGTTGGCCGACATGGCTTCCCGGTAATGATCCATTTTTTCGTCGGTCGCCGAGGCGTCCTCCACCAGTTTCATGTACGCCTGCACCCCGTCGTCGATGGACTTGACGTTGTCGTGAAGTTTCACCAGATGGGCCGATTTCTTGGACAGTGCCTCTGCTTCGCTGAGATATTTTTCCACCAGGGAGAGTTTTTCCCTGGCCGTCTTGAGGTAATTCCTGTCCTCGGTGAAGATGTAGCTGCGCATGTCGGACATGGTCTCAAGGGAGTAGCGTTCGATGTTGTTTGCCACCGCCACCTCTGGCACGTACTCGTCGTCCAGCATCACGGAGAGGGTGCTGACGTTGATCATGTTGAAGATGGCGAGTCCTCCCAGGATGCAGGCGAGGAGGATCAGGGAGCCGAAGCCGGCGCCGATTTTTTTGCCCAGGTCCATTTGCATATCCGAGTCTCCTTTGAGGGAAATAACCGATCGGTGCGGGTGATGCGCGGTAAGCGGTAAGTGGTGCGGGGACGGTCGGGGAGGAGGCCGCGGCCTCAGTTGCCCGTCTTGCCGAGTTGTCCCAGTTCTTCTTCAAAGAGC
>DHYV01000048.1:0-63539 GCA_002414225.1 Desulfobulbaceae bacterium UBA5121 | reverse complement strand
GTCTTCGTCGTCGTAGAGATCTTCCTCCAAGGCGACCATTTCTTCTTCCGCCATTTTTTACCCCCCCCCCGTACTGTTCAGTTTGAGCGGCGACCAGGCCGGCACGTGAACCGCTTCCGCCATCCCCTTTTTAGGGCGGGCGGTGATGTGTGTGCCTGCCTGAAAATAGTATCGCTAATGGGAGTTATTTTCGAGCCGTGAATGGTGCCGTGTCAAGCGATAACTTAATATCGGGATGAGGAAATTTTTAGGACTGTCTAATGTCTAATTATTATGGACTATGGGTTTGTGAGGGGGGGGGCGGGAGAAAGGACAATGTCCGGACGCGTGAGCCAAGGCGGGCCTTGAAATCGCATCCCAAGGTTGGCAGGGAGAGGGAAAAAGGCTTACAGCGTCAGCGAGGGCGGCGGTCATCCCTGGCGGCGACGGAAACGTGTTTTCCCGGAATTGAGCGGAGCCGGGTTTGGCGCCGACGCGGGCTAACCCGGATCACCCGGCCGGCCGGGGTCGCTCAGGTCACGAGGGGGGGCATATGGCTGGCGATGCAACTTGCTTCGTGGCGAGGCGGAGCCGGTGAGATCGGTCGCCCCCTGGAGAGCAAGGGGCGTTTACCTTCCGTTCGGAGGACGGGGTTGCCGGTGAACCTTGAAAAATGCGCGCTATGCGTGGCCGGCACCGTTACCCGTTGGCATAGAGCGCTACATCTGCCAGGGAGTGGACGTCCAGGATCAGGCAGACATCGCCGTTGCCCAGGATGGTGCAGCCCGAAACGCCACCGACGTTGCCCAGGGTGGAGATGTACTCCGACAGTCCCTTGATCACGGTCTGCTGCTGGCCCATGATCTCGTCCACGAAGAGACAGAAGTTGATCTCCTGGCCTTCCAGCACGATGAGAATGCCCTTTTCGAGTTCCTGGCAGCCCGGGGTGATCTTGTGCAGTTCGTGCAGCCGCACCACGGGCAGCAGCCGGTCGCGCACCCTGGCCAGTTCCTGGCCGTCCGGCGAGACGGTGATCAGTTCCGGGCGGGGACAGAAGGATTCACGGATGGAGAGGAGCGGCACGATGTACTGGGAGGTGCCGACCCGGATCATCATCCCGTCGATGATCGCGAGCGTCAGCGGAATCCGGAGCACGATAGTGGTGCCGACCCCGGCCTTGCTCTGGATCTCGATCTTGCCTTTGATCTTTTCAAGGTTGCGGCGCACCACATCCATGCCCACGCCCCGGCCCGAGACATCGGTAACCGTGTCGGCGGTGGAGAAACCGGGCAGAAAGATGAGGTTGAAGACCTCGGCGTCGCCCATCTGGGCGCCGTCGTTGTCGATCAATCCCTTCTCCGCCGCTTTGGCGAGGATCTTCTTGCGGTTGAGCCCCCGGCCGTCGTCGGTGATGGTGATGATCACATCGCCTTCTTCGTGGCTTGCTGAAAGCCGCAGCACGCCGGTGACCGGTTTGCCGGCCGTGGTTCGTTCATCGGGGCCTTCCAGTCCGTGGTCCATGGAGTTGCGCAGGAGGTGCACCAGGGGGTCGGTGATCAGCTCGATGACCGTCTTGTCAACCTCGGTGGTTTCGCCGATGAGCTGGAGATCCACCTTTTTGCCGGACTTGCGGGAAAGGTCATGCACCAGTCGCGTCATCCGGCGGAACAGCCCTGCCACCGGCACCATGCGGATCAACATGGCCATTTCCTGCAGCTCGCGGATGATCTTGTCCATGTGCTGGGAGGCTTTGTTGAAGTTCTCAAGTTCAAGGCCTGCCAGGTCGGGGCTGTTGATGAGCATGTTTTCGGCGATGACCATTTCGCCGATGAGGTTGATGAGGCTGTCGAGCTTGCCCAGATCCACCCGGATATCCTGGCGGACGGCGACCTGCGGCGGTCCGCCTGCGGTGGCGGCCTGCTTCTGGCTCTGTTGGCTGCTGAGGGCGGTATCAATCTGTTCGGGGGTCACCACCCCGGTTTCCACCAGGATCTTGCCCAGGGGTTTGTTCTGGATTTCCAGGGCCTGCTCCACCGCTTCATCGGTGACAACTCCCTGCCTGACCAGGATTTCTCCCAGTTTCGGGGCCGCTGCGTTTCCAACGGCGGTGGGCGCGTCGGAGTGGGTGAGATCGACCAGGGTCTGGACCATGAAACCGACGCGCTCGATGCGGCTGTCGCCGCCCTGGCCGATCCGCTCGATGGCGGCCTTGAGGAGGTCGAGGGTTCCGAGGAGGGTTTCCGGCACCGCGGAAAGATCGAGCGTCGCCCCGTTGCGGGCCGATTCGAAGAGGCTCTCCATGGCATGGGCGAGCCGCTCCAGATCGTTGAAACCCAGAAAGCCGCAGTTGCCCTTGAGCCCGTGGATGTTTCTGATCAGCCGGCTGACCTGTTCGTGGTCGTCCGGCGTCTGCACCCACTGGAGGAGTGCTTCCTCGCTGTCTCGGATCAGGTCGTTGGCCTCGGCAAGAAAGTGAGCCAGGGTTTCGGGGTTGATGAGCTGCGAGGGGTCGAGGTCGAGGTCGATGGTCGGCGCCTGGTCGGCCGGCCGGGCGGAGAGTTCTCCCTCTTTGCGGTCCTCTTCCGCGGCCGGCGGTTGATCACCAGCAATGGCCCGGTCGAACAGGGCCTTGATTTCCCTGGCCCGGTCGCCCATGGCGCGGTCGTTGAGATCGGTTTCCAGGGCATGCATGGCATCGGTGATAAAGTCACAGGCCTTGCAGAGAATGTCGATGTGGCTCTGGGTAAGGAGAAACTCTCCGACTCGCAGGCGATCGAGGAGGTTCTCGGCGCTGTGAGCGCAGGTGACCAGATTGCCCAGGTTGAGAAAGCCGGCCCCCCCCTTGATGGAATGGAAATGGCGGAAGATGGAGTGGAGGATCTGGAGGCTTTCCTCGGAGGTTTGCTGCTGGAGATCCTTGCAGTACGCGGCCAGGCCGATGATGGCCGGTTCCGTCTGGTCAAGGAGATCCCTGACTTCGGAGATGAATTCCTCGATGATCTCTACCTGTTCATCGGTGACGGTACGGGGCATTGTCATCCACCTTGTGCCAATGGCGGCAGAAAATATGCGACCAGCGGCGTTGCGAGTGAGGAATGTTGCCTGGAAGCGGCGGGCAAGGGATGGTGCCGAAGTTGACCCTTGCGGGGCGGCAGCGCCTCGCCTGGGAGCGGAGTAATTTGCAGCGTCATGGAGGAATTACGCATCGGCAGGCCCGAATTCTGGGAAGTATTTGCGCAACAGTTCGGTCAGGTCGTCGAAGCGGAGCGGCTTGACCAGATAAGCGTCGCAATGCCCCGCCTTGAGCAGCGACTCTTTGACCTCGAGATCGTCGATGGCCGAGGTCATCACCACCCGGCTGACAATGGGACTGCCCATCTCCGACTCCAGCCGGCGGATTTCCTTGGCGACCTGCCGACCGTCGATGCCGGGCATCATGATGTCGAGACAGACCAGATGGTACGGCCTTTTTTCAATGAGGGCGTTCTTGACGGCGAGAACCGCCTCGTAGCCGTCGATGGCCACATGGCTGTTGCCGTAAGGGGTGAGAAATTCCTGCAACAGGTAGCGGCTGATGAATTCATCTTCGACGATGAGCACCTTTAACGGCTCGGCCGTCTTTTCCCCACCCGCCGGCGTGGCGTTGCAGAGGGCCTTGAGATCGGCGACCAGCTTGGTCGAGCGGTGGTGCAGGAGCTGGGCGCCGGGCTCCGGGGCCCTGAGCAGGGAGAGGACATGGCTCCTGGCCGCCTCCAGGCAGGAAAGGGTGGCGGCATCGACGGGCTTGCCCTGCTGGCGCACCGCTTCCAGGGCTTCGGCAATGGTGCCGCTGAATTCGGCAAGCGGAACCATCTCGTACATCTCGGCGGTGCCGGCTACGGTGCGAAAGGCGCGGTGGAGCCGATTGGCGAGCTTGGCGGAGTCCGGCTTGGAGCGCAGCTTCTGGAGCATCTGTTCCGCTTCGGCCAGCAGCTCGTTGATTTCTTCGATCAGGGCCGGGGTCGGCTGGGGGGCGGTAGCCGCCGGCCGCTCGTCGGCGGCCGCGGGCGGTGGTGGTGAACTGACCGCCGGTGGTGCGGCGGCGGGGCGGGGCGGCGGGACCGTTGGCTGGCCAAGAGTTCCGGCCAGCAGGGCGAGAACCTCCCGTGCGCCGTGGGCGATCTCAGGGGCGTCGGGATCAGGGGCCTCGATCATGCGCAGGATCTGGTCGCGGCCGGCCAGCAGTACCTCGGTGAGTTCGTCCGGGAAAACCCCGCTCCCGTCCCGGATCTTGTCGATGACGTTCTCAAGCTGGTGGGTGAACTCGGACACCGCCTTGAACCCGAACATGGCGCCCGATCCCTTGATGGTGTGAAAGGCCCGGAACAGGCGGTTGATGAGTTCGCGGTCGTCAGGAGCATCCTTCAGCTCGAGCAGCGTCGCCTCGATGTCGTCGAGCAGGTCGAATGCCTCCTCCTTGAATATGTCAGCTTCCATTGTTCCCATTTGGGGTCAACCCGGATATTGAACCGTCGCATGGCGCCGCGCCGTTGCCCGGCGGCAGGTGAAGCCGGCACGTTTCCGTGCCGCGGGGGGCGTCTGAACAGTATTTATGACAGCGTATGGTGCCAATTTAATTGTTTGTCGGAGGTTACGTCAAAAGAAATGTAATTCCACCCGGCCGGCATTTGGCGGCGCGGCGCTGTCCCGGCGTGGCCGTCGCAATGTCGTGGCAATAGAAGAACGTTACTATGCCTCGGAGGCTGCCGCAAGGGAACAGCGGGGCTGGGCGGTTATTGGCCGGCGTGACCGGCGATTTTCTGGACGTCGGCGATGAGGATGATGTCTTCGTTGCCCAGAATGGTGTAGCCGTTGATCCCCCTGGCATCCTGGAGCCTGCGGTAGCCGTCGGTGAAGTTTTTGACCACGATTTTCTGGTGGCTCAGTACCTCGTCCACCAGCAGAGCGATCTTGTGTTTCTGGCAGACGGTGATCACCTGCCGACTTCCCTGCCGCTCCTGCGGGGAGGTCGCGCCGAATAGAAAACCGCCCAGGTCCACGACCTGGATGATCCCGCCCTGGTACTGGATGCAGGAGTCGCCGGAAAAGAGCGTGGTGGCGTCGTCCTTGGCCTCGATGGTGGCGGTGATGTCCTCGGAGGGAATGGCCAGGGTCCGGCCATTGGCGGTAACGATCATCGCCTCCTTGGCCACCAGGGTCTTGGTGAGGGGGATCCTGATGGCCAGCTTGGTTCCCCTGCCCACCTCCGATTCCACTTCCACGGTGCCGTTGGTTTCCCGAAGCACCGAGAGCACCACGTCCATGCCGACCCCTCGGCCCGAGACGTCACTCACCCGTTCAGCGGAACTGAAGCCCGGCTTGAAGATCAGGTTGATGAGTTCCTTTTCGGAAAGGCGGTCGGCCTCCTCTTGGCCGAGGAATCCCTTCTTCACCGCCACCGCCTTGGTTTTCTCCGGGTCGATCCCCTTGCCGTCGTCCTGGATGGTGAGATAGACGTAGTTGTCGTCCACCGCCGCCTTGAGTTCCAGCAGGCCGGTGGCGGGCTTGCCGGCGGCGGTGCGTTCGCCGGGAAGTTCGATGCCGTGATCCACGGAATTGCGCAGCATGTGGACCAGGGGGTTTTCGATCTTTTCGAGCAGATCCTTGTCGATCACCGTCTCATCACCGCGGATGCGGAAGTCGATCTCCTTTTCCAGGGAGCCGGCGAGCTGGCGGATGACCCTGGGGAAGCGTTGAAAGAGGGTGTGGACTGGCACCTTGCGGATGCTCATGATGCTCTCCTGGAGCGTGTCCACCATTTCGTCGAGCGAGGTGATGGTATTGGTGAATCGGGTCATCAGATCGAAATCGACCTCGGCTTCTTCCAACTGCTTCTTCAAAAAACTGAACGAGTCGATGTTGATGAACAGCTCGCCGACAAAGTTGGCGAAGCTGTCCAGCTTGTCTTGGTCGATGCGGATGGTCTTCTTGACCTCGGGGGCGGCGTGCTGCTTTTGGGCGTGTTCGCTGAACGCCTTTTTTTGCTGTTCGGCGAGCGCTTCCTGCAGACCGTCGCGATCGATAAGGCCTTCCTCGACGAGGATTTCGCCAACCTTTTTCTGCTTTTTGAGCGCCCCGGCGATTGCCTCGGCGGAAACCTTGTTGCTGGCGACGAGGATTTCGCCGAGCCTGCCGCCCGTTTCGGGGGCGGCGGCAGGTCGCTCGATGTCAAAGGCGGCGAGCACGGCGTCGATGGACCGGATGGTCGACGAGGTGAACTCGTCGCTCGCCACGAGCATTTCGTCGTCGAAGAAGTTGGCCATTGAACGGAGTTCGTCGGTTTCCTTGTTAACCGCGACGTTGTTCCGGAACAGCTCGTCGAGCGCGGCCAGGGCGTTGGCGGTCGCGGTGCGGACCTTGGCCGCCACCACGGTTTTTTTGCCCATGCACTCGGCTACCTCGATGAAGGGACGGAGCAGGGCCGTGTAGTCAGCGCCGTTCAGGCGGTAGGTGGCGGCGGCGCGGTCGGCGCTGGCGTCGCCGTGGCGCAGGCCTTCGAGGAGCCGCTTGATTTCTTGGTTGACCTTCTCGATCTGGCTGAGGGTGTTGCTGAGCAGGGTGTTGGTATGGGGATCGATGCCTTTGTCTAGCGCCTCGCTGAGGAGTTTTTCAAGGGTCAGAACGCTTTCGAGGGTACCCTCGGTCTTCTCCGGCTTGAATCCCTCCACTTTGGCGAGGAGCGCCTCTTCGGCGTCGCCAAGGGCGACGTCGGATGGATCGGCGTAGACCCGTTCGAGCATCTGGCGGAGGGAGTCGACGCCGGCGAGGAGGGTGTCGATGATTTCTTTTGAGACGAGCAGATCGCCCTTGCGGATGATGTCGAGAAGGTTTTCCAGACGGTGGGAAAACTTGTTGATGTTGGTGAGACCGAAGAAGCCCGAGTTGCCCTTGAGGCTGTGGATGGGACGGAAGATCCGGTTGATGATGTCGAGATTGGCCGGATCTTTCTCCAGATCGATGAAATCGGCCTCAATGCCCTGCAGGGAGTCGGTGGACTCGTCGAGAAAGCCGTGCAGGGCGTTGAGGTCAAGCGCGTTTTGCATCGTTCATACCTCTCCTTCCGCCACCTTGTGGAGGATGTTGTTGACCCGGTCCAACTTGAGGGCAATGGCATCGGCGGCCTGGACGATCTCGGTGATGTCGTCGAAGGGCTTGAAGAAGATGTCCGCGGCTCCGTAACGAAAGGCGTCCAGGGTGTTGTTGATTGAGATGTAGGCGGTGATCATGATCACCTGGATCATGCCGTTGAAGTCCTTGATCTTGCGCAGCAGGGTCAGGCCGTTCATCTGGGGCATCTGAATGTCGCTGATCACCATGTCGAAGTGTACGTTTTCGATCAACTCGTAAGCCTTGAGCGGGTGGTTGCAAGTGGTGACGCGGTACGGAGTGGGAAGAAAGGCCAGCTCCAGGGTGCTAAGGATATCTTCGTCGTCGTCCACAAGCAAGATTTTGTAGGCGCGGTGTTCTGGCATTTCGTTGCGGGCCTCCTCGTCTAGTCGAAAAGGGTCACTGGTGGAGGACGGGGCTGTTGTCGCCGTCACAGCCCTCCTCGGTCGCGGGTTGCAGGGCGAGCGGGATCTTGACCCGGAAGGTGGTGCCCTTGCCCACCGCGCTGTCCACCTGGATGTCGCCGCCCAGCGCCTTGACCGACCGCATGCACATGTAGAGGCCGAGGCCGGTGCCGATGGGGCCGTTTTCCGGGGTGGCCCCCATCTGGCGTCTGGGCTTGGTGGTGAAGAAGGGATCAAAGATCCTGCCGAGGTGTTCGGATGCAATCCCGCTGCCGTTGTCGGCAACGGTGAGCCAGGCCGCGCCGCACCTCCTTGCCGTGGTGATGGTGATGGTCGGTTCGGCAGCGGCGTGCGTGGCGTCCAAGGCGTTGCTCACCAGGTTGGTGATGACCTGGGCAATTTCCGGCGCGACCGCCAGGATGGGCAGCGGTTCCTGGGCAAGTGTTATCGCCTTGCGGACATGGTGCTTGAAGTGGAGGTCGGCCTGAAGAAAAGCGAGTTCCTCCCCGACGATGGCGTTCAGATCGAGCTGTTCTTCTTTGTCGCGCTGGTCACTGCTGCTCTTGTACATCAGGGCGTTGATCATCTCGGTGAGGCGGCGTGAGGCCGTATCCACCAGCTCCGCCGCTTTGGTGGCGGCCCGGCTCAGATCGGTGAGGCGGGCGGGAACGGCATCCGGCGCCCGCTGGGCCATGGCGTCGAGTTCACCGACCAGCGTCTTGACGGTGATTTGGCATGCCTGGGCGCTGCCCCGGATGGAGGTGAGCGGTCCCTTGAGGTTGTGGACGATGCCCTGGATGAGCTGGCCAAAGGCGGCTTGGCGTTCGCTGCGCACCAGCTCCCGGCTGCTTTCGGCCACCACCTGTTCGAGTTCCTCGTTGTACTTGCGGATCTGGTCCACCGCCGCCTTGAGTTTGAGGTGGGTTTGCACTCGGGCCCTGACCTCGCCTTCGTTGATGGGTTTGCCGATGTAGTCTTCGGCGCCCACCGCGAACCCCTTGATCAGATTCGCCGTATCGGTGAGGGCGGTGACGAAGATCACCGGAATGTTGGCGGTGGCCGGGTTCCCCTTCAGTCGGCGGCAGAGTTCGTAGCCGTTGATGTCGGGCATCATGATGTCGAGCAGGATGAGGTCCGGCGGGGTCTCGGCGACGAGTTCCAGGGCGGCGGCGCCGTTTTCCGCCTTCCGGGTGGTGTAGCCGATCCCCTCCACGATGTTCTGCAGGAGAAAACGATTGATGTACTCGTCATCGACGATGAGGACGGTGAAGTCCGACTGTGCCGGAAGGGGGAAGGGCTCTATGGTCGACTGGCGGTGAGCAGGATGCATGGCAGTTTCAGTTTCTTGACCGTTAAATAAGGGGGTGAGTCCCTGGCGAGCCGAAATGCGACGAGTTTCTTCTAACGGAGCGCGCTATCGTTTAAGTTCTCATGGCAGCGTCTGGCCGCGGCGGCGTGGGGCAAAGACCGTCAACCACTCCATCATGCCATTTTCTGAGAATCACTTTCCGGGAAATGTATCCTGTACCGCAGGGTTACCTGGCACCTAAGGTTCATCCTAGGCATGGAGGCGGGAGGAGTGCAACGGAAAAATCTTTTTCAAGAGGGGGCCGTTGCGGACTGGAGACTCAGCCAAAGAAGAGGTAACAGACCGCAATGGCCGCGGTGATGCCGGCCGCATCGGCGATGAGACCGCAGGGGACGGCGTGGCGGGTTTTCTTGACTCCCACCGCTCCGAAGTAGACGGCGATGATGTAAAAGGTGGTTTCGGTACTGCCCTGCATGACGGCCACCATCTTGGCGACCATGCTCTTTACGCCGTGGCTCTGGATGGTTTCGATCATCAGCCCCCGGGCTCCGCTGCCGCTCAGTGGCTTCATGAGGCCGGTGGGCAGGGCGTCGACAAAGGCGATGGGCGTGCCGTGGTAGTGAATGAGGCCCAGGCCGTCGAGCCCGGTGGCAACCCCTCGCGCCAGGTGGTCGATGAGTCCGAGAAGGATGGCCATGGCGCCGCTGGCCTGGAAAACACCGATGGCCACCAGCATGGCCACCAGATAGGGGATGATCTCAACCGCCACCTGGAAGCCGTCCTTGGCCCCGTCGATGAATGCCTCGTAGACGTTCACGCGGCGGCGCACGGCCAGCAACAGGAAGACGATGATGACCCCGAAGATCAGGCCGTTGCTCACCGTGGTGGAAAGGGCGCGCATGGCAGCCCGGTCCATGGCCAAGAGGCCGGTGAAGATCAGGGCGAGCAGGGCAAGGAGACCGGCCAGGGCCAGGAGGAGGCGTGGCCGCAGCAGGTTCAAACGCTGGTAGAACGACACGGCCACGAGGCCAGCCATGGTGGAACAGCCGGTGGCGAGCAGGATGGGCAGGAAGAGTTCGGTGGGGTTGGGGTAGCCAAGTTGGTAAAGGTAGGTGAAGAGGGTGGTGGGGATGATGGTCACCGAGGAGGTGTTGATCACCAGGAACATGATCTGGGCGTTGCTCGCGGTTTGCGGGTCGGGGTTCAGGGACTGGAGTTCCCGCATCGCCTTGAGCCCCAGCGGGGTTGCGGCGTTATCGAGTCCCAGCATGTTGGCGGCGATGTTCATCACCATGGCGCCGCAGGCCGGGTGGCCTTCCGGTACCTCGGGGAAGAGATGCCGGAAGAGCGGGGTGAGCAGCCGGCTCAAGACCTCCACCATGCCGCCCGCTTCGCCGATGCGCATGATGCCGAGCCAGAGCGTCATCACCCCGGTGAGGCCGATGGCGATCTCAAAGGCGGTTTTGGACGAGGCGAAGAGGGCGGTCATGATGGCGTCGAGCACCATTGGCTGGTGGAGCCAGGTCACCTGATAGAGGGCCGACAGGGCGGCGAGGAAGAAGAAACCTGTCCAGATAACGTTGAGCAAGGCCGGAAACCTCTCGACAAGGGAATGGCGAAAAACGGTGGAATGCGCCCAACCATACCAAAAGGCGGGCAGCCCGGCAAAGGGGAAACCTGGCCCAGTGGCGGTGGCCCACAGGCTTTCGGCGAAACCACTGCGGCCGGCATCTTTGGCAAACCGCCAAACGCCTGCCGGCGGCGAAGCTTGGCGTTTCCCTGCCGGCGGCTTCATGGTACAATCCCAAGAACTCCATTCGTCCTTAGAAGAACGCGTGAACCATGATGAAGATCACCTTCCTCGGGGTGGGCGAGGCATGCGACCCTGTCTACCCCAACACCTCATTACTGGTGGAGACCGATACCGCCGGCCAGGAGCGGCAGGTGCTCCTCGACTGCGGCTTCACCACCCCGCATATCTATTTCGGCGCCCGCGGCGAGGCGGACCGGCTGGATGCCCTGTGGATTTCCCATTTTCACGGCGACCACTTTTTCGGTGTCCCACTTTTGCTCCTCCGCTTCTGGGAGGAGGACCGCCGTAAGCCTTTGTTTATCATCGGCCCCGCCGGGGTAAAGGCCAAGGTCCGGCAGGCGCTCGACCTGGCCTATCCCAACTTCGGCGCCAAGATGCATTATCCGCTGCTGTTCCGGGAGGCAGAGCCCGGAACGGTTCTCGAGGTGGCCGGGTTTCAGTGGCATACCGCCGCCGGGCTTCACTCCCAGCGCGCCCTGGCCCTGCGGCTTGAGGATGGCGGACGCTCCCTTTTCTATAGTGGCGATGGCCGGCCCACCCCGGCCACCGAGCAGCTGGCCCGGGGATGCGATCTGGTGGTTCATGAGTCCTTCCGGCTCACCGACACCGTCATCGGCCACGGCAGCGTCGCCGGCTGCCTTGACTTTGCCGTCCGGGCCGGGGTTTCGGCCCTGGCCCTTATTCACATCCAGCGCCAGGAGCGTCAGGAGCGGCGGTTTGAGATCGACGCCGCCCTCCGCCGGGCCGCCCCCTTGCAGGTCTGGCTGCCCGAGCCGGGCGATTCCGTCCAGCTCTGACCTCTCTGGCACACCCGCCTCTGAACGGCGGGGGGGGCAACGGCGATAGTTGTTGCCATTCCTTTGGGTTTAGGTAAAATACAGCGCTTAGTCGACGCCCGGCTTGTGAGTTTAGGTGGGTCGGCCAACATTTCACTTTGGAGGAAAACCGTTATGCCTCTGTTGTCCTGGAAGGATGCCTACAGTGTCAAAATCAAGGAGATCGACGATCAGCATCGGAACCTGATCAAGATGATCAATGAGTTGAACGATGCCATGGCTGCCGGCAAGGCAAAGGACGTACTGGGTGAAATCCTGGCGCGGCTGGTCAGCTACACGGCAAACCATTTCGCCAACGAGGAGCGGCTGATGCAGGCCCATGGCTACCAGGGCTTCGCCGAGCACAAGGACAAGCACGAGAAGATGACCGCCAAGGTATTGGATCTCCAGCGCCAGTACAAGTTGGGCAAGGCGGCGATGACCATCGAGGTGATGGACTTCCTCAAAAAATGGCTCGACAAGCACATCCTGGGCACCGACATGCAGTACAGCGCCTTCTTGAACAGCAAGGGCGTGCACTGATGCGGCCCCGGCGGCTACCTGGGGTGAGGCGGCATGGCTGAGTCAGGCGTGCCGCCGTTGCCGGGCGGGCTGCTTGCCGCCACTGCCTGGGCGGTGTTGCTGGTTCTGGCGGTAGTGGTCCTGAAGGCCCTGGCCTTTCTCTTCGTGCCCCTGGCCGTGGCGCTTCTCTGCTGTTACGGCCTGGCGCTGCCGCTAGAGTTTCTGCAGCGGCTGCGGGTGCCTACGGCGCTGCGCAGCGTGGCGGTGGTACTCGGCGTGGTGGCGGCCTGCTACCTCCTGGGCCGTCTGGTCCAGGCCAACGTCGTTGAACTCGAAGCCCGGCTGCCCCGCTTTGAGGCGACCTTCTGGCAGTACGCGGCCCTCCTCCTCGACCGGCTCGACATCAGCCGCGAGCAGGCGGCCCAGGCCGCGGCCGCCTTCATGGAAAAATTTAAGCACGCCGATCTGCAACCCCTGGGCGGCGTGGTCCGGCAGGTGGGCGGCTCTTTCTTCGCCTTTCTCGGCAACATTTTCTGGGTACTGCTCTTCCTGGTCTTCATCCTCGCCGAACGGGAGAGCCTGGCCCGCCGGCTCGCCCGGGGGCTTGGCGAGGAGCAGGCCGTGGCGTGGCTTGCCACCGCGGCCCGGATCAACGGCGCGGTGCGCCACTATCTGGAGTTGAAGATCCTGCTCAGCCTCGCCACCGGCGGCCTCTTCGCCATCGCCCTGCTCCTCTTCGGCGTGCCCTTTGCCCTCCTCTGGGGGGTACTCGCCTTCCTGCTCAACTTCATCCCCAACCTCGGCTCGGTGATCGCCACCCTGCCGCCGGTGGCGGTGGCCCTTTTTCAGTCCGGTTCGCTTGCCGAAACCCTTTTGGTGGCGGCGGTGCTCGTCGGTATCCAGATGGTGGTTGGCAACGTGGTCGAACCGCGGCTCATGGGCCGCGGTTTGAACTTAAGCCCCCTGGTGGTGCTTCTCGCGCTTCTCTTCTGGGGGTGGCTCTGGGGGTTGGTGGGCATGCTCATCGCCGTGCCGCTCACCGCTGCCATTAAGATCGCCTGCGAGCAGTTCGAGGCCACCCGGCCGGCGGCCATCCTGATGAGCAGCGATTGAGGTTCCCCGGCACGACCGCTGCCTGTCTCGTGCTGTGAGTTGCGGTGGCCTCTCTCTCGCTCTTGCAGAAAAGCGGTCGAGACGGTACTATACCGCGACCCTTTTGCTATAAGCGCCGCTGCTGCGGCAAAGTCAGAGCCCCTCTCCCATGGAAAAAACGGGAACAAAGCGGTGGCAACGGTGGTCCTTTCACCAGAACAACGGAATACCGTCCCGGGCCAGACCCCTGGCATGGGACGGCAGCAGCAATTTTTTTCTCAAGGAGGAATGAGATGTACCCTTATGACAATGAACAACGCCTGACCGTGACCGGCGGGGCCAGGGCCGACGCCGCGACCCTTTTCCTCGCCAAGGTCTTCAACTGGATGGCCATCGGCCTCGGCCTCACCGGCCTCACCGCCTTTCTGGTTGCCAACTCCCAGGCCGCTCAACAACTGATCTTCGGCAACCGACTGGTCTTCTACGCTCTGATCTTCGGCGAACTGGGCATGGTGCTCTTTCTCTCGGTCCGGGTCAACAAGCTTTCCGCCCAGGCGGCCACCGGGCTGTTCGTCGCCTACTCGGTGTTGAACGGCGCCACCCTGTCGGCCATTCTCCTCATGTACACCGCCACCTCGGTGGCCACCACCTTCTTCGTAACCGCCGGTATGTTCGGGGCCATGGCCGTCTACGGCACCGTGACCAAGAAGGATCTCAACGGTCTTGGCTCCTTTCTTTTCATGGGCCTCATCGGCATGGTCATCGCCTCGGTGGTCAACATTTTCGTCGGCAGCTCCATGGTTTCCTGGGTGGTTTCGGCCATCGGCGTGGTGGTTTTCACCGGCCTTACCGCCTACGATGTTCAGAAAATTCAGCAGATCGGCGCCGCCGGGATCATGAGCGGTGGCGAGGCGGTGATTCGCAAGGGGGCGATTATGGGCGCCCTGGCCCTTTACCTCGACTTTGTCAACCTCTTCCTGAGTCTGCTGCGCTTCATGGGCGACCGCCGCTAAACAGCGTCCCTGTCGTTTCCCACGAAAACGGCCGACAGCCCCCCCCCATTTCCGCCAGGGGGGAAGCTGTCGGCCGTTTTTTTTCGCCGCCGCTTTCTTTCAGGCGTCCGAGCTACAGGGTCAGGGATTGCCGCTTCTGGCGTTTCTGTCTGTTGCCCATCAGGTAACCGAAGAGCCAGGAGAAGAGTACCACGCCGGCCCCGGCCAGAAACCAGCGCAGCTTGGCGGACGTCCGCAGGGAGCGGTTTTCGTCCGTCACCTGCGCAAGTTCGGCAGTGGTGCTTTTGAGCCGTTCGGTGGCGGAGTGGAGTTCGTCGCGAATCGCCAGCACATTGGCGGCGTTGTGGCGCAGGTCGGCGTACTGGCGTTGGAGTTTGGCCTGTTCGTCACGGGTGCTCGCCAGTGATTTGCCCAGGGTGTCGTTCTCCGCCTGCAGGCGGGTGATGGTTTCGCCTGGTTCCTGGCATGCCTGGGAGAGGGTGGTGAGCTTTTCCTTGAGGTCGGCGATGGCCAGGGTCTTGGGCTGCTGGTCGGTGAGGTAACGGCTCAGTGTCCACCCCTCCTTGCCGCCGGCGGTGCGTACCCGGCTCCAGCCCTCTTCTTCCTCAAGGATTTCGAGCTGGGTGTCCGATGGGAGCATGGCGATGATCTTGTTGTCGGTGGTAGGCCCGGTGCGCAGGGTGATCTCGATGATGTCGGACACATAGGCGGTGCGGGCGGCAACCGGCGGGGGGGGGGAGGCAGAAAAGAAGGCACAGGGCGGTGAGGAAGAGGGTGGTTTGGATGCGCGTCACAAGAACTCTCTTTTGTGGCCAATGAAATTTGGGGAAGGCAGGCCGTCGCCGGCCGGGCCGGCCTGCCTGGCGGATGGGATGGAGTTCCGTTTGTTTGGTACCATTTCACGACCCGCTGCGTCAAGGGCGCAAAAGGCATGGACACTCACGGAGCCTTGCCCGCGGTGTCGAAAAGCGAGAGTCGGGCGGCGGCGCAGACGAGTCGCACCGCGTTGCCGATGGCGGCGTCGGCCGGCGCCTTGGAAAACGACCAATCCATCCTCATGATCAGGGCAGCCGGTGCTGCTCGCGGCGCTGTACGCCAAATTCTCGCATTGCTTGGCCCGTTGAGGGAAATGGTTCAAAAGGGCGACCGTCGCGACGACGATGCGCCGACCAGCGGCGGATTTCGATCGGCGGCGCCGCGAGTGGCAATGAACAGCCCGCGGAGTTGGGGAGGGGCTCTTGCCTATGGACATCAGGCGTTCAGGCCAGCACCTTCCGTATCAACTTGCCCAGTTCCCGCATCGCTACCGGCTTCATCAGGTACCCCCGGATACCAGCGGCTTGGGCCTGCTCTTTGCTGATCAGCTCGCTGTACCCAGTGCAGAGAATAACCGGCAGGTTCTGCCGGATGGCCAGGGCCTTTTGCGCCAGCTCCAGGCCGGTCAGGTTCGGCATGGTCATGTCCGTAATGAGCACATCGAAGGCCGTGGTGTCCTGTTTAATAAAGGTGAGGGCTCGCAGGCTGTTGTCAAAACGGCTCACCCGGTAGCCGAGTTCCTCCAGCATCCGCTGGAGCAAGGTGGAAACCATGTCTTCATCGTCCACCACCAGTACATGTTCCGTGCCGGTGGGAATGGGCTCCTGGTTGGCGTTCTCGTCAACGGCGAGCGTTTCCACAATCCTCGGCAGATAGACGCGAAAGCGCGTCCCCTTGCCCGGTTCGCTGGACACCGCAATATGCCCTTGATGGCTTTCGACGATGCCGTGGACCACGGAAAGCCCCAGGCCCGTGCCTTCCCCTTTGTTCTTGGTGGTAAAATAAGGCTCGAAGATGCGGGGTGCTGTTCCGGGGTCTATCCCGCAGCCGGTGTCGCTGACCTCAAACAACACGTAATCGCCCGGCGCGACCTCAAGATCGGACTCCCTGTCGCCCGCCTTGACGGTAACTTTTTTCAGGCGTACCCCCAGCACGCCGCCGGTTTCCCGCATCGCATGGTAGGCGTTGGTGCAGAGATTCATGATGATCTGGTGTACCTGGGTGGGGTCGGCCAGGATAGCGCCACAGTCCGAAGGGATGTTGGTCTTGATTGCGATGGTCGAGGGCAGGGAGGCCCGTAACAGCTTGAGTACCTCTTTGACTACCAGATGCGGTTGGAACGGTTTTATCTCAGCGGGAGCTTTGCGGCTGAAGGCCAGGATCTGCTGCACCAGATCCCGGGCCCGTTCCGCTGCTCTGGTAATCTGCTGTAGATTGGAAATCAGAGGGTCGCCTGGGGATAGCCTGGACAGGGCCAGTTCCGAGTAGCCGAGAATCGGGGCCAGAAGGTTGTTGAAGTCGTGGGCAATGCCGCCTGCCAATGTGCCCATGGCCTCCATCTTTTGAGCCTGTCTGAGTTGCTGTTCAATTTTGATCTGGTCGGTGACGTCACGCTTTACCGCCACATAGTTGATAATTTTGCCGGCCGCATCCATAACCGGCGTGATCGAAGCTTCCTCCTCAAACAGGGAGCCGTCCTTTTTCTTGTTGATCAGGTGTCCCTGCCATGCCTTGCCCCTGGTCAACGTCTCCCACATCCCGCGGTAAAACGCCGCCGGATGTATGCCGCTTTGCAAAATTCTCGGATTCTTGCCGATTACCTCCTCTCGGCTGTAGCCGGTGTGCTGTTCAAAACTGGGATTCACATACTGGATCGTTCCCTTTTCGTCGGTAATAACGATGCAATCCGCCCCTTGCTCGATGGCGGTCACCAGTCGGCGGCGTTCCTCCTCCACCCGCTTGCGTTCGCTGATATCCAAGCAGTATTCAATAATCTGTGTAAGATTGTTGTCGGCGTCAAAAACGGGATAGGCGTGAACCTCGACTGGTTGTTCCGTCCCTGCCTGATCGATATGAAGATGTTCAACTACCACAGGCTGTTTCGTTTTTTTGACCAGATCGAGGGGGCAGGGATGGGTATCGCTGCAACAGGGTTCGCTCCGCCCATGGGTGATCTGATAACACTTTGTTTTTTTATGATCTTCATCGAAATTAAAAGCTTTATTGGCCAGTTTGACGGTGTAGTCGCCGGCGTCGATGACACAAAAAGGGTGGCTGAGAGCATTGAGGACGTTTTGCAGAAACTGTTGGTGCTTCTTGATTTTTTCTGCGGCAAGTTTGCGATCGCTGATGTCGCGGGCAATACCGAGGATGGCAGGCTGGCCATTTATCTCCAGTTTGCCGATATGGATTTCCACGGGAAACGATGAGCCGTCTTTGCGCTGATGGCTGCTCTCAAGCTTGATGGTTTTCCCGTCAAGGAGTTTATCCCATACCTTCTGGGCGTGATCAGCGGTTTTGAAATTCGGATCAACGTCGGATATGGTGAGGGTCAACAATTCTTTCCTGCTATAGTTGAGGGATTCGCAGGCCCTCTTGTTTACATCAATAAAATTTGCCTTCATGTCAGTTACATAGATTGCGTCCGTTGCCTGGTCAATTAGCGTTCTATATTTTTTTTCTTTTTCTATTAAGGCATTTTCAGCTTGCCTGCTTCGATTCAATGCCTCTTCTTTCTCATGAATTTCTTGCTGGAGCTTTTCAGTATGGATGATGGCCTTGTCTGCCAACGGAAGAAGCAAGTGCTTCATGCCGCCCATGCCAACAAGCAGCAAAATTGTTATACAAAAAACAAGATATAAAATAATGGTGTTGACCGGAGCGTAGAGCTCATGCTTGTCGATGCAGCAGAGAATGACCCAGTTCGTGTACTTTATTCGATCTCCGACTTTCAGGGTGATGCCTTCATGGAACAGCCATGGCAGGGTTTTCTCGTCGGCCTTGGCAACGGTGGCAAAAGCCCTTGTGAGTTCCTTTTGTCTGGACGCCGCGGTTTCCCTTGCAGGATGATTGCGTTCTCCGCCACGGAAATAACTTTCCGCCTCTCCTTGCGCAAGGCGCCCCAGGACCATTTCTCCCGTTTTCCCGTACCCCTCGGTATCATTGATGATTTCTGCGATCTTTTCAGGGGCGAACAGAATGATGTCGGTGCCAACCCGCTGCTTGTCGCTGGTCAGGATGGGGGCGCTGACGATGAGATAGAGCTTGCCGTCAATCTTTTCGAGTCCCCGAATGAGGAAATCCTGCTGATCGGTGGGAAAGCACCAGAGCGTTGGCGGGACTGGGATTCCTGTCGCGACGACCAGGGTGTGCTGGGCGTCAAAACGGCTGACCCCGACCGCGTTCCCAGACAATGAGATGGCGTCGTTAAGTTTGGGCCGCGTGAAATCCGCCAGTTCCGCCAAGCTCACCTCCTGGCGGTTATATTTTTCCAGCATCCGCCGGACCTGGGTGCGACTGGTGATCTGTTTTGCGGTTTCGATGGCCTTTTCAAGAAAGAGTTCAACCGTCGCTTTGCGCGATTCGGCCACCGAGAGTAAACGATTTACCTGTTCGTTTTTGAGCTTGTAGCTCAGGGGGAGAATGCAGGTAAGAACAAGAATAATGCTGATAGTGAGGAGGCCAATGGCGGATTTCAGGAGGAGTGCGCGCCGGAAAGCCGAAACGAAGTTGTCTTGCGCCGTCAGGTCGGTGTCGCCTTTGTTCGTAGTCATAGAGGATTTTGATCATTAAGAGGGATGACGTGTTGAGCAATTTCCGCCAGTGCCGAAATTTTGGCGGTTGGTCAGAAAATGCGGCCACCCGGTTCCCGGGCAGGTTGGAATCGCAAAATTTCAATCAACAAGGAGAAAGCGGACGACCGCACTTACACAGAGTAGCAGAAGAAAGTCTCCGGTGCTCAAACTTACTGAGCAATCAGGGGGGCATGGCAAAGGCACGCATCGGTATCGTCGCCGCAGTGTCGCATACGGCGCGTCAGCTTGGATTTGGCTATGGGGGAGTTTTACAATGCGGTGTGCCAAGCCTACTGTCGCGGCCTGACTTGGGGCGGGTGACGCGTTGGGGACGGTACTCCAAAAGGGATGGCTGATGCCTTGGAATGGCCCATCTTTGAGTTCTCAAACCTGTTTGAGGCATTTTTTGTCCCACCAGCGTCCCGGTATAGTACAAAAAAACGGACGGGTGGGCCAAGGTCGCCGTTTTTTTCCCTCGCTCCTGCCTGTGGTTGACATTCAGCCTGAGCAGGCTTTGCCCGACGGACCATTAACGCAAACCACGGACTCGCGGCAGAGGTGGCAATAATTGAGTTCAGGCGAGATCAATCCGATGGTGGAATCCTTTGGCGAGCGTCCTGGCGGCAGCCGCGCTCTCCCGCCACCGGTCCGACTCCCGCGGTTGTTTGGGCGCCGGCTCAGGAAAGCACTTTGCCAGCGGCTTATCATCGACTATAATCTCGCGGATTATTTGGCAGGTTCATGAAGAGAAATTTCCTTGCGATGTCCCGGAGAGGGCGGAGATGCCAGGGGGCTGGCATACCCTTGCCGGGTTTCTGATCGATTTTGGCCTGCTGCCAACGAGAGAGTACAACGACTGTTCTTATGAAGGGAATCATCCTCGCCGGTGGCTCCGGCACCCGTCTCTATCCCCTCACCAAATCGGTGAGCAAGCAGTTGATGCCGGTCTACGACAAACCGATGATCTACTACCCCATCGCCACCCTGATGCAGGCGGGGATACGGGAGATCCTGATCATCACCACCCCTGAAGACCAGGGCCAGTTCATGCAGCTGCTCGGCGACGGCTCCCAGTGGGGGCTTTCGCTTTCCTTTGCGGTGCAGCCCAAGCCCGAGGGGATCGCCCAAGCCTTTCTGATCGGCGAAGCGTTCATCGGCGGGGCACCGGTGGCCCTGATCCTCGGCGACAACATCTTCTATGGCAGCGGCCTTGGCAAGGTGCTCCGCGAGGTGGCCGGCCGGGAGCGCGGCGCCACGGTGTTTGGCTACTATGTCCGGGATCCCCAGCGCTACGGCGTGGTCAGCTTTGACCGGGAGGGGCGGGTTCTTGATATCGAGGAGAAACCGGCGCATCCCAAATCCAACTACGCGGTGAGCGGTCTCTACTTTTACGACCAGGACGTGGTGGCGATCGCCAAGCGGATCAGGCCGTCGGGGCGTGGAGAGCTGGAGATCACCGATGTCAACAACGCCTACCGCAGCCGCGGAGATCTGCACGTGGAACTCCTGGGGCGGGGCATGGCCTGGCTCGACACCGGCACCCACGCCTCCCTGCTCGACGCCGCCAATTTCATCAAGGTGATGGAGGACCGCCAGGGCCTCAAGATAGCCTGCCTGGAGGAGATCGCCTATTTGCGGGGCTACATTGACGCCGAACAGGTGTCCCGGCTGGCGGAGCCGCTGAAGAAGAACGGTTATGGCCAGTACCTGCTGCGGATGCTGGCTGAGAGGCAGCAATGAAATTTCTGTCCACCCGGATTCAGGACGTCGTGGTCATCGAGCCCAAGGTGTTTGGCGACGACCGGGGATTTTTCATGGAGACCTGGCGCAGCGACGTCTTTGCCGCCAACGGCATTGACGCCGCCTTTGTGCAGGACAACCACAGCCGGTCGGGCCGGGGGGTACTGCGTGGTCTCCACTACCAGATCCGACAGCCCCAGGGCAAGCTCGCCCGGGTTATCCAGGGAGAGGTCTTTGACGTGGCGGTGGATCTGCGCCGGAGTTCGCCAACCTTCGGCCAGTGGGTTGGGGAGATCCTCTCGGCGGCAAATAAAAGAATGCTCTGGGTGCCGCCGGGCTTTGCCCACGGTTTCTACGTGCTGAGCGACACCGCCGAGTTCCTTTACAAATGTACCGACTACTATGCTCCGGCCCATGAACGCTCCATTCGCTGGGACGACCCCGCGTTGGCCGTCGCCTGGCCGCTCGCCGTCGGGGTGGAGCCGTTGCTGTCGGCCAAGGATTTGGCCGGGGTCGCGCTGGGCGACGCGGAGTGTTATCCATGAGGGTGCTCATCGCCGGCGGCAGTGGTCAGCTCGGCCGCGAACTGGGGCGTTCCGCCCCCGATGGCTGGCAGGTAAGCGCCTTGGGGCGCAACGAGCTGGATATCCGGGATCGGGAGTCGGTGCTGCAGACGGTGGCCGCGTGTGCCCCGCAGGTGATCGTCAACGCCGCCGCCTACACCGCCGTCGACCGGGCCGAAAGCGAGCCGGATGCGGCGTATGCGGTGAACGGCCACGGGGTCGCCCATCTGGCCGAGGCGGCCAGGGAGCAGGGGGCGCGCCTCATTCACATCTCCACGGATTTTGTTTTTGATGGCCGGCAGTCGCATCCCTATGGCCCCCGCGACCGGACCAACCCGGTCGGCGTCTACGGGGCGAGCAAGCTGGAAGGCGAGCGGCTGGCCCAGGCATTCTGCGGCCCGGCCGCCCTCATCCTCCGGACCTCCTGGCTCTACGGCGCCCATGGCCATAACTTCGTCAAAACCATGCTGCGGCTGATGGCCGAGCGGAACCACGTTCGGGTGGTGGCCGATCAGGTGGGGAGTCCTACCTGGACCGGCGGTTTGGCGCAGGCGATCTGGCGCCTGGCTGCCACCGAGGCCGGCGGCATCTTCCATTGGAGTGACGCCGGGGTGGCCTCCTGGTACGACTTCGCGGTGGCCATCCAGGAGGAGGCCCTCGTCCTGGGCCTCTTGTCCCGCGCCGTGCCGGTGACACCGATCACCACCGAGGAGTACCCCACTCCGGCGAGGCGCCCCTCTTACAGCGTCCTAGACAAGTCCGGCACCTGGCGGCTGCTGGGCGAGGCCGCTCCCCACTGGCGGGTCCAGCTGCGCCGGATGCTCAACGAACTGCGAGAACTCGACCATGCCTAGACTGTTGGTGACCGGCGGCGCCGGCTTCATCGGCGCCAACTTTGTCCACTACTGGCTCAAGGAGCATCCGGCCGACCGGCTGGTGGTGCTCGACGCCCTCACCTATGCCGGCAACCTGGCGAGTCTTACGCCTGCCGAAGGCAACCCCCTGTACCGCTTTGTCAAGGGCGATATCGGCGACCAGGCGCTGGTGGAGCGGCTGCTCGTTGAGGAGGCGCTCGACACCGTCGTCAACTTCGCCGCCGAGTCCCATGTCGACCGTTCCATTGCCGGCCCCGACCCCTTTGTCACCACCAATGTGGTGGGCACCCACGCGCTGCTCAAGGCGGCACGCGGCGTGTGGCTCGAAGGCCCGCTCGCCGGCCGGCCGCACCGGTTTCATCACGTCTCCACGGACGAGGTTTACGGTTCCCTTGGCCCGGACGATCCGCCGTTCACCGAAACTACTCCCTATGCGCCCAATTCCCCTTACTCGGCGAGCAAGGCCGCTTCAGACCATTTGGTGCGGGCCTACCACCACACCTACGGCCTTTCGGTTACCACCAGCAACTGCTCCAACAACTACGGCCCGTATCAGTTTCCCGAGAAGTTGATCCCCCTGGTGCTGATCAACATTCTCCACGGCAGGCCCCTTCCCATCTACGGTGACGGACGGAACATCCGTGACTGGCTCTATGTGGAGGATCACTGCCGCGGCATCGAACTGATTCTGCAACAGGGTCGGGCGGGCGGGGTTTACAACATCGGCGGCAACAACGAGTGGACCAATATCGATATCGTTCGCTACCTCTGCGGCATCGTAGACGCCCTGCTCGCCGACGACCCGACCCTGGCGGCCCGGTTTCCCGCCGCCCCGCCGAGCCGGGGGGGGAGCGCCGAAAGCCTGATCACCTTTGTCAAGGACCGGGCCGGCCACGACCGGCGCTACGCCATCGACCCGACCAGGAGCCGGGAGGAACTCGGTTACCAGCCCCAGGAGTCCTTTGCCTCGGGTATCGCCAAGACGGTAGAGTGGTATCTGAGCCATGAGCCGTGGTGGCGGGCGGTGATGGACGGCAGTTATCGGCAATGGCTGCGTGAGCAGTATGGCGCGTAATCCTTGAGCAGAAGGGAGTATGTTTGAACGCAATCGTTGAGGAAGAGGGGCTGGCGACTGGGCGTCTCGCCTGGTCGATCATGGCTTTCCTGGGGCTGCAGACCTTCCTGTCGCCCTTTGCCCATACCCAGACGATCCTGGAGGTGAGCTTTTACCTGGCCCTGTTCGGGGCCTGTGAAGTGGCCCGTCGGGGTGACAGGCTCGTTTTCCAGACCCCGTTGCTCCTCCCTTTTGTCCTTTTCGGGGCCTGGGCCGCGGTGAGCGTCGTCTTTGCCCTGGACGTGCGCGACAGCTTGAGTGACTTCTATGCCCATTACCTGAAGTATCTCATCCTCTACCTCCTCCTCTTCAACTTTTTTCGTTCCCGTCAGCGGCTTGTCTGGCTGGCCTGGATCTTTACCGTTTCCGGGGCCGTCCTGTCCGCGTCCATGATGGTCTACTACTACGGCATCCGGGGAGAACCCCTGACCACCCGGCTCGCCTTGGATTTGACCTATTACTCCGTGAACCAGCTGGGCTTCACCACCGTCCTCAGTGCGTTGCTTGCCTGGCAGCAGCTGCGTTCCGCCCGTCAGGGGGCGCTCAGGGCGGTGGCGGCGTTCTGTTGCGTGGTTTCGGTGGCCGCCTCGCTGTTGTCCCAGTCCCGGGGAACGGTTCTGGCCCTGGCGGTTTCCTTTGTGGTGCTCAACTTCAGGAACGTCAAGGTGCTGGTCGCCCTGGTGCTCCTTTTCGCGCTCTTTCTTACCGCCAAACCGGTCCAGGAGCGGATTTCCACCTCTGCCGACCGTATCGGCCTCATCCTTTACTCCACTGAGATCGTCAAGGATTACCCGCTGTTTGGCACCGGATTCTCCATCGATACCTTCCACAACCACCACCTCATCGATCCGGACAAGTACAAGGCGCGGATTCCGGAAAGGTACCGTGACGTCGTGCCCTTCCTCTGGCCGCACAACATGCTCCTCAGTGTGGCGGTGCGCACCGGTGTTCTGGGTGTTCTGCTGTTCATCTTTTTGCATGGCGTGCTTGCCAGGACCGCCTGGCAGCTCCTCCGATTCGGCGGCGACTGCTTTATTCGCGGCTGGGGGCAGTGTTCGCTCTCCCTGTGGCTGATGTTCGTGGTCAAGGGCATGGTGGAGCCGGCCTTTTTCCATGGCGGCGACGTGGTTTTTTACTCCATCTGCGCCATGGTCACCATCCTCTGGTGGCTCAATCGGCAGGCAACGGCCGGGACGGCCTCGGTTGCGATACCGGCGGCGGGGGGGCCGGCACCGTGATCAGGGGCAGGGGAAGATGCAGTCAACGGCTGACGGTGCCGCCATGGCTTCGGCCCGGCGAGGAGTGGAGCTGATGACCGAGACGGCCGGGAAGTTGACCATTGCCGTGCTCGCCAAGAGTTTCCGCCGTACCGGTGGTATGGAGCGGTACGCGGTTGAGGTGGCGCGGCGGATGCTGGAGCGGGGCCATCGGGTGGATCTCTACGGCCGCGAGGTGGACCGCGACCTGTTGCCCGGCGCTAATTTTGTTGAGGTTTCCAGTAGATTCCGTTATTCGAGTGTCGGGAGCGCCCTGGCCTTTGCCCGGGAGACCGCGCGGCTGCTCCAGGGCCGCCGCTACGATGTCGTTCACTCCCACGAGCGGGGCTACTGCCAGGACGTGCTCACCATGCACTGCTTTTCGCATCGCTGCGGTCTTGGCAAGTACACCGGTCTGCGCCGGATCGACCAGCTTTACTTCAGCCCGCGCAACGCCCTCTATCTGTGGCTTGAGCGCCGGCAGATGCGTTCGCCGTGGCTGGTGGCGGTTTCGGAGCGGATCCGGGAGGATATCCGCTGCCATTACGGCCGCGAGGAGCAGGTGGCGGTGATTCCGCCCGGGGTCGATACCCAGTGGTTCGCGCCCTCCTGGGTGGCGGCCAACCGCCATCAGGCCAGGGTGCGGCTCGGCTGCGGCGAGGGGGAGGTGGTGGTCCTCTTTGTCGGCTCCGAGTTCCGACGCAAGGGGCTGGATCAGCTCATCCCCGCCGTTGGCGACCGCATGCGGCTGGTGGTGGTGGGGTCCGGCGAACGGCTGGAGCACTACCAACGGCTGGTGCGGGAGTGCGGTCTTGACGGCCGGGTGCATTTCGCGGGACTTGCCAGCGATGTCCGCTCCTACTATGGTGCCGCCGATGTCGTGGCCCTGCCGTCGTTGTCCGAGGCATTCGGGATGAGCGTTCTTGAGGCGATGTCCTGCGGAATTCCCGCCGTGGTTACTGCCAACGCCGGGGTCGCGGCCCTCATCGACCATGGGGCAAACGGCCTTGTCGTCCGGGACGCCACCGAACTCAAGGGCGCGCTCGCCACCTGCATGGACCCGGTCCTGCGGCGCCGCATGGGAGAAAAGGCCCGGGAAACCGCCCTGGCCTTCAGCTGGGATGCGGTGGCCCTGGCCCATGAAGAACTCTACTACCGGATCGCGGCCGACAAGGCCCGTCGCGATTCCGGGATGGCAGGATGATGGAGAAGATTTCAGCCTATATCATCGCCTACAACGAGGCGGAGAAGATCCGGGACGCGGTGAACAGCGTCCTCTGGGCCGACGAGGTGGTGGTGGTGGACTCCCACAGCGTCGACGACACCGCCGATGTTGCCCGGTCCCTGGGCGCGCGGGTGGTCCAGGTGGATTTCAACGGCTTCGGCGACCTGCGCAACCGGGCCATGGCCGCCTGCGAACATCCCTGGATATTCAGCCTGGATGCCGACGAGCGCTGCACCGCGGCGGTGCGCGACGAGATCCTGGCCGTCATCGGTTCCGGGGCCGCCGCCGACGCCTACTTCGTTCCCCGCCAGAACTTCTTCATGGGCCGCTGGATCAGGCACTCGGGCTATTACCCCGATTACCGGCAGCCGCAGCTCTTCCGCCAGGGCGCCCTGGTCTTTGCCCCGGACGCGGTGCACGAGCGCTACGAACTGCGGAGCGGACAACCGGCGGCCTATCTCAGGAACGCCATCTGGCAGCAGCCGTTCAAGAATTTCGAAGAAATCCTCCACAAGGCGAACCGCTATTCGTCCCTGGGGGCCATCAAGCTTGCCCAAGCGGGCCGCCGGGCGGGCATGGCCACGGCGCTTGGTCATGCCTTCTGGGCCTTTGTCCAGCACTATCTCTTCAAACTGGGCCTTCTCGACGGTTGGGCCGGCTTCATGATCGCCTTCGGTAACTTCGAAGGCACCCTTTACCGCTACGCCAAGCTCCACGAAAGGCAGGCGGGCTGGCGGCCTCCGGCGAGTCCGCCATTGACCCGCCCCGGCGGAGAGCAGCAAGAACGATGACGACCGTTTCCCTGGTGGTGACCACCTACAACTGGAAGGAGGCCCTGGCCCTGGTGCTGGCGAGTGCCCTGGCCCAGAGCCGGCTGGCCGACGAAATCATCGTGGCCGACGACGGATCGCGGCCCGATACCGCTGCCCTGGTGGCCGACTTTGCCGGCCGCAGCCCGGTGCCGCTGCTCCACTCCTGGCAGGAGGACAAGGGGTTCCGGGCCGCCATGAGCAGGAACCGCGCCATTGCCCGGGCGGGCAGCGACTACGTGGTGCTCGTTGACGGCGACATCCTGCTTGGCCCCCATTTCATCGCCGACCACCTGGCCGCGGCCCGGCCCGGCTTTTTTGTCCAGGGCTCCCGGGTGCTGCTTACCGCCGAACGCACCGCCCAGCTCCTTCGGGACGGCTCGTGCCGTGTCTCCCCGTGGGCCAGGGGTATCGAAAACCGCAAGAACTGCATCCGTTCGCCGCTGCTCTCGGCTCTTTTTTCCCATCGCCGGCAGGGGCTCTCCGGTATCAAGACCTGCAACTTCGGCTTCTGGCGGCGCGATGCCCTGGCGGTGAACGGCTTCAACGAGGACTTCGTCGGCTGGGGCCGCGAGGACAGCGAGTATGCCGCCCGTCTCCTCAACCACGGCATCCGTCGCTATACCCTGAAGTTCATGGCCAACGCCTACCACCTCTATCATCCGGTCCAGTCCCGGGAGCGGCTGCCGGAAAACGACACCCTGCTCGACGCGGTGGTGCGCGACAAGACGAGTTGGTGCGTCCACGGCATCCGGCAGTACCTGGGGGGGGGCGATGGATAAGCTGGTGCTCTTCTGTAAGTCCTACGGTCCGGACATGCTCCGCGCCCGGCGCATGGCGGAGAGTGTCGCCCTTTACAACGCCGATCGGCTGCCGCTCTACATCTCGGTGCCGGCGAGCGACCTGCCGGCATTCCGGGAATGTTTCGGCGCCATCCCCTGCCGGTTCGTCACCGACGAGGAGGTGGTGGCCGCCGGCGCGCAGGTGAACGGCCCGCTGCCTCCGTCGTTTCCAGGCCATCTTCTGCAGCAGCTCGTCAAGCTCGAGTTCTGGCGGCTCGGCGCCTGTGAAAACTACCTGTGGCTTGATTCGGACGGCTACTTCATCCGGGAGTTCCGGGCCAGCGATTTCTTCGCCACCGACGGCACCCTGTTGACGGTGATGAACGACGGCCGGGAGTTCCGCGACTACGCCCGCAAACACCACCGGCCGCGCCTCATCGAGGACTTCGAACGTCTGTCACGGAAGAATCAGGCCATGTTCGGCCGCAACGGCGTCTGTCATGATTTCGGCCCCTGTCCGGTGCTCTGGTCCTGTCGGGTTCTGGCGGGACTCGCCAATGACTGGTTGCAACCGCGATACCGGACCATCGTCGACGGGTTGCTGCAGTCCCAATCGGAGATTGTCCTCTATGGCGAATACCTCCTGTCCAGCCGGGCCATTCCTCTTCACCCCATCGAGCCGTTGTTCAAGGTTTTCCATTATCCGGAGCAGTTCTTCGAGGCTCAGGCCATGGGCGAGTGGGACCATACCTATGCCGTTCAGGGGTACTTCGGGGTGATCCTCCAGTCCAACTGGGCGCGGCCGCGACCGCCCAAGGAAGGCGGCTGGCGGAAGTTTCGGAAACGGTTGCAGGGGAAGGGCTAGCGCCGGAATGTCCTGGCCAGGCGGCGGAGCTGCAGCGCGTAGACGCCTTTTTTGATGGGGTTGTTGGGGAAGAGGGTGCGCGCCAGGCGCATGCGGTTGTCGAACAGGTAGCCGAGGTCCGCTCCGGCAGGTGCCGTGGCCTGGCTGCGGCGCGCGTACTCTTTGAGCACCTGCAGGTTGCGGTCGCGCTGGTTGTAGAGCTTCACCTGACCGGGGAACTTCTTTTGCAGTTTCCTGCGGTTGGCGCGCATCAATTTTTTGACGAATTTTTTTTTGAGTTTGGAGAAGCTCTCGCTGCCCCGGTGGTAGACAAAAACCTCCTCGCTTACCATCATGGTAAGCCCTGTCATCTTGGCCCGCAGGGAAAAATCCGTGTCCTCGAAGTATCCCAGGCCGTACGCTTCGTCCAGGCCGCCGATCTCCTCGAAGTGTTTTTTCCGGATCACCACGCAGTAAAAGTCAAGCCGTTCCGAGGGGTAACTCATCCCCCGGGCGTGGCGGCACCACTTTTCTCCCTCTTCGATGATCGTTGCCGGTGAGTCGCCGGCAGTGAAGATCTTCTGTTCCGTGCCGGCGGCGTTGGTCACCGGACCCAGGAGCCCCCAGTCGGGATGGGCAGCCATCAGGTCGCAGAGGTGGCCGATCGCCCCGGCCGGCACCACCGTGTCGCTGTTGAGCAGGACGAGGAATTCACCTCGGCCGACTCTGGCCCCGTCATTGGTGCCGCCCCCCCAGCCCCGATTTTCCTTGTTGAGCAGCAGCCGCAGGTTGTCGCGTCCCTCTGCCATGGCGAGCAACCGTTCCGGGGTGCCATCGCTTGAGGCGTTGTCAATGATCACGATCTCGAAGCTCCCGTTGTCCGGGTCGGCGAGCAGGCTTTCAAGGCAGGGGCCGGTGGTGGTGTCGAAGTTGTTGTAGCTGACGATGATGATTGAGGCGCGAAAGGGCATTGGGATGGTCCTCAACGGGTTGGGGCCTGGCCGTCATCGGCAATGGCGGCGGCAATTTGGCGCAGCCGCTCGACGGCCGCATCGATGGTGAACGGTGAGGCGGCGGCAGTGTCCGGCAGGCCGATGGTCTCCCAGCGACCGACGAGATCGGCCAGGGCCTGCCGGAGGCCGGCGTCATCATTCGGCGGGACCACGGGGTGGCCGCAGGCCCGGAGGATTTGCTCAAGTTCGGAACCCGGGGCGGCGATGCCGAGAATGGGCCGGTGGGCGTGGAGGTATTCGTAGAGCTTGGAGGGGATGTACTGATCGCAGACCGTCCCCTCGCCGTGGACGAGGAGCAGAACGTCGCAGCAGCGCATCGCCTCCGCCACCTGTTGGCGGCCGGACTTGCCGGTGCGCGGGTCGAATTCGAGTCGGCCGTGTTCCACCACCGTGCCTGGGAGTGGCAGGGCGGCGAGAGTCCGGCGGGAGACGGGATCGAGTTGGGCGCCGTAGACATCGACACGGAGGGTTTCCTGCCAGCGGGGCGTGGCCTGCAGCAGCCCGTGGAGGGCGTTGAAAATTCCGGCCAGGTTGCGCTCCTCGGCCAGCGAGCCGAAGTGGCCGAGATGAAACTCACGGCCTGGCGCATAGGCCGGGCCGGTGAGGGCAGGGGCCGCGGCTCCGGGCCGGAGGACGTGGGTGCGGCCTCTGAAGGGGTGGCGGCGTTGGGCATGGGCCAGAGCCTGGTCGGTGAAGTAGATCACTGCGTCGGCATGGCGGCTTATCAGCCCCTCGATCAAGTTGCGGAACCGGTACCGCTGCCGGCCCCGTGGCTCGTCGTCGTAAACCAGCGGGTCGTGGACCTCGGCAAGCCACGGCAGGCCGCAGAGCCTGTGGATGAGAAAGCCCACCACGTGGGTGGTGGGGGGGCCGGCGGTGGTGTAGATGATGTCTGGCCGATGGCGGCGGACGATGAACAGGGCCTCGACCGCCGCGCCGAGGAACCACGACCACTGGCTGTCCAGGTGGATGAAGATCTTTTCGAGCAGGTAGAAGGGCAGGCAGGCGATGGTGAGCAGGGCCTTGAGCAGCAGCTGCCCGGCCCGGCTGCGGAGGTGGCGACCGATGAGGTGGCGGAGTTCGAAGAGGAAGCCGGACGGTGCCGGCGAGAGGACGCGGTAGTGGGGGAAGCGGCGGTCCTTGCTGCCGGTGGGAGCACTGAGCACCACCGGTGTCACCCCGCCGGCCATGAGGAGCGGCAGGCGGTCGGTGATGGTCTGGCTCGCCGCCCGCCCGTCCATGTTGAAGCAGTGGGCGACGATGAACCAAGTCTGGGGGCGGCGGCTGGTCGGGGCCATCTTCTGCTGCTGCACGTCGGTTTCCTCTGCCACGGGAACGCGTTTCCTCAAGGTTTGTAGAGGTAGAAACAGGCCGTGTCGCCGTCGTTGTCTTGGTTCAGGCGGGCGGCCCGGCGCCGGAAGGCGCGGATTTCCCCCTTGCTGAACAGTGAGGCGCGGCGGTTTTCGGCATGGGAGCGTGGATCGCGCAGCGGGATGCCACGGCGGTACTGCTCGCTGCCCCAGAACTGGTCCTCGTCGGAGTCGAAAACCACCTCGGCCACGGTGAAGCCGGCCGCCTCGGCCAGTCGCGTCATGCTGGCCAGGGAGTGGAGGTGGAGGTGGCGCGGGGCGTCCAGGTTGAACCAGTCCTCCCGGTAGTGGCGCCAGGCATAGGAAGAGGCCACCGGGATGCGGATCAGGGCGTAGCGGTCGCGGTGCAGCAGTCGGGCGATCTCCCGCAGGGCCAGCAAGGGTTCGGGCATGTGTTCAAATGAGTGATGGAGCATGACGCAGTCGAAGGGGCCGTCAAGATCGGCGAGCTCGCGGTCGTGGATGGTCACTCCGTTTGCGTAGGTAATGGGTTTGCCGACAAAGGGGTCGGTTCCGCTCAGAGTAGTGAAGCCGTCCTTGCGCATCCTGAGGAGCAGGTGGCCGATGCCGCAGCCCACGTCGAGGACGGCCGCGTCGCGGGCAAGGCCCATGCGGCGGAACCAGGTGAAGTAGTCGGGCGGCCGGTACACCGCGGCGAGCAGCCGGTCGAGAAGATTGCCCCGCCCCAGGCCGGCGGCGGCGCGGCGGCGTTTGAGGAAGGATTTGAGCGGGTTGTCGGCGAGGACCGGCGGGGCCTGGTAGGAGTAATAGTTTTCCGGGTAGAAGCGGCTCAGGTCGGTGGGGATCTCGTTAATCTGCAGGCACCCGCACCGGTGGCACTGGAAGTAGTCGAACCGTTCTCCCTGGCCGAACATCATTTCGCGGACCGAATAGGGGGTGTTGCCGGCGGTGTTGTGGCAGATACGGCATTGTGGCATGGCGGTGAAGGCCCTGTCAGATGATGTGGCGGCCCGCAACGACGGGGTCGGCAGGGGTCCGTCGTTCCAAGGGGAGGGACACGCGTTGGCGATGGCTGGTGGGAATGCCGTTCTGCATCGGCGTATTCCTCAGCCGGTTCACTGCATATCGTGAAGCGTCGTGTAAAGGCCGTTTCGGGCCAGCAGGCTCTGGTGGGTGCCCTCTTCGGCGATGCGTCCGTCCTGCATGACGATGATCCGGTCGGCGTTCTTGATGGTGGAGAGCCGGTGGGCGATGACAAAGGTAGTGCGGCCCTGCATGAGGTTGTCGAGCGCCTTCTGAACCTCGCGCTCCGACTCGGTATCCAGCGCCGAGGTCGCCTCGTCGAGGATGAGGATGGGGGCGTTCTTGAGGAGCGCCCGGGCAATGGAGATCCGTTGCCGCTGGCCGCCGGAGAGCCGGGAGCCCGACTCGCCGATCACCGTGTCGAACCCCTGGGGCAGCTCCCGGATGAACTCCAGGGCGTGGGCGGCCCTGGCCGCGGCAATGACCTCCTCGTCGGTCCGATCCGGTTCGCCGTAGGAGATGTTGTTGCGCACCGTATCGTTGAAGAGGATGGTCTGCTGGGTGACCAGGCCGATCTGGCCGCGCAGGGAGGGGAGGGTTGCCCGGGCGATATCGTGGCCGTCGATGAGGATCTGGCCGCGGCTCACCTCGTAGAAACGGGGGATCAAATTGGCCAGCGTCGTCTTGCCGCCGCCGCTGGGGCCCACCAGCGCAAGCACCTCGCCCGCCCTGACGGTGAGGTTGAGATCCTTGATGACCTCGGTGTTGTCGTCGTAGCTGAAGGAGACGTGGCGCAGTTCGATCTCCTTGGCAATGGGGGGGATGGTGACGGCGCCAGGCGGGTCGTACGGCTCGGGCCGGGTTTCGAGGAGGGTAAAGACGCGGACGGCGGCGGCGATCCCCTGTTGGAGGGTGTTGTTGATGCTGCTCACCTTTTTTATGGGCTCGTAGATCATGATCAGGGCGGTGAGGAAGGAGAAAAAGGTGCCCGGCGTCGCCGTGCCGTTCAACACCTGCATGCCGCCATACCAGATGATCAGCGCGATACCGATGCCGCCCAACAGTTCCATGATCGGGTGCGCCAGGCTCCGCAACTGGATGTCCCGCACCGTGATCCCGAAGAGTCGGTCCACGATGGCGGCGAAGCGGTTGTATTCGTATTCCTCCTTGCAAAATGCCTTGACGATGCGGTTGCCGCCGAGGGCCTCGTGGAGAACGGTGGAAACCTCGGCCATGGTTTCCTGCCCCTTGGTGCTCAACCGCCGGTACCTGCGGCCGAAGTGGACGATGGGGAAAGTGGCCATGGGCAGGAAGATCATGGACATCAGGGCAAGCTTCCAATCCTGGTAGAAGACGACCCCGAGGAGGCCCAAGATCTGGAAGAAGTCCTTCAGCACGCCGACCAGGGTCGAAGAAACCGCCGCCTGGAGGAGGATGACGTCGGAGGTGATCCGGGACATCAGTTCGCCGGTGGTGGTCTTGTTGAAAAAGGGGGCCGGAAGCAGCTGGACATGGTGAAGCATCTTCTTGCGGAGTTCCATGATGATGGTGTGTCCCACCCGCTCCATCATGTAGGCGTAACAGTAATAAAAAAAACCCTTGACCAGAAAGAGCAGCACCAGTGCCAGGGGCAGGAGGTTGAGCATCAGGTGGTCTTTTTTGAAGAAGATCTCGTCGAGCAGGGGCTTGACCATGTATGCCTGGGCGGCGCTCAGACCGGCCACGGCCACCATGCTGACCATGGCAATACCGAGCCTGCCGAGATGCGGCTTGACCAGAAGGATGGTTTTTTTCAGGATTTCTTTATCGCGCATAGAACTCGGTTCTTGGGATGGCCGGCAAGCCGGGTTGGTTTCAGGTGCGAGGTCGCCGCACGGTTGACGGCTCAGGAGTGATTCTACCCTCTGGCAAGGGGTTGCGTAAAGGTGGCCTGGCGGAAGGAAGAAGAGGAGTTAATGTATTGCACAACACGTTTTGCAGATAAGCCGATGTTGGACTTTTTAAAGGAAACACTATTCTTTGTCAAACCATAGTTGGCAGCGGCAGCTGGCGGTGGAATCCTCTTGGGCGAAAAGGGGGGCGGCCAGATTTTCAAGCCGCCCTTACTCCTGAACAGAGCAGTTCTGTGCGATTGCGGTTTCCTGGAGAATCGCCTTTCGTCCCTTGAGCTTTTGGTCCCTTTCGTTGTGAACCATGGCAGCGACAGGATTGGCATATTCCCATCGCCCCAACGCGTCGCTCGTGGTGCCGTAGGCAGGAAAGGTCGAAGCAGGAGGAAACATGGGTCGTCCCGTTCCTGAAGCCAAAAGATCAGCCGGCAATGACCGAAACGATTTCTTCTCGGTCCACGTCCCGGCCAGGTGATTTTGTCCGTAACATTCGGGTCGGGACGGGGAGCTTGTCAATGGCTTTGGCGCGGTACCACTTCAACCATGTGCAGACGCGCGACACGATCCGATACCTAATCCATCAGGCACTGGAAGGCCGATTCCAACGCAGATGCGGTGCTGCTTGTCAGCTACTTTTGTTCTTTTTTTGACATCAAGTCGTTACGATAGTAACATAACAAATGTTGGTGTCATCTTTTCCTGAGATGATGGCCGCTTCTTTCGCGGCGCGCCAACACTTCAATGCCGTGGGTGAGGGGAGGGAAGGTGGCAACGACGAAGAAGTTTCTGCTGAAGGAGCGTCGGCGTTCTACCAGAATCGAAGGACGTCTGCCGGTGACCCTGGTGTTGCGGCACGGCCGCCTGGGTCACGTGATCGCCGGCCCTGCGGCTGGCGAGGTGCTCGACGTCTCCCTCTATGGCGCCGGTCTGCTGTTGGAACAGATCCGGGTCGAGAACTGCCATCTCTTCTACTCGCCCCAGGACAACCCCAGCTGCGTGCTGCACGTGGAGTTTGTGGCGGCCCCCAATGGCGAGACGCTCTCCCTGCCGGTCCGTCCTGTCCGTTTCGATCGCGTCCTGGAAGAGGACGCCTCTGCCAAGCCTTTCCACCTGGGCGTGGAGTTTCTTCTCAAACCCACCGAGAAGGCGGTCCGCCTCCTCTTCAGTCAGGTGGCCGAGCAGGCCGGCGGCAAGGGTTGGTGGCGGAAGCTCGTCGAACTCTTCCTCCCTGCCTGAAAGCGCCCTCCCCCCCTTTGTCGACTGCAGCGCCTTACCGCAGCTGACTGGCGTCGGTGATCCCCAGCGAAGCGAATATCCGTTTGACCCCCCGGGCACTGTTCAGGGTATAGAGGTGGATGCCGGCGACGCGGTGGTGGAGCAGATCCCGCATCTGTTCCGCGGCCCAGTGGATGCCCACCCGTTCCACGGCCGTATCGTCGACACAGCGGTCCACCGAGCGAAGCAGGGCGGCGGGGATGCGGGAGCCGGCGGCAAGCTCCGCCATCCGCACCATGCCGGCCCGGTTGGTGATGGGCAGGATGCCGGCGACAATGGGGACCCGGATGCCGGCCAGGTGGCACCGATCGCAGAAGTCGTAGAAGTCGCGGTTGTCGAAGAAGAGCTGGGTGACGATGTAGTCGGCGCCGGCGTCAACCTTCTCCTTGAGGTAGTCGATTTCCTTGAGCCGGTTGGGAGTTTCCGGATGGCCTTCGGGAAAACCGGCCACGCCGATCCCCATCCCCGGAAACTCTTTTCTGATAAAGGCAACCAGATCGCTTGCACGGTTGAAGTCGCCCGCCGGAGGCGTGTCGCCGGCCTGCCCCCGGGGCGGATCGCCGCGCAGGGCGAGGATGTCGTTGACATCGTTGGCCGCATAGCGTTCCAACAGGGCACGGATCTGGTCGCGCCGGGAGCCGACACAGGTCAGATGGGAGATGACCGGCAGGCCGGTTTCCCGCCGGATCCGCACCACCAGATCGTAGGTGCGATCCTGGGTCGAGCCGCCGGCGCCATAGGTGACACTGACGTAGGCAGGCTTCAGGGGGAGGAGTTCCTGGAGGGCGCTGTCCAGTTCGACGCCGAGCGATTCGGTCTTCGGGGGGAAAAATTCAAGACTACAGGTGGGATGGGCGGTGGCAAGAATGTCTTTTACGCGCATGGCAACGGAATCTCTTCGCTCCAGATGGATTTAGGAAAACCACTTGCTGAGGGCTTCGCTGATCTGCCCCCCCTGTTTCGCCCCTGAAATATTGAACTTGCTCTGCTGCCGGTAGACCCCACCGGTTTTCTTGTAACGGCGAATGCTGGCCTTCTCCGGTCCGAACTCACCGCTCTTGCGGTCAAATTCCTGGTAGAGAAAGATAATGGTACACCAGCTGCCGCGGCTCAGGATGACCTTGTCGATTTCCTTCACCAGCTGGGTGCCATCCTCATCTTGGTAGTTTATTGAAATATCATCAATGTTTTCAGCCATGTGTGTCCCGTTCTGGTTGTGTGTTGAAGGGGGAAGGGGACGCGGGCCGTCCCTGTCGGCAAAGAGGTTAACCCAACAAAAAAAAGGGATCATACCCTGACGGCGTCCAACTGGCAAGCCTGGATAAGCAGGGAAGATGGTTGGCGCGGCATAACAGGCATGAATTGCCGTGCCGCGCTGGCCCGGAAGGGTGGAAAAAGGGAAAACGGGTCAGAAAAAAAGAAAAATGCGGGTGACGGGGTGAACAAGGGGCGCGGGGATACCGGCCGGCGCGGCGGCCGGTATCCCCGGTTCACTGGCGTTGCCAGCGGACCCGGACGCTCTTCTCGGCTTCACCGTAGTGAACGGAAAGGTCGCCCTGATAGGAGCGAGCCAGGGCATCGCCGATCCGGCGGGCCAGATGGACGCCGGTGGTGGTAACCACTGTCTGGCCCTGTTCCTCGACGATGTTCATTATCCTCTCCATGGGGCGTTCCTGTTTTTCCTGCTTTTCGGTGTTGAGGATGAGGTTGCGGATCTCGTCGTGATGGTCGATGAGGAAGGTGCCCAGCAGTTCAATGGTGCCTGCTGGGTAGTGATCGGCCATGCGGCGACAGGCTGAACAGGTGACAGACCGGGCATGCTCCGGTGGGTCGTTCCAGGTCCAGCGGCCGTTGACAAAGAGGGCGCCGCAGCTGTCGCACCGCGATGGCTCGGGGAGTTTCTCCCGCGGTTGATAGGTGTCGTGACGTTCTTCCTTGAGCAGCCGGTCCTTCCTGCCAAAGCTTCCCTTGTCCATGGCATTCGCCCCCTGTGTCGAGATTCGCCTGGCGCCGCGGCCGGAAGCGGCATGGCACCAGACGCCGCGCCCTGTTCAAAAATCCCGAATCCGAGAGCGTTGGCCCGCGCGCCGGGGCGGCGCAATTCCTGCCGGAGTCAAGGATTTAGAAAAATTATAGACAGATTCGGCCTGGGGTTTGCAAGGGGATATTTGTTGGCAGGCAGCGGCCGGAGGGAGGCGGGAATGTGGCGTTCAGTAGCGGAAGTGGCGGATCAGTTCACACCCTTCGTCCATGCCGCTCATGGCGTCGATGCCGATTTGCAGATGGGTTTCCGCCCACTGCTGGGTGACCAATTCGTCGGATTCTTCGGTCTTGACCCCCTCCGGGGTCAGGGGGACGTCGGAAATCAGCAGCAGGGCGCCGCGGGGGATTTGGTTGTAGTGGCCCACCACGAAGAGGGTGGCGGTTTCCATATCAATGGCGATACAGGTCATCATCCTCAGCCGTTCGTGGAAACGGGCGTCATGCTCCCACACCCGGCGGTTGGTGGTGTAGACCACGCCGGTACGGTAGTCGCAGCCGTGGGCGATGATCTTTTCCGAGACATACTTGTGGAGTTTGAATGAGGGCAGGGCCGGTACCGCCGGCGGGAAGTAGTCGTCGCTGGTACCCTCGCCGCGGATGGCGGCAATGGGCAGGATGAGATGACCGATTTCAGTGGAGGTCTTTAACCCGCCGCATTTGCCGAGAAAGAGTACCCCGCCTGGCTGACGGGCGCTCAACAGGTCCATGATGGTGGCGGCGTTGGGCGAGCCCATGCCGAAGTTGATGATGGTCAGGCCGTAGTTGTTGGTAGCCGCCTGCATGGCCCGGTCTTCGCCGTAGATGTCACAGCCGAACATCTCGGCGAACCGATTGATGTAGTGCTGGAAGTTGGTGAGGAGGATGTAATCGCCGAACCTGTCAAGCGGCATGCCGGTGTAGCGGGGCAGCCAGTTCTTGGCGATCTGGAGCTTGTCGAGAAGCCTGGGCGGCGCGCCGTGGGGCGGGATGTGAGGCTTGAGCCGGTATTCATGCTCTTCCATGGGGAGATCCGGGTCCTTGCGGTCAGTTGATGGCGCTGCCACGGGCGTAGCGGGAGATCTTGATCAGGGACTCGTTCATCTGGTCGAGCCGGCTGATGAGCAGTTCGATGAGGTAGTTCTTGATCTTGTCCCGCACCCCGGCTGAAACCGCCTCGAAAAAGGAGTCGTCCATCTGGACCACGGTAACCTTGCCGCAGGCAATGACGTTGGAGTGTCGGGGTTTCTTGGTGAAGAAGGACATCTCGCCGAAAACGGCGCCGGGTTTGAGTTCGGTGAGTGCCGGCCCGTAGCCCTCCTTGGTAACCAGCAGGGTTCCCTTGACCAGCAGGTAGAGCGAAGTGTGGCTGTCGCCCTCTTCGATGAGGATGTCGCCGTCGTTGAAGTGGAGTTCTGCCTGGGCAAAGCCGGCAAACTCCCTCTTCTCCTGGTCGGTGAACTCGGCAAAAAGGCCCAGGCCGCTGATCATTTCGTACAGAGACACGTAGCGTATCCTCGTTGCGCGAATGGGAACGGTCAGGGGGTGACAGTTACGGCGCCACCTGCACGCCAACAGCGTAATCAGGCAAAATCATATATCTTTTACCGCGAATTGCCGCAAAGGTGAACGTTTTTTTAATGACACGCGGCCTTTCTTGCCGGCCCCGACGGGCGGTCAGCTTTCTTACCTCTGCGGCGTCGGCCGCAGGTAACCCCAGGCGGAGAGCCGCTGGTAGGCATGCTGGGCCAGTTCGCCCTGGCGGATACTCTGCAGGTAGCGGAGATACTCCTTTGCCGCGGCCGTGCGCTGCTGCATGCCCTCCAGCGAGAACCCCTCGAAGAAGGCGGAGTAGGGGTTGCCGGGCAGCAGCCGTTCCGAAGTGGTAAAGGCGTTGTAAGCCGCGTCGTAGCGCTTCAGCCGCAGGGCGGCGATCCCCTCCAGGTGGTAGGACTGTGCTTCCTGGGGGTAAGCCTGGCGGGCCAAGGCGGTGTAGCGGGCCGCCTCGGCGGCGTTGTCCATGGCAAGCTGGCACTTGGCCATCATCACCAGGCCGGCGTAATCGTCGGGCGCCAGGGTGAGGGCCTTCCGGTAGAGGGCGCGGGCGGTTTCATACTTCTTGCCGGCCATGGCCGCCTCGCCGTCCTGCAGCGCTTTGATGGCTTCCTTGCGGGCCCGCAGACGGGCGGTTTCGTCCAAGTACCTTTCTTTGTACAGGGGAAGACGGTCCGCGCCGGCATAGCTGCTCCTGGCTCGCTCCACGGCGGTGCGGTAGCGCTCGTCGCTCATCGGGTGGGTGGCGAACATCAGCTCGACGGCGTCGGGCTGGTGGCTGGAGAGTCCCTGGAGGATAGCCATCAGACCGATCATCCCCTGGGGGCTGTAGCCTGCCCTCACCATGTACTCCATTCCCAGGGCGTCGGCCTCCCGTTCGTTGTCGCGGCTGTACGAGGCGAGCAGGAGTCCTTCGCCCAGCATGCCGAGCTGTTCGCTGAAATCGCGGTACTGCGGTTTTTTTTGACCGAGGTAGGCAACGGCGCCGGCAAGGAAGGCATTGCCGAGCATGTTGGCGCTCATCTGGGAGGCGGTGTGGCGGGCGTTGACATGGCCTATTTCGTGGCCCAGGAGGGCGGCGAGCTGCGCCTCGTTGTCCATGGCGACGAGGATGCCGCGGGTGGCGGCGATGCTGCCGCCTGGAAAGGCGTAAGCGTTGACCGAAACCGCGTTCACCCCTCGAAACGAATAAGGCATCTGCGGCCGGTGCGAATGGGCGGCAAGGCTCGCGCCAACCCGGCTGATATAGGCGTTCAGCCGGGTGTCCTGGAGGGCGCCGTAGTCGGCGGAGAACTGGTGCGGCGAGTTCTGTCGGTCGATACGGATCTCCTCGTCTTCGGAAACGAGCATCAACTGCTGGCGGCCGGTGACCGGATTAACGGCGCAACCGGCCGCCAGACCCGTCATGGCAAGGGCTCCCAGCTGAAGGAATTTCCGGCGGCTGAGGCGACGTTGGGCGGCCATCCTACCCCTCCTGTTTGCGGACCAGATTCCGGGGCAGGTTCCGGATGATGGCCTGTTCCAGATCATGGATGCCCACCGGCTTCATCAGGAACTGCCGGATGCCGATTTCTTTGGCCTGTTCCTCGTTGATGGTTTCACTGTAGCCGGTGGCGAGGATGATGGGGATGTCCGGACGCGTGGCGAGCATCTGGCGGGCCAGCGCCGAACCGGTGAGGCCCGGCATGGTCTGGTCGGTGATCACCAGATCGAACCGCTGCGGGTCTTGGCGGAAAAGGCTCAGGGCATCGAGGCCGCTGCTGAAGGCGGTCACCTCGCAGCCGAGCCGCTCCAGGGTCATCTTGCCCAGCCGGACAATGGTTTCCTCGTCGTCGATGAACAGGATCCGGGCCGAAAGGCGTGGCAAAGCGGCCTCTTCATCCAGGTTCACCGTGGCCACTGCCTCTTCGATGATGATGATGGGCAGATAGATGGAAAAGGTGCTGCCACGGCCCGGAGCGCTCTCGGCGGTGATGCCGCCGTTGTAGCTCTTCACCAGGCCGAGCACGGTGGGCAGCCCGAGTCCGGTTCCCTCGCCCGGTTCCTTGGTGGTGAAATAGGGGTCGAAGATGTGGGCCAGGGTCTGTTCGTCCATGCCGGTGCCGGTGTCCTTGACCGAGAGGCGGAGATAGGGCCCGGGGAAGAGTTCCTGGCGAAGGGCGGCGAAGCCGCTGCCTATCTCGGTTTCCTTGAGCGTTACCTCAAGGGTGCCGCCACGGTCGCGCATGGCGTGGTAGGCGTTGGTGCAGAGGTTCATCAGGATCTGGTGGATCTGCACCGGGTCAGCGAGGATGGGCCGGCAGGAGGGGTCGATCTCCTGGCTGATCTTGATGGTGGTGGGCAGGGTGCCGCGCAAGAGCTTCAATGCCTCTTTGATCACCGGCTGCAGTTCGATGGGCTTGCGCTCCTTTTCGGTCTGGCGGCTGAAGGTGAGGATCTGGTTGACCAGATTGGTAGCGCGCTTCGAGGCATGGAGAACCTCCTTGAGCAGGGAGCGGCTCTTGCCCTCTTCCGGGGCATCGTACATCAGCAACTGGGTGTAGCCGATGATCGCGGTAAGAATGTTGTTGAAATCGTGGGCGATACCGCCGGCCAGGGTGCCGATGGCCTCCATCTTCTGGGCCTGGCGCAGCTCGTCTTCCACCCGTTTGCGCTGGGTGACGTCGTCAAAGAGGCTCACCAGTTCTCCGGAGGGCAGCTTGTAGATGTGGTGCTCCCGCCAGCCGCTCAGCCGGTGGTCGCGGTAAAAGGACGGGGCGAGCTGTTGGGAGCGGCCGGTGTGCCAGACCTGCCGCAGGATTGTCTCCAGGCCGAACTCTCTGATGGTCGGGAAAACCTCCATCAGGTTTTTGCCGATCACCTCGTCGCGGTTCAGTTTTTCGATCCGTTCGGCGGCCTGGTTGAAGTCGACGAAGACAAAATTGTCGCCGTCGCCCTCGACCTTGAAGACCGCCGCGCCGCTGTTCATGTTGTCGAAGAGGCCCCGGAACCGTGCCTCGCTGTTTTCAAGGATTTCTTCGGCCCGTTTGCGGTCGGTGATGTCGTGGATGGAACAGAGGATGCCGATGCCGTGGTGGCCGTCGCCGATCACCGGCACCTTGGTGACGTGCAGCCACTGGCGGCCCCGGCCGGTCTGCACTTCGATGTCACGGGTCCGGATGTCGCCGGAGTCGAGCACCTCGGCGTCCTCCTGCTGGTACTGGGCCGCGGCATCGGGCGGGAAGAGATCGAAGTCGGTTTTGCCGATCACCTCTTGAGCCTTTTTCCCCACGTGGTTGCAGAAGGCGGGGTTGACGGCCAGGTAGACCGACTTGCGGTCCTTGAGGGCGATGAGATCGTTGGTGGAGGCGAGAATGGTTTCAAAGAGGTTTTGCTGCTCCCGTAATGCCTGTTCGGCCTGCTGCCGCGACGAGATGTCGTTGAAGACCACCACCGCGCCCTTGATGGTGCCGTCCTCGACGATGGGGGTGCTGGTGTACTCCACCGGGAATGATGAGCCGTCGCGACGCCAGAAGATCTCGTCGGTGCCGTGGTGGAGCTGGCCGTCCTCGATGGCGGCGTAGATGGGGCACTGCTCGACGGGGTAGGGGGAGGAGTCGGGGCGTGAGTGGTGGACCAGCTGATGATGGTTGCGTCCGATGAGTTGCTCCTGGGGCCAGCCGAGAATGCGGCATGCCGCCGGGTTGACAAAGGAGGTGACGCCCTGCCGGTCCACACCGTAGATGCCCTCGCCGGCCGAGTTGAGGATCTGCTCCTGCTGATGGCGTAACTTCTCAAGGGCGTGCTCGGCCCGGGTCCGTTCGGTGACGTCCTGGAGGGTGCACTGGGTGTGTTTGAAGTGGCCCGCCTCGTCGCGAATGATGGTGCCGGTGACCAGGACGATCCGTTCGTCGCCGTCCTTGCTGTAGAGTCGGAGTTCGAGGTCGCATCCCTTGCCGCCGGCCTTGAGGCCGAGGTAGTGGCGGTTGTAGGTCTCTTCCTGGTCAGCGGCGAGAAAGTCGGCGAAGGGGCGGCCCAGAACCTCGTCGCGCTGGTAGCCGAGCATGGCGAGCCAGGCGTTGTTGACGTCGATAAGGTTGCCGTCGTTGTCCAAGACCTGATAGCTGATCGGAGCCCGTTCGTAGAAGATGCGGAAGTGTTCTTTCTGATGCTCGAGTTCATCGGCCAGCAGCTTGCGTTCCGAGATGCGGTGGTGGAGGTTGCGGAAGCTGAAGCCGATGGTGAGCAGGCCCACCAGCCAGAAGAAGAGGTGGGTGATGAGCAGCAGCCGCTGCTGGCCTTCTGCCACCGAGGTGAAGGGGGCGAGCGGCACGGTGATGCTCAAGCCGCCCTGGAGTCCCCCCAGTTGATAGCCTTCGTCGACGTGACAGCGCAGGCAGGACTTCTGCACGGTGAGGGGCTGCATCAGCCGCAGGTACTGCTTGCCGTCAGGGTGGGTGACCACGGCGTCGACCTCCTTGGCGCCCTTTTCAAAGGCATGGAGCGCTTCGGTTTCCCAGGGGTCGGCGGCGTTTTCGCGACGTATGGGGGTGAGGCTGGTGAGGCGGGTGGCGATTTGGCCCTTTCGCTCGGCCAGTTCGTATACCTGACGCATGATATAGGCCGGATTCATCAGGGTGAGACGACGGCCAGAGGGGGTGACGATGTCCCGTTCCGGCACGATGGTTGGATCGAGGTAGGGGTTGACGGGGGTCTCCTGGGTACGGGGCACATAGACGCCGCCATGCATGGAGTTCCACTGACGGAAGAGGAGATCCTTGAGGATATGGGTGCGGGCGATGTTCCGGGTGATCTGGAGAATGACGTCCTCCTGCTGGATAAAATTCCAGCGGAGGGAAAGGCCGATCACCGCTGTCCAGCCCAGGGAGAAGAGGAGCAGGTAGGCCACCAGCCGCGGCGGCCTGGGGGGGCGGAGAAGGCCCTTTTCCTTTTTTACCTTTGTCATTGGCATCCGTATGCAACCGTTACTGTACTGTAAGGAGAAACGGCAAGCGGGTCATTGTTTCTGTTCCTGGCGGCGGTACTGTACCGCCTCTGCGATGTGGGCGGAGCCGATGGCCTCACTTCCCTCAAGATCGGCAATGGTGCGGCCGATCTTGAGGATTCGGTGAAAGGCCCGGGCCGACAGCCCCAAGCGGGCCACCGCCGATTCGAGCAGGGCAAAGGTCGGGGCGTCAAGGGGGCAGTGTTTCTTGATCTCCTTGGGGCCCATCTGGCCGTTGCAGTGAATATGGCGGTGGCGGCGGTAGCGTTCCATCTGGATGGCGCGGGCCTGGTTCACCCGGTTGCGGATCGTTTCGGACGGTTCGCCGTCGCTGCGCTCGGTGAGTTCGGCCACCGGTACCGCCGGCACCGCGATGTGGATGTCGATCCGATCAAGCAGGGGGCCGGAGAGGCGGCTTTCATAGCGCCGGATTTCGAGCGGCGAACACTGGCAGTCATGGCGCGGGTCGCCCAGGTAACCGCAGGGGCAGGGGTTCATCGCCGCCACCAGTATGAACCGGGCCGGAAAGTTCACCGAGGAGGCGGCGCGGGCAATGGTGACCGAGCCGTCCTCCAGGGGCTGGCGCAACACCTCCAGGACGTTTTTCTTGAACTCGGCCAGTTCGTCGAGAAAGAGCACGCCGTTGTGGGCCAGTGACACCTCGCCGGGGCGGGGCTGATGGCCGCCGCCGATGAGACCAGCGTCGGAAATGGTGTGGTGTGGCGCCTTGAAGGGCCGGGTGGTGAGCAGGCCTCGGCCCTCCGGCAGCAGCCCCATGACGCTGTAGATCTTGGTGGTTTCAAGGGATTCGTCAAAGGTGAGGTCCGGCAGGATGGTGGGCAGGCGCCGGGCCGCCATGGTCTTGCCTGAGCCAGGTGGCCCCTTCATCAGGACGTTGTGGCCGCCGGCGGCAGCGACCTCAAGTGCCCGCTTGAGGTGTTCCTGGCCGCGTACCTCGCTGAAGTCAACCTGATGGACGCTCACGTCGTGGAACAGCTCTGCCAGATCCACCCGGGAGGGGGCGAGGGCGCGTTGGCCGGCAAGAAACTCCACCGCCTGGGCCAGGGTTTCCACGCTGATCACATCGAGTCCCTGCACCACTGCTGCCTCGTGGGCATTGGCAGCGGGCACCAGGATGCCGGCAAGCCCCGCTGCCCTGGCGGCCAGGGCCATGGGAAGAACGCCGCGGGTGGTGCGTACCGATCCGTCCAGGGAGAGTTCGCCCACTGCCATGTATCGGGGGAGGATGTCGCTCCGCAGGGTTTCCGAAGCGGCGAGGATGCCAATGGCCATGGGCAGGTCGTAGCCGGCGCCGCCTTTCTTGACGTCGGCAGGGGCGAGATTGACGGTGATCCGTCGGTTGGGGAACTCGTAACCGGAGTTCTTGACCGCGGCCTTGACCCGATCCTTGCTCTCCCGAACCGCCCCCTCGGGCAGCCCCACGGTCATGAAGGTGGGCAGACCAAAAGCGATGTCGGTTTCCACCTCCACCAGCAGGCCGTCCACGCCGATCACCGCTCCGCTTATCACTTTTGCGAGCATCCTTCAATCCGTGATGAGATGGATGAATCGGTCTGGCTTGTCTCGCTGAAACAGCGGTCGTAACGTCACGCCGGCACCTTTGGCGGGGCGGCCGCCGGCACTCCGTCGCCTCTATCGACAGCCGGTTTGGTGTGCCCGAACGGCCCTCTTCGCAACACCGGGGACACGGTCGGACACCCGCGGATACAGGACCGTAACATTCCTCATAATGAGAACCATACTATACGGTACCCGATCAGTAGGTAACGCGCCACAATCTTTGCGCCTGGCGCCAGAAGCCGGCCAGCGGGTGAGGGCGTTCTGGCCGGACGATTCAGAGCCATGGTTTCAGTTCTTGAAGAAAGCGGTGCTGAAAATTACGGTGAAAAGTTATTCCACTACTGTGCCATAAGGATTACTGGAGTAAAATGGGAAGGTTTATCCCGTCGGCGGGCGAGTACGTAACCCAAGCATATCGAACACTGTGGGAGGAGAGATGACCGGAGAGCCGCTTATCCTGGTAACCAATGATGACGGGGTGCATGCCCCGGGGTTGCGGTGTCTTGCCGAGGCCATGCGGCCCATCGGCCGGCCGGTGATCGTGGCCCCGGAACGGGACAGCAGTGCGGTGAGCCACGCCCTGACCATGGACCGGCCCCTGCGGGTGAAGCGGCTCGCCGAGGACATTTACTCCATCGACGGGACCCCCACCGACTGTGTCACCATCGGTATCAGCAAGATCCTCGCCGTCCGCCCATGCCTCGTGGCCTCTGGTATCAATCCGGGCGCCAACCTGGGCGATGACGTCAGCTATTCGGGTACGGTCTCGGCGGCGGTCGAGGCGACCATGCTGGGCATCCCGGCCCTGGCCGTCTCTCTCGTGGCCAGCGAATCTTACGACTACACCGTTGCCGCCGAGTACGCCCGCCTTGTCGCCGGTTTCATTCTTGAGCGCGGGCTGCCCCGGGACACCCTGCTCAATGTCAACGTACCGGCCCGGCCACTGACGGAGATCCCGGGGCTATGTTTCACCCGCCAGGGCCGGCGGGTGTACGAGGGGGCCATCAAGGAAACCGCCGACCCTTGGGGCCGCCGCCACTACTGGATCGGCGGCGGTACCCCCTGCTGGGACAGCGGTGGGGACACCGATGCCCATGCCGTGCTCTCCGGCTACGTGTCGGTTACCCCCCTCCATCTTGATCTGACCAACCACGAGGCCCTGGCCCTGCTGCGACGTGAGTGGCCGCTGCCCCCTGCCGGTTATCCTGCCTCTGGCGGCTGACCGCGGTTTCCCCCCCCAAGGGAGAAAGAGCAGCCGGCAGGGCGGTGGGGTGCGGCGTGGTGAAGGGAAAGGCGTTGCCGGTGCCGGGGCGGCGGGAGATGATGGCGCGGCTTGAGACGGGCGAGTCGGAATGCCCGGAAGGGTCTACGGCAAATTTTGGCCTTGTGCCGGCAGGCCGGTGCGGGGGAGTGGCAGGGGGACGATAACGGTCGTTCCCGTTCCACCCGCCGCTGGTTCGAGGCGTACCTTGCCGTCGTGGTTGGTGACGATCTGCTGGACAATGGCAAGTCCCAGGCCGGTGCCGTTTTCCCGGGTGGTGAAAAACGGTTCAAAGACCCGCGCCGCCACTCCCGGCGGGATGCCGGGGCCCTCGTCGGTCACGCTGAGATGAATTTCTTCCTCGCCCTCTGACTCCATCTCCACGGCGGCCACCGTCACCACGCCGCCCTTCTCCCCCATGGCAAGGCAGCTGTTGTTGATGAGGTTGAAGAGAACCTGCTGCAGCTGGCCCGGGTCGGCCCAGCAGTCGAGCTGGTTTGGGATCATCTGGCGTGACCGGCAACAGTCGCTCCAGTTCCTGGCCTGACGCAGGAGCTTGAAGGTGTCCTCAACCAGCCCGGCCAGGGAGAACCACTGTTTTTCCGGCGGGGCGGGTTTGGAGAACTGGAGGAAATCGGCTATGGATTTTTCGAGCCGGTCGCATTCCCGGACGATGATCGCCATGAGGTCGCGGTCGTTGGGGTCGTCCCGCACCCCCTCGGCCAGAACCTGAGCGGCGCCGGAGATGGCGGCCAGCGGGTTTCGGAACTCGTGGGCCACGCCGGCGGCCATCTTGCCGATGACGGCCATCTTTTCGGCCTGGCGCATCTGTTCTTCGAGCATCTTTATTTGGCTCAGATCCTGGAAGGTGTAGAGACGGTAGTTCCCCGGTTCATGGGGCATGTTGAGTTTTGCCCAGGAATAGCCCACCGGGATGCGCTGGCCGTCCCGGCGGGTAAGGGTGGTCACCGGCCGGGGGGAGCCGGCGGGGAAGTCGGTCAGTTCGGGAAATTGGCGGCCCATCCCCTGGCCCAGCATGTCGCCGGCGGTAAAGCCGGTGATCTCCTCGGCGGCGCGGTTGAAGGAGGTGATCCGGCCGGCCGGGTCCACGGTGATGATGCCCGATGAGATGTCGTCGACGATCTGTTTGTAGAGGAGGGCGAGGCGGTCGTAGTTCCGGGAGGCCACCGACAGGGCGGCCTCGGTCCGTTGCAGCCGTTCCGAGAGCAGAGAGCCGAGGATGGCGACCAGGAAGAAGCTCATGCCCGTCACCGCAAAGAAGTGCATGACCACGATGGGGGAGGTGAGCGGACTCTGCCATTTCTGCTGAAAGAGGCTGGGGTGATAACCCAGGTGCTCGGAGAACAGAATGGTGCCGTAACAGAGGGTGGCAAGCGCCGCCGCCGCGAGGCTCCCCCGCCGGAAGAGGAGGATGCTGGCGCTGATGATGGGCAGGAAGAAGACAATGGTGAAGATCGACTGGCTGCCGCCGGTGAAGAGTACCAGTGCCGAGGCGAGCAGGATGTCGATGAAGATCTGGCTGTAGGCGAAGAGCCGGTAGCAGCGGAAGCGGGCTCGATTCAGCAGCAGGGCCGAGACGATGGTGAAGCCGTAGACCGCGGCGATGAACAGCGAGATGTAGTTGAGCGGCGGGATGAGCAGCTGATGTCCCTGGCTTTGGAGCAGCAGGCTTATGCCGAGCAGCAGGGAGAGAACCACCACCCGCAGGAAGAGGAGCCACTGGCACTGGCGTTTGATGGGAGGAGCCCCCCCGGCGGGGTTGTTCGGTGTCGGCAGGCAGAGTTCGCTGAGAGAGGATGACATGGGATTCCCTCTGGATTGCCGGAGGATCGGATCGCGTCGGCCGGCACTGCGCCGGGGAGCGCTGGGGCGCCCTGCTGCCGCCAGCGCGGACCCGCTTCCTTGCCGTCGCCGCGGTCCCGGTTACGGTTCGATGCCGTACTTCTGGACCTTGTAGCGCAGGGAGCGGAAGCTGATCCGCAACAGCTCCGCGGCGCGCATCTTGGAGTTGTTGGCCTTCACGAGCGCCTGCTGGATCATCTTCTTCTCGATTCGGGTCATCACCTCTTCAAGGCCGAGGGCATAGATCTCCTCCTCGGCCGGCACATCGGCGCTGAGGGTGATCGGCGTCGGCAGGGCCGGTTCCTCCCTGGCGAGCCGTTGCCGGCGATGCGTGGAGAGGCTCAGGCTGTCGGGGAGGATGATGTTGGAGTTTTCGAGGGCCACGCCACGTTCGATGATGTTTTCCAGTTCCCGAACGTTGCCCGGAAAATCGTAATCCATCAGCACCTTCAGGGCATAGGTGGAGATCTCTCCGATGTCCTTGCCGAAGACGGCGGAGTACTTCTTGAGGAAGTGGTCCACCAGCAGGGGGACATCGCCCTTGCGTTCGCGTAACGGCGGCACCCTGATGGGCACCACCGCCAGCCGGTAGAAGAGATCCTCGCGGAAGCGGCCGGCCATCACCTCTTCTTCGAGATCCTTGTTGGTGGCGGAGATCACCCGGACGTTGACCTTGATGGTTTCGGTGCCTCCCACCCGCTTGAACTCGCGTTCCTGGAGGACGCGCAGCAGCTTGGTCTGGATGAGGGGGGTCAACTCGCCGATCTCGTCCAGAAAAGCGCTGCCGTTATCGGCGATCTCGAAGAGGCCGGCCTTGGCGGAGATGGCGCCGGTGAAGGCCCCCTTGACGTGGCCGAACAGCTCGCTTTCGATGAGGCTTTCGGGAATGGCGCTGCAGGTGATGGGAACGAAGCTCTGGGCGGCGACATTGCTGTGGGCGTGGATGGCCTGGGCCACCAGCTCCTTGCCGGTGCCGGATTCGCCATGGATGAGGACATTGGCGTGGGTGGGGGCGATGCGCTTGATCAGATCGAAGATCTTGAGCATCTCTGGGCTGTTGCCGATCATGCCGGCAAAGGGCTCCGCCGTATCGCGGACCGGGGCGGTGGTGCTGCTGGCAATGGCCGAGCGGATGACCGCCTTGATCTCGTCGACCTGGAACGGTTTGGTGATGTAGTCGTAGGCGCCGTGTTTCATCGCCTCCACCGCGTCTTCCGGCGAGGCGAAGGCGGTGATCATGATCACCGGCAGGCCGCTGGCCTGCTCCTTGACCTTGGCCAGGAGAGCAAGCCCTCCCATGCCGGGCATGCGGATATCCGAGATCATCAGATCAAAGGCTTCCCGCTTGACCGCGGCCAGGGCGGTTTCGCCGTCAACGGCGGTCACCGTCCGGAACCCCTCTTTGGCAAGAAGGATGCGCAGGAATTCGCGCATGCTCGGTTCGTCGTCAACCAGGAGAACGGATGTCATGGCTTTCCTTTCCGGCCGGGGATGGAAGCTCCGGCCGGGGCGTGATCACATAGAGAATCATGATTTTTTGCTCGTTACGGCGTTCGACGGCAGGCCGCTCCGTCCGGAAACCACGGCCCTGCCTGCCGGGCGCTAGTTTACTTCCATGTCAACGATATCCATCTCATAGCCCCGGGCAACGGAAAAATCGTTGCCGTGGCAGTGGGGACATTCGAAGACCACCCGCTCAGGGGTTTCGAAGTCGTGGCCGCAATCGCGACAGTGGCCGCCCAGGGGGACGAGTTCGATGTGAAGCTCGGCCTGGTCGGCGGCGGTGTCGGCCTTGGCGATGTCAAAGGCGAAGCGAAGGGCGTCGGGCAGGATTCCCGAAGCCCTGCCGATGCGCAGCCGGACCGCCTCGATCCGCTGGAATCCGCGTTGGCGGCATTCCGCCAGAACCGTGTCGAGGACGTTCATGGCGATGGACGCTTCGTGCATGGTCGGTTCAAATTTGGGATTGCAGGATCTGTTCGAAGAGCTTCAGGGTCTCGGCGCCGGCCTCGGCGTCGATCTTCTGAATGGCAAAACCGGCATGCACCAGCACGTAGTCGTCGATGGCCGCCGGCTCGGGCAGCAGCATCAGGTTCACCTGGCGGCGGGCGCCCTGGACGTCGATGGTGGCCATCTCCCCTTCGATGGCCACGACTCTGGAGGGTACGGCGATACACATAGAAGAACTCTCCGGGAGGGCGGAATGGCAGACAGGCGCCCGACAACGAAGTCGCCTGCTCGGGGCGGCGGCCGGAAAGGCGAAACCGGTTGTCGCCGCCGGCTTCGAGGTTGACGCGCGACCAATGCAAAACCATACCAAAGAAGCAGGGCCGGCTCCACGATTTTATCTCTTGGGGCCTTGGTGGGGCGCGGTGGCGAAACAACCGGCGCCTATCTGGTCAGCGCCAGATAGGCGTTTACTGCCGTGCCGGTGTGGACCCGACCGGCCAGGTGGGTGAGGAAGGCGTTTTTCACCTGGGCGACCTCGCCGTGGTCGAGCTGTTTGGCCAGGTGCTGGCAGTAGGCCGGCCGTTCCCCCTCGTTGCGGGGGGTAAACCAGTTGTCGATGTCCGCGGGGCGGATGTAGAGTTCGCGGCGGTGCTGGTCGCGGTGCAGTTCAAGGCGCGTGAAGGCGGGATCGGTGTAGAGGCGGCGCAGGTTCTCCTCCTCGCACCAGTCCAGGTTGGGATCGGCGTAGATGGACTCCTCGGCGGCGGCGAGCCGGGCGGCGAACTCCGTTGTCAGAGCGCCAGGCGGCAGGAGCCGGTAGAGCCGCTGGCCGTACCGGGGCAGGGGCTCGGCCACCACCAGCCGCCCGGCGGGGGCCAGCGCCACGGCGAGGCGGCCCAGGGCGGCGGGCTCAACGTCCAGCCAGCTCTTGAGGCTCCGGGCAAGAACGCGGTCAAAGGCGAGGCCCGGGGCGGCGGCGAGGTGCTCGGCCAGGGTCGCCAGATCGCCGGTGAGGATGGTGGGCCGTTCCAGGGAATCGAGGTTGCGGGCCTGGGCTTCGAGGATCTCCGCTGCCCTGGCGTCGCGTACCAGGGTGAAGACCCCGCCGTTAACGATCCGGCGCACCCCCTCCCAGAGGAGGAGCCCCGTCTCGTCGTTGACGGTGAGGAGAACGGTGTCCGGGCCACAGTCGGCAAGGCGAAAGAGGGTGTCGCGGAGTTCGCCCAGTCGCCGGCCACTGTCCTCCAGGGTCCGTTTGAGCCACTGGTTGCGGGCCCGCACCGGTTCGGAGGTATGGGCGGCGTGGTAGAGGGCGTTGCCCGGATTGTCGGCAGGGGTCTGGCCTTCGAGAAGAGCGGCGAGCTGTTCTTCCCGGCACCGCTCCACCCGGGATTTGATCCCGGCTTCGTAGCCGAGGCATCCGGGCTGGTAAAAGGTGCGGCCCTGGAGGGCGGCGGGCAGGTACTGCTGGGCCACCCAGTGTTCCCGGTAGGCGTGGGGGTAGAGGTAGTTCTGGCCGTGGCCCAGCTCGGCGCCGTCCCGGGAACCGTCTTTCAAGTGATCCGGAACCTCGCCTTCCCGCTCCTTGGCAACACTTTCGAGCGCCGAAAAAAAGGCGAGCAGCGAATTGCTTTTTGGCGCGGTGGCGAGATAGAGACAGGCATGGGCGAGATGGAAGCGTCCTTCTGGCATGCCCACGTAGTCGTAGGCTCGGGCGGCGCTCGTCACCACGGAGAGGGCGTGCGGGTCGGCGAGCCCGATGTCTTCGGAGGCGAGGATCAACAGACGGCGAAAGATGAAGCGCGGATCCTCGCCGGCATGGACCATCTTGGCGAGCCAGTAGAGGGCGGCATCGGGATCGGAACCGCGCACCGACTTGATGAAGGCGGAGATCACGTCGTAGTGGGCGTCGCCGTCCTTGTCGTAGAGTACCGCCTTTTTCTGAATCGAGTCCTCGGCGACCTCGCGGTCGATACGGATGCGGCCCGAGGCGTCGGCCGCGGTGGTCTGCACCGCCAGTTCCAGGGCGTTCAACAACGCTCGGGCATCACCGTTGGCCGTGGCCACCAGATGGGCCAGGGCGTCGTCGGCAAGCAAAATATCGAGCTTGCCGTAGCCGCGTTCCGGGTCAGCGAGGGCCTGGGCGGCCACCCGGGCGAGATCCGCCTCGCCGAGCAGGGCGAGTTCGAAGATCCGCGAGCGAGAGAGCAGCGCCTTGTTGACCTCGAAGAAGGGGTTCTCGGTGGTGGCGCCGATGAAGATCACCGTGCCGCTCTCCACGTGAGGGAGCAGGGCGTCCTGCTGGGCCTTGTTGAAACGGTGCACCTCGTCGATGAAGAGGATGGTGCGGCGTTGCGTCGTGCCCAGCCGGTTCTGGGCCTGATCGATGGCGGCCCGGATCTCCTTGACCCCGGAGAGCACGGCGTTCAGGGTGATGAAGTCGGCCCGGGTGGTGTTGGCGATGATCCGGGCCAGGGTGGTCTTGCCGCTTCCTGGCGGGCCGTAGAAGATCAGGCTTGAGAGCTGGTCTGCCTGGATGGCCCGGCGGAGAAGGCGGCCCGGCCCCACGATGCGTTCCTGGCCGACGAACTCCTCCAGGGTCCGTGGCCGCATGCGGTCGGCCAGGGGCGCGTTCGCTGCCAGGAAGCGGCGGCGGGAAAAGTCGAACAGGGTATCTTCGGTACGCTGGGGCGTGGACACTGTCAGTCCTGCAATCCTTGACGACGAGGGGGGGGCGACCGGAAACGGGTGCTTCCGGATTTCTGCTCATGGCCGCTGGTGTTGAGCGGCCGGCCAGACCGAACCAACGCGAGTGATTCCGCCAATCGCCAACGTCGAACCGCCAATTGTCCCATCTGGCAGAAGGGGCTTCCGGGATGGCAATGGTATATGGTCGTGACGGTGTCCTCCACGTTACCCGGCTTTTATCGCGACCGCCACCTCTTCCCGGGTGGTCATGAGTCGAAAAAATGGAAAAATCTACAGATAGGGTTCCCGCTGACCACTGAAACTATTGCTTATCGACGCCCGAGCGGCTAAAAAGGCATACGCAAACCGGTGCGTTACCCCAAGTTGACAGCCGGCAAGCAGAATAGGTTGGACTTTATCTTTAAGTGATAAGTGACTGATTTTTCGTATTTTAGATATGTTGTTGTCCGTGCCGCCCGCCGCTGTGAATTCGGCATGCCGCGCGGCGAAATTCACCTCTTAAGGAGAGCGTTTCATGAAAAAAATTGCCATTCTGGCCGGTGACGGGATCGGTCCGGAAGTGATGCAGGAAGCGATCAAGGTGCTCGATGCCGTGGAGAGCAAGTACGGCCATGCCTTTGCGTATACCGCCGCCGACGTGGGCGGCTGCGCCATCGACAACCATGGCGAGGCCCTTCCCCCGGCCACCCTCGCGGTGTGCAAGGCCAGTGACGCCATCCTCTTCGGCTCGGTGGGCGGCCCGAAATGGGAGGGCCTGCCGCCCGAACAGCAGCCCGAGCGCGCCGCGCTCCTGCCGTTGCGCAAGATCTTCGAACTGTTCTGTAATCTCCGGCCGGCCAAGGTTTTCAAATCCCTGGCCGCCGCCAGCCCGCTCAAGCCCGAGATCGTTGGCGACGGCTTCGACGTTCTCTGTGTCAGGGAACTCACCGGCGGCATCTACTTCGGCCAGCCCAAGGGCCGCGAAGGGGCAGGGGCAGAGGAAAAGGCATACGACACCATGGTCTACCACCGCTGGGAGATCGAACGCATCGCCCGCCGGGCCTTTGAGGCGGCTCGCCTCCGGCGCGGCAAGGTCACCTCGGTGGACAAGGCCAACGTGCTCACCACCATGGTGCTGTGGCGGCAGGTGGTCATTGAGGTTGCCAAGGAGTACCCGGACGTGGAACTCGGCCACATCTACATTGACAACGCCACCATGCAGCTGGTGCGGAATCCCCATCAGTTCGATGTCCTCCTCTGCGGCAATATGTTCGGGGATATCATCTCGGACGAATGCGCCATGCTTACCGGCTCCATGGGGCTGCTCGCCTCGGCGAGTCTCAATGAGGCGGGTTTCGGCCTTTACGAGCCGGCCGGCGGCTCGGCACCGGACATCGCCGGCAAGGGCATTGCCAACCCCATTGCCCAGATCCTCTCGGCAGCCATGATGCTCCGCTACAGCTTCGGCTACAACGAAGCGGCCGACGGCATCGAGCAGGCCATTGCCCGGGTGCTCGCGCGGGGGATCCACACCCCGGATATTGCCAGCGACCGCGCCAAGGCAGTGGGAACCGCCGCCATGGGAGACGCCATTGTCAATGAACTGTTGGCGTAAGGATCAGATGGGCGGTCCGTGGTCTGTCGGGTGGTTGGGGAAGCGCTTTCTCTCCGTCGCCCGTCTCGGGCAGGAGCCTCCTGACCGGGGCCTCAATCGCAACTGCCCGGCCCGGCCAACCGTCAACAACGCTTCTTAAATTTAGGAGAGCAAAAAATGGAATACTCACCCGAAGTCCAAGAGATGGTCTGCGTGGCCAAGGGTCCCAAGAACGGCCCGGCCCCCATCCCCCAGGAAGGTGCCTGGGTGCAGGCCAAGGAAGTGCGCGACATCTCAGGCCTCACCCACGGCGTGGGGTGGTGTGCGCCTCAGCAGGGCGCCTGCAAGCTCACCCTGAACGTCAAGCAGGGGATCATCGAGGAAGCATTGGTGGAGACGGTGGGCTGCACCGGCATGACCCATTCCGCCGCCATGGCCGCCGAGATCCTCTCGGGCAAGACCGTCCTCGAAGCGCTCAACACCGATCTGGTCTGTGACGCCATCAACGTCGCCATGCGGGAACTTTTCCTGCAGATCGCCTACGGTCGCAGCCAGACCGCCTTTTCCGAGGGCGGGTTGCCGGTGGGAGCGGGGCTCGAGGATCTGGGCAAGGGGCTGCGGAGTGTCACCGGGACCATGTACTCCACCCGCGCCAAGGGCCCCCGTTATCTTGAGATGGCCGAAGGCTACGTCACCAAGCTGGGGCTCGACGCCAACGACGAGATCATCGGCTACGAGTTTGTCCGGTTGGGACCGATGATGGAGATGATCGCCAAGGGGGTTGCGGCCGACGAGGCCCTGGCCAAGTGCACCGGCACCTACGGCCGGATCGCCGAGGCGGCAAAGACCATCAATCCGAGACACGAATAGGACGCGAGGAGAGCAACCAATGGCACTGTTTGAAAGTTACGAGCGCAGAATTAACCAGATCATGCCGCTCCTCGAGGAACACGGAATCGCTTCGCTCGAAGAGGCGGAGAAAATCTGCAAGGACAAGGGGCTTGATATCTACAAACTGGTCCGCGAGGTGCAGCCGATCTGTTTCGAAAATGCCTGCTGGGCCTATACCACCGGGGCGGCGGTAGCGATCCGGAAGGGGCAGCGAGTGGCCTCGGAGATCGCCGTGACCCTGGGGCTGGGGCTGCAGGCATTCTGCATTCCCGGTTCGGTGGCTGACGATCGCAAGGTGGGCATCGGTCACGGCAACCTCGCCTCCATGCTGCTGCGGGAGGAAACCGAATGCTTCGCCTTTGTCGCCGGCCACGAATCCTTTGCCGCCGCCGAGGGCGCCATCGGGCTGGCCCGTTCGGCCAACAAGGCGCGCACCAAGCCGCTGCGGGTGATCTTGAACGGCTTAGGGAAGGACGCGGCCCACATCATCTCGCGTATCAACGGCTTCACCCATGTGGCGACCCGTTTCGATTACGGTACCGGCAAGCTTGCGATCGTCAAGGAAACCGCCTATTCCAGCGGCGAGCGGGCCAAGGTTCGCTGCTACGGTGCCGACGACGTCCGTGAGGGCGTGGCCATCAACCACTTCGAGGGGGTGGATGTCTCGATCACCGGTAACTCCACCAACCCCACCCGCTTCCAGCATCCGGTGGTGGGCACTTACAAGAAGGAGTGCCAGCTGGCGGGCAAGAAGTTCTTCTCGGTGGCCTCGGGCGGCGGGACCGGCCGCACCCTCCATCCGGACAACATGGCTGCCGGTCCCGCCTCTTACGGGATGACCGACACCATGGGCCGGATGCACTCCGATGCCCAGTTCGCCGGTTCCTCCTCGGTGCCGGCCCATGTTGAGATGATGGGACTCATCGGCATGGGCAACAACCCCATGGTTGGCGCCTCGGTGGCCGTGGCCGTGGCCGTGGCGCAGGCGATGAAGTGAGAAGGTAATACGGGGTCCCGCCCCGTTTTTGCGGGTTGGGACTGGCTTTCTTTGAAGATCCGCCGCCTCTATACGGGGCAGCGGATCTTTTTTTTTGCGTCGGGGTGACCTGCGGCCCCGTTATGGCCGGCAGGTGGCGATAAAAAGGCGGGCCGGTCGATGTTGGGGCCGGATTTTAGGCAAAAAGAAAGACCCGCGTGTCAAAGAGGGGGGCGACAGCGGGTCTTGGGGGAAGGAGCGGCTTCACCAGTATCGAGTCGTTGGGGGCGTTCGATACAGGCTTATCCGCTGTTGAGGAAGGGTTATGGAGAATCTAGTGTGTCGTTATCTTGCCCTTTTGAAATGTCTGATTACTAAAAGTTAAAGTTTACATATTTAATAAATGATTCTTGCTACTCGGGTCAATACGATAGATTACCAGACAAACACTGGGCCATTTACCGTATTGATTGCCGTGAGCCTTGTCCGGAGCGGGAAAGCTGACCGGATTACTTGAAGGGGATGGTCAGGAGAAGGGAGCGAAGGTTGGTTTTTTTGTTCTTGATTTTTAACTTCTGACGGAGGTTGTCCCGGTAGAACTCCACGGTACGCACCGAGAGGTTGAGGAGTTGAGCCATCTCCTTGTTGGTGCGGCCCTGACGGATGAGGTTGGCGATCTGGATTTCCCTCGGGGTGAGATCTTTGAAGCGGGCGCTGAGGTGCTGGGTGAAAGAGGAGGTGATCTTCTCCAGGTTCGCCCTGATGATGTTGACGTAAACCTCCTCGGAGCGGCCGGCAAGCTTCATTGCCAGCTCGTCGAGGAAGGGATCCACCAGGCTTTTCATGTTGGCGAGCACCTTTTCTTCCAGCTCGTGTTTGGCCTCGCTGCTCTGCTTGAGCAGTACCCTGAGAGCGGTGTTGGCCTCTTCGAGTTCGGTGCCGCGCCGTTCGAGTTCCTCGACGGCCTTCTGGCGTTTGATGATCTCTTCGCTGAGCCGCGCATTGGCTTTGGAGAGTTCCTTGGTGCGCAGTTCCACCCGTTCTTCGAGTTCGGCATGGACCGCCTTGAGGGCCCGTTCCGTTTCCTTCTGTGCGGTGACATCGCGGACAATGACCATGAAATTGCCCCCGCCGCTTTCGGGGGCAGGAAGAAAGTTCATGGTGACCAGGCTCTTGCCAAGTGTGGCGGGGGCACTGTCGGTGACGCGCTGGGGAGTGGTCGTGGTTTTGGCCAGCAGCGCGGTGAGGCGTTCCTGCTGTTGGCCCTCGAAGAGGTAAGTGAAGTGGCGGCCCAGGATTTTTTCCTCGGTCTGGCCGGTGAGGGCCAGGGCGGCGGGGTTGGCGTAGATGATCCGGTTGTCGCCCGGCACCAGCTCGAAGATGCCCTCTGACATGTTGTTGAGGAGAACCTCGATTTCTTGCCGGGAGGCGAGCAGCTCCTTGGTGACTTCACGCTGGAACACCTCGTCGAAGCCGATGGAGAGGGGGGCGACCACGTTCTTTTCAAACTTCTCCTGAGCCAGTGCCAGGGCGGTGGTCAGATGCTTGGCCATGTTTTTGGCCGGCCCCTTGGCGATGCAGACATCGGCTCCGAGCTCGGCCGGGTCGAGCGACTCCTCGGCGACAATGGCCGAGAGGATGATGATGAACACGTTCTTGAGGGCGGGCGTGTCCCGAATGATGCGGCAGAGCTGACTGCCGCTGATGTTGGGCATCACCAGGTCGACGATGATGATCTCCGGCGGATCCTCATGCAGGATGTCCAGGGCGGAGAGACCGTCGGTGGCGGTTCGGACCTGATACCCTTCACCTTCAAGGATGTTGACGACCACCTTGACCACAACCGGATTGTTATCGACGACCAGTATTTTTTTGTTTTTCATAAGTGAGTGATGGGGAAGGGGGGGTAGGGGTTCGATCATTGCCCGCTGCGGTGTTGCATCCGGCCTTTGCCGAATGGAAAGGCAAACGAAAATTATCCCGTCAGCGGCGGGTCACGGTGGCAAGCGGTGCGGCGGGCGAGCCGGTTGGCGCGGGGCCGCCGACGTCGCCCGGCCCGGAGAACAAGGCCCGGCTGCTGACGTCAAGCCGGACACCCTCAATTGAGGGATGTTTCCGCTGCCGGGGAAACGAATTTCTTTTACAATAGCAAAAAGCCCGGTCCGGGGCAGATTTTTTTACATCCCCCCCCCGACGGATGGCTGAAAGAAAATAGCCTCGAGGTACTCGACTCCCATGCCCAGCCGTTCCTCTCCGGATTCCTTTCCGCTTACCTCCCAGTGGCTGGACGGAGTTGCCCGTCTGCCCGGCGTCTATCTGATGAAAGACGGCGCCGACAAGATCCTCTACGTCGGCAAGGCGCGGGATCTGCGCAAGCGCCTAGCTTCCTATGCCCACTACGACCGCGAACAGCCAACCAAGACCGCCATGCTGCTTGCCAAGATCCGCCGGGTGGAAACCATTATCACCAAGACGGAAAAGGAGGCGCTGATTCTCGAGGCGTCGCTGATCAAGAGACACCACCCCCGTTACAACGTGCTGTTGCGCGACGACAAGAACTATCCCTTGATCAAGGTGACAGTGGCGGAAGCGTGGCCGCGGGTGATGATGGCCAGGCGCCGGGTCAATGACGGTGCCCGTTACTTCGGCCCCTTTTCCTCCTCCGCCGCCATGCGGGAGACTCTGGACCTGTTGAATGCTATCTTCCCCCTGCGGCGCTGCAAGGGCAGTGAGGTGGTCGCGAGGCAGCGGCCCTGTCTCAACCACCAGATTCGGCGTTGTCCTGGGCCCTGCATCGGCAAGGCGGACCCGGACCAGTACGCGGCCGTGGTGGCCAATGTCCTCATGGTGCTCGAGGGCAAGAAGGACGAGCTGGTGGCGCGGCTGACCCGCCGCATGGCAGAGGCGGCCGCCGATTTCCGTTACGAGGAGGCCGCCCTCTGCCGTGACTGGCTCGAGGCGTTGCGCAAGACCCTTGAAAAGCAGGTGGTGGTCGCCGACCACCACCGTGACCAGGACGTCATCGCCCTGGTCCGTCGTGAAGGAGCGGTGGCCATTTCCATCTTGCGGGTCCGTCAGGGCCGGCTTGAAGACCATCACGCCTTTTTTCTCGCCGACCCCATGGAGGAGGATCCGGAGATCCTTCGTCAGACCCTCTGCCGCCTCTATGGCGGGGAGTGGTCCGTCCCCCACGAAGTGCTGGTGCCGTTCCTGCCCGAGGACCACGAACTGCTCGTAGCTTGGCTCGCCGATTTGCGCCAGGGCAGGGTGACCCTTGCCATACCCCGCCGTGGCGACCGGCTGACGCTGCTCGGCATGGCGAGGGCCAATGCCGAGCAGCTCTTTGCGGACCGCGAAAAACGGCAGGAGTCGTGGCTCGCGGTGGCCGAATCCCTCCGGCGGGAGCTGGGGCTGCGACGTCTTCCCCACCGGATTGAATGTCTCGACAACTCCAATCTCGGCGGCGAACAGGCGGTGGGCGCCCTGGTCTGTTTCATCGAGGGCGAGCCGCGCAAGAAGGACTACCGCCACTACAAGATTCGCACCGTGGTCGGCCCCGACGATTACGCGACCATGGCGGAGGTGCTGCGCCGGCGATTTGCCAGGGAGAAGGGGGATGGCCATCCTGCATTGCCCGATCTCCTGCTGGTGGACGGGGGCAGAGGACAGGTCAACGTGGCCCGCGCCGTGCTCGATGACCTCGGCCTCGCCGAGGTCATCGAGCTGGCCGGCATTGCCAAGGAGCGGGCCGGGGAGGGGGAGAAACTCTATCGGCCGGGGCGCAAGAATCCCATCCTGCTTCCCCGGCAAGCGCCGTCCCTCCTCCTGCTCATGCGGGTCCGTGACGAGGCGCATCGCTACGGCATCACCTTTCATCGCCGTTGGCGCCGGCGGGACACCCTGCGTTCCCGGCTTGATGCCATCCCCGGCCTGGGGCCGGTACGGCGGCGGGCGTTGCTCACCGCCATGGGCAGTGTCAAGCGTATCGAAGCGGCCACGGTGGACGAGTTGGCGGCCGTGGCCGGGGTGGGGCCGGAACTGGGGCGTCGGATCTATGAATCTTTCCGTTCCTGAAGCCGGCCGAAGCCAGGGGTACCCGAAGCGCTTTTCGCTTGACATGGTTTCTTCTCAACGTATGTTAGTCGCCATGTGTTTTTTTTAATCCATTATCGTCTTTTCTCCCCCCCTTGGCCGGTGTCGGATGAAATTGAGTCGCGGACCATCCTCCCTGTGCAGGCTTATCACCGGAGCCGATTCCGGCGAGCGTTGCGAACAGCTCTGTTCGCTGCGTTTTCGGATCATAGGGAGTACGCTGATGATCTTTGCCGTGGCGCTCGGCGTTACCCTCTATGGCATGTGGGGGTATCATCGCGACCGGCTGGTGGAGATTACCGCCCAGGAGGCGATGCAGGCGGGACTTTCCATCGAGACGGGGCTCAGATCGGCAATGCTCCGGAACGATCGATCGTCGCTCCAGGCCACCATTGACGAATTGATCCGGGTGACCAAGCTCACCCGGATCAACGTGGTGGATATCCATGGCCGTGTCGCCCTGTCAAGCGACCCAGCCATGCGGGGCAAGATCCTGGACCGGGAAACCGACAAGACCTGTGTCACCTGTCATCAGCACGGTGGCACCAAGCCCAGCCGTACCTCCATCCTGTTTGAGAATCAGAAGGCGCCTTTCTGGCGCAATATCATCAAGGTCGAAAACCGCCCCGCCTGTTACGGCTGTCATCCGCCGACCCAGAAGATCTGCGGCATCCTCATCGTCGATGCCTCGCTTGCCGAAACCTACTCCATTCTTCATACCGCCGGCATGCGGCTGCTCTTCACCGGTCTGGTGGCCTTTCTGGTCGTCGCCCTGGTGGTTTCCCGGGTGATCAGCCGTTTCGTGTTGACGCCGCTCGAGGTGCTTCGAGGCGGTTTCGCCCGGGTAGGCAAGGGTGACTTTGACTACTGGGTGAACATCAGAGGGTGCGGGGAACTCGCCGAGATGGGGGACTCCTTCAACATCATGAGCCGGGCCATCGGCCGCTACATCACCGAGATCGGCCGCAAGACCAGGGAGTTCGAGAACCTTTACACCATCGTTCAGCGGATGAGCGAGACCATCGAGTTGAAAAAGGTCATGGAGGTGGCGGTCAACATCCTCCACGAGGTGGTCCAGGCCCAGTGCGTGCTGCTGGTCATGAACCACGAGCGGGACAGCAGCCGTTTCGAGATGACCTGGCGGCTCGACAGCGATCGGCGTTGCTACTGGGCCGATTACAGTCTCGCTGACCACGACGACGAGCTGCCCCACGGCTCCATCTGCAAGGCGGATCTGATCAAGTGGCAGAACGAGCCCATGAACGGTCCGGCCTTCGAGAACAACGGCTGCCGGGCCATGCTGCCCTTGCAGGTCAAGGACATGCGCTTCGGCATGATCTGCATCGTCAAGGAGGGGCGGCAGCGCTTCACCCTGGCCGATCAGAACCTCTTTCCGGCCCTGGCCCAGCACATCGCCATTTCGCTCGCCAACGCCAGGCTGTACAACCAGGCGATCACCGACGAGCTGACCACCCTCTACACCAAGCGCTACTTCTTCACCAAGGCCCAGGATCTCATCGACGAGTACCGCCAGGAAGGCGGGAGGGGGTTCTGTCTGATGATGGTCGACCTCGACCATTTCAAGGATGTGAACGACTCTTACGGGCACCCGGTGGGCGATCAGGTTCTGACCCTGGTTGGCGAACTGATCTGGATCGTGCTCCGTCGCGGCGACATGCCATGCCGTTACGGCGGCGAGGAATTCGCCATCCTCTTGCCCGATGTGGATATCGAGTCCGTGCAGTCCGTTGCCCAGCGGCTGCTGAAGTATGTGGCTGGTTTTGCCTTTACCGTTGCCGGCCTGCCTTCCTTCCACAAAACCCTGAGTATCGGCCTTGCCGCTTTTCCCGACCACGCCACCAATGTCGAAGAGCTGGTTGCCGCCGCCGATGCCGCCCTTTACGAGGCCAAGCATCGCGGCCGGAACCGGGTGTGCATTTACAACCGGAAAGAATGTGAAGAGGCGCCGCAAGAGGGCGCGACCCCCTGAACGGCCGATGGGCCGTATCCTCCCTTGTTGCCCCTGCCTGCCTGCCGGCCCCGCGCGGCCGGGCCACGGCGGGATTAACTGTTGCTTTTTAGATACCAAGAAATTATCTTGTTGAAATTTGCGCTGGCGGTTCGGGGTGTTTCCGGGCCTGGCGCGGGTACCCCGTGTCGCCTCCGGAGAGGCAGCGCACGGGGTACGCCCCCTTTCCTTCCCATGCCAAGCCTTTTAAACGAAAACCGCAGGAGTTGAACAACGCCTATGTGGGACTATACGGATAAGGTCAAGGAACATTTCCTCAATCCGCGCAACGTCGGCGAGATCAAAGGCGCCGACGGGGTGGGCGAGGTGGGCTCCCTCGCCTGCGGTGACGCCCTGACCCTTACCTTCAAGCTCGACGACAACGGCCGGATTATCGACGCCAGGTTCAAGACCTTTGGCTGCGCCAGCGCCATCGCCTCCTCCTCGGCACTCACCGAGATGATCAAGGGGCTCACCCTGGAAGAGGCGGAGAAAATCACCAACGAGGATATCGCTCAATACCTGGGCGGGCTCCCCAAGGAGAAGATGCACTGCTCGGTGATGGGCCGCGAAGCCCTGGAGGCGGCCATTGCCAACTACCGTGGCGTGCCCCTGCCCATGGCCGAAGGCGAGGTGGTCTGCGAGTGTTTCGGGGTCACGGATCTCGAGGTGCGTCGGGCCGTCCAGGAGAGCAACCTGCGCACCGTGGAGGAGGTGACCAACTTCACCAAGGCAGGCGGCGGCTGCGGCAACTGCCATGAACGGCTCCTTGAGATCATCATGGAGGTGCGCCAGGAGGCCCGTCAGGAAGAGAAGGCCCAGGAGAAACCCAGGCGGCTCACCAACATCCAGAAGATCAAGCTCATCGAGGAGGTGCTGGAGCGCGAGATCCGGCCGGCCCTGCGCAAGGACGGCGGCGACATCGAACTCATCGACGTGGACGGCGACTTCGTCCTCGTCTCGCTGCGGGGGGCCTGCGGCACCTGCAAGAAGTCCCAGACCACCCTCAAGGAATACGTGGAAAAGAAACTGCGTGAACAGGTGCTCGACAGCCTGGTCGTCGAGGAGGAAAAACATGAGTGGCTGTGAGCGGGGCAAAGTGGTTTACATGGACAACAACGCCACCACCCGGGTCGCCCCCGAGGTGCTGGAGGTCATGCTGCCCTATTTCTCGGACCTCTACGGCAATCCTTCCAGCATGCACACCTTCGGCGGCCAGGTGGGCCGCAAGGTGCAGGAGGCCCGCGTCCGGATCGCGAGCCTCATCGGTGCCACCCCCGAGGAGCTGGTCCTGACCAGTTGTGGAACCGAAAGTGATTCCACCGCCATTCTTTCCGCCCTCCAGTCGTTTCCAGGCAAGAGGCACATCGTCACCACCCGGGTGGAACATCCGGCGGTGAAGAACCTCTGTGAGCGTCTCGACAAACTCACCGGTCACAAGCACAAGGTAACCATGCTGCCGGTGGACCGCGAGGGGTGCGTCGACCTCAAGCAGTACGAGGAGAGCCTCACCGACGAGACGGCCATCGTCAGCGTCATGTGGGCCAATAACGAAACCGGCGTCATCTTCCCGGTGGCCGAGATGGCCGAGATCGCCAAGGCCAGGGGTATTCTCTTCCACACCGACGCCGTGCAG
>DHYV01000058.1:60856-75119 GCA_002414225.1 Desulfobulbaceae bacterium UBA5121 | reverse complement strand
GATGTCCGCGGTCACGCCGGCCGGCTGCACAACCGTGTAGTTCGTCGCGTCCGCGCCACCCAGCGTGTAGCCGGTCACGGTCACCGCCTTGCCGTTGCCGACGTTCTTGTCCGCGAAGCTGCCCGCGCCGGTGCCGCCCACGGTGACCGTGTCCGCGCCCAGCGCGGTGACCGTGGCCACGCCGGCCAGCGTCGCCGCCGTGGTCGTGTCGTAGACCTTGTTCGCCGCGGTGATGCCGCTCACCGAAAGCGGCGCCGGGGTGATGTTCGCCGTGGTGTTCGCCTGGCCGGTGATCGTGTAGTTGCCAGCGTCCCCGCCGTAGGTACTCGCCAGGGTCACCGTCTTGCCGTCGCCGACGTTCTTGTCGGCAAAGGTGCCGGTGGCCGACACCGTCACCGTGTCCCCACCCTGCAGGCCGGTGAGCACCGCGCCCGCCGTGCTCACCGTNNCTTGTTCGCCGCGGTGATGCCGCTCACCGACAGCGGCACCGGGGTGATGTTCGCGGTGGTGCTCGCCGGCTGGCGGCTCAGGAAGTAGTTCGCGGTGAAGGTGCCGCTGCTGTCGGCTGTGTTAGCGGTCACCGATCCGGAGGCGGAATAGCCGGAGAAGGTCACCGTCTTGCCGTTGCCGACGCTCTTGTCCGCGAAGGTGGCGCTTCCGGCGGTGAGTGTGGCGCCGGTCGGCGTGCCGCTCGCGCCGCCCGCATCCAGCCCGAAGGGGGTGCTCATTGCCGCCGCCGCCGTCGCGTCGTACACCTTGTTGCTGACGACTCCCGCGGTATCGGGATGCACCAGCATGTAGGTGTTCAGCGTGCTGCTACCGTTGGCTAAGTACCCCCAGCCTCCGGATCCTGTGTTGTTCGTGTTAGCATCAAAATCGGTGGGAGAGGCGTACGAGGTAGGGTTGTAATAGATGGCGACGGTTCCCGACGTTCCGGGTCCCACGGTTCCCATCCCGTTGAAATTAACCGTTCCCGTCCCCGTACCGCTGTTGTCGGCCCGTAATACGATGCCACCTGTCGTGCTCCCGTTGCAGTCGATAGCGCCACTGCCTGAAAGATCGAAAACAATGTCGTGGAAAGCGCTCAAGGTCAGCGTGGTATTCGCGGTCCAGTAAGTTGAAACCCCATCGAAACCAATTAAATCGTTGACGAGGATGTCGCCGTTGCTTCCTCCCCCCCCCTGACTGCTGAGGATCGTGACATTGCCGCTGTTCAGGTTTACAGTCAGAGTTGCGCCGGTGATGTCGCCAACCGTCGAATCAATTTTAAAGTCGGCCGGATCGAGCAGCCAGTCGCCGGCATCGCCCGCCGGTGCCAGCGTGGTCACGCGGGCGTTGGCGCCGATGGACAGTTCGTGGCCCGAGGTCTCGACCGAGCCGCCGTTGCCGCCGCCGGCCCCGCCGCGGGCGCTGATCGCGCCATCCACGGTGGTGTGCCCGTCGGACCAGACGACAACCTGACCGCCGTCGCCGCTGCTCACGGCGTCGGCGTTGATCGTCGCGCCGGTGGCCATCGTCGTGTTCGCGGCGTTCCGCTCCGGCCCCTTGCCCTGGTAATTACCGCCCACCAGCGCGGTGCCGCCGCCCGCATGGCCGGAAACATCGATGTTGGCGCCGGCCGCAAGGTCGACCTGGCCACCCAGCAGCTTGGCCGTGCCGCCGGTTTCGCCCGCATTTCTGCCCGAGGCATCCAGCGTGCCGCTGTTGCTCACCGTGCCGAGGTTGCCGCCGTCCAGCACGATGGTGCCGTTGACGTTCCGCACGCTGCGCGCCTCGATGACGCCGTTGTTGTTGACCACGCTGGCCAGCAGCGCGTCCTTCGCGCCCGCCGACAGCAGCACCTGGCCGCCGTCGGCGCGGATCAGGCCGCCGTTGGCGGCCTGGTTGTCCAGCGTGTTCCGGTCCACCTGCATCTGCACCAGGCTGTTGCCGGCAAAGGTCAGCGTGACGGCGCTGCCGGCCCCCAGCGCGGCGGTGCCGCCGTTGGCGGCGATGGTGCCGGTATTGCCGACGGTGTTGCCGACCAGCGCCACATAGCCGCCGTTGATCGTGCCCTGGTTGACCACGCTGCCGGTGCCGTTGCCGGCGAAGCTGCGGGTGGCGCCGGCCAGGGCGGCGTCACTCACGTCCAGCGTGGAGGCGACCAGGCCGCCGACATTGACCTGCGCCCCGGCGCCGAACAGGAGCCCGTTGGGGTTGACCAGATAGACCTGGCCGTTGGCGTTGAGGCTGCCCAGGATCTGGCTGCCGTTGACATCGTAAATGCGGTTGACGGCAATGGCGGCGGTCGAGGGCTGCACGAAGTTGACCGTTTCCGCCGGGGCGACGTTGAAGCTCTGCCAGCTCAACGACAGGTTCTGGCTCGACTGGGTGATGGTCGTCGTCGCGCCGGCCCGGGCGATGGCGCCACTGCCGGCGGTAACCTGACCGCCGGCCGGGGCGGCCCCTGCCGGCTTCGACAGGGCCAGCGGCGCCAGCAGGGCCAGGGTGGCGGCCAACAGCCTGCGCCCGGAAACCGATTTGCCGTGCCCCCTGGCATTCTCGGGAACGGCTACCCAGCCGTTCACTGCCCTGTTCCAGACCAGGCGGTAAATGTGGTTCAACCCCCCGTGACGCCTCATGTTGCTTCTCCCTTGTCATAAGGTTGCTTTCAGGGACGGCGACCGCCCCGGAAAAATTACGAGGTCGCCCGGCTTGTCCCCCGGGAAAACCGGACGATCCCATCATCGCAAATCAACAGCTGCCGAAAGACCAAAACAGAGCGGCTGGAAGCGGTCAGTCCGGATATCTGGCGAGGTGGGCGGCGACCTGCCGGTCGAGGTCGGGCCGCCACGAGGGCGGCATTACCTTCAGCACCAGTTCCTCGATGCGGGCGATTTCGGCGCGTTCGGCCGGATCGGTGGCGCGCGCCTTGGCGGCGCTGTTCCACAGGTAAATCTTGGCGAGGTGCTCGGGCCTGAGCGCGCCGGTGGCGGGATCTACCCGGGCGTTGGCATAGAGGATCGCCGTGGGCAGGTAGGCCGGGGCATAGCCCGCGCCAGCCGCCGTTTCCAGCCAGAACAGCGCCCCGGCCGGGTCGGCTTCGCCGCCCTGCCCCTCGCTCAGCATGATGCCCAGGCGGTACTGGGCTTCCCTGTCCCGCCGCTCCGCGGCCTGCTGGTACCAGTAGCGCGCCGCGGCCAGATTCTGCGGCACGTCGCCCCCGTCGCGGTAATAGTCGGCCAGTCGCAGCATGGCGGGGGGGGAGTTGGCCTGCGCGGCCCGGGTGCACAGGGCCAGCCCCTGCCGCACGTCCCTGGCAACGCCCTGGCCCTTGATGTAGAGCTCGGCGGCGGAACAGAGCGCGATGATATCCCCGCCGTCGGCGGCTTTTTCATACCACTCGATGGCGCTCTTGCCGTCCGCCGGGCGGCCCGTGCCCCGCGCCAGGCAATCGCCGAAGTATTGCTGGGCCACCGGGATGTTGTTTCTCGCGGCTTTCTCGAACCAGTCACAGGCTTTGACGCCATCGGCGGGACGCCCCCAGCCGTTCTGGTAAAAAAAGGCGAGGTTGAGTTGCGCCAGGGGATTGCCGGCGGCGAAACCGGCATAGAGGGCGTAGGCTTTCCGGTAATCGCCGGCGCTCAGCGCCTGTTGCGCTGGCCGCAATTCGGCGGCGAGGTCGGTTTGGGCCCGGGCGCCGGGGATCGCCGTCCCCAATACGATGAGGACAAAAATAAAGCGCCAGATCAACGCTGCTTACTCCTGAAACCGATCCCGCGCCGGAGCGCGGGATCGACTGGTTGCCAAATGCGGCAAGGCTTTAATTACGCTGCGGGAATATGCCTCTAACGGCGATGAAGTAGTACATCGACAGATAGGGCTGCATGACCGGTACCGCGGAGGGCTGAGCCGCTCCGGCCAAATCCGTCGAGCCGCCCAGCGTCACGGATGGCCCCCCGGTGAGGGTGGTGGTGGGATTGCCGGTGAAATTACCGACCGAAAGACCGCTGGAGTCGATGCTGCCAGCGTTCATCGAAACCAGCGTGGGCGCGCTGTCGGAATAAATCCTGTTCGTTGACAGGGCGGTGGTACCGAGATAATTCCCCGAGGGGTTGCCTTGGGTACTCGTGGCCGAAGATGCTTTCAGCGCCAGGCTGCCCGACACGGTGGCCGACAGGCCGCTCAGCGTCGTGGTCGCGGCAAGCGTACCTGTCGCCGTGGTCACCGTGGCGGCGGAGCCGAGGGTATGCTTATGTTCGGGCAGCATGGCGGCCGTCATTTGGATCCCAACAGCCCCGCCCGTCTGCCCTGCCCGGTAGTTAGGCAGGCCGGGGCCCTGCCCGGCGCCCACCACCACGCGGCCGCGCATGTCGGGCAGATTGAAAGTCGTAATCCCGTCGCCGCCATAAGTGGTGCCGATCAAGGCGTACACCGCGGAATAGTCGCTGACGCGCAACGTCTGTCCGGCAGCCGGCATGTATTCATTAAAACCATTTGCGTAATTCGGCACGGCCATGACGCATATGTCGGTCAGATAGGGATCAGGGGAACACGCCTGGCTGGCGGGACTCCAGGCGGCGCCAATCATGCCCGCGAAAAGCACGAGCGACAAGGTGGTTTTCTGCAACGTGTGTTTCATTCTTGTTCTCCCTCTGTGGAGGTTGTTGTTTGGAGGGCCATGGAGGTCAGGTCGCCAAAAATTACTTTTCGAGCTGACCCGGGAAACCATGCGATTATTACCAATTATTCCGACAGGTTCCTTCATTCCCCTGCCCCTGCCGGCAATCGGCGCCCTCCGCCGCGTCTCCGGGCTGCGTCCCCGATGACGACAGCTCCTCTCTATATTAAACTCCATTTACTTGTCAATACATTTCGATCCAATACCTTGGCAGGCAATGTCCCGGCAATCCCCGTAAATCCGTCCCGAATCACCGCGGGCCTTCGCCATTGATCCGGAAGCGGGCATGACGGACCCGCTGGCGTTGAAGGTCAGACTTCCGCCCCCATTTTGCCGGCCATGCGACCGGGCCCGTTATCGCGCCCGGTCGCCGTTTCTCGCCGGGCCGTTCAGGCACGTTCGGATCCCGGCCATCGCGGCGGTCGGCGAGGAAACGCTGGACCAACTCTTCCCGGTCCAGGGCGGCGAGCTTTTCGGTGAGGATGTCGAGAAAGGAACTGCAGCGGCCAGGATCGGCAGCCACTGCCGACGGTGTCGATGAGGTGAGAGCGCGCCGCGCGCAGACCACGTGGCCCGGAGAAACGCGGCCTGCTCGAACTAGCACTGCTACCGATTTCCGATGGCGCGGAGGAGATGCCTCTCGCGCGGCGGAATGAAGCGATGGGGATGCCTCCCCCGCCGGCCCCGGAGGGGGGGGGAAGGGGACAAAAAAACCGCCCATCCTCTGCGGGAGGCTTGTGCGGTTTTTTTGTATTTTCAGGTCACGACAGGTACCCGGCAATGAACCGCGCTCGATACCACAGGTTACCCGGGAAACGACAACCCTCTCCGGCACGACGGCGGGGAGCCGACGCCGACAGGGCGCGCCAGACAGCGGCCGCTTTCCGTCAGCCCTTATTCCTCAAGCAACTGCGGCCCGTTCGGGGCAAATCGCCCGGCCTCGGCTTCACGCCGCGTCGACGCCTCGGCAGCGGCCCCGTCGATCTGGAAGACGGACATGCTGGAGGCCAGCTCTTCGGCATGCTGGGCATTTTCCTGGGTGACGCGGTCCATCTCGCTCACCGTGGCGTTGATCTGGGCAATGCCGTTGGCCTGTTCCGATGAGGCCGTGGAGATCTCGCCCAGCAGGGAGCCCACCTTGGCGTTGCTCTCCTTGAGGTCGCCGAAACCCTTGCTGGTCCGCTCCACCAGCGCCACCCCGGCGTTGACCTTGGCCACCGTGGACTCGATGAGGCCGGCGGTGTTTTGGGATGCCTCGGCCGCCCGCTTGGCGAGGTTGCGCACCTCGTCGGCCACCACNNGCCGCCTCCACCGCCGCATTGAGGGCCAGGAGGTTGGTCTGAAAGGCGATGCCGTCGATGGTCTGCACGATCTTCTGGGTCTCCTGGCTGGCCTGGGCGATCTCCCGCATGGACGCGATGAGGTCACGCATGGAACTATCCGCGTCCTGGCTGACCTTGTTGGTGGCAATCATCAACGAATTCGCCTGATTGGCATTCTCAGCATTCTGCCGGGTCATGGCCGCCATCTCCTCGAGCGAGGCCGCCGTCTGCTCGAGCGAGGCCGCCTGGGAGGTCGCCGAACTCTCCAGTTTTCGCGAGATCCCCATGGAGCGTCCCACCGCCTCGCTCATCCGCCGGCTCATGGTGTCCACCGCATCGGCCACTTCGCCGGTTTCGTCCCGCCGGTTCAGCTCAAGCCGCCGGGTAAGATCACCCTCGGCAATGACGTTGACGATATCGACCATGTTCTTGAGCGGCGCGGTGATGGTCCTGCCGATGAACAGCGCCACGGCCACCACCAGCACCACGCCCACCGCGCCGACGAGCAGCGCCGTGAGGACGACTGCCCTGACCTTGCCCATCACGTCCGCCTTGGGCACCACCGCGGCGATCACCACCTTGGAGCCGTCGAATTTGTTCGCTTCGTTGGCCTGAAGCAGGGCCGGATCGACCAGATGCTCGAAGATAACGTAGTCATTGGCCAGGGTGCCGAGCCTGGCGGGTGTTCCCGAGCCCAGCCACCGGAGCAGCTCGTCCTGGCCGGTCAACGGCTTGCCGACCTGGCCGGGGTTGCCATGGGCGATGACGTCCTTGCTGGCGAGTTCGACGATGAGGGACTGCGCGCCGCTCAAACCGCTGGCCTTCAGCTCGTCGTTCATCGACCCCATCAACCGCTGAAACTTGCCGCAGTCGACAAAGGCGTGGAGAAAGCCGTTGGCCTTGCCGCTGGAGTCGTGGGTCTGAAAGCTGAACAGAAAGGCCGGAGCGGAGGTGGCCGCCTCCATGAAGGGATTCCTCGCCAATTGCACGCCGCGGTTATCCGCCCCCATCCGGGGGGTGAAATCGAACTGCTTCCCAGCCATGCCCAGGTCCGGATTGCCGCTGATCAGGATCTTGCCGTTCAGATCGGTGAGGAAAAGGGTGCAGAACGCCGTCGAGCCGTGGAGCTTGCCCACCAGATCGTTTTGCAACTCGGCCAGGGCCTGGTATTCAATGGCCATGCCGTAGACGTCCTCCTTGGTCCAGTTCCGGAAAACGTTGGCGAGCTCCCGCAGGGTCCGGTTGAAGGTATCGGCATGACTCCGGGTCACCAGATGCATCACCGTCTCGCTGTTCTTCACCGAACCGTCCCGGAGGGACGTGGCAGCGATGGCGACGATGAGGACCATGGGCAGGATGGAGAGCATCGAGCCGATCATGATCTTCCTGCCGATTTTCAGGGAACGCCAACTAATTGAATTCATGGGTAATCTCCAAGCGAAAAGGGGTTCCGACCCGATGAGGGCCGGAACCCCAGGGATTATCATGCGCCGCCGGCCCTCCCGGAGGAAAGGAGGGGGAAACCCGCGGCCGCGACATGTCGCCGTTTCTCTTTACAGATGATCCGGCACGCCGGCCGCCCTGCGTTCCGCCTGCCAGGCGGCGTGCGAAATGGCGGCCTGGTCGCCGGGGACGGCATTGATGATATCAAAGTAGTCGAGCTTGAACTTGTCCTTCATCACCTCGGCCTGGGGCTTGCACCGCACGGCGTAGACGGTCTGCACCGACTGGTGGTCAAAGGCCCGCCAGACCTGCTTGTCCTTGAGCAGGGTGTACTCGTGGCCCTCCAGTGCCTTGATGACCGCGGCGGTGTCAAAGGACTTGGCCCGCTCCACGGCGGACTTGTACTCGTAGAGAATGGTATAGGCGCTGGCCCCCGAGGTGGAGGGGTAACGGCCGTACTTGGCGCTAAATGCCTCGACGAACTGCTTGCCACGCGGATAGTTGTACTTGTAGGGAACCCGCCAGGTCCAGGGCAGGGCACCAACCACGCCCTCCATGACCTTGGGGCCAGCCCCCTCGGCCATGCCCAGGGTGAGGTTGGGCACCACGATCTGCATGGACCCCTTCATGCCCATGGCGGTGGCGATGCGCACCGCGGTGGACATGTCCTTGCCAAAGAGCACCAGTACCAGGACATCGGGCTTGACGAGCTTGGCCAGGCTCAACGCCTTCTTGAAGTCCTCGTCGGTGGCGCCCGGGAAGGGCGTCTTGGTCATCTTGTGCACCGAGGTGTCGGTGGTGCCGGTGAGCTTGCGCACCGATGCCTCGGTGGTCCAGCCCCAGGTGTAGTCGGCAGTGATATAGAAGTACTTCTTGCCGGCGAAGTGCTTCTTGAGGTAGTCACCGATGGCGTTGGCGCCCATCCAGGCGTCGTAACACTCGCGGAAGGTGGTCTTCAGCCCGGCCGTGCCGGTGGTGTCGGTGGAATAGGTAAGAGTGCCGAAGAAGGGGACGTTCTTGGCGTTGCATACCTTGCCGGCGGCAATGGCCACCCCGCTCGACGAACCGCCGAAGATCATCTTGGCGCCATCCTTGTCGATGAGTTCGGTGACATTGGCCGTGGAGACATCGGGCTTGGACATGGAGTCGCGCCAGGCGATCTTGACCTGCTCGCCCATGATGCCGCCGGCACCGTTGATCTCTTCCACCGCCATCTCGGCGGCCCGCCACTGGTCAAGTCCCTGCACCGAGTAGGGTCCGGTCTTCGGATAGTTCAGTCCGACGGTGACGGTTCCGGCCGAGGCCGGCACCTGCGACGACAGCATCGCCACCCCGGCGACAAACAGCCCTAGCACCCATCTCCGCAACGTCTGTCCCATGCGCATTCTCGCTCCTCCTTCTGCCGCCGCGCGGCACTCCGTGACGACAATATTTTTTTTTACCCAAGAAAGGGGGTGGTGAGGCGTCTCCGCTTCCCCGGCCGCACGCCTGGCCGCCGATAAGATCAATGAAACGCCCCGGCCCTTATGCAATACAAAAAATTACAAAAAAAATCCTATCAAAATCAATGGAGAAATGTGACTGCCCCCATCGAGGCCGCGGCATCTGCTCACGGCGGCACCGCCGCCGTCTGCCGCTCGGCCATAAAAATAATTTCATACAACTTCTCCCGCCCGCCCCCGTCTTCACTGCCGTCACGCCGTCTTCCCGACGGTCACGCCACCCTTCCGCAACGACGGCAAAAAACGTTTTGCCGGAAAAAATCTCCTCTCATCAGGATGCCGTTTTTTTCGTCCGCCTTTGCGGCTATAATGGAAAACACTTCCCAAGCCGGCTCGACCTCCGGCCGGCCCCGGGCAAGCTTGCCGCGGCTCATGACAAACCGCAGCAGCGCCCCAACGGTGGGCCGGCAGCAGGAACGGGCAGGCCCGGATCCCCCCCTTGAACAGAGGGAAAAGCCGCGTCGCCGGCTTCCGGGACACCACGCACGACGCGACGGCCTTCAGCTTTCGATCGATTCCCTGCCAGGGTGCACTGGCAAACGATAAGGCAGCATCGCCTTTACCGACGCGGCGGAGGAAACCAATGGCTGACCTTGAAAAGGCCAAGACCATCTTAGTGGTGGAAGACGAGAGCATCATCGCCATGGATATCCGGAACAGCCTGCGCCGCCTCGGCTACCAGACCCCGGCCGCTGTCCACGACGCCGAGGAGGCCATTGCCGCAACGGCACGGCTTGCCCCCGATCTGGTGCTGATGGATATCTGCCTCAAGGGCGAAATGGACGGCATCGAGGCGGCGAAGATCATCAAGGAACGGTTCCACCTCCCCATCGTCTATCTCACCGCCAACACCGACGAAAAAACCTTTGACCGGGCCAAGCGCACCGCTCCCTCCGGCTACCTCCTCAAGCCCTTCGAGGAACGGGAACTGCGCACCACCATCGAGACGGCGCTCTACAAGCACCAAACCGAACAAAAGCTGCAGCGCTACCGGGACCATCTGGAAGAACTGGTGCAAAAGCGCACCGCGGATCTGGAGGAAACCCACCGGGCGCTCCGCCAGTCGGAGGAGAACTACCGAACCATCTTCAACAGCGCCAATGACGCCATCCTGGTCATCGAGGCCGAAAGCGGCCGCATCGTTGACAGCAACGAGAAGGTCCGCGACCTCACCGGTTATTCCCCGGAAGAGATCAAGGCCCTGACCGTCAACGACCTGGGCGCCGACACCTCCCTCTTCCCGCTTGGCAGAACCTGCCCGCCGCTGCGCCAGGCGGCGGCGGGCACGCCCCAGGTCTTCGAATGGGTGATCAAGCACCGGGGGGGGGCCTGCAACTGGGTCGAGGTGAGTCTCAAGGACGCGGCCGTCGGCGGCCGCAACTGCCTGCTGGCCGTGGTCCGAGATATCGCCCTGCGCAAGGAAGCGGAGATCATGCTGATCCGGGCCAAGGAGGAGGCGGAGGCGGCCAACCGCCTCAAGACCCAGTTTCTGGCCAACATGAGTCACGAGATCCGCACCCCCATGAACGCCATCCTCGGCATGGCCAGGGTGACCATGGAAACCGAACTCACCGCGGCCCAACGCCGCTACCTGCAGATGATCCTCGATGCCGGCCAGACCCTGCTCGGCCTGCTCAACGACATCCTCGATTTTTCCAAGCTCGAATCCGACCAGATCCTCCTGGAACGGCAGCCTTTTGACTTCTGCCAACTCCTTGAGGAAAGCGCCCGGGCGCTCGCCATGCAGGCCAACGCCAAGGGCCTTGACCTCATCTGCCATCCTCCCGCCGGCCTCGGCCATGCCCTCATTGGCGACAGCCTGCGGCTGCGGCAGGTGCTGCTGAACCTCCTGGGCAATGCCATCAAATTCACGCCGGCCGGCCACATCCTGCTGCGAGCCGCCATTGTCTCCGAGGACGACGCGACGGTGGTGATGTGCGTCGGCGTCAGCGATACCGGCATCGGTATCGACGCCGACAAGCAGGCGGCCATCTTCGACCGTTTCACCCAGGCCGACTCATCCACCACGCGGAGTTTCGGCGGCGCCGGCCTGGGGCTGGCCATCACCGGCAAGCTGGTGGAACTCATGGGCGGCACCATCCGGCTGGAAAGCGCCAAGGGACGGGGCAGCACCTTTTACGTCACCCTCCCCTTTGCCAAGGATATCCCCCTGCGGCGGGAACCCGCCGCCCAGCCCCGACTGGACGGCGCCACCGCCCTGGTGATCGACGACAACCCTCACCGCCGCCGGCTGCTGGCGGAACTGCTCGACGACCTCGGCCTGCGCAGCCAGACAGCCGACACCATCGACGCCGGCCTCGCCCTCATCCGCCAGCACGAAGAAAAAGGCGCCCCCCTCAGCCTGATCTGCGCGGACAGTTCCCGGGGAGACGCGAACACCGTCTCGCTTTCCCGACAACTGACAGCGGCGGTGAGCGACCAGAACACCCGGGCCATCCTGTTCTGCCCACCGTTGACCCCCGAGTCCTGCTGCGAAATCGACAAAATGGCGGGACGGGCCCGCTGCGTTGAAAAACCGGTCACCCGCGCCAGCCTGCGGCGGGCCATCGAGGCGATCTTCGCCAGAGGCGAGGCCGCATCGGCCGACAAGCGGACCGCCGGCCGCATCCTTCGCCTTCCCCGGGCCACCCCGCTGCGCCTCCTCTTTGTCGAAGCCAACCCCCATGGCCTGGAGGAACTTCGCGCCGCCCTGGAGGATCGTGGCTTCCAGCTGTACACCGCCACCACCGGCCGGCAGGCCCTTGAAACCCTGGGCAAAAACCGCGTCGATCTCATCTTCCTCGACCTGGAACTCCAGGACCAGGACGGCCGGGCCCTCGCCGGCCTCATCCGCCGCTGCGAACAACTCGTGCTCCGGGAAGACGACGGCCCCCGGGAACTGGTATGGAAGCTCCGCTCCCGCTTGATTGGCGGCCACCTTCCCATCGTCGCCATGGCCCCGCCCACCTCGGCCCAGGACCGGGAGCGGTGCCTGGCGGCGGGCATGGACGACTACCTCGTCAAACCCTTCGAACTGGAGGCGGCGCTCGCCGCCATCACCCGGCTCACCAGCGACGATTCCTGACCGGCCGTTTTTTTCCCCGCCGCCAGACGCGACAAGGCCCGGCAGCGCGTTTGCGCTGCCGGGCCTTGTCTGTGAACAGCCGGACGGATTCGATCCGCTATTTTCCGCGGGTCCGGGGCGCCGAACCTTACTCGGCTCTGGCGATCTTGACCAGCTTCTCGCCGGGCTTGACGGCCTTGCCCACCGCAGCCGAGATCTCCTCGACCTTGCCGGCCACCGGGCTCTCCACCGGGGTCTGCATCTTCATGGCCTCAAGCACCACCAGCCGGTCGCCCACCGCCACCTCGTCGCCGACCTTGACACTGATCTCGTAGACGTTGGCGCCAAAGGGGGCGCGCATGTCGCCGTCCTTGGCCAGTGCCTCAATCTCCTGCTTGGAGAGTTCGGGCGCCCTGGCAGCACCCGCCGCCTCGGCCGTCTCGTCCTCGAAGACGTACAGACGCTGGTTGTGGTCGACGTTGAGATAGACGTTCCACTCGCCCTCCTCGTCCTTCTGCTTGGGCCCGATCTCGATGACGTGCTCCTTGCCGTCGTGATCCTTGAACTTCAGGGTCTCGCCCAGCTTGAAGCCGCCGCGCCGGAAAAGGATGGAGGGCGGCAAGACGTAAACGCTGCCGAACTTATCCTGGAACTTGAAGAAGTTCACCGCGTCCACCGGGTGCTGGAGATAGGTGACCAGCATCTGATCATTGGGCTCCACTCCGAGCTTCTCGGCAAGGTCGCGCCGCTCCTTGTCGATGTCCATGTCCTCGATCTCCTCCATGCCGCCCTCTTCTTCGAGGATCTTCTTCCAGTCGGGACCGAATGCCTTCTCGTAGATCCAGTCGGGCGGCTGATAGAAGGGGAAGGGACCGTACTTGCCGAGCAGCAGGTTCTTGAGATCACCCGAGCAGTTGCCGTAGCGGTCGCCGCCCTGGACGTTGCTCACCGCCGTGGTCCAGAGGATCTGGGAACCCGGGGTCACCGACCAGTAGTTGCCCAGCTCCTTCTGCACCTTGGGCAGCTCGTATTTGAGGATCTCGGGCATCTTGTCGAGGAAGCCGCCCTTCACCGCCTGCTCGAAGCTCGAACCGGTGGCGCCGCCGGGCAGCTTGTGGACCTGGACGGTGGGGTCGAAGCCCTTGAACTGGGACTCGAAGTACTCGTAATGGGGGCGTTCGGGCCGCAGCACCTCGGAGGTCTCCATCACCGCCTCCTCGTCGAGCCCCACGGCCACCTTGCCGTGCTCCTTCAAGGTATGCACCACCGAGAGGATGGGGGGAGGTCCGTAGTAGCCGGTGAGCTCGTGGTCGGCGGCGTCGACGATGGTGGCGCCGTTCAAGACCGCCGCCTCGATGCGGCCGACGTCATTGGAGTCGGTGTTGTGGCCGTGGTAGTGGATGACCATCTCCGGGTACTTCTGCATGATGGCGTCCACCAGCTGGCCGATGCGCTTGGGCGAGCCCAGGCCGCCGTGGTTCTTGATGCAGAGGATGATCTCCTCGCCGGTGACCGCGAGGATCTCGCCCACCTTCTTGACGTAGTAGTCGTCGGTATGCTCGGGGCCGGTGGAGAAACAGATGCAGGGTTCGAGGATCTTGCCCGCCTTCTGCACCTCTTCGAAAACGGCCTGCATGTTGGGAACGTGGTTCAGGAAGTCGAAGACCCGCCAGACATCGACGTATTTGGCGAACTCGCGCACCGTCAGCCGGATGACGTTCTGGGGGTAGGGCCGATAACCGAAGAGGTTGATGCCCCGGCACAGGGTCTGGAACATGGTGTTGGGCATCTTCTCCCGCAGGAGTTCCAGCTTCAGGAAGGGGTCCACCTGCTTGCGCAGGATATCGACGTGGACCGACGCCCCGCCGGTGATCTCCAGCGAGAAATAGCCGGCCCGCTCACGCGATGGGGCGGCCAGCAGGTCGGTATGCAGCAGGATGCGATTCTTGAAATCTGACTGGGACAGGTCGCGGGCGGTGTTGGTGACGAAGTAACCGTCCGCGCTCCGAAGGTTCTTGAGCACCTCGGATACTTCCATGCCGTGAACGATGCGTGCCATGGTAACTCCTTTATCCTCTATAGAACGCCGGCCAGGGCCGACATTTGCTTGTTTCTCTGTTCATGCCGCATGGCCTCCGGAGAGGCGACGCGACACGCCGTCAGCAGCCCGCCGCCTTTAGATGGCGTAGGGGTTCTCCTGCTTGTGGTGAATCTCGGCGATCAGCCGGGCCAGCTTGTTCACCTCGGTGCACTGCTCCTTGTACTCCAGGAG
>DHYV01000058.1:48142-60792 GCA_002414225.1 Desulfobulbaceae bacterium UBA5121 | reverse complement strand
GTGAAGCCCTGGTAGACGAAGCCGTCCAGCCGCACCCCGTAGCCACCCGGCGACCGGTAGACGCTAACCGTCTTGCCGCCCTCGGGCATGAAGTTGTTCTGGGGATCCTCGGCGTTGATCCGCATCTCGATGGCATGGCCCCGGAGCTGCACGTCCTTCTGGTCAAAGGCGAGCGGCCTACCGAAGGCGAGCTTGATCTGGGTACGGACGATGTCGATGCCGGTGACCATCTCGGTGACCGTGTGTTCCACCTGGAGACGGGTGTTGATCTCCATGAAGTAGAAGTTCATGTCCTTGTCGACCAGGAACTCCACGGTGCCGGCGTTGGTGTAGTTGGCGGCCTGGGCCGCCTTGACCGCGGTGGCGCAGATGTCGGCCAGCAGCTGCTGGTTGGGAATCAGCGACGGGGCGATCTCGACGAGCTTCTGGTTGCGGCGCTGGATGGAGCAGTCGCGGGTGCCCAGATGGACCACCTTGCCGTAGTTGTCGGCGATGATCTGCACCTCGACGTGCTTGGGGGTGATCACCACCTTTTCGAGGTAGACGTTGTCGTTGTTGAAGGCGGCCTTGGCCTCGGCGCGGGCCGCGGGCAGCTCGGCCTTGAGCTGTTTTTCGTTCTCCACCCGGCGGATTCCCCGCCCCCCGCCACCGGCGGTGGCCTTGAGCATCACCGGATAGCCGTACTTCTCGCAGAAGGCCAGCGCCTCCTCGACCCCGGCGTCGCCGGCCGAGAGGTTGGGGGTGCCGGGTACCATGGGGATGCCGGCCTCCTTCATGATCTTGCGGGCGGTGACCTTGTCGCCCAGGGCCTGGATCACCTCGGCGCTGGGACCGATGAAGACGATGCCCGCCTCATGACAGGCCTTGGAGAAATCGGGATTCTCGGCCAGAAAGCCGTAGCCGGGGTGGATGGCGTCGGCCTTGGTCTTCTTGGCCGCGGCCACCACCTTGTCGATATTGAGATAGTCGCAGCGCGGCCCGTCGCCGATATGGATCGCCTCGTCGGCCGCCCGGATATGAAGGGCGTCGGCGTCCGGGGTCTCGTAGATGGCCACGGCGGCATGACCAAGCTCCTGAATGGCGCGGATCAGCCGCAGGGCGATCTCACCTCGGTTTGCTACCAGTATCTTCTTCTTCATTTCTTCCAAGGAAACACCTCACTGGCAAAGTTTTCAGGCACAGCTGTACCGTTTTATCTGTCGCGACAAACACCATTTAACGTTTTGTTCTTACCGGGGATTCCGTATACCCGCGACCGGGCTGGATGGCGCACCTGACGGGCACGCAAGCAACTGAATTTGCGTCCAGCGCCACTCCCCATTTCGATGGTCAACTCTGCAACCTAGCACAGTTCCTCAAGAGTGGCAATACCAAAAAAAACGCAATCACACGGCCCTGACGTTGCATCGCTTTCCATGCGATATCAACCTGTTAACCAGCAGACAACCCAATCCGATCAGCAGGCAGCCACTGCCGCCACTCGTCCTGGCCCCAGGCCCCGGCCTGTGGTATAACCGACAAGGCAAACCACCTTTCCCCACACCCCGAGCGAGTTTTCCCATGCTGCTTGACCAGGAGCTGCGCGGCATCGTTCAGCGCGTCACCTTTCACAACCCGGAGAACGGCTGGTCGGTTTTGAAGGTCCAGCCCTTTGACGCGCCGATGGAGACGGCAACGGTGGTCGTCCATCAGACCAAGGTCTTTGCCGGCGCCACCATGCGCTTCCAAGGCGCCTGGGTGGAAAACGCCCGCTTCGGCCGTCAGTTCAAGGCGAGCCAGGCAACGGAGATGAAGCCCGCCACCGCGGCGGCGCTGGAGAAATATCTCGGTTCGGGGCTCATCCGCGGGGTGGGACCGAAAACAGCGAAAAGAATCGTCAAGCACTTCGGCGACCAGACCCTCGCCGTTTTCGAAAAGGAGATCGCCCGGCTCATGGAGGTTCCGGGTATCGCCCGGCGCAAACTCGAAATGATCGAAACCGCCTGGAAGGAGCACCGGGCCATCCGCGACGTGATGCTCTTTCTCCAGAGCCACGGCATTTCCACCCTCTTTGCGGTACGGATCTACAAGGAATACGGCGACCGCGCCATCACCATCGTCACCGCCGACCCCTACCGGCTCGCCCTCGACTTCTACGGCATCGGCTTCTTTTCCGCCGACCGGGTGGCGCTGAGCCTCGGCTATGCCCGCGACTCGGAGCAGCGGCTTACCGCGGCCATCCGCCACGTACTCGCCGCCAGCCGAGAGCAGGGCCACTGCTACCTCACCGCCGCGCAGGTGGCAACCGGGGTCAACGAACTCCTGGAATTCGAGGCCGGCGAACAGGTGGCCACCCTCCTCCTGCGCATGGAGGCCGAGGGGCTTCTCAAGGTGCGCGAGCTTGCCGACGAAACCGGCGAACCGCGGCCCTGCTACTATTCGAAGTCCCTCTACCACGACGAACGGACCGTGGCCGAGAGGCTCCGCGCTCTGCGCGGCCTGGTCGCCATGGACTCAAGCCGGCTCGACCGGCTGCTCGACCATCTCTCTCGGACCCAGGGCCTCGCCCTCTCCGCCGAACAGCGGACGGCGGTGAGCGGGATCATCACCCAACGGTTCTCGGTGCTCACCGGCGGCCCCGGCTGCGGCAAGACCACCACCACCCGCCTGGTGGTGGCGGCCGCCACGGCCCTCGGCCGGCGGGTGCTGCTCGCCGCCCCCACCGGCCGGGCCGCCCAGCGGATGAGCGAGGTGATCGGCAGCGAGGCCAGGACCATCCACCGGCTGCTCGAATGGCAGCCCCAGGGATTTCAGAAAAACGAACACGCCCCCCTGGACGTCGACCTGCTGGTGGTGGACGAGTGCTCCATGCTCGACATCACCCTGGCCGCCGCCATCCTCAAGGCGGTGCCAGCCAACGCCCAGGTACTCTTCATCGGGGATGCCGACCAGCTGCCGGCGGTGGGGGCCGGCAACGTGCTCGGCGACCTCATCGCCTCCCGTTCCGTGCCCTGCTTCCGGCTCACCGAGATCTTCCGCCAGGCGCGGTCTTCGGCCATCATCCGGCACGCCCACCAGATCAACCGGGGCGAGACCCCGGCCGTGGAGTCACCCTTCCGCACCCCGCAGGCCTGGCGCGACGGCACCGACTGCCTCTTTATCGACGCCGAGGAGGCGACCCGCGAGCAGCTCTCCTTCCTCACCCGCGTCAGGCAGCACTTTTCCGTTCCGGCCGGGGGGGCCGGGGGCCACGGAGTCAACCCGTACGAGTTCCGCACCGATGAGCCGGTGGCGCCCTACGAAACCGAACTCGCCATTCCGGAAAAATTCCGCCACGTCGACCTCCAGCGACTGCTGGCCGCCCGCACGCACACCGAGGAGCTGCTTGCGGTGCTTAAAAAAGTCCACCCCTGGTCGGCGCTCCACTACCGTCTTGCCGCCAGCGACGTGGTGCGCCGCCTCTGCCTCGACTGGATCCCCAAGTACTTCGGGCCGTCCACCGAGATCCAGGTGCTCTCGCCCATGACCCGGGGCAGCCTCGGCACCCGAAGCCTCAACGCCCTCCTCCAGCAGACGGCCAACCCGCCGGCCGCAGGCAAAAAGGAACTGGCCGTGGGCGAGAAGGTGCTCCGCGAAGGCGACAGGGTGATCCACACCCGCAACAACTACGAACTGGGGGTTTTTAACGGCGATATCGGGGTTGTCCGCGCCATCGACAACGAGGAACTCACCTGCGAGGTGACCTTTGCCACGGAAGGGGGGAGGAATGTGGTTTACCAGCGGGAAAACCTGATGGAGCTGGAACTCGCCTATGCCATCACCATTCACAAGTCCCAGGGCAGCGAGTTCGAGGCGGTGGTGATGCCGGTGCTCACCCAGCATTTCAAGATGCTCTACCGCAACCTGCTCTACACCGGACTCACCCGGGCACGACGCCTTGCCGTGCTGGTGGGGACGCGCAAGGCGCTCGCCATGGCGGTGCGCAACCGCGACACCGCCATGCGGCAGACGGCGCTCAGGGAGCTGCTCCGGGAGGAGCCGCAGCGATGGGGCTAGGACGGTCCACCTGCAGAATTCCGCCGCCCACCTCCTGCCGCAGGGCCGTGCCCAGGATCTCGCCGGCGGCACTGGCGGACTTGGCCTCTTCCGCCGAAAGGCCGCGCTGGTCGATGATGATCTCCACCCGCCGATTGAGCCGCCGGTGCGCTTCGGAGTCATTGGGCTCAAGCGGCTTGGTGGCGGCATAGCCCATCAACACGAAACGGTCGTCCTTGAGCACGCCGCCCCGCAGCAGCTCGTCCATCACCGAAAAGGCCCGGGCTCCGGAAAGTTCCCAGTTGGAGCGGAAGCGGCTGGTTGCAATGGGGGTGTCGTCGGTATGGCCGGCCACGGTGATGGCCCCGGGGATATCCTTCAGGGCGTCGCGGATCTTGATGGCGGTGGGGAGGAAATCCGCCTGCAGATCGGCGCTGCCCGGCGTGAAGGAGCCGTTCTGGAGGATCCGCAGGGTGATGATGCCGGCCTGCGCGTCCACCGCGAGCCCGCCGCGTTTGATCTCACCACCCAGGTTACGGCGCAGCTTGTCGGCGTAATGCTCGGCCATCTGGCGCTGCCGAACCGCGGCGGCGCCCTCGCTGACCAGGCCGCTCACATCGCCCTCCGGGACGAATCCCGTCATGGGCTTGCCGCCCAGGGCCGCCGACATGGAACGGGCGATCTGCTGGAACTTGGCCACGTCCACCTGCGAAAAGGAGAAGAGCAGGACAAAAAAGCACATCAACAGGGTCATCATATCGGCAAAGGTGACCATCCAGCCGGCCGCCCCCCCCTCGACGTTGGACGACGCCAACGCCCCGAATTCCATGCCGAGCACGGAGGCGCGCTGGCTGTCGAGCAACGAGGCGGGAGCGTCGCCCTGCTCCCCCCGATGCCCGGCGGCGGGCGCCTCCGCGTCGCTCCGGGGAAGTTCCTGCCGGCCGGGGTCCGGGGCCGGGACATGTTCGGCGGCCGGTTGCGGCGCGGCCGTCGGATTGGCATTGCCATCGATCCTGGGAGTCATGTCTTCGCCTTCTCCAGTTCGCCGCCACCGGGCTGCGTCGGCAATTCCCGCTCGCGCCGGGCGCCCGGCAGATAAGGCATCAGCATCTCTTCGAGCAAGCGGGGGTGGTAGCCCTCGGCAAGCCCGATCACCGCGTCGATGATCAACATCTTGGTCAGCCGCTCCTCGCGGTTGCGCAAGGCCAGCTTGTCGGCAATGGGCTTGGCGACCATGTAGCCCAACACCGCGCCGTAGAGGGTGGTGAGCAGGGCCACCGCCATGGCCGGCCCCACCTTGGTGGCGTCCTGCAAGGAGGAGAGCATCTGCACCAGGCCGATGAGGGTACCGATCATCCCCATGGCCGGACACACCTCGGAAAACGACTTGAAGATCAGCCGGCCCGTCTCATGGCGCTCGTCGGCCCGGAACATCTCCTTGAGCATGGTGCTCTTGACGATGTCCAGCTCGACGCCGTCAACCAGATACTGGATGCCCTTGCGGAAAAAGGGATTGGCGATCTCCACCTTCTCCAGGGCAAGGATGTTTTCGAGCCGGGCCTTTTTCTGGAGGGTAAGGGCGAGTTCGATGAGCTGCTCGGGAGTTTCGTGCTTAAGGAAGAAGGCATGGAAGGCGATGCGGATCGCCCCCAGGAACTGCCTGAGATTGAACTGCATGAGCACGATGAAGGTGCTGCCGCCGTAAACGATGAGAAAGGCGGCGGGGTTGAGGAAAAGACCGACGCCGCCCTCGCCCAGCATCAAGGCGATAACCACCACGGCAAAGGCCCCGATGAGCCCTACCGCGGTTGCCAGGTCTGTGATCAGTTCGTCTTTACGCATGAGATTGTCCGGGCGTTAGGGGGTTCTCCGTTTCAGGGCCAGGAACTCCCGGGACGGGACGGACTTCCTTGAATGGCGGCTCTTAACCGCGGGGGAGGGTGGGGAGGCGGGTGCCCCCGCGAAGGGGTTGAAGGGAACTGTTCCTCTCCAGCAGAAACAGCCGAAACCATGAAAAAATTCCATCCACCACTATAAAAGAATCGCACGCCGGGGCATGAAAAGCAAGGGGAGAAATTGGCCGAAAGCGCCGTCCCACGGGACATTGCGCGGCCACCTGATTCATTCCCATAAAAGTTCAGTATTACTTGCGGCCGAAAGTGGCGAAAACGGTTTCTGGCCACGAAAAGGGAGGCCCTTCAAGGCAAATCTTTCAATCGCTGCGCAAGCAGCTCCTTGGAACAAACCCTTCTCTCGGCTCATTCATGGTGATGGTGCGGCGGCAATTCGCTGATGACCGCGCCCCCCCCCTGGCCCTGTCGACCGATTCCAGGAATCCGCTCTCCCGTCGGCCGACAACACGGCAACACCTTCCTGTCCTTTTTCTTGACATCGATGCCGATTCTTCGGTGTAATCAATCAACCTGATCAACCGAGGCTCGCAAGGTCGCGCAAACCCCGCCACGGGATTGTTGCCGTGGCCGGCAGGCGCGCCAGGGGCTCCCGTGGAGGGGGGGCGAGGCCTCGTTCCTTACCGTAATGGGAGAAAAAAATGGACGACAGTATCGTCAATCGGGGAAAAATTGTCACCGCGGCCGGGACCGGCATCAACCTGGCCCTGGGCGTTCTCTACACCTGGAGTATTTTCAAGGGGGCGATCCGGCAGTCCATTGAAACGGGAGGCGCCGGTGCCTTCACCTGGAACATGGAGGCGCTGAACGACCCTTACGCCGTCTGTTGCCTGGTCTTCGCCTTTATGATGATCGTCGCCGGCCGGTGCCAGGACACCGTGGGGCCACGGCTCACCGCCACCATCGGCGGCGTGCTGGTGGGCGCGGGCTTTATCTGGATCTCGCAGACCACCTCCTACCTCGCCTGGGTGCTCGGCTTCGGCGTCCTGGTGGGCACGGGTATCGCCTTTGGCTACTCCTCGGCCACCCCGCCGGCCCTGAAGTGGTTCCCGCCCTCGCAGACCGGCCGCATCGCCGGCATCGTGGTGGCCGGCTTCGGGCTTGCCTCGGTCTACATCGCGCCGCTGGCCAAGTATCTCCTTGACGTCTGGGGACTCGAAGGCGCCATGCTCTTTTTCGGCATCGCCTTTCTGGTCATCGTGAGCCTCCTCGCCCTGTTGCTGCGAAATCCGCCCGCCGGCTTCGTTCCTCAGAGTTTTGAAGAGCGGCGTGGCCAGAGCGAGGCATGCCGGAAGGCGCGCACCACCTTCGAGGATCTCGATCTTTCCCCCCAGGAAGTGCTCCGGACCCCCACCTTCTGGCTGCTCTGGCTGCTCTACTTCATCGGCGCCGGTGCCGGTCTGATGGTGATCGGCAGCGTGGCCGGGATAGCCAAGAAGAGTCTGGGCTCCAGCGCCTTCGTGGCCGTCGCGCTGCTCGCGGTGGGCAACGCCGGCGGCCGGGTCGCGGCCGGTCTCCTCTCCGACCGTATCGGTCGCGCCAAGACCCTGGCCGGCATGTTCCTCTTCCAGGCACTCCTCATGTTCGCCGCCGTGCCCATCGTCGGTTCCAACACCACCGGCCCCCTGCTGCTGGTAACCCTGGCCACTCTCATCGGCTTCAACTACGGCTCCAACCTCGCCCTCTTTCCCTCATTCGCCAAGGACATGTGGGGGATCCGGAATTTCGGGGTCAACTACGGCATCCTCTTCACCGCCTGGGGGGTGGGCGGTTTCGTGATGAGCCGTGCCTCCCAGTGGCTCTCCGCCAGCACCGGCTCCTTTTCCAACTCCTTTCTCACCGCCGGCGCCCTCCTGCTGGCCGGAGCCTGCCTCACCCTTTTGATCAAGGACCACAAGGCCACCCTGCGTCGCCGTATCGCCCGGCAGCTTGCCGCGCAAACGCCCTGATCCCCCGCTCCCGGAGATGCGCCGCCGGCCATGCCGCCCGGCGGCGCATCTTCGCGCCGTTCCGCCGCCTCCCGAACCATTGCTTGCCCCCCTCGCGACCTGGTGCTATCATAGGCCGCTACGGCCGAACGCCCCGAACGGCCACTAAGGAGAGCGAGACCATGTGCGAGTTCTGCACCAAGCACGGCGACGGCCAGATCTGGTTCAAGAATGCCGCCAACTACGCCAGGGATCTGATGGCGGACCTGAACCGCCGCCATTACATCCAGGGGTTCTTCACCGGGACCATCGAGAGCGGCCTTGTCACCATCGGCCGGCTGGAGGGAATCTACCGGAAGAAAAAACAGCTCCCGGCCCGCGTCGTCAAACAGATGGTGGACCAGGCCCGCGAAGAGCACTTCGGCCAGGTGGTTACCATGGAGGACGTCCGTGAGATCGTCGGCCGCGCCGCCACCATCGTCCGCCTGCCCTGCGCCTGCCGCTGGGCCGCCACCAGGAAGGAAAATCGCTGCTGTTACAGCGTCAGCTACACCGCCGACACCTGGTACGACGATCTCGACATGGGCTACTTCGGCCTCGCCCACGACGAGGGACTTGAAAGCGTCACCGCCGAGACGGCCATCGCCCAGATGGAACACCTGGAACGCCAACACGGCGCCGTGCATACCATCTGGACCATGGTCACCCCCTTCATCGGCGCCATCTGCAACTGCACGCCCATCGACTGCCTGGGGCTGCGCACCCTGTCGCTCGAAGTGGAAACCATGTTCCGGGGCGAACAGGTGGCCCGGGTGGATGCCGAGCGCTGCACCGGCTGCGGCGCCTGCGAGCAGGCGTGCCACTTCGGCGCCATCACGGGGCACGAAAGCTCGGGCACCTTCAAGGCGGCAATCGACGCCGGAAAATGTTTCGGCTGCGGGCTGTGCCGCAACGGCTGCCCCACCGATGCCCTGGCCATGGTCGACCGGTATGGGTCAGGATGAAGTGAGGATCGATTTGTTTCTCCCCCAAGGAACGGCTATAATAGACTTCGTCAGAATCGCCGAGATGCTTCAGCCAAAATCAGGGGGAGGGGCACCCCGGTTTAACGAAAAAATTCCAGGAGGTTGCAGATAATGCAGATGAAGAGAACGGCCCTGTTATTCTTGATGATTGGTGTTTTCCTGACAGGCCTGCCGGCCGCCATCCACAATGCTTACGCCGAGGCGGCGGACGCCACCTTCTACGTGGTCTTTGCCAAGGCCCCCGGCCTCGACAGTGGCGATGTCTATGCCAACGAGGCGCCCATCGGCAAGATCCTTGCCAAGGAACAGTCGAAGAACGACACCGTCATTCTCAAGATCTCCATCGATCCGCAACACCAGGGGCTTTTGTCCGCGGACACTGTTTTCTTCGCCGACAGCGCAGGGCTCAACTATTTCGCCACCGCCGACGAGGGGGTTGCCCCGGCCCCCGACGCCAAGATGCTGGGATTCGCCAGCAAGGCGGACGTCTACTGGTTCAAGGCGCAGCAGCGCCACGCCACCGACAAGAAGACCCCCTCCCAGATCGCCCAGGAACTCTACGACCAGGCGACCAAGTAGCCGCCCGCTTCCCGAACGCCCGAAACCAAAACGCCGGCCGCGCCCCTCTTGCCAGGGAACGTGGCCGGCGTTTCGGTTTCTATTGCCCATACCGGCGCCGGAGAAATCAACAGGGAATTTGACGGCGTGGGCTTTGGCGGGATGATCAGCGGCGGATGCGGGGAGGCGGTTGTCGCATCATTCGTAGTGGGTCCACATGCGAATGACCTTCACGGTTCTTTCTTCCCTGAGAACCTGATACACCAACCGGAGCTGGATATTGATCCTGCGTGAACAGGAGCCCTGCAAGTCGCCCACCAGCTTTTCATAGGGCGGCGGGTTCTGAATCGGCATTGAGGAAAATTGACGGCGATGACGTTTCGGCGTATTGCATACGGGTGAAAATACGCAAGACAAGAAGGCAAAGGGACCATGAGCGACCAAGCCGCCAAGATTCCTGCGGAGTTCGAGCCCCTCACCGTTGAGGCACTGGAGCCGCTCGACGGCTTCAACCGCCGCCAGGCCGAGGGGGTGGACTTCTGGGAGGGAGACATCAAGAAACTGCACAACGAGACGCGCAGCAAGGCGCATCTCGCCCTCAAGGAACGCTTTCACGACAGCGAGTACTGGGGCGCGGTCTTCGTCAAAAAGTTCTTTGTGCAGCGGTTGCGCGACGAGCTGCGCGACGCCCCCTACGCCCGCTTCGAGCGGCTCAATAGCGACCGGCCCGGTGATCGGCAACGGATCGCCATGCATATCGACCTGCCAGGGTTCTTTCGGGATAGGATCAAGTAAGTCCTTTTTCCAACTCAACAAAAACGCCGGCCCTGCCCCGAATGGGATGGTGGCCGGCGTTGTGCCGCCACCCCGGCGTTTCGTATTCGTTTGACAATCAACGTCTCGAAATGTAAAGAAATTACATTATCAACGGTTCAAGAATACAATCCACCGACGGTTATGCTACCGTTGGTCGAACTCCAACTTATGTTTTTCGAGTAATACCGTGACCGAGCTGCCTGACACCGCCACCATGCCCCACGCCCCGGCCGCCAACCTGGACCAGGCCCTGGACATCTTCGACCCGACCCTGGCAGTGGAGCCGGGTTCCGATCTTTATATCCCCCGCAACGACCAGCAGATCGAAAAACTTCTCTTCGACCTCAAGCGCAGCCGTTCCGGCCTCGTTCATGCCTTCCTCTGCGGCCACCGAGGCAGCGGCAAGACCACCGAACTGCGGCGGCTCTGTCAGGATGCGGAAATCAACGCCAAGTACGAAACCGTTTATCTCACCGCCCAGAACTTTGGCAGCGAAACCGTCCACCTCACCCACGACGCCCTGTTGGTTGAAATCGGTCTGGCCCTGACCAGGGAAGAAGAACGGTATCGGATAGATGCCGGCCTCAAGAAGCAATTCGAGGAGTGGGGGGTTCAGGTCGTCAAGACCTTCCTCCATGACGAAGGGGTCAGAGCCGAAGTCGGCGCCAAAGCGGGGTACTGGCTCGCCTTTTTCAAGGCCCAGTTGAGTACCCGCCGGGAATGGAAGACCGAAGAAAAACAGATCCTCGAACCCAAGGTGCAGGATCTCGTGGCCCTGCTCAACCTCATGGCCCAGGATCTCAAGAACAAGACCGGCAAACAGTTGCTGGTGGTGGTGGACGATCTCGAAAAAGGCGAGTCCGACGCCCACAAGGAGATGCACAAACGGCTGTTCCAGGAGCATTATGACGTACTTGTGCAACCGCGCTTTTCGATCATCTACACCCTGCCCATCTACTTCCGCGCCCTGCCCGGCAGCCGGGTGCCCAACGAGGAGTTGTACGCCTTCTCGGCCGTGCACCTCTACGAACGTGACCAGAAAAAGGAAGACCGCCCGGCCCTGGCCAAGGAACATGCCGGCTACCGCCTGATGCGGGCCTTTGTAGATAAACGGCTCGCCGACCGCACGGCCCTGATCGACGAAGAGGTGCTCGACGAACTGCTCCTCATCGGCGGCGGGCTGTTCCGGGAAACGGCCCGGGCCGTGCGCGATGCCGCCTACTTCGCCCTCCTGCGCCAAGGCGATCGGATCGAGCAGCGGGACGTGCGGCAGGTGTTCGATCAGATCAAGAAGGAGTACCAGCCGCTGATCCGAGGCGACTCCATCCGGATTCTCCAGGCTGTCTTTGCCAGCGACCAGGGCTGGGTGATGAACGTGGAGCCTTTTCTCCAGTCCCGGGCCGTGGTCGAGTATGAAAACGGCGACCTCTGGCTCGACCTGCGCCATGTCCTGAAACCCTATGTCCGCGGCCTAAAGGGCGAAGATGGCTGACCCCCTCTCTCCTGCCCACACCCTTGCCGAGCAGATCGCCGACCAGGCGGCCCGGGCCGTTGCGGCCGCCAAACCGCTGTTGATCCTGGTTTTCTACCGCCACGAAACGGAAAAACTCGACCTGATCCAGGCCCTGCGCGATACGGTCTCCCGCCACGGCCTCTGCGGCCGGCCCCTGGACCCCAGGCACCGGCCCGAGCACGGCACCGGCAACCTCTATCCCGTTCTCAGCCGGGACGCCAACGACAAAACCCTGTCGCTGGTCGTAGAGTTTCCACGTGGCAACGACGGCGTGGGCCTCGATCCCGTCTTTCTCGAATACCTGAACCTCCATCGGGACAAGATCGCCGCCGAACGGCTGCGGCTGGTCCTCTTCATCCCGGAAACCGACGCGGAACAGTTCATCACCGCGGCCGGCGATCTCTGGGATTTCCGCCATCACACCTATTGGCTGGAGCGGACCGCAACCGTTCTGGGGCCGGAACTGTGGCAGACATTGGACCACTCGGCGGCCGCGCTGCCGGTTCCTGACGCAACCCGCGAGGAAGTTACCGGACAGGTGGCCCAAGTCCGTTCCCTGCTGGAGGCAACCGAGGATGCCGAGGACCAGGCCGCCCTGCTGCTCGACCTGACCCGCTGGCTACACCGCCGCCATATGAATGGCCTTGCCGCCACCGCGGCCCAGGAAGGGCTGGCCTTGCAACCAAGCCGTTCCCGACTGGCAGCCGATCTGCACTATGGACTCGGGTTCGCCCTTCGCCGTTCGGGCCACTTGGCCGAGGCATTGAACCATTACGAGGAATCGCTCAAAGTCTTCAGGGAAATCGGAGACCGCGCCGGCGAGGGAACTACTCTCAACAACATCTCCCAAATCTACAAAGCATGGGGGAGGTACGACGAGGCTCTA
>DHYV01000058.1:31237-48092 GCA_002414225.1 Desulfobulbaceae bacterium UBA5121 | reverse complement strand
CTCTCCAGGAATCGCTCAAAATCAGAAGGGAAATCGGAGACCGCGCCGGCGAGGGAACTACTCTCAACAACATGGCCGCACTCTACCATTCTTGGGGGAGGTACGACGAGGCTCTACAGACTCTCCAGGAATCGCTCAAAGTCTTCAGGGAAATCGGAGATCTGCATGGCGAGGCGGTTACCGCCTGGAATTTGGCCATGGAATGGCAGCGGAGGGGTGAGCTTGCCAAGGCGATTGAACTCTGCCGAAGGACCGTGGAAATCGGCCGGCAGACCAACGATCCCGATCTCGACAAGGATCTGGCGCATCTCAACGAGCTGGAAGCGCGTCTCGCCAAGGAAGAATCCCAACCTGCCAACAGCGGTCATTCTTGAGCATCTTTTCTCCCTGCCGGGATCTTCATTTCCAGCGCTTCCTGCCCCCTCCTTATTCTATCGCACTGCCCCCCACAACAACTCCCTCATGATTCCGGGACACCTTACCTAACCCCTAGCTCTCAGCTCACTCGCCTTTCGATAAAACACCTTCCCCACCCGCTCGATATGATCGAGCAGCTCGGGATTCGCTATCTGGCGGAAAATGGAAAGGTCGAAGGTATAGGGCAGGAGCAGGTCGTCGAGGTCGCGGCTGATCCGGTTGAGAACCTGCAGGTTGAGATCCGGCCCCTTCAGAGTGAGATCGATGTCGGAGCCGGGACGCGGGGTTCCCTTGGCGCGAGAGCCATAGAGTATGGCCTCCTCCACCTCGGGGTGGGCGGCAAAAACGCGGTTGATCTTCGCGACGACCTCATCCTTCAAACCGAACGCCATACCCTTCCTCTATGCGCCCGAATAAGTGTCGTTACAGAGTCGGCCGAGTTTGTCTTGCAGGCGCAGAAAGAGGGGATGGTACCGATCCAGCACCGCCCGGCAGATTTCATCGGCCGTCTCTTCGTTGTAAGTATGGGAGGTCTTGTTGCGGCTGATCAGCATGTCCATCCATCCCTCGCCGTCATCGACCAGGCCGGCGGCAAAGGCCTTGCGGATGGTATCGCGGGAGCCGAAAAGTTCGGTCTGTCCCTGATATTCGAGAAAATCCTTGAGGGTATTCCAGGCCAACTCATAGGTGTACTCGAAGGCCTTGACCAGGCCCTGTTCCTCCAGTTCGGACAACTCGCCCTTATCAACAAATCGTTGTTGAAGCGTCAGGGCCTTTTCAAAGCCGACAAGACGTCTTTTCCAGCGGACGTTTGCATTTTGACCAGTCATGGTGGCTAGCCTTTCTCAAGCTACGTCTTAAATAATCTTGTTTCTTCCTGCCTCACCCCACAACAACTCCCGCAAGCCACTCGTCCGGCGCACCCGGCGGCGCACGGCCTCGCGCAGGATGGCTTCATCGCCCCAGAGGCCGAAACGGGCCTTGGCGCGGGTGATGGCGGTGTAGACCAGTTCGCGGCTTAAGACCGGCGAGATCTTTTCCGGCAGCAGCAGGGCCACGCCGTCGAACTCCGAGCCCTGGCTCTTGTGGACGGTGACCGCGAAGGCGGTCTCGTGCTCCGGAATCCGGGCCGGGGCCAGGGAACGGATGGAGTTGTCGGCAGCGGCGAAGAAGACCCGCAGGCGGCCGGCCTCGTCGGCCAGGGTGATGCCGATGTCGCCGTTGTAAAGGTGGAGGGCCGGGTGGTTGCGGGTGATCATCACCGGCCTGCCCCGATACCAGTAGCCGTCGCAACGGATGAGTCCCGCCTCGGCGAGCACCCCTTCCACCCAGTCGTTCATCCCGGCCACCCCGAAGCGCCCCCTGCGGTGGGCGCAAAGCACCCGGAAGCGGTTGAAGGCTTCCAGCGCCTCGCAGGGAGACGGCGACGCGAGGTAATCGGCAAAACCCGCCAGAACGGCCTCCCGCAACCGCGCAAGGCTTGCCTCCTCCTGCCAGTGGTGCAGGGCAGGCTCGCCGGTGGCCCCGTCCCGCAGCACCGCCACCACTTCCTCGGCGTCGCCCGCGTTCACCGCCCGGGCCAGCCTGCCGATGGCACCCGCGGCATCGAAGCGGTAGCTCTTTTCAAGGAGCACGATGCTGTCGGCAAGCACCCCGCCCGGCGCATGGGGCAGCTCGGCAAAGCCCGCCCGCGTGAGTTCCCCCGCAAACTCCTGGCTGAAGCCGTTCCCCTCCTTGCCGCTACAGATATCGCCCAGCACCGAGCCCGCCTCCACCGAGGCCAACTGGTCCCGGTCGCCCAGCAGGATGAGCCGGGCGCTCTCCGGCAGAGCGTCCACCACCTTGGCGATCAGGGCGAGGTCCACCATGGATGCCTCGTCCACCACCAGCACGTCGAGCGGCAGGGGATTGGCGCGGTGATGGCGGAAGGAGGGGGAGCCGGGGCGCGCCCCGAGCAGCCGGTGGATGGTGGCGGTGGCCTCGGGGATGCGGGCCAGGAGTTCCGGGGGCAACTCAAGCCGCCCCTTGGCGCCCCTGATGGACTCCTGCAGCCTGCCCGCCGCCTTGCCGGTGGGCGCCACCAAGCCGATGCGCAAGACGGCCGGTGCGGCCAGTTCCTGCAACAGGGCGAGGAGCTTGACCACGGTGAAGGTCTTGCCGGTGCCCGGGCCGCCCGAGATCAGGCAGAGGTTGCGAAGTGCGGCCACCGTTGCGGCCAGCCGCTGGCAGTCGAGCCCCGGCGCGGGGGCGGGGAAGAGCGCGGCCAGCGCCCCGACCAACCGCTCCCTGTCCACGGTGCGGCCACCCGCCCCCCGGGCCAGCAGTTGGGCGGCCAGCTCCTGCTCGTAGCGCCAGTAGCGCGTAAGATAGAGCCGCGTGGCATCGAGGACCAGGGGCCGGAAGTCGCCGGGGCCGCCCACCACCGGGCTTGCCATGAGCTCGGCGAGCCAGGGGGCGAGTTCCGGCAATACCCCCCCCGCCCCCTCGTTGTCGTCAAGCAACGGCCGGCCGGCCATATCATCCAAGGCCACGCAGACATTGCCCTGGCGGGTGGCCCGCACCGCGAGGGCCGCGGCGAGCAGCACGTTTTCGCCCGCCTCGGGCGCAAGCCGGGCCAGGAAGCGGACAAAGGCCAACTCCAGCTCGGCGAACAGCCCCTCCTGGTGGGCGTGGGTGAGGATCGGCATGGACTCGCTCATCCCTCCCCTCCTTCCCGGCCGGTGGCCAGATACCGGTCCAGGGCCTCGACCAGAGCCCGGGCCGGCCGCTCGCAGAAGACGCCGTGGCCCGGGCCGGCAGCGGGGTCCATGCCGCGCAGGAAGAGATAGCAACAGCCGCCGAAGTGCCGGTCGTAGTCGTAGGCCGCGCCCAGCCGGAGCGCGAGGTAGCGGTGCAGGGCGATGACGTAGATATGGTACTGGAGTCCGTAATGGGCCTCGGCCACCGCCCGGGCCAGCTGCGGCGGGCCGTACCAGTCGAGGGTATCGCCCAGGTGATTGGACTTGTAGTCGACGATGTAGAAACGGCCCTGCCAGACGAAGATCAGGTCGACAAAGCCCTTCATGAAGCCATCCCCCGGGCTGAAGACCAGCTCCCCCAGCCGCTCGGGCAGCTCGCCGAGGGCGAGGTCCGCGCGGTGGGCGGCAAAGATCCGCGCCAGGCCCCGGGGGGTGACCCGGGCCAGGGGGTAGTGGAATTCGAGTTCGTTCAAGCGGTCGGCGGTGCCAATGCGGGCGAGGCAAAGCGCGGGGTCGGCCGGATCAAGCGGCGTGGCGACGATGCGAGCCAGGGCCTCGACAAGGGTGCCGGTCCACTCCTCGCCAAAGCCGTACCGGACCAGGCTCTCCTGCACCAGCCGGCGGGCCGCCTCGCCGCGCGCCTCGCCAAAGTCCAACTCCTCGAAGATGGCGTGCAGACAGGTGCCGGCCCTGGCGCCGCGCGGAAAGGAGAAGATCGAGGCGGCCCCGTCGGCCACGACGGGACTCGCCACCGGCACGGCGAACTCGTCGGCGAGGACCGCGCCGTGCCCCTCGCCGCCCCGGGTGAGCGCCGTAAAGCTGCGGATCGACCAGTCGTCTGCCAGGGTGCGGTGAAAGGCAAGCGGGGGCGCAAGCCGCGCCTCTTCGGCAGGCACCGCCACCCCGCCCTCCTCCTCCCGGGGCAGCGGCCGCACCGCCACCGCGCCGCCCGCGCCCTCGACGAGTTGGGCCAGCGGCGCCAGCACCGCCGCCTCGTCGAGATCGGCGAAATAGTCCGCCAGGGCCGACACCAGATCGTTATCACCGGAAGCGGCCACCGGGTGGAGGAGGTAGCCCAGGGGCGAGGCGGCGGAGATGTCGCTCCGGCTGGTCTTCACCCGCCCCCAGCAGCAGTAGCAGCGATGCTTGGCCCGGGTCATGGCCACGTAGAGGAGCCGCATGTCCTCGGCCAGGGCCTCGGTCCGCTGCCGCAGGCGGTGGCGCTCCAGTTCCGGGCCACCCAGGTCCATGCGCAGGACGCCGTCGCCATCGTGGAAACTCACCAGCCCCTTGGCCGTACCGCGCACCACCGGGCTCCCCTCCCAGAGAAAGGGGCAGAAGACCACCGGGTACTCGAGCCCCTTGGACTTGTGGATGGTGACGATCTTGACCAGATGGCGGTCGCTTTCAAGGCGCAACTGTTCCTCGTCGCCCAGCCGCCCGGCCTCGCGCCGCCGCTTGGCGAGCCAGGCGAGCAACTCCGCCGGCCCCAGCCCCTCGTAATGGGCCGCGCCCTGCAACAGCTCCAGAAGATGGCGCAGGTTGGTGAGCCGCCGCTCGCCGTCGCGCCCCGCGGCCAACCGCTCCTTGACCGCTTCCCGCCGCAGCAGTTCGCTGAACATGGTGGCAAAGCCCTGGTCCCGCCACAGCCGCTGATAGGTGGTGAAGCGGTCGATGACCTCCTCCCAGGCCCGCTCGTCCTCCTCAAGGCGCACCAGGCCGGCGGCGTCCCTGCCCAGGAGCGAGGTGGCCAGCGCGGTCTTGAGCCGCCGGTCGTGCAAAGGCTCGTGGGCGGCGGTGAGGACCAGCTGGAGTTCCCAGGCATCCTTGCCACTGAACACCGAATCCTGGCTGTAGATCACCGCCCTGATCCGGCGGGCTTCGAGCGCCGCCCGAATGATCTCGCCGTCGGCGTGGCTGCGGACCAGTACCGCGATATCGGCGGCGGCCAGCGGCCTGTCGCCAACCAGCGCCTCACTGCTCCTGCTGGCGGCGAGCAGGCGGCCGATCCCAACGGCCACGCCCCGGGCGATCCGCTCCTTGGCCTCGTCCCGGCTGGCCGTGGCGGCAAAGGTCCAGAAGGTGAGCGGCGCCCCTCCGTCATCGGCAGTGAGCAGGGCCCCCTCCTTCTTCCCGGCCCGCACCGGCAGGTAGGCGATCTCCGGGAAGACAAAGACCGGCCGCGCCTCCCCGTGGCGGATGAAGAGGTGGTTGAGGGCCGCGATCAGGCCGGGCTCGGAACGGTAGTTGGTCACCAGGGTATGGCGGTTGTCGGTGGAGCGGGCCGCGGCAAGGTAGGTGAAGACGTCCGCGCCCCGGAAGCTGTAGATGGCCTGCTTGGGGTCGCCGATCAAGAACATGGCCGTGGTCCGCGCCCCTTCGTAGATCCGCCGGAAGACCGCGAACTGCACCGGATCGGTGTCCTGGAACTCGTCGATGAGGGCGGCGGGAAAGCGCCTGGCGAGCCGGGCGGCCAGGGCCGCCCCCGAGGGGCCGGCAAGCCCCTGGCAGACATTGAGCAGCAGGTCGTCAAAGGTGAGCACCCCCTGTTCGCGCTTGCGCCGCGGCAGCTCGGCCGCCGCGAAACCGATCACCTCGCGGCGCAGGGCCTGGTGGGCGGCTTCCAAGGCGTCGACCAATTGTTGCGCCAGGTCGAAGAAGGGATGGTGGGGCGGGGTCTTGCCCTTCTTGGTGGCCTGGGCAAGGGAGGCGGCGGCGAATTTTTCGAGCGCCGCCATGGACAGGGGGGCGGCGGGGGCGACGGCAAAGCGGTCAAGGCTCCCACTCCACGCCGCGACGTTGGCGGCGTTGTAATTGTCCCGGGCCTGGCTGAGCGCCTTGTCGTTCAGCAGCGCCACGATGTCCTGCCGCTCCGCGCCCCACAGGGCAAGCAGCTCGGGGAGCAGCGCCTCGTCCACCTCCGGGGAGGCGGCGGCCGGCGGCAGCAGCAGGGCGGCCATGGAGTCGGCCACGGCCCGGGCCACCGGCTCCCGCAGGTCGGCAAAGAGGCTGTCGCTGTGGCAGCCGATGTGGTGGAGATAGGCGGTGAAGAGGGGCGACCAGCCGGACGACCGGGTGCGCCAGTAGTCGTCGATCACCTCCTGCAGCAGATCGGCGTCGCTGGCGAGGAACCCGGTTTCGAACAGGGTGCCGGACTCGAAGGCGCACTCTTCGAGCACCCGGCGGCAGAAGCCGTGGATGGTGTAGATGGCGGCGAGGTCCAGGGAGCGGATGCCGTTGACCAGCCGGGCGCGGGCCTCATCGTCGACGCCGAAGCGGGCGGCGAGATCGAGGAGGAAGGGGTCGCGGCTTATCCCCCCCTCGAAAACGGCCAGGCACTCCTGCAGCCGGTCCCGGATTCGGTCGCCGAGTTCCTTGGTGGCCGCCTCGGTAAAGGTGACCACCAGGATCTCTTCGGGCGTAAAGCCCCGCTCGAGGAGCAGCCGCAGGTAGAGGGAGGTGATGGTGTAGGTCTTGCCGGTGCCGGCGCTGGCCTCGATGAGGTGGACGCCGGCAAGGGGCGTGGTGCGCGGGTCAAGCGGCAGCATGGTGGTCGAACCCATCACATCCCCTCCCCGCCCGCCTCGGTGCGGTTTACGTCCTGGAGGGTCAGGGCCGGCCGGAGAAGCCCGGCCAGGGCGGCAAAATCCGAATCGGCCATGGGATCGCCCTCGCCAAAGGCCACCCGCAGCCAGGGGTCGGCCATCTCGGGCTCGGTGCGATAGTCGCCCTGCCGCCAGGCACCGAGGGCGGCCCGCAGCGCCTCGGGGTGTTCCGCCGGCTTTTTGCCGGTCCAGAGCTTTTTGGCATAGGCGAGCGACGCCCTGGGCAGCAGCGGCAGGGGGCGCTCCTGGCCGCGCCGGTACCAGTCGGCGAGTTCCCGTAAGCTGGCGAGGGCGTCGGCCACCGGCCCGTAGCCCACCTCGCGGTCGGTGCAGACGAACCAGGTGTGGCGCGAGGGGGACGCGGGCACGGCGTTCAACACCAGATGCGAGAGCCAGTGGCCCATGAGGTCGCGCAGCCGCATGGTCTCGGCCCTGGTGGGCCGATAGAGGTACTGGCCGGCGGGATGAACGGTCACCTCCCCCACCAGGCGGATGGCGGCCAGGTCGAGATCCACCGCCACCGTCACCGGCTCGCCGCCGCGCAAGGCCCGCAGCCGATCGGCGAAAATCCCGGCCCCGGCAGCAAGCTCGGCAAAGTCGAGTTCGCCGTAGCCGCCGGCCGGGATGTCCCCCAGGGCACGGTGCACCCGGCCGAGCAGCTCCGGCGGGTCGCCGGCCAGCAGCTCGGTGACCAGGGTGTCACGCAGCAGGTAGCGTTCCAGGTCGTTGAGGCTGAAGCGTTCCCGGTCGTTGAGTTCGTCGGCGAACTCGCCGAGCATGAGACCAAAACGGCGCTGGAGGAGAACCTTGGCGGGATTTGCCCAAAAGGCGATGAACTCCGCGAGCGGCACCTCCAGCCGCCCCGCTTCCGGGGCCGGGGAGTGGCCGGCGAAGATGCCGGGCCAGGGCGCGGCCGCGGGGCGGGCCGCGGCCAGCCGGTGGTTGAGGTGCGAAAAGGAGGCAAGCCGCCCGTTGGCATCAAAGTAGTCCCGGCTGAACGGCTGGAGCGGATGGCGGGTGACCAGATTATCCACGGCCGGACCTTCCGCAAAGGAGAAACCGCGCTCGATCACCTCGAGGAGCCGCGCCACCACCACCGACGGCGGCCGGGACGAATTGTCGCGGATGGACTGGCCCACGTAGCTTAAATAAAAACAGTTGCGGGCCGAAAGCAGTGCTTCGAGGAAGAGGTAGCGGTCATCGTCGCGACGCGAACGGTCGCCGAGCCGGAAGTCCTCGTCCATCAGATCGAAGCCGGTGGCCCGGTCGATGCGCGGGAAGACGCCGTCGTCCATGCCGAGCAGGCAGATCACCTTAAAGGGGATGCTCCGCATGGGCACCATCTGGCAGAAGGTGACCCGGCCGCTCAAAAAACGCCCCTCCCGGCTGTGACCGGTGAAACGGGAGGCGAGATGGGCCACCACCGCCTCGACGGCCACCGGGCCGTTGAAATCGGCCGCCGCACCACCCTGGGCGAGTTCGCAGATGCCGTCGCGCAGGAGCTGGAGATCGCCTTCGAGCGCCTCGTCCACGGCGAGGAACCGCTCGGAAAGGGCGAGGAGTACCTCCCGCCATTCGGCAAGCGGCCGGGGCGAGACGAAATCGCGCATCACCCCGAAGACCTCGTGGAGGAAGGCGGCGAACCGACCCAACAGCTCGGCCATGCTCCCCTCCACCTCGTCGTAGGGGAGGATGTCGTCGAAAAAGTTGCGGTTGTCGCCGGGCAGGGCATAGCCCAGGAGCAGCCGGTCGAGGCCGGCAAGCCAGGTGCCCAGGAAATTTCCCCCCAGCTCCAGCCGCCGCCGATGCTCGGCGTCCATGCCCCAGTGAACCCTGGTTTCCTTGAGCCAGCGGCGGATGGCGGGCAGGTCGTCTTCCATGATGCCGAATCGCTGCCGCACCGGACCGCTTTCGAGCAGCGGCACCACCTGCCCCACGGCAAGGCGCGTGCCCACCAGCCGCAGCAGGGCGAGAAAGGGCCGGATCACCGGGCTCGTTTCCACCTCGCTGCGGTCGGCGATGGCAAAGGGGATGCGAAGCGTTTCCTCCTCGGGGATAGAGAAGACCGCCTCCACGTAAGGGGCGTAGCGGCCGATGTCGGCGGCCATCACCAGCACGTCGCGGGGTTCGAGTCCAGGATCACGACCAAAGAGGGCGAGCAACTGATCGTGGAGGATCTCCACCTCCCGCATGGGGCTGTGGGCCGAATGGACGACGATGGAGCGGTCATCGGGGGCCACCGGCACCCGGTCGGAGCCGCCCCGGTCAAAGCCGTCGAGGATATCCACCTGAAGCCGGGCGAGCAGGGTGTCGCCCTCGGGCGCCGCGAAACAGCTCTCCTCCTGGCAGTCGTAGCTGTGGATCAAGCGCTGGAAGTCCTGACCGAGCTTGCCCAGCGAGGTGAGCAGCTCGTTGCCCACCTCGTAGTAGAGGCCGGCCACGTCCGGGATCTGGCCCACGTGGCGCAGCGTGATGCGGGCGAGATCCCGGGGACTCACCAGTTCGGTCCAGAGAACACGGCAGGGGTTGAGCAGGAAGACGTGGACGTCGATATGCTCGGCAAGCCGGGCAAAGACGTCGAAGTGGGCCAGCGGCAGGGCCGGAATGCCGAAGAGGGCGAGCCGCGGCGGCAAGCCGGATCGGGCAATGAAATTCGGCTCGATGGCCCTGAGCAGCGCGAAGAAGAGGTTGCCGCGGTGGGCCGCGCCGTGCCGGGTGATGAGCGCCCGCCAGAGCAGGGCCTGCCAGTGGTCCGCCTCGCCCGCCTCCCAGCGTTGGAGCCAGTCGGGCCGGTAGATCAGGTACTGGTCGAAGGTATCGGCGATGCGGGCGGCGAGCTGGTAGCGCCGCAGGGGCTCGGCGTCCACGGCCAGGTAGTTGGCAAGCGGTGCCATGGCGGGCCGGCCGTCCAGCGCGCCCAGCCGCTCGAAAACCGCCCAGGTGAGCCCGTCGCCCTCAAAGGGCGAAACACTCGCGGCCGGCTCGGGCAGCTGCCCGAAAAGCTGCCAGACGAAGGTGGCCGGGAAGGGACAGGCGAGGTTGGCCGAAACCCCGTGGCGCTCGGCAAGCGCCAGCGCCAGCCAGCGGGCCATGCCCCGACTCTGGACGATCACCGTCTCAGGGACGAGCGGCGAGAGCGGCGCCTCGGCGACGAGCGCGGCCAGCCGGTCGGCGAGGAGTTCCAGGCGGTTACCGGAGTGGAGGAAGAGGGGCATGAAAACGGTCGGGGTTGTGGTGAGGGGAGGCAACGTCGCTCCAAGGATACGACATATCGGCCCGCAGTTGAACAGAAAAGCGCTCTGCCACCCCGAGGAATCTGCCGACCGGGACCGGCGGCCGGCCCGGCACTCCTGTTCCCGCGAAACGGATCAGGGAACCGCCTTCTCCGGAGCTACCCGACTCTGGAGGTGGCGGCACCGGCACGGGGCCGGCGGGCCGGCAGTCAACAGGGCGGCGGCGGAACCGTCCTCTGGCCGCCGACAAGGGAGATACCGGCGCCTCAACCCCTTCCCCGCCCGTGGCAGCAACCGCCAAGGTCGGCCGTCATCCGCTCGAACTCTTTTCGGGAGAGTTCCCCCCTGGCATAACGCTGCCGCAGGATCTCCAGGGAGGATTCCTGCCCCCGGCCGCAGGCGAGATGGCGGAACACCGTGGCGATGACGTAGAACACGAGCGCCCAGAAGAGGAACATGAGCAGCCAGCCCAAACCACCCATGCCGTAACCGCCGCTCCAGTGCATCATGGTTCACCTCCCGCCCGGTTGGGGCCGCTGGGGCCAACCGCCGTTGACGTGCCGCCTTTGCCTTGCTCATCCATGGCATCCAGGATGGGACAGTCACAGACCGGCCCCCGGCCGTCACAGGTGGCAACCAGCGCTTCCAGATCCTGCAGGATGCGGCCCAGATCCTCGATCTTGCGGCGCACGTCCTCGATCTTGGCCAGGGTACGCGCCCGGACATCCGCCTTGGTGGCCCGGGGATCCTGGCGCAGAAGAAGCAATTCCTTGATCTCGTTGAGAGAAAACCCAAGCTCCTTGGCCCGCTTGATGAAGTTGAGCCGACCGATACTCGCCTCGGGATAGAGCCGGTAGCCCGCGCCGGTACGGGGCGGCTCCGCGATGAGCCCCTGCCGCTCGTAGAACCGGATCGTCTCGATGCCGATCCCGGCCTGCCCGGCGACCTTGCCGATGGTAAGTCCCTTCATATGTATCTCCTCGCGTCGATAACGGAACTGAAACAAAGGTGAAGGCCCTCCTTTCACGCGGGCGAGGAAGGCCGGAGACGCGCTCCGAGGCCAGTGCCCCCGGGGTGCGAACCCCCGCCCTGTTCACGGATCCGCCGCCAGATGACCGCCTATACCACCGGCGGCCGGAATCGCTTCAGCCTGAGGGCATTGCTCACCACGGTCACCGACGACAGCCCCATGGCGGCGGCGGCGAACATGGGGTTGAGCAGAATCCCGAAGAACGGGAAGAGGATGCCGGCGGCCACCGGGACGAGGATGGTGTTGTAGGCAAAGGCCCAGAAAAGGTTCTGCTTGATATTGCGGATGGTGGCGTGACTCAGGGCGATGGCGGTCACCACCCCGGTGAGGTCACCGCCGATCAGGGTGATGTCCGCCGCCTCCATGGCGATGTCGGTGCCGGTGCCGATGGCGACGCCGACGTCGGCCTGCATGAGGGCCGGCGCATCGTTGATGCCGTCGCCCACCATGCCCACCTTCTTCCCCCCGGCCTGGAGCTTCTTCACCTCGGCCGCCTTTTCCTGGGGCAGCACCTCGGCCACCACCCGGTCCACCCCCACCTGACGGGCAATGGCCTCGGCGGTACGGGCGTTGTCGCCGGTGAGCATCACCACCTCAAGCCCCAGTCCGCGGAGGGCCCGGATCGCGGCTCGGGAACTCTCCTTGGGCGTATCGGCCACGGCGATGATCCCGACCGCCACATTGTCCACGGCCACGAACATCGGAGTCTTGCCCTCGCCGGCGAGCGCCTGCGCCCGATCGCCAAGGCCGTCCAGCAACACCCGCCGGTCGGCCATGAGCTTTGCGTTGCCCAACAGCAGCCGCTGGCCGGCGATCTCGGCCTCGACCCCCTGGCCCGGGATGGCGTTGAAGCCGCTCACCGAGGCAAGCGGCAGGGAGCGGTCGACCGCGGCCCGCACCATGGCCTCGCCCAGGGGGTGTTCCGATCCCTTTTCCACGGCCGCGGCCAGGGCCAGCACCTCGTCGCGACTCCGGCCGCCGACGGTCACGATATCGGTGACCGATGGCTCGCCCCTGGTGATGGTGCCGGTCTTGTCGAGCACCACCGCGTCGAGCTTGTGGGCCGTTTCCAGGGCCTCGCCACCACGGATCAGCACCCCGTGCTCGGCGCCCTTGCCGGTGCCCACCATGATCGAGGTGGGGGTGGCGAGCCCCAGGGCGCAGGGGCAGGCGATGATCATCACCGCCACGAAGTTGAGCAGGGCATAGGTCAGGGCCGGCGCCGGCCCGAAGGCCAACCAGACCACGAAGGTGAGGGCGGCCAGCCCGATGATCGCGGGTACGAAGTAGCCGGCAATGGTGTCGGCCAGCCGGGCGATGGGCGGCTTGGCGCCCTGGGCCTCCTGGACCATCCTGATGATCTGGGCGAGCATGGTTTCCTTGCCCACCCTGGTGGCCCGGAACTTAAACGATCCGGTCTTGTTGAGGGTGACTCCGATCACCGTGTCCCCCACCCTTTTCTCCACCGGGATCGACTCGCCGGTGACCATTGACTCGTCCACCGCGGAAGCGCCGCTGACGATGACCCCGTCCACCGGGATCTTCTCGCCGGGCCGGACGAGCACTATGTCGTTAACCGCCACCTCCGCCACCGGCACCTCGAACTCCCTGCCGTCCCGCTCCACCCGGGCGGCCTTGGCCGCGAGCCCCATGAGCTTCTTGATCGCCTCGGAGGTCTGGCCCTTGGCGCGGGCCTCAAGCAGCCGGCCCAGGAGGATGAGCACCACGATGACCCCGGCGGTGTCGAAGTAGACCTCGGCCACCAGCCCCTGGGCGCTGAACAGGGCCGGGAAGAAGGTCACCAGGACGCTGTAGCAGTAGGCGGCGCTGGTACCCACCGCGACCAGGGTGTTCATGTCGCTGCCCCTGTGCTTGAGCGCCTTCCAGCACCCCTGGTAGAACTGGCGGCCCACCCAGAACTGGATGGGGGTCTGGAAGAGGAGCTGGAGGAGGAAGTTGGTCCGCCGCGTGAGGGGAAGGAGGGTGCCCAGCCCCAGGTCGTCCCAGTGGACCAGGAGCAGGATGGGCAGGAGGAAGGCAAGACCGGTGATAAACTTAACTTTGAGTTCGCGAAGCTTGGCCTCCCGTGCCGCTTTTTCCAGGGCCACCGGATCCTCGCCCGCCGCCGTCTCGGCCACCGTGAAGCCGGCCGCCGTCACCGCCCGAACCAAATCACCGACGTCAAGGCCGGCGAGGTGTTCCACGCCAGCCGTCTCGGTGGCAAAGTTGACCTCCGCCTTGACCACGCCCTTAACGTCGCCCAGAACCCGCTGCAGCCGTTGAGCGCAGGCCCCGCAGCTCATGCCGACGATGGGCAGGGTGATTTTCTCCACCCCGGCGGTGAAGCCCAAGTCGTTGACCGCGGCCACCAGATCGGCCGGGGTCAGCCGACCGGGGTCATAGGTGACGGAGGCCCGTTCGGCGGCAAAGTTCACCCGTGCTTGGGCCACCCCGTCCAGGCGGCCCAGCACCTTTTCCAGCCGGGCCACGCAACTCGCGCAGCTCATTCCGGCCACCGGCAGTTCGATGGTTGCCAGGCCGCCCTTTGCCTGGACCGGGGCCAGCGGCCGCGCCGGTGGCGGTGCGGCCGGGGCCATGGGCAGGGGGCGGGAGATGACAGGCGGCGGGGGAGCCTGCGCTGTCGCTCTCTGCGCCAGATAGCGCGCCGGGTCGGCAACGAACCTCTCCCTGCAGCCGACGGCGCAGAAAAAATAGGTGCGGCCATCGTACTCGGCCGTAGCCGCCGCGTTTTCTGGTTCCACGTTCATTCCGCAAACCGGATCGTTGTGCATCATATTACCTCCCGTGCCGCCGCCGTACCCGCCGGCACCTGCCAGGGTGGAGAGAACCCGACAAGGATGTTCGCTTCCCTTTCACATAACAAGGTAAACATTGAACCATACTACAGGGTCAAGTGCTTTCAGGAGAAAAAAACGCCTAAAACGGGTCAGGCTTCTTTCTCCTAATCCTCCACCGCGACCCAAGCTCAAGTCCTGACCAATCAGCCATGTCACCCCGGTCGTGCGAAAGGGATTCTTCGCTTCTCAGCCATCCCGAGTCCCGCGGCAACGTCCTCGAAATGACAGTGGGTGGCGCCGGTCATCCTGTCGGCCGGGGGGTGGCGAGGGGGGCAGAACGTTTGAAGAGATCCTCCGCCCGGTCTTAAGCCATTCCCAACCGGCCGGGCAGAGAGGGTTCCCCCTCCCCCGCGCGATATCCGCAACAGACGTGTGGTATCGACCGCGCAACACATCTGTGACGTTACAACATCTTCGTTGCGCGTCAGCTGGCTTGTCAACAGGCCGTTCAGCGGCAGCGAGAGGAGAAAATTCCATGACTCAGGCCACGCTTAAAAACGAAAAACCTCTGTGACACCGCTATGTTAGCCTTACCCGCAACACTCCTGTCGCAAACAAAAAAAACTGCCCTCCGCAGCAACTGGCACGCCTGATGCAATACCACTGATCAAACGGCAAGGAGAGAAACTCTTCCAGGAGATTCAAATAGAGCAAGAAACAAAGCAAGGAGGAACCAAGCCATGACGTACACAACCAAGACCTTTACCGTCATCGAAGTCACCGCCGCCGAAGAAATTACCAGCGCCGTCAACGAAGCCAACATGATCATTCTGTCGAGCATCGCGGCGATCATTGGAGTCTGGGGCGTAGCCTGCATGGTCAGCGCCATCTCCCAAGCCGGCGGCATCATCGAGATGGCCCGGGGCTTCATGACCGCCATCGGCTTTTAACCCTCCTCGCACCAAAACAAAAAAAGAAGGCGGCAGGCNNGCCTGCCGCCTTCTTTTTTTGTTTAATGCCGCCACGGGGCCGGACGACCGCCATGGTTCACGGAGTGGGAGGCGGTCCGCCCTCCCCATTTTCGCGCACAAACAAAACAGGGCCGGATCCGTTGTCGATCCGGCCCTGTTCAGGTTGCCATTTTCCCTGCCGTCGGCGACTGGCGCTAAACCCCGGCGAGCGGTGCCCGGTGCTTGCGGCTGTGCTTCTTGACCATGTAGTAGAGCACCGGCACGGCCATCCGACTGATCAGCAGTGAAGCGATCTCGCCGAACATCAGCGAGATGGCGAGCCCCTGGAAGATGGGGTCGGCCAGGATCACCGACGCCCCGACCACCACGGCGAGTGCGGTGAGCAGCATGGGCCGGAAGCGGATGGCGCCGGCCTCCACCACCGCCTCGGCAAGCGGCAGGCCGTGGCTGATGCGCAGCTCGATAAAGTCCACCAAGATGATGGAGTTGCGCACTACGATGCCGGCCCCGGCCATGAAACCGATCATCGAGGTGGCGGTGAAGAAGGCGCCCAAGGCCCAGTGGGCCGGCAGGATGCCGATGAGCGAGAAGGGAATGGCGGCCATCACCACCAGTGGGGTGACGTAGTCGTGGAACCAGCCCACCATGAGCATGTAGATGAGCACCATCACCGCGCAGAAGGCAAGGCCCAGATCACGGAAAACCTCCAGGGTGATGTGCCACTCGCCATCCCACTTCATGGCAGGCGCGGCTTCGGTGAAGGGCTGCTTCAGGTTGTAGATCTGGATCTTGGGATCGGTGCCGCCGTAAGCGCGGCCGTCGAGCTTGGCAAGCTGCTTGTTCATGGCGAAGATGGCGTAGACCGGGCTTTCCACCACGCCCGCGACATCACCGGTGACGTAGATCACCGGCTTGAGGTTCTTGCGGTAGATGGGCTGATCCACCGGCTGCTCGCTGACATGGACCAGCTCCCGGAGAGGCACCAGCGGGGCCTGGGGGTTCTGTTCCGAGCGCAGGGCGATGTTGAGCACCCCGTCCACCCGGGCCCGCTGGGCGCGGGACAATTGAAGGACGATGTCGATGTGCTCCTTGTCGCGGGGCTGGTGGAACGGGTCGATGGCCGCGCCGTGCAACGCCATCTGCACCGCCCGGGTCACCTGTTCTTCCGAGATGCCGCTCAAGGCGGCCTTTTCCTTGTCCACGGTGAGCACCGTCTTGGTGCGCTCGGCCTCCCGATACCAGTCCACGTCCACCACCCCGGGGGTGGCGCGAAAGATCTCCTTGACCTTGGTGGCGAGTTTCACCCTGACGGCGTCGTCGGGTCCGTAGATCTCGGCCACCAGAGTTTGGAGCACCGGTGGCCCCGGCGGCACCTCGGCCACGGCGATGGCCGCGCCGTACTGGTCGGCGATAGCGGCGAGCCGCGGCCGGATGCGCTTGGCGATGTCGTGACTCTGGAGGCTCCGCTCCTCCTTGGACCGGAGGTTCACCTGGATGTCGGCGACATTGGCGCCGCGGCGCATGAAGTAGTGACGCACCAGGCCGTTAAAGTTGTAAGGCGAGGCGGTGCCGGCGTAGATCTGGTAGTCGACCACCTCGGGATCCTTGACCACCACCGCCGCCATCTCCTGGGCCACCCGGGTGGTGTGCTCCAGCGTCGACCCCTCGGGCATGTTGAGGATCACCTGGAATTCGCTCTTGTTGTCAAAGGGCAGCATCTTCACCTTGACCAGGCCGAAGTAGACCATGGAGCAGGCGCCCAGGAGCATGGCGGTGATGGCGACAAAGAAGAGCACCCGCCAGCCGCCGTGGGAGAGCAGCGGATCCATTACCCGGTGGTAGAGGCGGGTGAAGAAGTCGTCCGGGGCATGGTCGTGATCGTCGTCGGCCTCGGTGGCGCAGGCGGCCTTGGAACACTTGCCCTTGAGCACCCGCACCGCCCCCCAGGGGGTGATGGTGAAGGCGATCACCAAGGAGAAGAGCATGGCTGCCGAGGCGCCGATGGGGATGGGCCTCATGTAAGGCCCCATCAACCCGCCGACGAAGGCCATGGGCAGGATGGC
>DHYV01000058.1:0-31225 GCA_002414225.1 Desulfobulbaceae bacterium UBA5121 | reverse complement strand
TCCACCACCACGATGGCGTCGTCCACCAGGATACCGATGGAGAAGATCAGGGCAAAGAGGGTGATGCGATTAAGCGTGTAGCCGTAGAGGTAGAAGAGGAGCAGAGTGAGCGACAGGGTCGACGGGATGGCCAGCATGACAATGGTCGACTCGCGCCAGCCCAGGAAGAAGAGGATCAGCACCGCCACTCCGAAGACGGCAATGCCCATGTGGAGAAGCAGCTCGTTGGACTTCTCCGAGGCGGTCTTGCCGTAGTCGCGGGTGACACTCACCGTGACGTCGTTGGGGATCAGCGTGCCCTTGAGCGAGTTGATCTTGGCGAGCACCGTGCTCACCACCTCGACGGCGTTGGCGCCGGGCCGCTTGGCCACCGACAGGGTCACCGCCGGCTCCTCGCTGGCGGCGCCGGCCTTGCCATAGAGCACGTAGGTGTTGGGCTCCTCGGGACCGTCGGTGATCTTGGCCACCTCGTCGAGGTAGACCGGCTTGTCGCCATAGACCCCCACCACCACCCGGCCGACGTCGCGGGCCGAGGTGAGGAAGGCGCCGGTCTGCACCAGCATCTCGTGGTTCATCCCCACCAGATCGCCGGACTGGCTGCGGCGGTTGGCCTGCTGGAGATGGCGGGCGATGTCGTCCGGAGTGAGGTGGCGGGCGGCGAGAGCGATGGGGTCGAACTCGACCCGCACCTCCCGCCGGGTGCCGCCGATGATCTTGGTTTCAGCCACCTCGAAGATGCTCTTCACCGAGTCATCCACCTGGGCAACCAGCCGCCTGAGGGTATAGGAGTCGTAGCCCTTGCCGTGGAAGGTGAGCGCCAGCACCGGCACGTCGTCGATGGTGTGGGGCTTGATCAGTGGCAGCGACACCCCCTTGGGGATGCGGTCGAAGTTGGTGGCAAGCTTCTGGTTGAGTTCGACGATGGCCTTGTTGGGATCCTCGCCCACATAGAAGCGGGCCACCAGCATGGAGCGGCCGGGAAGCGAGGTGGAGTAGATGTACTCGATGCCGGGCAGCTCGTAGAGGAGTTTTTCCACCGGTACCGAAACCTGCTGCTCCACCTCCTTGGCCGAGGCGCCGGGCATGGAAACCAGCACGTCGATCATCGGCACCTTGATCTGCGGCTCCTCCTCGCGGGGCAGCAGCACGATGGCCATCACGCCCAGCAGCAGCGAGGCGATGAGGCCGATGGCGGTGAGTTTCGAGTCCACAAAGGCCGCGGCCATACGGCCGGCGAAGCCCGGATGTCTGGGGGGGGTGGCGTGGTCGGTCATGGCGCGATTTCGAGGGGTTGTCCGTCAACGAGCTGGGCGGCACCCGCCACCACCACCGTTTCGCCCGGGTTGAGGCCGGCGAGGATCTCCACCAGGCCGTCCCGGTGCATGCCGGTGCGCACCAGGCGGAGTTCGGCCTTGTTGTCGCGTGCCACGAAAAGCCGTTCCATCTGACCATAGGGAACCAGGGCGGTGGCGGGCACGAAGAGGGTGTCGCCGGCGTCCCCGGCATCCCCGGCGATGGCGATGCGGGCGAACTGACCGGAACGGAGTTTGGTCGAGGCGGCGAGGTCGATCTTCACCGGCGCGGTGCGGGACGCTGGATCGGCGGCCGGCGCCACCTCGGCCACCGTGCCGGTGGTGGTGAGGTCGGCGGCGGGAATGCGGATGGCGAGCCGGTCACCGGGGCGGATGCTCACCACCAGGGCCTCGGGCACGGCGGTGACCACCTGCAGGTGACGATTGTTTTCGAGCACCAGGAGCGGTGCGCCAGGGGTGGCGAGATCGCCGACACTGGCCGGCTTGGCGGTGACCTGGCCGGCAAAGGGGGCGGTGATGGAGGTATAGCCGGCCATGGTCTGGGCCTCGCGATACCCCGCCTGGGCGATACGATACGCCTCTGCCATGGACTTCACCGTCTCCGGGGTGGAGGCGTCCTTGGCGAGCAGCCGGGTTTCGCGGTCCAGGTTGCGCTTGGCCTGTTCCTGCTGGGTCTGGGCCTGACGGAGCTTGGCGGCGATCTCGTTGGCGGTGAGCGCCACCAGAAGCTGGCCTTTCTGGACCGACGAGCCGAGCCGCACCGGCAGCCTGTCGATGGTACCGGTGACCTTGGCGGCGATCACCGCCCGGTCCACGGGCTCCACGGTGCCGAGCAATTCGATCTGGGCTCCGGCCCCCTCGCGGCGCACCGGCATCACCTTTACCCTGGCCGCGGCCAGGGCCGGCGCCGACGCGGCGGATTCCTCTTTGTGCCCCTTCTGGCAGCCCGCCAGCAGCAACAGCGCGCAGGCCAGAAGGATCAGGTATCTGTTTCGTCGCGGCATGGTTCTACTTCCCTCCACCACTCGTTTTCTCTACAGGTTGCAATGTATTTTCAAACTGGCCGAGCCCCACGGCCCGGCGCAGGTCGGCCACCGCGATGCGGTGGCTCGCCTTGGCCACTGCCTGCCGGACCCGGGCGTCGGTTAGCCGGTTCTCCACATCGATGAGATCCGCGGAGAGGACCACCCCCTCCTTGAACCGTTCCCGGTTGAGCCGGGCGTTCTCTTCGGCCAGGGCGACCATCTTGCCGTTGACCTGCAGCCGCTCCTCGGCCTGGTGCAGGGCAAGCCGTGCCTGCTCCACCTCCAGACCGATGGCAAGCTTGAGTTTGCGCCGCTGCTCCCTGGTTTCGGCGATCCGTATCTGGGCCCGGGCCACGGCCGCGGCGGTGCGGTGGCCGTCGAAGAGGGTATAGTTCACCTTCACCCCGGCCAGCCACGAATTCCCAGAGCCGTCATCCATGGTGTCGTAGCCCTGATCCACCTGATAGGAGGCAAAGGCGTCGGCCGTCGGATAACTGCCGCCCCGGGCCACCCGCAGCTGGGCCTCGGCGGCCAGGATGGCGGCATCCATGCTGGCGAGTTCGGGCCGCTGGCCGGGATCGGCGCCGGCCGGCGGGGCTACGGCCGCATCATCCTGTGAGTCCAGGGTCACCTTGCCTCCTTCAAGGCCAAGGAGGTTGGCAAAACCGCGCTTGGCAAGCTCGAGGCCATGGCGGGCCTGGATCAAATTCTCCTTGGCCGCCGCCTCCTGGACCTCCAGGTTGAGCAGCTCGGTACGCAGCAGGACGCCGGCTTCGAACCGCGCCTTGGCCACCGCCAGCGAGGCCGCGATGGCCTCCACCTGCGACTGCCTGGCCTGCACGGTTTCAACGGCCTGGACAATGGTGAAGAAGGCGCGCACCACCTCAAAACCGAGCTGGCCCTGGAGCGCCTGGTAATCGGTGGACGAGGCCGAGGCCATGGCCTCGGCGGCGTCGAGGCCCGCTTGGTCGCGGCCGCCGTTGTATAACCGGTAGTCGAGGCGGGCGGCAAGTGAAAGGTCGTCGGTGCGGCCGGGGGCGTTGAAGTTGATGGTCTGGTTGAACGCGCCCAGGTTAAGGATATTGCCGAACGAATACATGGGGTTGTTGGTCTGGCTGTACTGGCCGCTCACCCCGAGCCGGGGGTAGAAGGCGGCCCGCGTCTCATCGATCAGGGCGCGGGCCGCGTCGATACGCTGCCGGGTCATACGGCTGTCCGGGCTGTTGGCAAGCGCGAAGCGCACCGCTTGGCGCACCGTCCAGACCTGCGGCACGGCCGCCGGATCATCGGCGGCGTGCACCGCCGACGACAGGAATAAAAGGGAAAGCAACACGAAGAAAAACAGGCGAGGTTTTACGACTGGCATGGCTTTGCATCGATTCTGGTTTGATGTTTCCGGGACAGGTCTGCGGCGGCGCGGCAGAAGGAGGGACGACGGCCGGTTCCCGATTGAAGACTCTGACTGCTCACCCATCCTAGCACTCCGCTTACCGTCGCTCAAAGGAAAAGCGGCCAACCCTGCCCATAACCCCGGGTTGGCCAATCAGAAACCATAATGGCATTAAATTAAATTCTTAAACTTAAATCTTATGATAATTCCTTTTCCCGAAAAGGCAAGGTCTTTTCACGCTCCCCGGCCTCCTGGCGATGCGCTGCCCCTGCCTGCGAGCCGACAGCCTGCGCCAGGGCACGGTCATCCTCCGCCACGACGGGATAGTGTTGCGTCCCCCTGCCGCAAACGTTATAAAGGGGCGACGTTTCCGCCACTCTCGACCTCCCCGCTTCACTTTTTCGCCAATAGCAACGGATCGCCAAACCATGCGCATCGCCCTGTTCAGCGACACCCATGCCCTGCACGGCCGGATCCGCATCCCGGAAGCGGACCTCCTGATCTTTGCCGGCGACATGACCCATTGCCGTACCGCCCGCGACGTTGCCGACTTCAACGATTTTCTCGGCCGCCTGCCCCATCGCCACAAGATCGTGGTCGGCGGCAACCACGACCATCGCCTCGCCCATGATTCCCGAAAAGCCAAGGAGCTGCTCTCGGCAGCGGTCTATCTATTCGACGAGGCGGTAACCGTTGCCGGCATCACCATCTACGGCGCCCCCTGGCAGCCGCTCTTTAACGACCGGGCCTGCGACGCCTTTGCCCTGCCACGCGGCAAGGCGCTCAAGGAGAAATGGGATCTGATCCCGGCCGGAATCGACATCCTGGTCACCCACACGCCGCCCATCGGCATCCTCGATCAGGACGGCCCGGTGTCCCACGGCTGTTCGGACCTCTCCGCCGCCGTGGCCGCCCGCAAGCCCCGCTACCATGTCTTCGGCCATATCCACAGCCACCACGGCTTGGTCAAAATCGGCCCGACCACGTACATTAACTGCAATGTCCAGGGGAAAAACGGCGCCTTGCGCTCCGCCCTTCTCCTGGACTACGAATCGGGCGCGCTCCTGGAAGGCGGCAGCTCCACCGCCCGGCCTTAACCGGCTCGCGGAAGATGGCAGGGGCGACGCCCCCCGACCGGAACGGGTTCGGACACTTTCGCATATGGCCGCTACTTGGCACAATAGCCAATCCCTGCTTTTTTTCTGTCCAGGCCGTGCGCGTACTCCCGGGAACAGTGATCCGCGCATCCCTGAAAATCCGGTCCACACACCTTGTCATGCGCAAACCTCAATTCCGTTGTGCAGCAGGTCTGCCAGGTCGGTTGGCGCTGTTCGCGCAAAATTCATGGCACTCGGCCTCAAACATGGCCCTGGCCGGAATGACGGACATGAGCACCAGGGCCAACGTAATGAGAGAAATTCGTGTCTTCATTGCCCTCTCCCTTGCTGATGTTTTACGAGCCTCTTGCAAAATGAACTTCGTAGCGAGATCGGGAGAAAAATCTTTTGAGCAGGGATAAGATGTTAAATCGCCCGGAAGCGCCGCCGCGCTGAAGTATTTTTAGCCGACCGGAGTAGCTGTTCATATGGCGAGCGGCTCGGGGCGGCATTTTCGGCCGAGCCGAGCCGCCGGGAGAACCACGAAACGAAAGGCCGTCCCCAAACCTCCCGCGCCCACCTCACGGGCGGGGACGGTGCAATCTCACCGGCGCGGATTTGGCCCGCACCTTGAGATTGAGCATCTCCACGCCCACGGAAAAGGCCATGGCGAAGTAGATATAGCCCTTGGGGATATGGATTCCAAATGCCTCGCCCATCAAGGTGAACCCCACCAGGATCAGGAAGCTCAGGGCCAGCATCTTGAGCGTTGGATGCCGTTCCACGAACTCCCCGATGGCGGCGGCGGCAAAGAGCATCACCCCCACGGACACGACGATGGCCGCGATCATGACGACCAGCTCCCGGGCCAACCCCACCGCGGTGATCACCGAATCCAGCGAAAAAATGATATCGAGAAAGGCGATCTGGACAAGCACCCCGGCAAAACTGGTCGCCTGTCTCGTCCGTACCGACCCTTCACCGCCTTCCAGGTTGGCGTGGATTTCATGGGTGCTCTTCCACAGGAGAAAGAGCCCGCCACCAAGGAGGATCAGGTCGCGGCCGGAGACATTCCTGCCCAGAAGGGTAAACAGCGGCTCGACCAGCCCCATGACCCAGGAGAGCGACAGGAGCAGGCCGATACGGGTGAGCATGGCCAGCCCCAGCCCCAGGGTTCTGCCCCTGCCGCGCTGCGCCTCGGGCAGCCTGCCGGTGAGGATGGTGATGAAGATGATGTTGTCGATGCCCAGAACGATTTCCAGGGCGGTCAGGGTGGCCAGGGCAAACCATGCCTGTGGATCGGTGAGCCAGTGCATTGGATCCTTCCGAAGTTGATTTTATTCGCTCCTACTCCCCGGTTTCCCGCTCGGCGATGGCCCAGAAGGCCGCCACCTTGGGATTGGCCATGAAGCGGCGCGCCGTGCAGATGCCGATGGAAAAGGGGGTGAGACGGGGGGTGACGTCGAGTACGGCGATCTCACCGCGCAGCGGACTCTTCTCCACCACCAGCTGCGGCACGATTCCTATGCCGCAGCCCAGGCTCACCATGGCGATGATCGCCTCGTTGCCGGCCACGTGGGCATAGATGTTGGGCACCACCCCCTTGTCGGCAAACCACCGCTCGGCCCGCTCCCGGCTCAACCCCTGCTCGGCCATGATCACCGGCGTCCGTTGCCAGTCGATGGCAGGGGCGACGGCGCCCGCCTCGCCGGCTGATCGTGGGACGATGAAGACCAGAGGGGTTTCGACGATCTTAAGGCAGGCAAGCCTTGGGGAGCGCGGGTCCGGGAGGGCCGCGATGGTGAGGTCCGCCTCGCCGTTTTCAAGCTTGTCCAATGCCCGCGCCGCGTCACCGGTCTGCAGGTTGATGTGCACCCCCGGGTGCACGGTCCGGAAGCGGCCCAGGATACGGGGCAGGATGGAGTAGGCGGCGGTTACCGAGCAGTAGATGGAGATATCGCCGCGCAGGGCCTCGTCACGAGCCAGATCGTTGTGCAGTTCCTGCCAGCCGCGCAACACCTGATCGGCGTATTCCCGGAACCGCTCGCCCGCCCGGGTAAGGGCCACCGAGCGCTTGTCGCGCAGGAACAGGGGCTCGCCCACCTCCTCCTCCAGCCGCTGGACGGTACGGCTCAAGGCCGAGGGGCTCACGTTCATGGCCCGGCTGGTGCGGCCGAAGTGGAGGCTCGCGGCCAGATGGTCGAAGAGTTTCAGAACGCGGATATCCATGGGGAAAACCTGGGTCGGTTGGCGGTTGGCCTATAACTAATAGCCAACTATCCCACTTTACGCAAAACAAAATCGCAAACAAATCAATTTACGCAACAACCATCAATGCTTTATAGAGGAAACTTGAAACCCGTTTCTACAACGTAAAACCAACACCTTAAATGGAACCAGGCCGGAAGCGGGCCGTTTCGTTCGAGGGCGGGACGCGAGGGAATCGAAAAAGCCCCCAACCGGGGATAAACTCCGGCTACAAAAGGTACGGGGGCATTTTTCGACGACCGGGCACGCCGCCATCGGGCCAAGGCCATTTCCCCATTGGTTGCCAAGGAGACACGACATGGGCCAGAACTACTTCAATTCCCTCCCCCTGCGGCTGCAGCTCGAAGAACTCGGCCAGTGCCGCTTCATGGACGCCGACGAGTTCGACGGCGTCGAGGCCCTCAAGGGCCTGAAGATCGTCATCGTCGGCTGCGGCGCCCAAGGGTTGCACCAGGGTCTGAACCTGCGCGACTCCGGGCTTGACGTAAGCTACGCGCTGCGGGCCGCGGCCATCAAGGAAAAGCGCGCCTCCTGGCAGAAGGCCACCACCAATGGCTTTACCGTGGGCACCTTCGAGGAGCTGATCCCCCAGGCCGATCTGGTGATCAACCTCACCCCGGACAAGCAGCACACCAACGTGGTTTCCACCATCATGCCGCTGATGAAGAAGGGCGCCACCCTCTCCTACTCCCACGGCTTCAACATCGTCGAGGAAGGCATGCAGATCCGCGACGACCTCACCGTTATCATGGTGGCGCCCAAGTCGCCCGGCACCGAGGTGCGGGCCGAATACCTGCGCGGCTTCGGCGTGCCGACGCTCATCGCCGTGCACCGCGAGAACGACCCCGAGGGCAAGGGCTGGGCGCTGGCCAAGGCCTATGCCTGCGGCACCGGCGGCGACCGGGCCGGCGTGCTCCAGTCCTCCTTTGTCGCCGAGGTGAAGAGCGACCTCATGGGCGAGCAGACCATCCTCTGCGGCATGCTCCAGGTGGGCTCCATCCTCTGCTACAACAAGATGATCGAGAAGGGGGTCGAGTCGGGCTATGCCTCGAAACTCGTCCAGTACGGTTGGGAGACCGTCACCGAGGCCCTCAAGCACGGCGGTATTACCAACATGATGGACCGGCTCTCGAACCCGGCCAAGATCATCGCCTTTGACCTGGCCGAGGAGTTGAAGGAAATCCTCACCCCGCTCTTCGAGAAGCACATGGACGACATCATGTCCGGCTTCTTCTCCAAGACCATGATGGAGGACTGGGCCAACAACGATGCGAACCTCCTGGGCTGGCGCGCCGCCACCGCCGAAACCGCCTTCGAGAAATCCACCTCCACCGGCGCCGAGATTTCCGAGCAGGAGTACTTCGACAACGGCATCCTGATGGTGGCGATGATCAAGGCCGGTGTCGAGCTTGCCTTCGACACCATGGTTTCGGCCGGCATCAAGGAGGAGTCCGCCTACTACGAGTCGCTCCACGAGGTGCCGCTCATCGCCAACACCATCGCCCGCAAGAAGCTCTACGAGATGAACGTGGTGATCTCCGACACCGCCGAGTACGGCTGCTACCTCTTCGCCCATGCCGCCGAGCCCCTGCTCGCCGACTTCATGAGCACCATCGACGCCGACGTCATCGGCAAGGGCCTTGAGACCAAGGACAACGGCGTGGACAACCGGGAGTTGATCGAGGTCAACGAGGAGATCCGCACCACCGACGTCGAGCTGGTGGGCATGGAGCTGCGAAGCTACATGAACGCCATGAAGCCGATTCTGTAAGCTTCAGGCCGTCACCGCTTTACCACGAAAAACGGGAGACCCGAGTTCGGGCCTCCCGTTTTTTTGACGGCGCGAAGAAGCAAGAAAACCGCCGCCCCACGCCCTCCCCACCCTCGCCGTTACCGTTACCGGCAAACCGCGCGCCGTTGCGCACGGAGAATCCGGAGCTGCCCCGCCAGGCCGGAAAATTTGCAATGAGCTGGCCATCAATCTTTCCTTCCGTATTTTCAAGACACCTTACAATTATGTTTCGCCATCTCTACCAATTTGTCGCCGTCTCGACAAATTGGTAGAGCCCTGCCCCTTCTCGCTTTCTTTCGGCACCGCCGCATCCTCCCTTTTTTCGATTTTTTTCGGCCGCCAACAAACGGAAATCACAGTAATTGTTCTCAACCAGCACGCGCCTTGCGACCTCGAATGGCATTTCTCTTGCTTGCGATCGTATTAAGTTCCGCCGAAAACTTAATAACAAATAGCTGAGAGGTACAAAAAAATGACAAGGAAATGCAGGTGGCTGGCGAGTGTGGTTTTTCTTTTCCTGATGGTCGGCTCCGTGCAGGCTCAACCCCTGAAAATCGCTTACAGCGACTGGCCTGGTTGGGTTGCCTGGGACATTGCGGCGCGCAAGGGATTCTTCACCAAACACGGGGTGGATGTCAAACTTGAGTGGTTTGAGTACATGGCCTCCATGGATGCCTTTGCCGCCGGCAAGGTTGACGCGGTCGCCGTGGCCAATGGCGATGCCCTGGTTCTCAATGCCACCGGAGCCAGGAACATCATGATCCTGGTCAACGACTACAGCAACGGCAACGACAAGATCGTGGCCGCCCCGGGCATCACCTCGGTCAAGGGACTGAAAGGCAAAAAAATCGGGGTGGAGCTGGGACTGGTCAGCCACCTTCTGCTGATCAACGCCCTGAAGGAAAACGGGATGACGGAAAAAGACGTCACCCTGGTCAACGTGCCCACCCATCAGACGGCCCAGGTTCTTGCCTCCGGCGATGTTGACGCCATTGTCGCCTGGCAGCCCAATTCCGGCCAGGCCCTGAAATCGGTGCATGGCTCCACCGCAATCTACACCAGTGCCGATGCCCCCGGCCTGATCTACGACACCCTCGCCGTCTCCATGGATTCCCTCCTGAATCGCCGCGATGACTGGAAAAAGGTGGTGGCGGCCTGGTATGACGTGGTTGCCTACATGCAGAATCCGGCAAACCGCAAGGAGATGCTGGAGATCCTCTCGGCCCGCGTGTCTCTTACTCCGGCGGAATACGAACCCTTCCTGAAGGGAACCAAAATCCTCTCGCTGAACGAGGCCGTGGCAGTCTTCAAACCGGGGGCGAACGCCACCAGCCTCTACGGCTCATCCGAGGTGGTGAATGGCTTTTTCGTGGCGAACAAGGTCTACAAGACCCCGGTCAACGTGAAAAAGAGTATCGACGGTTCTCTCACCAAGGCACAGGCACACTAAGGGAATGTCCGCCATGTCCTCCTGGTTCACCATCCAGAAAGAGCTTTCCGGCAGAAGGGGAGCGGCCCTGATCCTGCTCTCCTTTCTGCTCCCCCTGGGAATCTGGTCCCTGGTCAGCTATGTCCCCTTCATCTGGCATCCCATGGTGGAGATCACCGGCGAAGGAGGCAGTCCTTACATGGAAAAGGGCCAGCGGGTCAAACGCGAACTCTTTGCCCAGGAGAACCAAAGGCTTGCGCAGGAGGGGGCGGAACTGATGACCGGAACGCGGGCCAACCCGGTCTACCTGCCGCCCCCCCACCGGGTACTCACCGCCGTATACACCTCTTTCAAAAGTGAACCCCGGCGCCCCGACGATCCCTGGCTGCACGAGAGCCTGGCCCACTCCATCCGGGTGGTCTTTTACGGCTTTCTTCTCTCCTCGGTCATCGGGGTTCCGCTGGGCATCCTGTGCGGCGTCTTCAGTTGCTTTTCCAAGCTGTTCGAGCCCTTTTTCGAGTTTTTCCGCTATATGCCGGCACCGGTATTCGGCGCCCTTGCCGTGGCGGTGCTGGGCATCAATGACGGGCCCAAGGTGGCCATCATCTTTATCGGCACCTTTTTCCAGCAGGTCCTGGTGATTGCCAACACCACCAGACAGCTGCCGCCGTCTCTGCTGGAAGCCGCCCAGACCCTGGGGGCCAGGGGCGGCACCCTGCTCCGCAAGGTGGTCCTGCCGGCCATCGCCCCCAACGTCTTTCTGGACATGCGGATCCTGCTGGGGTGGGCCTGGACCTACCTGATCGTGGCGGAGGTGATCGGGACCAGCACCGGGATCACCTGGTTCATCAACCAACAGGCAAAATACCGCATCTACGAAAACGTCTACGCCGCCATCCTGATGATCGGCGTCATCGGCCTGGCCACGGACATGGTGCTGGCCTGGATCGGCCGCAACGTTTTCGTCTGGAACGGCGGCCGGCGCAACGAATTTTTCAAGTTCCTCTTCGAACTGTTCTATGGATCCCGCCACGAGACCTTCTCCTTTGTCCAAAAAAGGATCGCTAAACATGCAGACGATACAACTGCCCAGTTACAAGAGCCAATCCCCTGAGGTAGCCGACCGTTTCCGGCGACTGAAAGAGCGGCAGGTAATCCTTGAAACCGTGGGGCTCGGCAAGGTCTTTGTCACCGGAAACGGCGAGATCACGGTCCTGGACGACATCTGTTTCAAGGCCTACCGCCGGGAATTCCTCTCGGTCATCGGCCCCTCGGGCTGCGGCAAATCGACCCTGATCCGGATCCTCTCCGGTCTGGAAAGCGCCTCGGCAGGGCAAGTATTGCTGGACGACAAACCGGTGGACAGTCCGGGCTCCGAGCGGGGCATGGTCTTTCAGGGCTATACCCTCTTCCCCTGGCTCACCGTGAAAAAGAACGTCATGTTCGGCCTGGAGGTGGCAGGGAAAGGGCGGACCGAGGCCGAAGCCGAGGCCCTCCAGTGGATCGACATGGTGGGGCTCGAGCAGTTTGCCAACCATTACCCCTCCCAGCTCTCCGGCGGCATGCAGCAGCGGGTGGCCATTGCCCGGGCCCTGGCCAACCGGCCCCGGGTCCTGCTGATGGACGAGCCCTTCGGAGCCCTGGACGCCCAGACCAGGGCCAGGATGCAATCCTATCTGCTGCAGATCTGGCGCAACGTGGATATCACCATCATCTTCATCACCCATGACCTGGACGAGGCGGTCTACCTCTCCGACCGGATTCTGGTACTCAGTGCCCATCCCGGGCAGGTCCAGGAGATGATCGAGGTGCCGGTTCCCCAGCCACGTTCACCCAAACAGCACCTGAGTCCGGAATTTCTGGCCACCAAGGCGCACATCGAGGAACTGATCCATCCGCAACGGGAGAGTGAAGACGTCCTCCCCATCATCCGGCTCACCCAGGTGGGCGACGAGGTCCTCTGACAGCCGGACAGGAGCCCAAAGGGAATGAAACGTAACGAAAAAACAGACAAGGTGCAGCGTATCTCCGTGTCGCTGCCCGAGAGCCTGACCCGCGCCCTGGACCAAATGGTGACGGAATGCAACTATCGCAACCGCAGCCAGGCCATTGCCCACATGGTCCGGGAGTCCCTCCTCGAATACCACCGGAAGGGAGGCAACCAGATCATGGCGGGCACCATCACCCTGGTCTACGACGAGGCCCGCCCCGATCTTCGCAATCGCCTGATCCAGATCCAACGCAGTCATATCGACACGGTGATCTCTTCACTCAATGTCCTGCTGGAAAATCAGCATTCCCTGGAGGTTCTGCAGGTCCAGGGGCCGGTCGATACCCTGTATGCCATTCAAAAGGAGATCCGGGCCTGCAAGGGGGTGGAAAGCTGCAAGCTGGCTCTGACCACCACCATCATGCCCCCCATCCACAGCAATGAAGAGGAACGCCATGAACGACGATAATTCCAAGGATATCCTGTATGAACAGGTCGTCGAAGGCGGCTGGAACTGGTCCGGCATCATCAGGAAGGGCAATGCCGTCCGGCTCACCGACATCCAGGGCGGCGCCAACGTTTCGGCCCTTTTTTACAACGCGGCCGACGGCAAGGAACGCTACAACATGGGCGATACCCTCAAGATCCAGCACATCTCCTATCTCTGTGCCGGTCGCTGCATCTATTCCGACATGGGCCGCATCCTCATGTCGATCACCGAAGACAGCTGCGGCTGGCACGACGTGATCTGCGGGGTCTCGGACAAAGAACTCATCGAGCGCCGTTTCGGCAAAAAGCCGTATCAGGACTGCCACAACGGCTTTCACCGTAACGGCTACGACTCACTGCTGATCGAACTTGCCAAACACGGGATGGGACGGCGGGATTTCACCGAGACGGTGAATTTCTTCAGCAAGGTCCGGGTGGACCGGGAAGGTGCGCTCAGCTTTGTGGAAAAGTTCTCCCAACCGGGCGATTCCGTGGTCCTGCGGGCGGAGATAGACACCCTCCTGATCCTGGATGCCGGGATGCATCCGCTCAACCCCGCTCCCGCCTACCAGGCAAGGCCCGTCCGTCTCACCCTGACCCCCTGTTCTCCCGCCGCGCCGGACGATCCCTGCCGGACCTTCTGCCCTGAAAACCAACGCGGCTTCATCAACACCGAACGTTACTGGCTGTAAAAAAGGGAGGAACCGCGCCATGAATCTGCAACTGAAAGAGAGCCAGCTAGACCCCCGGGAATGTTCCTCCACCAGACGGGTGGCCGCGGGCAGCGGCTGGATGGGACTGGTCAAAAAGAATGAAGTAATGCGCATCACCGACCTGCAAGGAAACCAGGCGGTGGATACCATCTTTTTCAACGCCCACCGGATCGAGGAGCGGTATCACGCCGCCAACACCATGCGGGAACAGGGCAATGTCTACATCTCCACCGGCACCCGGATCCGCTCCAACGACAACAATGTCATGCTGACCGTGGTCGCCGACACCTGCGGTCGTCACGATACCCTGGGCAGCGCCTGTTCCTGTGAAAGCAACACGGTACGCTACGGTTTGGACACCCGGCACATGCACTCCTGCCGGGATATCTTCCTCAAGTGCCTCCTCGACTGGGGCCAGGGGATGGACAAACGGGATCAGGTCTGCAACATCAATTTCTTCATGAACGTCCCGGTTGATCCCGAGGGAGGCTCCACCTTTTCCGACGGGCTGTCCGAACCCATGAAATATGTGGAACTGCGGGCGGAGATGGATACCATCGTCCTGATCTCCAACTGCCCCCAGCTCAACAATCCCTGCAATGCCTACAATCCGACCCCGGTGGAAATCACCATCTGGGGAGCGCAATAAGAGGTCCTCCCACCATGTTTACCAAGGTTCTTGTTGCCAACCGAGGGGAAATCGCCTGCCGCGTGATCCGCACCCTGAAAGAGATGGGGGTGGGGGCCGTGGCGGTCTATTCCGAAGCCGACGTCCATGCCCGGCATGTCCTGGAGGCCGACGAGGCTTATCCGCTGGGACCACCACCGCCGCAGCAGAGTTACCTGGACGGCGAGAAGATCCTTGCGGTGGCCAGACAATGCGGTGCCCAGGCCATCCACCCGGGCTATGGCTTCCTGAGCGAAAACGCGGAATTCCGGCATCGCTGCCAAGCGTGCGGGATCACCTTCATCGGCCCCACCGCCGAACAAATGATCGATTTCGGCCTCAAACATCGGGCCCGGGAGCTGGCCGAGCGCTTTGAGGTTCCCCTCCTGCCCGGTTCCGGCCTGCTCGCCTCCCGGGAAGAGGCATTGGCCGAAGCACGCCGCATCGGGTACCCGGTGATGCTCAAGAGCAGCGGGGGCGGGGGCGGCATCGGCATGGAACTCTGCCACTGCGACGGGGATGTGGAAAAAAGCTTTGAGACCATCCGGCGGCTGGGGCAGAGCAACTTCAACAACTCCGGACTGTTTATTGAGAAATACATCCTTCACGCCCGCCACATCGAAGTCCAGATCTTCGGCGACGGACAGGGAAAGGCCCTGGTGCTCGGCGACCGGGACTGTTCGGTGCAGCGCCGCAACCAGAAGGTTGTGGAGGAGACTCCGGCCCCCCACCTCTCCCCCTCCCTGCGAGAGGAGCTGCATCAGGCAGCCAAGCGCCTGGCCGAAGGGGTCTCCTACCAGTCCGCCGGCACCGTGGAGTTCGTTTACGACACCGAGGCGGAACAGTTCTACTTTCTCGAAGTCAACACCCGACTACAGGTGGAGCACTGCGTTACCGAGGCGGTCTTCGGGGTTGATCTGGTGAGCTGGATGATCCGTCTGGCCGCCGGGGAATTCTCCCTGCCCTCCCAGGATGAGCTGAAGCCCGTAGGGGCGGCCATCGAGGTGCGGATCTATGCCGAGGATCCCGGCAAGAACTATCAGCCCGCCACCGGCCTGTTGACCGAGGTCTCATTTCCGGAAGGGGTTCGGGTGGACGGCTGGATCGATGCCGGCACCGAGATCAGCGGCTACTATGATCCTCTTCTGGCCAAGGTGATCAGCCACGGCCCCTCGCGTGACGCCGCCATCGACAAGCTGACCTCGGCCCTGCGGGAAACCGCCATCTCGGGGCTGGAGACCAACCTCTTGCTGCTGCGGCAGATTGCAACCCTGGCCCCCTTCCGCCAGGGCCTGGTCACGACCCGCCTCCTCGACTCCCTGGTCTATGAAGCGCCCACCATCTCCGTGGACGCTCCCGGCATGCAGACCTCCATTCAGGATTATCCGGGCCGGGTCGGTTACTGGAGCGTCGGCGTTCCCCCTTCCGGCCCCATGGACAGCCTCAACCATCGGCTGGCCAACAGGATCGTGGGCAACAGGGAAGAAGCCGCCACCCTGGAGATCACCATCAGGGGACCGGAACTCACCTTTCACACCGGGACGGTTATCACCCTCACCGGGGCCGAGCTGAACGCCACCCTGGACGGGGTTCCGGTTCCGGGCTATCAACCCGTGCCGGTGCGGCCGGGCAGTGTCCTCAAAACAGGGAACGCCCTTCACGGACAACGGGCTTACCTGGCGGTGCGGGGCGGTCTTGATGTGCCCCTGTACATGGGAAGTCGTGCAACCTTTACCCTCGGCCAGTTCGGCGGCCATGGCGGCCGGGTGCTCAGGGGCGGTGATGTCCTGCGCGTGGGCAGCCTCATGGCGGGCGAGCCCAGGGCCATGGCAAGGGAAGCCATCCCCGAGCTGCCGGAAAGCTGGGAGATCGGAGTCCTGTACGGGCCCCACGGCGCCCCTGATTTCTTCACCGACAAAGATATCGAAACCTTTTTCGCCACCGACTGGGAGGTCCACTACAACTCCTCCCGCACCGGGGTCCGCCTGATCGGCCCCAGTCCGCAATGGGCAAGGGACGACGGCGGCGAGGCCGGTCTTCATCCCTCCAACATCCATGACAACGCCTATGCCATCGGCGCCATCGACTACACCGGCGACATGCCGGTGATCCTGGGCCCGGACGGCCCCAGCCTGGGAGGTTTTGTCTGTCCGGCAACGGTTGTCCAGGCGGAACTGTGGAAGATGGGGCAGCTGCGTCCCGGCGACAAGGTGCGTTTCGTTCGGCTGGACCAGAAGATGGCCGAAGAGCTGGAACAGGCACAGGAGCGGTTGATCGACACCTTGCGACCGGCCGGGCGTCCATCTCTTCCGACAGACCACGGGGCAATCACTGATGAACCGGCAATTGTCAGGCGATGGCGGCCGGAAGGAGAGGAAGAGATCGTCTATCGCAGGGCGGGCGACAAGTACCTGCTCATCGAATACGGCGAGCTCGTCCTGGACCTGCGCCTGCGCTTTCACGTCCATGCCCTGATGCTTCACCTGGAAGAACAGGCAATCGAGGGAATCATCGACATCACCCCCGGAATCCGCTCCCTCCAGATTCATTATGACAATCGCCTGCTGCCCCTCGACGTCCTCCTGGACCGCTTGCAGGACATGGAACAGGAGATCCGCGACTATGCGGAGCGGGATCTGCCGGCACGCATAGTCCATCTGCCTCTCAGCTGGGACGACCCCGCCACCCATTTGGCCATCGACAAGTACATGCAGTCGGTCCGGCCGGACGCCCCCTGGTGCCCTTCCAACATCGAGTTCATTCGGCGCATAAACGGCCTTGCCAGCGTCGATGAGGTGAAGGAGATCGTCTTCAATGCCACCTATCTGGTCATGGGACTGGGTGATGTCTATCTCGGGGCTCCGGTGGCCACGCCCGTCGATCCGCGCCACCGCCTCGTCACCACCAAATACAACCCGGCCAGGACCTGGACCCCGGAAAACGCCGTGGGCATCGGCGGGGCCTACCTTTGCGTTTACGGCATGGAAGGCCCAGGCGGTTATCAGTTCGTCGGTCGGACCGTTCAGATGTGGAATCGCTACCGGACCACCGCCGAGTTCAAGGAAGGGAAACCATGGCTGTTGCGTTTCTTCGACCAGATCCGCTTCTACCCTGTCAGTGGCGAAGAACTGCAACGGATGCGTCGAGACTTCCCCCAAGGTGCTGCGGGCTTGCGGATCGAGCAGACACGGTTCAACCTTCGCGACTATGAACGGTTCCTGGAAGAAAACAGGGATTCGATCACCGCCTTCAAAATCCGTCAGCAGGAGGCCTTTGAACGAGAACGGCAGGAGTGGATCAAAAATGGGCAGCTGAACTATCAGAGCGTGGAAGTGAACACCCAGGCCAGGGACGAGCAGGAGGCCGTCAGCGCAGGCTGCGATCCGGTTGTCAGCCCGGTGGCGGGCAGTCTCTGGAAGCTCACGGCCGCGCTTGAAGCCACCGTGGAAGAGGGTGATACCCTGGCGGTACTCGAATGCATGAAGATGGAGATCACCCTGCGGGCGCCCTGCCGGGCTATCGTCAAACAGGTCTTCTGCTCCGAGGGAGAGAGGGTCTCCTCGGGACAGCACTTGCTCACCCTCCTCCCGGCCGCCTGACCATGATGAATCTGACCATCAGCCACCTCCAGCAGCTGTACTCCACGGGCCAGATGAGCCCGCGGCGGCTGCTCACCTCCCTGCTGGATTCCTGCCGCCGCGCGGACCCATCCATCTGGATCCGGTTGTTGCGGGAAGAAGAGCTACAGCCCTATCTCGCCCGGCTGGAGAGTGCACACCCTGAGGAACTGCCCCTCTACGGCATCCCCTTTGTGGTGAAGGACAATATCGACCTGGCCGGGATACCCACCAGTGCCGCCTGCCCGGAATACAGCTATACTCCCGACCGGTCCGCTTTCGTGGTGGAGATGCTGATCCGCGCCGGCGCCGTACCGCTCGGCAAAACCAACCTCGATCAGTTCGCCACCGGCCTGGTGGGCACCCGCTCTCCCCACGGTGCTTGCAAAAACAGCTTCCAGCCCGATTTTATTTCCGGCGGTTCCAGCAGCGGCTCGGCCGTGGCCGTGGCCAAGGGGCTGTGCACCTTCTCCCTGGGCACGGATACGGCCGGTTCCGGTCGGGTGCCCGCCGCCTTCAACAATATCCTGGGAGTGAAACCCACCCGGGGACTGCTCAGCACCAGGGGAGTGGTGCCGGCATGCCGCAGCCTCGATTGCGTTTCCATTTTCGCCCTCTGCGCGGCGGATGCGGACCGGGTGGTACGGGTGGCCAGGCAGTACGACAAAGAAGATCCCTGGTCGCGTCCCGGTGTTCCCGCCCCCCCTGCCGCGGGGACCGGGGAAAGTTTCACCTTCGGCGTCCCGGCCAGGGACCAGTTGGCCTTTTTCGGCAACCACGAGTATGAACAGTGCTTCAAGACCAGCGTGGACCTGCTGACCTCGCTGGGAGGCACGGCGGTGGAGATCGACTTTTCTCCCTTTCTGGCCGCGGCACGCCTCCTCTACGAGGGGCCCTGGGTGCAGGAGCGGCAGGTGGCCGTGGGGGCGTTTCTCGGCGCCAACCCCGCCGCCGGGGATCCCGTGGTTCGCCGGATCATCTGCGATTCGCCATCGGCATCCGCCTCCGACTTCTTTCGGGCCCTTTATCGGCTCAAGGAGCTGAAGCGCGAGACCGACACCATCATGGCCGGGGTGGATGTCCTGGTAACCCCGACCGCCGGCACCTGCTACACCATTGCCGAGGTCATGGCCGAGCCCATCGCCCTGAACTCCAACCTCGGCTACTACACCAACTTCATGAACCTCCTCGACTACTGCGCCCTGGCGGTTCCCACGGCCCTCACCGCCACCGTTCCCTTCGGGGTAACCCTGGTCGGCCAGGCCCTGCACGATGACCGGCTGCTGGCCCTGGGCGCCCGCCTCCATTCGGCGGCTCAGGTGGGCATGGGCATCTCCAAAGAGCCGCCGCCTGTTTTTACCGCGCGGCACAATCGGCAAGAAGTCCTTCTGGCGGTCTGCGGCGCCCATATGCGGGGTCTTCCCCTCCATCATCAGCTCATGGAGCTTGGCGCGGAATTTATCCAAAAAACGAAAACCGCCCCGGCCTATCGCATGTACGCTCTCAACAGCGAGCCGCCCAAACCGGGGCTGATCAGGGACGAAGAGATGGGACAGCAACAGCAGGTCGAGGTGTACCGGCTCGCCATGGCAGCATTTGGCCACTTGGTCGTCGGCATCCCGGCGCCCTTGGGCATAGGCAAGCTGGAACTGGAGGATGGGCGCTGGATCCCGGGTTTCCTTGCCGAACCCCTCATCCAGCGGACAAGCCGCGAAATCACCGCGTTTCAAGGCTGGCGTCCCTACCTGGAGACGACAGGTGAGGGTGATAGGTGAAGAAATCGCTTTCCGGCCCACGCCCAAAATAGGGGGGCGAACCCGGCAATCCGCCCCGGCGCCTGACATTTTCCGACAAATTATTTGGTTTCCTCAGGCTGTCACCCCAAATACAACAAACTCAAAGAAATATTTTCGGGCTCCCCAAGGCAAAACACCAAGCCCCAGTGGCCCAACGGCCATTTTTTCTGACCGGCAACCGGACAATGATGGTAAGGTAGCACCCGAGTCGAAAACGCTCTGACCGCTTCCTTGCCCCTCCCCTCCTGCCGGGTTGCCTGCCATGTCAACCGCCAATCCCCGCCTCAAGCTCGCCGCCGACTACGTGGAGCGGACCGGCACCTCGGTCTTTCTCACCGGCAAGGCCGGCACCGGCAAGACCACCTTTCTCCACGACTTGAAGAAGCGAAGCGCCAAGCGGCTGGTGGTTACCGCGCCAACCGGGGTGGCGGCGATCAACGCCGGCGGCGTCACCCTCCACTCCTTCTTCCAGCTCCCCTTCGGCCCCATGGTGCCGGGAGACGCCCAGACCACCGAGCGTTTGCGGCGCTTCCGGCGGGAGAAGAAGAACATCATCGCAAGCCTCGACCTGCTGGTCATCGACGAGATCAGCATGGTGCGGGCCGATCTGCTCGACGGCGTCGATCAGGTGCTGCGGCGGCTGCGCAGGAGCGACGAGCCCTTCGGCGGCGTGCAGCTCTTGCTGATCGGCGACCTCCACCAGCTGCCGCCGGTGGTGAGGGATGAGGAGTGGCGTATCTTGAGCCCCCACTACCGCTCCCCCTATTTCTTCAGCAGCCAGGCCCTGGCCCGGATGGAGCTTGCCACCATCGAACTCGAACACATCTACCGCCAGGCCGACACCCACTTCATCGGCCTGCTGAATCAGGTGCGGGACAACCGTCTCGACGAGGAGAGCCTTGCCGAACTGAACCAGCGCTATCGGCCGGACATCCCCGCTGGCGGCGACCTGCAGGGCGCCATCACCCTCTGCACCCACAACCGCCAGGCCGAGACCATCAACGAGGCCCGCCTGACGGAACTCGCCGGCGCGCAGCTTCGCTTCGAGGCCGCGGTGGAGGGTGATTTCCCCGAGTACGCCTATCCCACCCTCGAAACGCTCACCTTAAAGCCGGGTGCCCAGGTGATGTTCGTGCGCAACGACGCCTCCCCGGACAAGCGCTACTTCAACGGCAAGATCGGCACGGTGGTGAAACTCGACCAGGAGACGGTGCGGGTCAAGTGCGGCGGCGACGAGACGGCCATCGAGGTCGAACCCGCCACCTGGGAAAACATCGCCTACCGGCTCGACCAGGAGGCCAACGAGATCAAGGAAGAAAAGATCGGCGCCTTTACCCAGTACCCCTTGAAGCTCGCCTGGGCGATCACCATCCACAAGAGCCAGGGGCTCACCTTTGACCGGGCGGTGATCGACGCCGGTGGCGCCTTTGCCCACGGCCAGGTCTACGTGGCCTTGAGCCGCTGCCGCACCCTGGAAGGGGTGGTCTTAAGCTCGCCGCTCACCCGGGCGGCGGTGCAGACCGACCCGGCCGTGGCGCATTTTTCGGCCGAGGCGCGGCGGCAGCAGCCCACGGACGAACACCTCGCCGCGGCCCGCAGCCGCTACCAGCAGCGGCTGCTCGGCGAGTGCTTCGACTTCGGCCGCCTCCGCCACCGGCTCAACCGGCTGCTCGCCGTGGTGGAGCAGAACGGCCAGCTCCTCCGCGTTGCCGGGCTCGGCGAACCAGGGGCCATGCGCGGCCGGGCCAACGCCGAAATCTTCACCGTGGGGGAAAACTTCGGGCGGCAACTGGCCAGGCTCAACCAGGCGGGCGGGCTGCCTGAAACCGATCCGGTCTTACGGGAACGGGCCGGCAAGGCCGCGGCCTACTTCGAAGCGAAGCTCACCGAAATCCTGGCGCCGTTCCTGAACGGGCTGCTGATCGAAACCGACAACAAGGAACTGGCCAAGCGAGCCGGGGACGCCGGCAAATGGCTGCAGGAAGAGCTGGCGGTCCGGCTTGCCGGGGTGCGTTCCTGCCACCAGGGCTTTGCCATTGACCGCTATCTGCGGGCCATCTCCGCCGCCCAGGTGGAGGCCACCGCCGCGGCGAGCCGCAAACCCAAAGAGGCCCCGCAGTACCTGGAGACGGATATCGAACACCCCGAACTCTTCCAGGCGCTCAGGGCATGGCGGAGCGCCAGGGCGGCCGAAGAAGGGGTGCCGGCCTTCCGCATCCTCCACCAGAAGGTCCTGATCCAGCTCGCCGTCACCCTGCCGGCAAACCTGGCTGCACTCAGCGGGATCAAGGGCATCGGCGGCAAGACGGCGGAGAAGTACGGCGACGAATTGCTGGAACTGGTGGCGGCCTACCGCGAGGCGCACGGCATCGAAGAGGTCACCCTGCCAGAGCCCAGGGCCGGCACCGCGCCGGCCCCGAAGCCTGAGTCGGCGAAGAAACCCAAGGTCGCCGGCCACACCCGCCAGGTGAGCTTCGACCTGCTGGAGTCGGGGCTCTCGCCTGACGAGATCGCCCGTGAGCGCGGCCTCACCCCCGCCACCGTCCTGGGCCATCTGGAAGCCTTCGTTGCCAGCGGCCAGCTCGCCGTCAGCCGCCTCGTCGCCCCGGACCGCCAGGCCGAAATCGAGGCCAAGGCCCTGGCGCTCGCCAACCCGACTTTGGGCGAACTCAAACGCGCCCTGGCCGAAGATTACGCCTACGGTGAAATCAAGCTGGTGCTGGCGCATTTACGGGCTCGGGAGAGGGAGAACGACTAGTGGCCCGTATCGATTCCAACGACGGGAACGATTTATTCCTTCCTTCTTACCAATGGCCCGGTCCCACCGCCCCTGAACTAGTGACGGAACATCAACCGTAAACGACTCGCCTCTCCCTGCTCGGCGCCACCAGGGCTGAACCCTGTCCGTCGCTCTTCCCGACACGGCCTGACTACGGATCCTGCGGTAACCATAAACGCAGCCACTCTCATGCTTGCCCGCTGTCGGCGGGAAAGCCCCGGCATCGGACGCAGGAAAGCAAAAACGGTTTTTTTCTTATTATTTACATAATCTGCAGACAGACAGGATCACCGCCGGCGCGGCATCCATGGCAATGGCAATGACCATCACTACTTAAAATTTACCCGCATTTCATCCTGATTTTTAACTTATTGCCTCCCCTGCGCCTCATTACGATATGATTAACAATAACCGTTCCGAGGACAATAGCAGAAGTACTTGACGTCCTACCGCAGTTTCCCAAGAACCCGATAACCGAGAGCCTTCCCGAGCCCAGTTACCCCTTCGCCGTTCGCTTTGGGGGACTGACACAGATCCGTTACGAGTCGCGCTTGAGTCCGGCAGCGCTTCTTGCGGAGCGAAAGGAGTTCTGAAAATGAGTCTCGACACGACACACGCCTCGGAACCGCATGACCGCAAACAGCCCAACCGATCGATAAAACCATCCCTGCCTCCCCCCGCGACCGTCACGGTAGCCGCCGAGGCCATCACCACCCTGATGGCGCCCGCCATCCTCCACTCCATGACCGATGCCGTCGCCGTTGTCGATCCCCAACGGCGCATCATCGCCATCAACCCCGCCTTCAGCGCCATGTGGGGCTACACCATCGACGACCTGCGCCACCAGTCAACCGAGGTTCTCTTCGCCTGGGAAAAGGACTTCAAAAAGTTGGCCCAGGGTGATTACTGCGCCAGACATCAGAGCCGGAGCAGGGTGTCCTTGATCCGCTATCGCCGCAAGGACGGCTCGACCTTCATCGGCGAAACCCGCTCCAGCAAAATCGAGGATTTTCACGGCAACACCATCGGCTATGTCAGCATCACCCGTGACACCACCGCTCGCAGGGAGGCGGAAGCGGCGTTACGGACAAGCGAAACAAAATTCCGTCTTGCCTTCGAGAACGCCGCCGCGCCAATGCTGTGGACCGACCGCCGGGGCGGCCTGGTCACCAACTGCAACCAGGCGGCCGAGCGGTTGTTCGGGAGGGGGAGGGAGGAAATCATCGGCCGGCCGCACGCCTCCTTCCATCCGGCGGAAAAGACGATTGATCTCCATCGCCTCGTCGACCATCCCCCCGGCCAGCCCGCCATCGAATCGGAGGTTCTCGGCAATAACGGCCGCAGGATTCCGGTCCGCATCGTCGCGTCCGTCGTTGCCCTCCGCCGGGAAAAAATCCTGCAAACCATCTATCACGACGGGGACGCGGGAAAACAGACGGCTGCGGAACTCGAAAGCGCCGTTGACACCCTCGCAAGGCAGATCGAACTCCGGACCGCCGAGTTGGAGGAAACCGATACCGCCCTTCGGGTTCTGCTGAAACGGGTTGAGCATGAGAAAGAGGAGCTTCGCGAACAACTCCTGCGGCAGGTCAACGAACTTTTCGAGCCCGAGCTGCAAAAATTGCTCAGGGCGACACACTCTCCTGCCCAAAAGCAGTCCGTCCAACTCTTGTTGACCAACCTGCAAGAACTGTTTTCTCCCGTCAACCGCTCCATTGCCAGTGCGATGCACCAGTTCTCTCCCATGGAGGTCCGGATCGCCCACCTCATCACCCAGGAGCTGTCCACGAAAGAGATTGCCGAGCGGTTGAACCTTTCCCCCTGGACCGTTAACGTCCACCGCCGGAACATCCGAAAAAAATGCGGCATCACCAACAAAAAAGTTAACCTCCGCACCGCCCTGGCATCGCTTATCGGGTGAGGGCCGCCCACCCCTTCCCCCGTGAATGCCTTGCCTTACATGGAAGGAAGAGGGAGCGGTTCCACTCCGCCTCTTCGGATCGGGGACAGAACGGTTTTCCCGTTTGAGTCCTGTTCCTCTGCAATGTTTATTGTCGTTATTTCAGCATATTGAGACGACACTGCACAAAATCGTCTACCCAGGCCATACCCATTTTTTGTCCATTGTATGTTTCCTCCTCCGGGCATACAAAAAAAATACAACAACTGGTGAGGATCCGTAAGCCGGTTGTTCGACGCCTCTGGCAACCGCAAGAAAAACTCAATCCGTCAGAGGCCCTTCCCGGTAGTACGCATCACGTTTCCGACAGCACAAGCGCCACGAAAATTATTTCCAATTAACTCTTCAGCATTCAGGAGGGCACAAGACAATGGTAACGATGGAGGCAACCCGGGCATACGCCGATTTGGACGATCTCCCCTTCGAGGCCGCAGGCATCTTCGACCTGAGAGCCGAGTTCGCCGACCTAATTGTCAAGCTGTCGGAAATTGCCAGGGAGCGTGGCTGTATTCTGGCTTTTTCCGCCGCGCCGCACACCCCCCGTTTTTTCAAAGGCTCTCCGGACTCCTTTCGCGATCTGCTCTGGGCCTTGTTCGACCACGGGATCGCCACTCCCAATGTCGAAATCGTCATGATCCGAATCAGCACTCTGGGCAAGGATCTTGCCGGGCAGCACCGCCTGGAGGTCACGGTGGACGCCAACGGCAACTGCATGCCTCCCCGGCAGTTGTCCCTCTTCGCCATGAAGCCTCTTGCCTTCGAGGGCGGCTCGCCTCGTCTCGCCGAAGACAACCAGGCTCTGTGCAGACTCGCCCCCCTGATCCGCCGGCTGGGCGGCAATCTGCATGTCGAGCAGGTACACGGCTGGGGACCGCGCTACGTGGCGCGGTTTCAACTCGCCGGCATCGACGATGACCTCACCCAGCAGACGGACATCGCACGGAAGCCATCACAAATAAAACTCACGCCGTTTTCTTTGCCACAGGGATGACGCCATGACCAACGCGACGCTGAAAGTTCTCGCCATCGAAGGCCATGAAGAGACGCGGAACCTCATCGTCGACCATCTCCACAACCGGCACCACGTCACCCTGCATGCGGCCAGCGCCAAGGAAGGGCTGCAACTCTTTCGCAGGGAAAAACCCGATCTGCTTCTTCTCGACCTGCAACTGCCCCGGCAGGGCGGCTTAAAAATTCTGACCGAGGTGGTCAGAGAATCCCCCTCGACGGCGGTCGTCGTCATGTCGGACCACCGAAAAACCAACGACGCGATCCGGGCCCTCCATCTCGGGGCCTGGGACTGCCTTGCCAAGCCCGTCGATCTCGACCTCATGGGCTGCGCCATCAAACGAGCCGGGGAACGACAGCGTTTGCTCAACGGCCGCCGAGAACGCACCAAGTCGACACGCTTCGATGCGGAGCGAACCCGCATCGCCAAGCTTCTCAAGGAAAATCGCCGTCTCCGCCAGGAACTTTCACGGGGACGACTGGAGAGCGAACGAAGCAAGGAACGCGAGGCGGCCCTGGCCGCGGCCACCCAAACCCTGGGCACCATTTTCAACCGCAGTCAGACCCTGATCGCCTATCTGGACAGGGACTGTAACTTCATCATGGTCAACCGGGCATACGCCGATGCGGAAAACCGCTCCCCGGCATTTTTCCCGGGCAAGAACTACTTCGCCCTCTACCCCCATGACGAAAACGCGACCCTCTTCCGCCAGGCCATTGCCACCGGCGCCCCTTATCTCGCCGCCGCCACCCCGTCCACCTGCCGGCACGATCCGCAGCGAGGCCTCACCTGCCTGGATTTGAGCCTGGTCCCGGTAAAAGACAACGCCGGCGAGGTCGTCGGCCTCATCCTCAACCTTGTCGATGTCACCAGCCGGATTCGCCTGGAGCAGGAACTCACCGGCCACCGCGAGCAGCTCGCCGACCAGGTCGAGGCGCGGACCGCCGACCTGATGAGCGCCAACCTGCAATTACAGGAAAAAATCGTTGAACTGGAACGGACCAGGGAGGAGCTTGAAAAAAACAAAACCCTTTACCGGCGGATCACCGAAGCCACCACCAACTATATCTACACGGTCCAGGCCGAGAACGGCAGGCCGGTTGCCACCATCCACCGCCCCGCCTGCGAGGCGGTGACCGGCTACACCCCGGAGGAGTTCACCGCCGACCCATTTTTGTGGATAAAGATGGTTCCGGAGGAGGACCATCAACTGGTCAGGCGCCAAATCGACAAGATCCTGCAAGGGAAAACACCGCCGCCCATCGAGCACCGCATCCGCAAAAAAGACGGAACCATCCGCTGGATCAACAACACCGCCGTTCTCAGCTGCGACGAGGAGGGAAAACTCCTTTCCTACGAGGGGGTGGTCCAGGATATCACCGACCGCAAACGGGCGGAGCAGCGGCTGCAGGAGGCGCACGACAAGCTTGAAAAACGGGTGGAGGAGAGGACCGCCAAACTCTGCAAGGCCAACGCCTCGCTCAAAAAGGAAATCGCCGAACGGAGGCTCACCGAGGAGCGGCTGGCCCTGGCCCAGAAGGCGGCGGAGAACGCCAGCACCGCCAAAAGTCAGTTCCTGGCCAACATGAGCCATGAAATCCGCACCCCGATGAACGCCATCGTCGGCCTCACCGACGTCACTCTGGGCACGGACCTCAACGACGCGCAACGCCGCTATCTTTTGATGGTCAAGGAATCCGCCGCCTCCCTTCTCGCGCTGCTCAATGACATCCTCGACTTTTCCAAGATCGAGGCCGGCCAGATTATCCTGGAGAAGCAGCCCTTCGACTTGCAGCAAACACTTGAGGCGGTTGTTCGGCCCCTTACCATCCGAGCCCACCAGAAGGGACTGGCCCTGCTCTGCAGGACGCCGGGCACCCTCAATCACGAACTTGTCGGCGACGCCCTTCGGTTGCGGCAAATTCTGGTCAATCTGGTGGGCAACGCCTTGAAGTTCACCAACCAGGGGCAGATCGCAATCAACGCCGCCATCGGCAAAGTCAGCGACGACGCGGTGGAACTCAACTTCGAGGTCAACGACACCGGAATCGGCATTCAACCGGAAGTAATCGATACCATCTTCGACAGCTTCACCCAGGCCGACGCCAGCACCACCCGTATTTACGGCGGCACCGGGCTCGGCCTCGCCATTACCAGGCAGCTCGTTCGCCTCATGGACGGCGAGATAAGGGTGGAAAGCACCGTCGGAAAGGGCACCGCCTTCCGGTTCACGGCTCTTTTCGGCAAGGGAGAGAAGATCCCCTTGCCCGCCCTGCCGCCCGACGTTTCCATTAACAGGGTTCTCCTTGTCGATCCCAATGCCGATTCCCTCGCCATCCTGAGGGATATCTTCACCGACTGGGGCGTTATCGCAACAACCGCCGACAGTGGGTTCACGGCGCTGCAAGGTCTGGCCGGGGACGCGGACACCGACACGCCGCCGCAGCTGATCGTGTTGGACGGGACTCTGACCTGCGAGAACGAATTTGCCTTCCTGGATCGATTTCAGGAGCACCTCCGTCATCCCTTGCCACCGCTGATTCTTTTGACCTCCCCCATGACTTGCGGCGAAGCGGCCAAAAGATGTCACGACCTTGCCAACTGTTTCTTCCTCGCCAAGCCGTTTTCCCGTCAGGAGCTGCTGAAAACGGTCGTTGCCGCCTTAACCGGCGTCCGGCCGACCGCCGGGTCGGTCGATCAGCAGGGGGCACCGCCGCCGGCCCCCCCCCCGTTGGCCGCACCGCTGCGCGTCCTGCTGGCGGAAGACAACCTTATCAACAGCGAACTGGCCCAAATCATCCTGGAACAGGCGGGCCACGGGGTACGGAAGGCCGAAGACGGGCTTGCCGCCCTCCGGGTTCTGGCCTCGGAAGATTTCGATCTGGTGTTGATGGATATACAGATGCCGCGCATGGACGGCATTACCGCCACCCGCCTTCTCCGCCAGTGCGAGCAAGGACTGGCTGCCGACTCGGGAGAAATTGATGAACAACTCCTCGCGGATTTGCGCAAACGGCGGAGCGGCCGTCACCTCCCCGTCGTTGCCATGACCGCCCATGCCATGTCCGACGATCGGGAGCGGGGGCTTGCCGCCGGCATGGATAACTATCTGACCAAACCCTTTGTCGCCGAACAATTTCTGGCCCTCATCAACGGCTTTCGGGCCAAGACGCCGCAAAGGACGGAATCGCCCTCCCAGCCGCTCCGGAATCAGGACAAGCCATCCGGGGATTCCATTGTCGACACGGTCAGAAAACACCTGGCCACCGAATACCGTCTCGCCCCGCCCCAGATCGATAATCTGCTCGCCAACTGCCGTCACTCTCTCTGTCTGGCTCTGCAAAAAGCAGAGGCTGCTCTCAGGGGAGAGGACATCGATGCGCTGGCCGCCGTTGCCCACACCCTTAAGGGCTCCCTGCTGAGCCTGGGCCTGGCGGAACTGGCCAAAGTGGCCTGCGGAATCGAAAACAGCCCCAAAAGGCAGGATGGGGCAACGCCACCGTATGCCTCCCAGCTCGATGCCTTACGTAGCAGCCTGACGCCATTATTGCTTGATACCGCTGACGGACAGCCGTAACGGGATAGGAAGCCGCAACGAATCGAGGCTTCGCACCGCGATTGGCCGTTTCTTTTTGATCTTCGGCAACCCGTCATCTTCATGGACGGCGACGCTACTACCCCAGGAAAAGGAGGTGTCTCATGGCTGAGAAGGTAGAAATACAGGAAGAAAATTTCGTCGACGACATCTACGACGACGAAGACACCATGAAGGACAAGTACCTCACCTTCCATCTGGCAGGCGAGGACTACGGACTCGACATCGTCTACGTCACCGAGATCATCGGCATCCAGCGGATCACCGAGGTGCCCGACATGCCGGAGTTCGTCAAGGGGGTGATCAACCTGCGCGGCAAGGTGATTCCGGTGATGGACGTCCGCCTCCGCTTCAACCTCCCCGAGCGGGAGTACGACGAGCGGACCTGCATCGTGGTGGTGGACATCGACTCCACCGCCGTCGGCCTGGTGGTGGATCAGGTCAACGAGGTGGCGGACATCCCGGAAAAGGACGTCGAGCCGCCGCCCCGCACCACCAAGGGCGCTGCCAGCCGCTATCTCAAGGGCATGGGCAAGGTGGATGACGAGGTACGCATCCTGCTCAACGTCGACAAGCTGTTCTTTGAAGAGGAGCTGGAGATACTGGCCAACGCCGCGGCCTGAACGGATTCCCCCCCGACGACGGAACAAGGAGGAACTGATATGTTCAAGAGACTGAAACTAGGGCAAAAACTGCTCATCGCCTTCCTCTGCGTGGGCATCATTCCCTTCTCGGCGGTGAGCCTCTCCGCGCTCATCAAGGCCAGCGACGCCCTGGATACCTCGGCCTTTGACCAGCTCCAGGCGGTCCAGGGGATCAAGAAGGCGCAGATCAACCGCTTCTTCGAGGAACGCCACGGCGACATGAAGGTGATGGTGCAAACCCTGAGTGGCTTCCTCAAACAGGCCGGCACCATGGACGCCATGCTGGCCGCGCTCGCCAGCGACAAAAACAACGACTACTTCGCCAATTACATAAAGGATTACGGCTATTACGACTTCTTCCTGATCGATCCCCACGGCCAGGTCTTTTATACCGTGGCCAAGGAGCCCGACTACCAGTCCAACATGGTGAACGGCAAGTACTCAGACTCCAACCTGGGCAAACTGGTTCGCCGGGTATTGCAGACCCGCCAGTACGGCATGGCCGATTTCGCCCCCTACGCCCCCTCCAACGGCGAGCCCGCCGCCTTCATCGCCGCCCCTCTCATCGAAAACGGCGAGGTACGCTACATCGTCGCCATGCAGCTTTCCCTGGACGCCATCAACAGCGTCATGCAGGAACGCTCCGGCATGGGTAAGACCGGCGAAACCTATCTGGTGGGCCAGGACAAGCTGATGCGTTCCGACTCCTTCCTCGACCCCACCAACCACTCGGTGAAGGCGTCCTTCGCCAATCCTGCCCTGGGCAAGGTGGACACCGAAGCGAGCCGCGAGGCCCTGGCCGGCCGCTCGGACGCCAAGATCATCATCGACTACAACGGCAACCCGGTGCTTTCGGTCTACTCACCGCTCAAGCTGGGCGACACCACCTGGGCGCTCATTGCCGAAATCGACGAGGCCGAGGCATTTGCCGCCGTCCACACCCTCAAGTGGGTGATCGGCATCGTCTTCATGGTCGGGGTGGCGGCCATCATTGCCGTGGCCCTGATGATCACCCGCTCCATCACCCGGCCCATCGGCAAGACCGTGCGCATGCTCGACGAGATGGCCAGGGGCCACCTCGACGTGCGGCTCAACATGGACCGGGCCGACGAGATCGGCCGGATGGCCAAAACCATGGACGCCTTTGCCGACAGCCTGCAGAAAGAGATGGTGGCCGCCCTCGACAAGCTCGCCAACGGCGACCTCACCTTTAACGCCACTCCCCACGACGAGGCCGACGCGATCAGAAACGCCCTCAAGAAGACCGGCGACGACCTGAACGCCATGATCAGCGACATCCTCACCGCCACCGAGCAGGTGGCAAGCGGCGCCGGCCAGGTTTCCGATTCGAGCCAGGCCCTCAGCCAGGGCGCCACCGAACAGGCGGCGAGCCTTGAGGAGGTCACCAGTTCCATGACCCAGATGGCCTCCCAGACCAAGCTGAACGCCGAAAACGCCACCCAGGCCAACCAGCTGGCGGGCCAGACCCGCGCCGCCGCCGAGGGCGGCAACGCCAAGATGCAGGAGATGGTCAAGGCGATGGGCGAGATCAACGAGGCGGGCCAGAGCATCTCCAAGATCATCAAGGTGATCGACGAGATCGCCTTCCAGACCAACCTGCTGGCGCTCAACGCGGCGGTGGAGGCGGCCAG
>DHYV01000039.1 GCA_002414225.1 Desulfobulbaceae bacterium UBA5121 | reverse complement strand
GGTTGCCCTCGAGGCTGCCGGTGGAGTAGTTGCCGGAGTTGTCGGCCCAGCCCTGGCCGGTGACCAGCGGACCCTCTTCGACGTTGATGCCCACCTGGGTGCTGTCCGGGGAGACCCCTTGCTGCAGCCGGGCATGGGCGGAAAGCCCGGGCAGGTCGTTGATCAGCAGCAGGGCCCGCTCCAGGTCTTCATTGCGGACGCTGGCCCCGGCGGGCAGCAGGTTGGCGGCAATGGCCCGCAATCGGTCGGGTTTGATGCGCGGGTTCTTGGTGTCGCTCGGCACGATGGCAAACGGACTGCCCTTGCCGTTGCCGCCGTCGAGGCGGCCGGCGCGGATGACGATTTCGATATTGCCGCTGGTCACGTCCTGCTGCGGCAGATAGGCATCGGCCAGAATCCACCCCTGGCCGTGAAGATAGGCGGTGACCTGGCTGGCCAGTTGTTCGAGGCCGGCGAAGTCGAGGCGCTGGCCGATGGCGTGGGCCACCAGCGCCTGGAGTTTCGCCTGGGGGGCCAGGTCGGTGTCGCCGCTGAAGCGCACCGATTTGACCAGCACGCTCACCTCGCCCTTGGGGAGCAGCGCCGGGCGCGCCGGTGGGGTCTCGGGGGGCGGCAGCTGGCCGGGCAGTCGCTGCTGCTGGCGCTCCTGCTGCTGGAGCAGCGAACCGGCATCGGGTTGGGCCAGGCTGGAAGGGGAAGAGAGGAGCGGGAGGGAAAGGGAAGAGAGAGCGACGAGGGCGACCAGTTTGATCCGCATAAGAAACCCTTTGGGGCGATGATTACGAATCGGCAGCAAACCACCTGTCTAACGAGCGGATGACTTATACCATGTCCGTCGGGGGGGGGCAATATGCGATTGAAATGCAATATGCAATTTAGATATGGCGAAGAAAGGTAAAGTATGGTGGCCAAAACGCTGGGGGGGGGGCGACAGAGCTGCAAGTCATCCGGGACGGGAGGCGATTGGCGAAGAGGGGACGAAATTGTCGACATCGCGACATCCTTAGTCGTCTCGCGACCGACGATTTTGTCGCTGCCCGGCCGGGGGCCGGTTTGCGTGCCGCCCGCGCCCTGGCCATGGGGGCCTCCCGGCGGATGCCGTGACGGGGTGGCGTGGCTATTGCTCTTCGAGGAGATGAAACGGACAGGTAGCTGTTCGGAGAGCTTGCTGGTGTTCCTTCTGGCCAAGTTTTGCTGGAGACAAGACCCGAAAATACAATGAAGCTCTGTCGTTTCAATTGGTTACGCTAATGCACCGTCATGGTGCAACTTGCGTCATTTTGCAAGAGATTCGAAAAAAGAGATCGCCGCTTACGAACCGACCGATGGTGTGGCTGCCGGCGGGCTGTTGCCGTTCGGGAGAAAGCGGTGGAATTCGCCGGCTACCGCCGTTGAGGCAAGCATCTGTTTGGCGAGCTGGTAGCCCAGCTCCCGGTAAGCCTCGAACTGCACCTCGTCAAAGAACTGATCGGCGGTGGTTTGATCCGGGAAGGTCGGGTAGGCGGTTTTGTAACCATAGATGTCCTCGGGCAGCCCCCGGGTGAGGGTGGGCTTGAGGTAGATGAGCACCCCGTGGGCGTTGTCGCCGTAGTCGATGTCGGCAACGGCGTATCCGCGTCGGGCCAGGCCATACTTTTCGGTCAGCAGTCCTGCGGTGGCCGAACCGGGCATCAGTCCTTCCAGGTTGAACTTCTTGTCGGCGCGGAAGCGGATCTTCACTCCGAAGTCCACCCGTACCTTTTCCACGGCGTTGGCCAGATCCTCGAAGGTGTAGTCGGGATCGGCGCCGGCATCGGAAACCACGATGAGCCGGACCTGGCGGCGGACGAGTTCGTAAAGGGCCAGGTTTTCAAAGTGGCCGCCGTCGGTGAGTTCGATGAAGCCGTTTGCCTCGCTCAAGGCAGCGCCGAAAACTCCGGCGGAGAGCCCCGGCCGCAGGTAGTTGGGCGGCAGCCAGCCGTTGCCTCGTTGCGGGTTGCGTGCCCAGTAGCCCAGGCGAAGGTTGAGCAGCGACATCAGGGTGGAAACCACCCGGTTGCGGGTCACGCCCTGGCCGGCCACGCCGGCGTTGGGATTGGCGGCCGCTCCGGAGACGGCCATGGCCGTGGGCAGGGTGATGCCCCGGCAGAAGGTATTTTTCATGTAATCGTCGGTGGATCGCCAGCCGGTGGCCGAGCTGCCGCAGAAGAGCGGCGAGAGGAGAAAGGAGTCGCCGCCGCGGCCGTGGTGGGTGGCGTTGGCAGAGTCCACCAGCACCACGTTGCAGTTGATCAGGTGGTAGAGCCCCTGGCCCGGCGGGCAGACCTGCTCGAGCAGGGTTCGGTTGGCCTCGGTCGCCGGCCCCCAGCGGTTCTGCTGCACATTGGCCGGGTTGGGCTGGAAGGTTTCCATGAGTCGGTCCCGGTACATGCGGTGGAGCCCGGCGTGGTTGAGGTTGACCAGGATGGCGACGGCCAGGACGGCGGCGGTCAGGGCAAGAACCTCGCCGACGGAGAGTCCGGCGGCGAGCAGAAAGGCGGTGAAGAGGAGGCCGTAGACCAGCAGGGCGGCACCGATGACCATCTGGATCTCGGCCGGGATCTTCGGTTTGGCGGCCGGGGCGGCACCCTGTTGGCGACGGGACTGGAGCAGGCCGAGGAGCACGCCGGCCAGGGTGGAGCCGCCGGCGAGCGATGCCTTCATCCACAGGGCGTGGATCCCGCTCTCCAGGTATGGGAGCGAACCGATGACCAGCAGGGCGATGACGGCCTTGCTCAGCAGGCCCATCGTTTTCTGGAGTTTGATGAGCAGCCGGTAGCCGGTGTCGGCGCCCCACTGGAGGACCGTGGCGATGGAAAAGGCAAGGCTTGTGAGGGCCAGGGCGGCGACGATGATCCCTGCAAGACTGAGGGGGTCGTTGAGCTGCACGTCCCCGATCGGGGGCACCCCCAGCAGTTTGGCGATGGCCACGGTGCCGTGGGGAGTAAAAAAGCCTGCCTGGCGCCAGCAGAACATGGCGACGGTGAGCAGCGATAGGTAGACGAAGAGGGAGACGAAGGTGCTGCGGAGGACCACGGCGGTGAGCGACATCAGGTCGAGTCCCTTGGCCGGGGTGAGGTAGTTGCCGTGCTGGCGGATGAAGTTAAGGGCCTGGTTGGCGCCGCCGGCCGCGCCATGGTGGCCGCTCTGCCGCCGGCCGAAGGGGAAGCTGGGGGTGGCCTGGGTCTTCGTCCCGGCCGGGAATTTTTTGTGGCGAAACCAGGTGAGGGCGGTGCCGATGTAGCCACCGCCGGACACCGTGGAGAGATAGTCGAAGTGGTCCAGAAGGTTGGGGTGGGTGGCGGTGCCGGCGAAGAGCCCCTGCAAGACCCCCAGGGCAAAGGAGGCGGAACGGATGCCGCCGCCCGACAGAGCCAGGCCGCTGAACGGCCCCTTGGCTCGGCCCGGACCCCGGATATGCTCCTTTTCCGTGCGAATGACGGTGTCGACAGAATGTGTTGTTGTCACCTTTCACCGTTCCTGTTGTGCCGCGCCCTTCGGTCGGGGGGCGGCGTGGGGTGGGAAATCGGTCCTGGCGAAGAGAATCGCTGCCGTCGCCGCGGCGGTGGGGTTGCGATATTGCCGCGAGTCGGCACTAATGATGAGGGTTGGGTACTGCCGGTCCAGTAGGGAAGCGTCTTTGCAAATATTTCAAATACTGGTCTTGGCCATGAGCCGTTGTCAATGGGGGAGAGCCCGTATTCGGAGGGGGGAGGCCCCGCATTGTGTGAAGGCGGCGGGAAGGGCCGTGGCCGTGGATGTCGGCGGCAGGGAGCGGACGGCCTTGGCAATGGCGGTTCAGGAAGAGGTCATGTAACGGCGCATGCGGATGTTCATCAGGATGCCGATGCCGGTCATGGTGGTCATCAGCGACGAGCCGCCGTAGCTGAACAGCGGCAGCGGCATGCCCACCACCGGCAGCAGTCCCGTGACCATGGCCAGGTTGATGAATGCCTGCCAGAAGATCAGCGACACGATGCCGAAGGCGAGCAGCACCCCGAACTTGTCCCGTGAGGAGATGGCGATGTTGAGTCCCCAGAGGATCATGAAGAAGTAGGCGCCCAGCAGCACCAGGGAGCCGACAAAGCCCCATTCCTCGGCCCAGACCGAAAAGGCGAAGTCGGTGTGGCGTTCGGGCAGGAAGTCGAGCTGGCCCTGGGTGCCGTGCATGAACCCTTTGCCGAACTTCATGCCGCTGCCCACCGCGATCTTGGACTGCATGATATGGTAGCCGGTGTTGAGCGGGTCGCCTTCGGGGTTCAAAAAGGTTTCGATGCGTTGCCGCTGGTAGGGTTTGAGGAAGAACTTCCAGCCGACGGGAACGGCCGACAGGCAGCTGGTGGCGAGGATGGCCAGGGTCTGCCATTTGAGTTTGACGAACAGGGTCATGGAGACGAAGACGAAGAGCAGCATCAGGGCGGTCCCCAGGTCCGGCTGTTTGAGGATGAGCAGGAAGGGGAGCCCGGTGAGCAGCATGGGGACCATCAGTTCCTTGAGGGAGAAGCCCTTGCCGGTGTCCTTGCGGTAATAGTAGCTGGCCAGGGTGATCACCAGGGCGAGCTTGGCGGGCTCGGAGGGCTGCAGGGAGAAGAAGCCCAGGTTGATCCAGCGCTGGGTGTTGGCGATGCTCTTGCCGAAGAGCAGGGCGAAGAGGAGCAGGAAGACGGAACCGATGTAGACGGGGTAGTTCCAGTTGAGCAGCACGCGGTAGTCGACGCTGATGATGGCGAGAACGATGCCGAAACCGGCCAGGAAGTAGTAGAGCTGTTTGAAGAACAGGGACATGCCGGAGTGATGGAAGGCGTGGGTGGAGCTGTAGAGGTTGGTGAGCCCCATGACGGAGATGAAGATCACGCTGAGCAGGAAGACCCAGTCGAAGTTGAGCAGCAGTCGGCGGTCGAAACGGAACATCGGCGGTTCCCTTAAGGCTGGGGTTTGCTGGCCGCGGCGGCAGTGGGCGCGGCGTCGGGCGCGGCGTCGGACCCGGCATCGGGCGCTGCATCGGGCCCGGCATCGGACGCGGCATCGGGGGCCGCGGCAACGGGCGCGGCGGTGGTGGATGCAGCGGCGGAAGTGGCCCCGGTGGCGGAAGTGGCCCCGGCGGCTCCGGCGGCGCGTTCTTTCTTCAGGGCAAAGTACCGCTCCAGAACATCTTTGGCAATCGGTGCGGCGGCGGAGCCGCCGTGGCCGCCGTGTTCCACCAGCACGGTGACGGCGATTTCCGGCGCCTCGGCCGGGGCGAAGCTGGTGAACCAGGCGTGGTCGCGGTACTTGTACGGGATATCGTCACCCTTGGCGTCCTTGAATTGGGAGAGGTGAACCACCTGAGCGGTGCCGGTCTTGCCACCCACCACCACGTCCTTCATGCGTGCGATCGAGGCGGTGCCGTGCGGTTCGTTGACCACCGCCACCAAACCGTCGCGGATCAGCTGCAGTTCTTTCTTGGTGCCCAGGACCTTGCCCACCTCTTCGGGGGGGAACTGTTTGATGAGGTTGCCGTCCGGATCCTTGATTGATTCGATGAGCCGGGGCTGGTAGACGACGCCGCCGTTCACCGTGGCCGCCGTCATCCGGCAGACCTGCAGCGGGGTGGTCAGGTCGAAGCCTTGGCCGATGGCCACCGACAGGGTCTCCCCCTCCTGCCACGGCTCCTTGTACTTGCGGAGTTTCCAAGTGGTGGTGGGAATGAGGCCAGGTTTTTCGTGTTCGAGTTCCACCCCGGTGATGCTGCCGAGCCCCAGGCTCCTGGCGTAACGGGCCAGAGTGTCCACGCCCAGCCGTTGGCCCACCTGATAGAAGTAGACGTCGCAGGACTCCCGCAGGGCGCGGTGGAGGTCGACGGCGCCGTGGCCGGTTTTTCTCCAGCAGCCGTAGGTGCGGTTGCCAAAGGAGAGCGAGCCGGTGCAGTAGAAGACGGTTTCCGGGGTGATCACCCCCTCGGCGAGCCCGGCCAGGGCGGTGACGATCTTGTAGGTGGAGCCGGGGGGGTACTGGCCCTGGACCGCTTTGTTGATCAGCGGGTGGAGGGGATTGTCGAGCATCGCCTGCCAGTCCTTGGCGGAGATGCCGCCGATGAACTCCTGAAGATGGAGCGGCGGGCTGCTCACCAGGGCAAGGAGCCGGCCGGTGTTGACCTCCATGGCCACCACCGCCCCTGCTTTGCCTTCCATGGCCTTTTCCGCCGCCTGCTGGAGGTCGATGTCGATGGTGAGCTGCAGGTCGTCGCCCGGCAGCGGCTTCTGGATCTTGAGCTGCTTTTGCTCAAGGCCGTGGACATCCACCTCAAGGTACTTGCGGCCCTTCTCGCCGCGGAGGTATTCCTCGAAGAGCTTCTCTACCCCCATTTTACCCAGTTGATCCCCGGGTTCGTAAGGGGAGTCGTCGTCTTCATCCAGCCGGTCAAGCTCATCCTGATTGATCTCGCCCAGGTAGCCGATGATGTGCGAGGCCATGTCGCCGTACAGGTAGTCGCGGCTGGGCAGAACCTCGATGTGGATGCCGGGCAGGTCCAACCGGTGGTTTTCGATGTAGACCAGGGTTTTCCAGTCAATGTCCTCCTGGAGCCGAAAGGGCATGTAGCGGGGATGGTCGGCATAGGTGCGGATCCGTTCGAGGAGCACCGAGATGTCTTCGTGGAGGATGCGGGCCAGGCTTTTGAGAACGGCGTCGGGGTTGGGGGCGTCTTCCCGCACCCAGACGATGTTGAAACAGGGGCGGTTGGTGACGATGATCCTGCCCTGCCGGTCGATGATGTTGCCGCGCGGGGCGTTCAATGCCTGGGCCCGGATACGGTTGCTCTCGGAGAGCTGGGCGTAGTCGTCGCCGCGGTGGATCTGGAGATACCAGAGGCGGACGATGAGGATGGCGATGAAGAAGATGGCCACCGCCGTGGCGATATCGATGCGGCGTTTGAGCGTGTTGAGTTCTGCCTCGTCGATTTTGTTGATGCGGGCCAGGTATCGACTCATGCGCGGAACCTGTTGCCGGATTTGGCTCGCGTGAAACGGCTTTTGTTGATCCCTTTGCGGGCCAGCTCGTGGCTCCACGAGCAGAACTGATAGAAGGGGATGGCGATTACCGCCAGGATCAGCGCCGAGAGGATAATGTCCCGCCAGGACCAGTTAAGAATGGCGTCCGGAGCGAGGATGGTGGCGAAGAGGTAAAGGCCGCAGCTGGCAAAGAGGTAGCTCGCCACCGCGAGCGGAGCCTGGTGGACGGTTTCGTCGATGACCAGATGGCGGGAGAGGCCCTGGAGAAGGAAGAAGAGCAGTAGATAGATCACGGGGTAGAGCCCCAGGAAGACCCCGGCGAAGATGTCCATGAGGAGCCCCAGGAGCAAGACCAGCACGGCGCCTTGGAAGATATCGAGCCGGATGGCAATGTAGACGACGAGCAGGAAGAGCAGGTCGGGGTTGCCCATCCATGCCGGCAGCAGGGGGAAGATGGTGGTCTGGATGATGAGCAGGGCCGCGCCCAGCAGAAGAAAGGTCAGAATGAGCATGATAACGGTTATTTGCCCTGTCAGCGGTTTGGGCCGTCCACTGATTGACTGCGGGGGCGACGGGCAGCCGGGTCATTCGGTGAGGGAGTTCTCTTTCATGATAATGATCAGGTGTTCGAGTTGGGTGAAGTCCACCGCCGGCCTGATGGTGATTTCCTGGAACATGCCTCGCCGGCTCTTGGTGACCTTGGTCACCGTGCCCACTGGCAATCCCTTGGTGAAAACGCCGCCAAGGCCCGAGGTGACGATGGCGTCCCCCTCCTTGACCTCGCAGTTTTTGAGGACGTAGTTGAGTTGGTAGTCGTCGCCGTCACCCTTGATGATCCCCTGGATCCGGCTGTTCTGGATCAGGACGTCGATGGCGCTGTTGGGGTCCGAGGCGAGCAGTACCTTGGCGTAGTGGGGCGATGTGCTCATGATCTGGCCGACGATCCCCTCCACGGTGACCACCGGCATGCCCTGTTTGACCCCGTCGCTGCTGCCCCGATCGATGATCACCGTCCGGAACCAGAGCGACGGATCCTTGCCGACGATGCGGGCGGTGAGGGTGGGCGGCGGCAGGGTTTCCTTGAGCCCGAGGAGTTTGGAGAGGCGGACGTTGTTGGCCACCGCCTCCCGATACTCGTTGTTGGTGGCCTTGAATTTCTTGACCTCCTCCCGCAGCCGTACGTTTTCCTTATGCACGTCGACGAGAGCGAGGTAGTCGTCCCAGATGGAGGAGAAAAAGCCGGTCACCCGGGTCACCCCGGTTTGGGCGCTACCGATGATTTCAAGGGCGAACTTGTGTGGGGCGTTGAACTCCTGGCGGCCGACGGTGGCCACGATCAGCATCAGGACCAGGACCAGGACGACGCCAAAGAGGAGCAGGGCCTTGATTTGACGGGCGCGTTTGGTTCGTTTCCTCATGAATCCATCACGACGAAGGGCTCGGAAGACTGGGGGTGAGATGAACAACGATCAGCGGACGGCTGAGGAAGCGGCGCTCATTACATGACATGGAGCAGCGGTCGTGAGAGCAGGGCTCCCCGGGCGGTCGGCAGTGCTTTTAGGAGATCATTACGTCCTTCAGGACGTCGATGTTTTCGAGCGCCTTGCCTGAGCCGAGCACCACCGATGAGAGCGGATCCTCGGCGATGATCACCGGAACCCCGGTTTCCTCCTTGAGCCGTTTGTCCAAGTTGCGGAGCAGCGCTCCGCCGCCGGTGAGCACGATGCCCTGGTCGACGATGTCGGCGGAGAGTTCGGGCGGCGTCAGCTCCAGGGCCATTTTCACCGCTTCGACGATGGAGTCCACCTGTTCGGCGATGGCGGTGCGGATCTCGCCGGAGTCGATGGTCAGGGTCTTGGGAATCCCGGAAACCAGGTCGCGTCCCTTGATGTCCATGGTTTCGTAAGGCGGATCAGGAAGAACGTCGGCAATGGTGGTCTTGATCACCTCGGCGGTGTGTTCGCCGATGGCCAGGTTGTGCTTGCGCTTGATGTACTGGAGGATGGCGTCGTCCATCTTGTCGCCGGCCACCCGTACCGACTTGGCATAGACCACCCCGGCCAGCGAGATCACCGCCACCTCGGTGGTGCCTCCGCCGATGTCGACGATCATGTTGGCGGTGGGCTCGGTGATGGGCAGCCCGGCGCCGATGGCCGCGGCCATCGGTTCTTCGATGAGATGTACCTCGCGGGCGCCAGCCGACTCGGCCGACTCGCGGACCGCCCGTTTTTCCACCTGAGTGATGCCCGATGGGACACTGACGATGATCCGGGGATGGACCAGGGTGCGGCGGTTGTGCACCTTATTGATGAAGTAGCGCAGCATCGCCTCGGTGACTTCGAAATCGGCGATTACCCCGTCCTTGATGGGCCTGATGGCGACGATGTTGCCCGGCGTGCGGCCCAGCATCATCTTGGCTTCCTTCCCAACCGCCAGCACCTTGTTGGTTCGGACGTCCTGGCGGACAGCCACCACCGACGGTTCCCGGAGCACGATGCCCTTGCCTTTAACGTACACCAGGGTGTTGGCTGTGCCCAGGTCAATGGCCAGGTCATTGGAAAGCCAGCCAAACAGCGAATCAACAGGGGAGAACATACGGACGCCACCTCGTATCGGATTGAAAAAATGTATATTTTCGAGTATTTCTAAGGAGTTTGGAAATTGGCGGTATTCTAGCAGAACAAGGTACTGTTGGCAAGGAAAATGGCGGCGGCCAAGGCTGAGAAAAACCTTGACATTGTTTTCCCGGCCATGGTAATGAGGGTGCGCAATCGCAACGGTGCGCCGTGATTGCCTACAGTACCAAAAAGGTGTGGGGGTATAGCTCAGCTGGGAGAGCGCTTGAATGGCATTCAAGAGGTCAGCGGTTCGATCCCGCTTACCTCCACCAACCTCGATACGTACAGCATATTCTTTTTGTCTTTTTGGGAGGGGCCTCGCCGGTTTTTCTCACAAAAGGCAAGCCTCTGCCGGCATCAAAGAATTGGCCTTCTTCGCGCCGCAGAGGCTTTTTTTGTCGCGTGGGGGTGTTTCCATGGCCGATGCCAAAAGCAACGCCGCCGTCACGGTCGATCAGGGCCTCAAGCCGGTCACCGACGAGGCCATCCTCAAGGTGGCCAAGGAGGTGGTGGTCAAGTTCATCGAGGTCGGCCGTCTCTCTCCTGCAAATTTCAACGAAACATTTCAGGATGTCTATCGATCGGTGCGCGATGTAGTCCGGTCGTAGTTTCCTGCCGCATCGCCCCTCGGTCGCCTGATGTGAGCCGCAAGGGGTTCCCGTCGTGAATTCTGTCCCGTCCGCCGCTGTTTCCCCGCTTCTTGACTCCGCCCGCAACCGTTTTCCAGACCAGGTCCGTCATGTCCACCTCATGGGGATCTGCGGTACCGGCATGGGGTCGCTCGCCGGCATGTTCAAGGAGGCGGGCTTTGTCGTTACCGGCTCCGACCAGCACGTCTACCCGCCGATGAGCGATTTTTTGGCCAGTCAGGGCATCGAGGTGCGCCAGGGCTATCGGCCGGAAAATCTCGCCCCGCGTCCCGATCTGGTGGTGGTGGGCAACGTTATCACCCGCAAGAATCCCGAGGCCATCGCCCTGGCCGACCTCGGGATCCCCTACGCTTCCTTTCCTCAGGCGTTGAGCCATTACTTCCTTGCCGCCAAGACCTCGCTGGTTGTGGCCGGCACCCATGGCAAGACCACCACCTCGTCGCTGCTCGCCTCGCTGCTGCATGCCGCGGGACTTGCTCCATCCTTTATGATCGGCGGTCTGGTGCAGGCATTTGGTCGTAATTTTCATCTCGGCGGCGGCGAGCACTTCGTGGTGGAGGGGGATGAGTATGATACCGCCTTTTTCGACAAGGGGCCGAAATTCCTCCACTATCGTCCACGGATCGCCATCCTTACCAGTGTCGAATTCGATCACGCCGACATCTACGCCGACCTTGCCGCGGTGAAGCACGCCTTCCGGCGGCTGGTGGCGATCATGCCGCCCGACGGCTGCCTGGTGGCCTGTTGGGACGATCCGTTGGTGCGGGAGGTGGTGGCCGACGCACCTTGTCGGGTGCTCGCCTACGGCGCCGGCGAGGGGGCGGCATGGCGCCTTGCCGATCTCGCGGTGACCCCGGCGGGAACCGACTTCGTGGCTGTGAAGGAGGGGCGTTCGTTCGGCACCTTCCACAGCGTGATGCCCGGCCGTCACAACGCTTTAAACGCCCTGGCGGTGATCGCGGTCCTCGATCTGCTCGGCGTGGCGGCCGAGGGCATCGCCCGCGGCCTGGCGGGTTTTGCCGGGGTGCGTCGGCGCCAGGAGGTGCGGGGCACGGTGGGCGGGGTGACGGTGATTGACGACTTCGCCCACCATCCCACCGCGGTGCGCGAAACCCTGGCCGCCCTCAAGGACGCCTATGCCGGCCGGCGGCTGGTGGCTGTTTTCGAGCCGCGTACCAATTCGAGCCGGAGGCGGGTCTTCCAGCAGGACTACGTGGCCGCCTTTGACGCCGCCGCCGAGGTGCTGGTCAAGGAGCCCGAGCCCCTGGCCAACGTGCCGGCAGAAGAACGTTTTTCCTCCCGACAGCTTGCCGCGGATCTCCTCCGGCGCGGGGTGGCGGCCCGCTATTTCGCCACCACCGACGAGATCATCGCCTCGCTGGCCGTCGAGGCAAGGGCCGGCGACGTCATCGCCATCCTTTCCAACGGCGGCTTCGACAATATCCACCCCCGGCTGCTCGCCGCCCTCCGCCCGTAGGCGGGTTTTCTCCCATCCGGGCGCAAGGTTGGCGCCCCGTGTTCCTGTGCTTGCCTTTCTGCGAGCGGCGGAGATCCTTCGCCGGTCGTCCCGGCGTGGTCTGGCGGGTGCGTCCTGTCGGTCATCGCTCTTTGGGCCGCCGGCGTGATCGGTTCGCCTTCTGTTTCTGATTGCCTCTTGATCCCGATTGGTTGTGGAGGGGAACGGTTCTGCTGAGTATGCTCCGCGGTCCTCATTTTTGTCGCTTCTGCCCTTGACACCTTGCGCGGGTTGGGGATAGGCTGAATGATCATTCATTTTGGCGAGAACCCGGCCTGCGGTTGGTTTGCAAAATCAATAACTCTGCAACGATTGGTGTCTTGGAAAAAGAGGTTTTCGTCCGACGATAAGGTGCGGTAAAAACGAATAGCGCAGCATATAAATATGTGAGCGCTTAGTTTTTTGCTGCAACGCAGTATTCGGACGAAAGGACCAATTTCCAAGATTTCCGATTATTGAGGAGGGGCGCTGTTATGAAGATTGCCGTTCTCAAGGAAACAGTGGCGGGGGAGACCAGGGTGGCGCTGGTGCCTGACTCCGTCAAGCGGCTCGCGAAGAAGGGCTTTGCCGTCGCGGTGGAGCAGGGGGCCGGAATGCTTTCGGGCTACCCCGATGCCGAGTACGAGGCTGCCGGGGCCGAGGTGGCCCCCCTGGCGCCGGAACTCTTTCGGGCGGCCGACGCGGTGATCAAGGTGCAGCCGCCAAGCCTCGCCGAGGTGGAGTCCTGCCGCGAGGGCGCGGTGCTCGTCGCTCTCCTCCAGCCCTACCTCCGCCACGATCTGGTGCGGCAGCTCGCCGCCCGGCGGCTTGCCGCCTTTGCCCTCGACGCCATTCCCCGTACCACCCTGGCCCAGAGCATGGACGTTCTGAGTTCCATGAGCACCATTGCCGGTTACAAGTCGGTGGTGCTGGCCGCCGCTTCCCTCAATAAGTTCTTCCCCATGCTGATGACCGCCGCCGGTACGGTGCGGCCGGCCAAGGTACTGGTAATCGGCGCCGGGGTGGCGGGCCTCATGGCCTGCGCCACCGCCAAGCGGTTGGGGGCGGCGGTGGAGGCATTTGACGTGCGGCCGGTGGTCAAGGAGCAGGTGCTGAGTGTCGGCGCCAAGTTCGTCGAGGTGCCGGTGGAGGAGTCCGGTGAGGGGGCGGGGGGATACGCCAAGGAGATGAGCGAGGAGTACAAGCGCAAGCAGGGTGAACTCATCGCCAAGCACATCGCCAAGTCCGATGTGGTGATCCCCACCGCGCTGATCCCCGGCAAGCGGGCGCCGCTGCTGATCACCGAGGAGATGGTGCGTTCCATGGCGCCGGGCTCGGTGATCGTCGACGTGGCGGCCGAGATGGGCGGCAACTGCGCGCTCACCGAGCCGGGTCAGACGGTGGTGAAACACGGAGTGACCATTATCGGGCCGGACAACCTGCCCGGCACCGTGCCCTTTCATGCAAGCCAGATGTTTTCCAAAAACGTTGAGAAGTTTCTCCTTCATCTCGCCACGGGCGACGGCTTCAAGATGGACATGGGTGACGAGATCACCCGCGGGTCGTTGATCACCCGTGACGGCGCGGTGGTGCAGGAGATGACGCTCAAGATCATCAGCGAGGCGGGAGGTAGTTGAATGGATTCTGCAATTCTGATCGGCTTGTATATCTTCGTGTTGGCCCTCTTCGCCGGCGCCGAGTTGATCGCCAAGGTGCCGCCGACCCTGCACACGCCGTTGATGTCCGGCTCCAACGCCATTTCCGGCATTGCCATCCTCGGCGCCCTGGTGGTGGCCGGCGAGTCGCTGACCCTCAAGGGTAACACGGTGGTCGGGGTGCTGGCGGTGGCCTTCGCCACCGTCAACGTGGTGGGCGGCTACATGGTGACCGACCGTATGCTGCAGATGTTCAAGAAGAAAAAGTAGCGGGGGCGGATCATGATCGAGTGGATCAACTTCATCTATCTGTTGTCGGCGGTGCTCTTCATGTTGGGGCTCAAGAAGTTGAGTTCCCCGGCCACCGCCCGGGCGGGCAACAACCTCTCCATGCTCGGCATGGCGCTCGCCATCGGTGCCACCCTGCTCAGTCCCGAGATCACCACCTACCGGATGATCCTGGTGGGGGTCGGCATCGGAGCGGTCATCGGCGGGGTTTCGGCGGTGCGGGTGCAGATGACCGCCATGCCGGAGATGGTGGCGCTCTTCAACGGCTGTGGCGGCGCCGCCTCGGCCCTGGTGGCGCTCGCCGAGTTCCAGGCCGCCGGCAACGCCTTCACGCCCTTCAGCATGGTGACCCTGCTGCTGTCGGTGATCGTCGGCGCGCTCACCTTCACCGGCAGTGTCATCGCCTTTGCCAAGCTCCAGGGACTGGTGCCGTCGCGGCCGGTCTGTTACCCCGGCCAGCAGCTGATCAACGCGCTCATCCTGGTGGCGACGGCGGCCCTTGGGGTGGCCGTCTATCGGGATCCGGCCAACACCATGGGCTTTTTCTACCTCATCATCGCCATCTCCCTGGTGCTCGGCGTGCTGGCGGTGATCCCCATCGGTGGCGCCGACATGCCGGTGATCATCTCGCTGCTGAACTCATACTCCGGCGTGGCGGTGGCCATGACCGGCTTTGCTCTCCAGAACAACTGCCTCATCGTGGTGGGTTCCCTGGTCGGCGCGTCGGGGATTATTCTCACCAAGATCATGTGCGACGCCATGAACCGGTCGCTCGCCAATGTCCTCTTCGGCGCCTTCGGCGCCGGCGATGCGGCGGTCAGCGGCGAGGGGGCCGAAGGTGGTGGTCCGCAGGGGACGGTGAAGGGCTACGAGCTTGAGGACGTTGCCACGGTGCTTGAAAATTCCGCATCGCTGATCATCGTGCCCGGCTATGGCATGGCGGCGGCCCAGGCCCAGCACGCGGTCCGGGAGCTGGGAGACATCCTTGGCGAGCGGGGGGTGGAGGTGCGTTACGCCATCCATCCGGTGGCGGGCCGGATGCCCGGCCACATGAACGTGCTGCTTGCCGAGGCCGACGTCTCCTACGACGTCCTCTACGCCATGGAAGACATCAACGACGAGTTCAGCGAAACCGACGTGGTGCTGGTCATCGGCGCCAACGACGTGGTCAATCCGGCGGCCAAAACCAATCCGGCGAGCCCCATCTACGGTATGCCGGTGCTCAACGTGGACGAGGCGCGGACCGTGGTGGTGCTCAAGCGGAGCATGAATCCCGGTTTCGCCGGCATCGAGAACGAGCTTTTCCTCAAGGAAAACACCATGATGCTTTTCGGAGACGCCAAGAAGTCGGTGCAGGGGCTGGTGGCCACCCTCAAGGGGTAAAGCTGGGCCTGAATTTCCGGGTTTTTCGCGTCTTTTTTGATAATCCAGCCCACCTTTTGTTGCTTTAAACCTATAAAAAACCAGCACTTAATCGGTGCTGGTTTTTTATGAATGGTCATTCAGTATTTCCTTGACAGTCGCCAGAGAACGGGCTATTTAACACTAGCATCGAGTACCGTACCGATGCTCTTATCAACAAAGGAGCGACGTTCGTGGATCAGAAAACTCTCTCGGATCTCCTCTACGTGGCCGCCTTCTTCCTGGGCGGCCTGGCCTTCGCCGTCGGCCCCTTCATCATCTCTCACCTCCTCGCCCCCCGTACCCTTCAGCCCAAGACGCGTCAGGTTTACGAGTGCGGCATGGTGCCTATTGGTGATGCGTGGGTCCGCTTCGGTATCGTTTTCTACCTCTACGCCTTGATCTTCCTGGCCTTCGACGTGGATGTGCTTTTCCTCTTCCCGGTGGCGACCGCCTTTGATCGGGTCTCTGCGGCAAGGGGTATTGTCGAACTCGTCATCTTCGTCGGCATCCTGTCGCTGGCCATAATCTATGCCTGGAAAAAGGGAGTCTTCAAGTGGGAACGGAAAGTATACAATCCCCGATAGTGCGGTTCGCCGCGCTGGATAAGCTGCTGGCCATCGGCCGCTCCAATTCCCTCTGGCCCATGACCTTCGGCCTTGCCTGCTGCGCCATCGAAATGATGGCCTCCGGCTGCTCCAGGTTCGACCTGGATCGGTTCGGGGCCGGTGTTTTCCGGCCGGCTCCCAAGCAGTCGGACGTGATGATCGTCGCCGGCACCATCAGCAAGAAGATGGCCCCGGCCATCGAGACGCTCTACGAACAGATGCCGCATCCCAAGTGGGTGATCGCCCTTGGCAACTGCGCCATTTCGGGCGGTCCTTTTGTTTTTGAGGGTCAGTACGGGATCGTCGAGGGCGCCGACAAGTTCCTGCCGGTGGACGTTTACATCCCAGGCTGTCCGCCGCGGCCGGAAGCGCTCATCGAAGGTATCCTCGAGCTTGAAGAGAAGATTACGGGCTCCCGGAGATTCCCCAGGGTGGAGGCTGGTTGATCATGGCAGCAGTTGAGCAAGTCAAGACAGCGTTGGCCGGACTGGAGTCGGCGAAGGTCGCCGCGACAGCTTACGGCAAGAAGGGCTTTCATCTCGATGTGGGGGTGGCGCCCGACGACGTGGTGGCCGTGGCCGAAATCATGGACCGGGCCGGCTTCTTCATCGAGGCGGTGACCGGGGTCGACTGGCTGGGCGAGCAGGCGGCCAAGGCGGCCGAGGCCAAGAAAAAGGCCGAGGCGGCAGCCAAGAAGGCGGCCGAGGCCGCTGCCGCCGAGGGCGGCGAGGCGCCGGCGCCAGCACCGGTCAAGGTTCCCGCGCCGGGGCCGGACGAGATGGAGGTGGTCTATGATTTCAGCCACTACCAGGAAACCTGCCGGGTGGCGGTGCGGACCCGGGTGCTCCGCAGCAAGCCCGAACTCGCCACCATCTCAGCGGTTTTTCCCGGGGCCAACTGGCACGAGCGCGAAACCCACGACTTTTTCGGGATCCGGTTCATCGGCCACCCGGATCTGTCGCCCCTGCTTCTTCCCGAAGATGCGGACTTCCATCCCTTGCTGAAGGATTTTAAGGCATGAGTCATCTCGCAAGCGATCTGCACAAAGAGACCTTTGTTCTCAACATGGGTCCGCAGCATCCCGCCACCCATGGCGTGTTGCGGGTCAAGCTGGTTCTCGACGGCGAGTACATCGTCGAGGCCGATCCGGTGCTCGGTTACATCCATCGGATGCACGAAAAGATGGGCGAGAACCGGACCTGGGCTCAGTTCATGCCCAACACCGGCCGGCTCGACTACCTCTCGGCGCTCTCGTACAACCACGGCTATGTCTGCGCGGTGGAGCGGGCCGCCGGCATCGAGGTGCCGGAACGGGCCGAGGTGATCCGGGTGATGACCGTTGAGCTGAACCGCATCTCGAGCCACCTGCTCTGGTTCGGCGCCTACCTTCTCGACCTGGGAGGTTTCACTCCGCTGCTCTATGCGTTTGACGACCGCGAGCAGATCCTCGATCTCCTTGAGAGCGTCACCGGTTCGCGGCTCACTTACTGCTACTTCCGGTTCGGCGGCCTCTATAATGATATCGACGACAACTTCGTCACCGGACTCAAGGCGTTTGTGCAGCGGCTCCGTTCGCGGCTGCCCATGTACCACACCCTGGTCACCAAGAACATTATCCTCATGAAGCGGCTCAAGGATATCGGCGTGGTTTCCGCCGACATGTGTCGCCGCTACGGCGCCACCGGCCCTGTGGCCCGCGGCTCGGGAATCGAGTACGACGTGCGCAAGAACGAACCCTACTCGGCCTATCCCGAGTTCGACTTCGATATCCCGGTCTATCCCGAGGGCGACTCCATGGCCCGCTACATGGTGCGCATGGACGAGATCGAGCAGTCGCTCCGGATCATCGAGCAGGCCATCGCCAAGCTGCCCGAGGGGCCGATCATGGCCGAGAAGGCGCCCAAGATCGTCAAGCCGGCTCCGGGCGACTACTACCAAGCCGTGGAAGCGGCCCGCGGCAGCTTCGGTGTGCGGCTGGTGAGCGACGGTACCAACACCCCCTACCGCCTGAAGCTGCGCTCGCCCTCCTTCTGCAACCTGAGCCTGTTTGCCGAGGCGTCCCAGGGCATGCTGGTGGCCGACGCCATCGCCTTCATGGGAAGTCTGGACCTGGTAATCCCGGAGATCGACCGCTAAGGAGTTGACGTTATGAATCCAGAAGTATCCAGGCTGCTCATCTATCTGGTCTGCATCATCGCCTTCGTTGCCCTCAACGCCGCCCTGCTCGTTTGGATGGAGCGGAAGGTGGCCGGACATATCCAGTTGCGCATCGGTCCCAAGGAGGTGGGGCCCTTCGGCCTGCTGCAGTCGTTTGCCGACGGCATCAAGCTGATGACCAAGCAGCTCATCGTGCCGGAGGGCGCGGATGTGCCGCTCTTCAAGCTCGCGCCCATGCTGGTGATGATTTCGGCGGTGATGTGCTTCGTCACCATTCCCTTCAGCGACACCATCGCGCCCGCCAATATCAATGTCGGCCTGCTGCTGATCTTTGCCATCGCCTCGGTGAACATCATGGCGCTGTTGCTCGGTGGCTGGGCCTCCAACAATAAATACGCGGTGATCTCGGCGGCCCGTGCCGTCTCCCAGAACGTTGCCTACGAGATTCCCATGCTGATCACCGCCATCACCGTGGTCATGTTCACCAAGACCATGAACCTTCACGACATCGTCGCCCAGCAGGCGGGCGGCTTCTGGCACTGGAACATCCTGCCCTTTACCAAGAACCCGGCCATGATCCTGGTGATGCCGGTTTCCTTTCTGATCTTCTTCGTCTGCTCCATGGCCGAGACCAACCGCGCCCCCTTCGATCTGGGCGAGGCGGAGAGTGAGCTGGTGGCCGGTTTCCATACCGAGTACGCCGGCATGGGCTTCGGCCTCTTCTTTCTCGGTGAATATGCCAACGTCTTCATCGGCTGCAGCCTTGCCACCATCCTCTTCCTGGGCGGCTGGAACTGTCCCTTTGGGCTCGCGCCTGGTATCCACTGGTTCCTGATCAAGGTCTACTTCCTGATCTTCGTGGTGATGTGGGCCCGCTGGACCTANNTCGCTGTTCAACCTGGTGCTGACCGGCGCCCTAATCAAGGTGTTTTGATCATGAGCGGCTACTTCAAGGAACTTATCGACGGCACCCACAGCCTGGTTGCCGGCCTGGGGGTGACCATCAAGTACATCACCAAGCCGGTGGTCACCATGCAGTACCCCCGGGCCTCGGTGAAGATGACGGCCCGCTACCGGGGCCATATCGATCTGGTGAAGGATCCGGAAACCGGCGAGCCCCTGTGCATCGTCTGCGGCATGTGCCAGAAGGCCTGCCCGTCGAACTGCATCACCGTGGACGGAGAAAAGCCAGAGGGGAGCAAGAAGAAGGTGCTCACCCACTATCGGCTCGACTTCACCAAGTGCAGCCTCTGCGGTCTCTGCGTGGAGAGTTGCAAGCCCGGCGCCATCACTTTTTCCAAGGACTACAACCTGGCGGGTTGCGCCAAGGAAACGTTTATCTTTGATCTCAAAAAAAGACTTGAGGAACGGTAACGATGCATCCTGTCATCAACAGTGCTGAAGGACTTGCCGGTGTCGTCTTTCTGGTCACGCTGCTGACCACGGCGGCAGGCGCCCTCATCGCCACCACCGCCGTCCGGACCATCCGCGCCGTTGCCGGTCTGGCCCTCTGCTTCATCGGGGTTGCCGGCATCTACTACTTTCTCCAGAGCCCCTTCGTGGCGCTCATGGAGATGCTGATCTATGTCGGCGCCGTCTGCGTGGTGCTGGTTTTCGCGGTGATGCTCGCCGAGCCGCATCCCGAAAAGCAGGTGGGCAACATCAACCCCCTGGGCGGGCCGCTGGGATTGGGGGTGGGCGCCCTGCTCGCCTGGGCGCTCATCGCTCTCGGCCGCCAGACCGTCTGGACCGCCGCTCCCACGCGACTGAACGACGGCTCCATGCCCGAGCTTGGCCACGCCCTGCTGACCACCTACAGCATGGTCTTCGAGCTGGTTTCCGTGGTACTGCTGGTGGCCATCATCGGAGCCCTGGTCCTTGGCCGGGCAGGGAGGAGCAAGGCATGAACATTCTCGATCTGAGCAACCATCTGCAAACATATCTGGTGATCGGTGCCGTTCTCTTCGGCATCGGTTTCTACGGCCTGCTGCAGCGCCAGACCCTCATCGGCATGCTGATCTCGGCGGAGCTGATCCTCTCCGGCGCCTCGGTGAACTTCATGGCCTTTAACCGGTTTCTGGCCCCCGACCCGACGGTGGGGCAGATCTTTACCCTGTTCATCATGGCTATTGCCGCGGCCGAGGCCGCCATTGCGCTCAGCATCGTGCTGGCGGTTTACCGCAACTACAAGACCATCGACGCCATGGAGATCACCGACCTCAAGGGTTAGTGACCGCCGGCTTGAACTGGAATTGGGCGGAAATCTTTGAGACGGTGCGGCCCGACTTTTTCGTTGCGACCGCATCGATAATCGAAAAAAGGAACTAGGGTTATGGAAGTCATTCACACCAGCAAACTGCTGATTGCCCTCCTGGTGCCGCTGGTCGGTTCCATCGCGGTGATGATGTGCGGCAAGAAACCCAATGTGCGGGAGGGCTGTTCGCTTGTCGCAGCACTCACCATGTTCGCCATCGTCGCCTCCATGATTCCGGCGGTCCTGGCCGGCAAGAAGCTCCTCTACCCGATGTTTCAGATCCTGCCCGGGGTGAGTGTGACCCTGCGGGCAGACGCCTTCTCGATGATCTTCGCGGTGGTCGCCTCCTTCCTCTGGATCCTGGCCGTCTTTTACTCGGCAGGCTACATGCGGGGGCTTGAGGAGCATGCCCAGACCCGGTTCAACGCCTGCTTCGCTCTGGCCCTGTTCGGTGCCATCGGGGTTGCCTTCTCGGACAACCTCTTCACCATGTACCTCTTCTACGAGATCGTTTCGGTATGCACCTACCCGCTGGTCGCCCATCACCAGGACGACGAGGGCTATGCCGGGGCGCGCAAGTACATCGTCTACCTGACCACCACCGCCAAGGGGATGGTGCTGCCGGCGATGATCCTGATCTACGTGCTCACCGGCACCCTGGACTTTGCCAACAACGTCTCCACCGGCATCTTCCCGGCCGACGTCAACCACACCCTGGTCACCATCCTCTACATCCTCTGCCTGCTCGGTTTTGCCAAGAACGGCGTGATGCCGTTCCACAACTGGCTTCCCGGCGCCATGGTCGCCCCCACCCCGGTTTCGGCTCTCCTCCACGCGGTGGCGGTGGTCAAGGTCGGTGTCTTCTCCACCACCCGGGTGATGCTCTACGTCTTCGGCGTCAACATGATGCATTCGCTGAACCTGGGGATTCCCACCGCCTACTTCGTCTCCTTCACCGTGCTCACCGCTTCGATCATTGCGCTCAGTAAGGACAACCTGAAGGCGCGGCTTGCCTATTCAACGGTGAGCCAGCTCTCCTACATCATCCTCGGCGTGTCCATGCTCACCCCCAGCGGCATCCAGGGCGGTCTGGTGCATATTGCCAACCACGCCTTCTCGAAGATCACCCTCTTCTTCTGCGCCGGCGCCATCTACGTGGTCACCCACAAGAAGAACATCTCCGAGATGGGCGGCCTGGGGCGTGCCATGCCCTGGACCTTCGCCGCCTTCGGTATTGCCTCGCTGTCGATGATCGGCGCCCCACCGGTGGCTGGTTTCGTCACCAAGTGGTACCTGCTCATGGGTTCCATGGAGGCCCATCAGGTGGGGCTCTTGCTGGTGCTGATCGCGAGTACGCTCTTGAACGTCGGTTACTTCGCGCCCATCACCTACAAGGCATTCTTCGGTAAGCCGCCGGAGGGCGAAACCATCACCCGGCTCAAGGAGCCGTTGGCGATGACGCTTCCCATCCTGACCGCGGCGATTATTTCGGTGGTTATCGGTATGTATCCTGACTTTATCATGCAATTCGTCAAGGCGGTGACAGGATGAACATTGTCAAACTCATCGATTACCTGCGCGATCGACTCAAGATCATCATCCGGATCTCCTACGCGGTGCTGGCCATGCTGGTGTTGATTGATGCCACCTGCATCGACAAGTCTCACGCCCACACCGCCATCGAACACCTGCCAGGCTTCTGGTCTCTCTTCGGCTTCGTCGCCTGCGTGGTGATCATCATCCTGTCCAAGTGGTATGGTCATCAGGGCATTATGACCCGTGAGGATTACTATGACTGATATGTGGCTGCATCCATCGCTGATTCTCATCGCCGGCTGTATCCTGCTGCCCTTTATCAAGGGGCCGGCCAGGAAGTTCTTCCTGATGCTGGTGCCGGTGCTCACCTTCCTTGACGTGCACAACATGGTTCACGGCACCTTCGGGGTCGTGCAGTTCATGGACTGGCACCTCGTCTTCGGACGCGTCGACCGGTTGAGCCAGGTCTTTGGCTACATCATGAGCCTGATGTGCATCATCGGCACCCTCTACGGCCTGCACGTAGACGAGGCCGGTCAGCACATCGCCGCCTGGCTCTATGTGGCAGGGTCGCTGGGGGTCATCTTCTGCGGCGATTATCTGGTGCTCTTCCTGTTCTGGGAACTGATGGCCTTTTCCTCGGTGTTCCTGGTCTGGTTCCGGCGGGGGCCCAAGTCCCTGGCCACCGGGTACCGGTACCTCCTGGTCCATGCCTTTGGCGGCATCGTGCTGCTGGCCGGTTTCGTGCTTCGCTACCAGGCCACCGGCGGCGATCTCTCCTTCGTGCAGCTCGATGTAGCCAACCCGACGCTCTCCACCTACCTGATCGCCGCCGGCTTCATCCTGAACGCCGCGGTGCCGCCGCTCCACGCCTGGCTGCCCGACGCTTACGGCGAGGCCACGGTGACCGGCGCGGTCTTCATGTGCGCCTTTACCACCAAGACCGCCATCTATACCCTGATCCGCGCCTGCGCCGGCCTCCACATCCTGGTGCCGCTGGGCGTGATCATGGCCCTCTACGGCGTTGTCTACGCGGTGCTTGAAAACAATCATCGGCGGCTGCTCGCCTACCACATCATCAGCCAGGTGGGCTACATGGTGGCCGGCACGGGCATCGGCACCGAGCTTGCCATCAACGGCGCGGTGGCCCACGCCTTTGCCCATATCCTTTATAAGGGTCTCCTCTTCATGGGCTGCGGCTCGGTGCTGCACATGACCGGCAAGAACAATTTTACCGAGCTTGGCGGTCTTTACAAGAAGATGCCGATGACCTTCGTCTTCACCCTCATCGGGGGACTGTCGATCTCGGCCTTCCCGTTCTTCAGCGGCTTCGTCAGCAAGTCGATGGTCATCGCCGCCGGCTTCGAGAGCCATATCTACTGGGCAGGCTTCCTGCTCACCCTGGCCGCCGCCGGTACCTTCCTCCACACCGGCTTGAAGGTGCCCTACTTCATCTGGTTCGGCAAGAACAACTGCAGCGAGGAAACCTGGGAGAAGGCCGCCGATCCGCCTTGGAACATGCAGGCGGCCATGGCCATCGCCTCGTTCCTCTGCATCTTCATCGGCAGCTACACCCCTTATCTCTATAACATGCTGCCCTACCCGGTGGAGTTCAACGCTTACGCGCCGTACCATCTCATGGAAACCATGCAGATTCTGCTCTTCACCGCCCTGGGCTTCTTCCTGCTCTTGAACAAGCTGACCCCGGAGCCGACGATCAGCATCGACCTCGATTGGTTCTACCGGATGGGTGGGCGAGGCTTCTACTGGCTTGCCAGGAAGCCCATCCAGGCGGTTGACAACGCTTGGAGCGAGGCGTACCGGGCCTGCGGCCTGGTTTCCCTGATGACCACCGCCCGTTTCTGGTCCTGGTTTGACTGGCACGCCATCGACGGAGTGGTGGACGGTATCGCCCGCTCGGTGCGAGGTATTGGCGGCACGGTGCGCCGGGCCCAGAGCGGCCGGGTGCAGTACAACCTTTACTATGCGGTCTCGGTCGTGGCGCTCGTCCTGATCGCCTACGTTCTCTGCTAATCCCATCTGCCTGAGGATAGTCGGACAATGGATTTTTTGATCATGAATGATGGCACTCCCTGGCTGAGTATTCTCATCTTTTTGCCGCTGGCCGGTGCCTTGGTGCAGATGTGCCTGAAGGGCGACCAGGCGGCCCGGCTCTGGGCGATGCTGGTCACCCTCGCCACGGCGGTGGTGTCGCTGCCGCTTTACTTCAAGTTCAATCCCAACACCGCTCTCTACCAGTTCGGCGAGGACCATGTCTGGATTCCTTCCCTCCACATCCATTACACCCTGGGAGTGGACGGCATCAGCCTGCTGCTGGTGTTGATGACCACTCTCCTGATGCCGCTCTGCGTGCTGGGTTCCTGGCGCTACATCCAGAAGCGGGTCAAGGAATTCATGGTCTGCCTGCTGCTCATGGAATCCTTCATGCTCGGCGTTTTCGCGGCCCTGGATTTCGTCCTCTTCTATGTCCTCTGGGAGGCGATGCTGATCCCCATGTACCTCCTGATCGGCGTCTGGGGCGGGCCGCGCAAGGTCTACGCTTCAATTAAGTTCTTCCTCTACACCCTGGCCGGCTCGGTGATGTTGCTTGTCGCCATCATCGCCCTTTATCTCAAGACCGGCAGCTTCTCCATCCCCAACATGATGGGCCAGAATTACTCCACTGTCTTCCAGACCTGGGTCTTCCTCGCCTTCTTCCTCGCCTTCGCCATCAAGGTGCCCATGTTCCCCTTCCACACCTGGCTGCCCGCCGCCCACGTCGAGGCGCCCACCGCCGGTTCGGTGATCCTTGCCTCGGTGCTCCTGAAGATGGGAACCTACGGCTTTCTGCGCTTCTGCCTGCCCATCACCCCGGAGGCAACCTTCACCTTCATGCCCTATGTGCTCTGGCTGTCGGTGGCCGGCATCCTGTACGGCGGCTTTACCGCGCTCGCCCAGAGCGACATGAAGAAGCTCATCGCCTACTCTTCGGTAGGCCACATGGGCTTTGTCACCCTGGGTATCTTCGTGCTCAACACCAAGGGCATCGAGGGGGCGCTTCTCCAGATGATCAACCACGGTGTCACCACCGGCGCACTCTTCCTCTGCGTCGGCATGATTTACGAGCGTACTCACAGCCGGGAGCTGGCCATGGCCAAGGGCGTTGGCCAGTACATGCCCATCTACGTAACCTTCCTCGCCTTCTTCTCGCTCTCATCACTGGCCTTCCCGGGCACCAACAGTTTTGTCGGCGAGTTCCTGGTGCTGGCCGGCGGTTTTGCCAAGAACAAGGTGGTCGCCGCCGCTGCGGTGCCTGGCGCCATCCTCGCCGCTGCCTACATGCTGCGCATGCTCCAAAAGGTGGTCTGGGGTGGTACCGACAACCCGGATCAGTCCTATCTCACCGATTTGAACCTGCGTGAGATCGTGACCCTGGCGCCGCTGCTCTTCTTTGTCTTCTGGATCGGTCTGGCGCCCAAGCCCTTCATGAACGTGATGCACACCAGTGTCGCCCACCTGCTCGATCAGGTCAACGTCGCCCAGGCCGGCGGCGCCGTCAAGGTGGCCAAGGTGATGCTCCCGTAACCAGGAACCGGAACCCGTTTACGGACTTCTTCACTTCTTAAGGATGCAAAATGAATCCCATGCTGTTCGCTCCTGAGCTAGTCCTTCTCTTTGGCAGCCTGATCCTTTTCTTCCTGAGCCTTTCCGGGTCGGGAGGCAGACAGGCGCGGAACCTGTCGCTGGTTATCGCCCTGGTGGCGGTGGTGCTCACCTTTGCCGGTTTCAACCAGCAGGGCACCCTCTTTTATGCCGCTTACAAGGTTGACCATTTCTCCCAGCTCTTTAAGCTCCTCATCGGCTGCGGCCTCACCGTGGTGCTCCTTTTCGGCGGCGACCTCAAGGGGGTGAGCGACGAGGTGCGGCCCGAGTACTATCTCTTCCTCATTCTGAGTACCCTGGGGCTGGTGATGCTGGTGAGCAGCGTCGAACTCCTGACCTTCTTCATCGCCCTCGAACTCTCCTCCTACTCCCTCTATCTGCTGGTGCCCATGCGCGACGACCGCACCGGGGTACGGAGCCAGATGGAGGCGGCGATCAAGTACATCCTTTTCGGCGTGGTGGCCACCGGGGTTATGCTCTTTGGCATGAGCTACCTCTTCGGCCTCACCGGCACCACCTACTTCAGCGAACTGCTGCCCAAGCTTCATGCGCTGGGTGCCACCCCAGCCGCCATGGTGGGGATCGCCATGGTCATGGGCGGCTTCTTCTACAAGCTCGGCGTTTTCCCCTTCCACTTCTGGGTTCCCGACGTCTACCAGGGCAGTTCCAACGAAACCACGGCCTTTATCGCCTCGGTGCCCAAGCTTGGCGCGGTGGCTCTGCTTATCCGGATTACCACCCTGGTCGCTCCCAACAGTGAAATCGTGGTTGATCTGATGATGGGGCTCGCCGTGGCTTCCATGTTCTACGGCAATCTGGTGGCCCTGGTGCAGAAGGACATCAAGCGGATGCTGGGCTTCTCCGGTATCGCCCATGCAGGTTTCGTGCTTCTTGGTCTCATTACCCTGCAGGAAAGCGGTTACGCGACCTCCATGTACTATATCTTCGGTTACGTGGTGATGAACCTGGCCTGCTTCCTGGTGATCTGCAAGGTTTCGGCTCAGGGCGAGAACGTGCTTATCGAAGACTTGAGCGGCCTGCACAAGCGTTCGCCACTCCTGGCACTGACCCTGGGGGTGGGCATGTTCGCCCTGGCCGGCATTCCTCCCTTTGTCGGCTTCATGGGCAAGTTCATGCTGCTCGCCGGGGCCTTGAAGGCAGGCCATCTCACTCTGGTTATCCTGGCGGCGCTCAACACCGCCATCGCCATCTATTACTATCTGTCGGTGGTGCGGGTCGTCTACTGTAACGACCCCGAGGAACGGCCGGCGGTGGCTGTGGACGGAGTCACCGGCGCGGTGAGCGTCGGCCTGATGGTGCTCATCGTCGCCATGGGCTTGGCCCCGGCCGGAGTTCTCGAAATGGCCACCCAGGCCCTGCGAGCCATACTGTAAAAGGCATTTTCGGATCTTGCTTGCCCCGGATTTCAGCAGGGGGAAATGAGAGCCGTATGCTGTCTCGGGATCGCCCAAGCGGCCGGCGTTTTTTCGCCGGCCGCTTTTTTCATTCGCAAGTTTTCCCGCCGACACGAAAGATGTTGAAGCATGCGCCCATTTTGTCGCAAGATGACGAAATGATGATGCATGGGTCTTGGCGTGCGTTAGGGCGCCGACGCAGGTCCGCTGCACCGAGCGACTTCAGCGGGTACGGCCAGGTGAAGAGAGGAAACAGGGATAATGCGAATCCTCTGTATTGATGACGAACCAGATATTGTTTCCCTAATCACCGAGTTCTTGCAGCTCATTGGCCATACGGTGGTGGCGGCGGAAAATGGTCGCCGCGGGCTGGAGTTGTTTTCCGCCGATCCGGGCGCCTTTGACCTGTTGATCTCCGATGTGAAGATGCCCCAGATGGGTGGCCTTGAACTCTTGGAGGTACTTCGCCTCGGTGGGCATGCGATTCCGGTGGTGCTGGTTTCCGGTCACAACGACGGCAGTGTCGAGGAGGCGGCCAAGGGGCATGCCCTGGTGGCCGTGGTCCCCAAGCCGTTTAATCTCGATGCGCTCAAGCAGGTGCTGGATGATCTGGTCGAATGACGGCTTTGGGGGCGGTCCGTTGCATGGCCTGGCGGGCGTGGGACGCGCTCTCCATTTCCCCCCCTTGACAGGCGGTTGATTTCTGGTATAGTGTCGTTCTCAATTAATTGGCGGACATAGCTCAGCTGGTAGAGCGCAAGCTTCCCAAGCTTGATGTCGCGAGTTCGAATCTCGTTGTCCGCTCCAATTAATCTGGTTGCTCTTGCCGCCGGCAATAATGGCGGTTTTCTTTTAGGTGGATGCTGACGCCACCTGGTTGTTCCCTGGCTGGTGCCTTCTGCCGTCTTTGGCGGCGGGGCAGGAACAACACTCCATTTCTGAGGACAGTGGCGTCGCCGTGTCCGGGTACCTAGGGAAAGTGGGCCGTTTGCCCGCTTTTTTTTTATTCTGAGGTCATCGCGGGCCGGCCTGCCCCGCGGTGGAGGTGGTGGAGCGGCGCGGCGTTGAACGTGCGGCTACGCGAACGGTGTTCCCCACGCAATGGGTTTTCAGGGATGAAGACAAAAACGGATACCGCTGCCCAGGCCGGGGTGATCGAGGCCATAACCGCGCTGATGGAGCCGGTGGTCATGGACCTCGGTCTGGAACTGGTTGAGGTGCAGTTCCGTCCCGAGCAGGTGGGCTGGGTATTGCGGTTGATCATCGACAACCCCGCCGGAGTCTCGCTGGACGATTGCACCCTGGTGAGCCGCGAGGCAGGCGCCCTGCTGGATGTGGAGGATGTCATCAGTCATCCCTATCATCTTGAAGTTTCGTCGCCGGGTCTGGACCGGCCGTTGCGTACCGTGCGGGATTTTATCCGCTGCCGGGGCCGCAAGGTCAAGGTGACCACCCGCGAGCCGTTGGGGCGTTTCGGCTCGGCGGTAGAAGGAACCATCGAGTCGGCGGGCGACGACGGGGTCGTCCTGCTGGTCGACCCGCGCAAGGACGAGCGGCTCACCCTGCCGCTGGCCCTCATCGCCAAGGCCAAGCTGGTGGTCGAATTTTGATGCCCCGCCCGGGTGCGCACGCGACAGCGGGCCGCCCCCCCCTACGGTTTTGTCGGGAGCGCCGCGGTTGCGCTCTCTGGTGGCCGGACTGGGCTGTTTTTTTGGAGGAGTAACGACAGACAGGTGACCGCGGTGCGGCAATGGGAGAACAGTTTTCCGTTGGTGTGGCGAGCGACCTGCTTTGACAAAAGGGCCGCCATTGGCATGGTTGGCAACGGAAACATGGCATGATGCCGGGGCCGGCGGTAGAGCGGGCCGGGTCATCATGCGGTGGAGAGTGAGATATGCTATCAGATTTGCGAAGGATCATCGATCAGATCAGCAGGGACAAGGGTATCGACCGGGCGCTGCTGGTCGAGGCGCTGGAAGAGGCGGTTGCCTCGGCGGCCAAGAAGAAGTATGGGCAGCGGCGCGAAATCGAGGTGCGTTTCAATGAGGAACTGGGCGAGGTCGAGGTCTTCCAGTTCCGCATCGTGGTCGACGAGGTCGAGGACGAGCAGACCGAGATATCCCTCGTCGAAGCGCGCGGCCTCGACCCGGAGGTGCAGCTGGGCGACGAGCTGGGCTCCAAGATGGAGATCGCCGACCTGGGCCGCATTGCCGCCCAGTCCGCCAAGCAGGTGATTATCCAGCGGATGAAGGACGCCGAGGCCGGGGTCATCTTCGATATGTACAAAGATCGCAAAGGTGAGGTGATCCATGGTATCGTGCAACGGTTCGAGCGCGGCAATATCATCGTCAATCTCGGCCGCACCGACGCCATCCTTCCCACCAGTGAGCAGATGCCGCGTCGTTCCTATCGCCAGGGCGACCGGGTCCGTGCCCTGCTGCTCGATGTGCGGGAGTCCACCCGTGAGCCGCAGCTGGTCTTAAGTCGGACCAACAACGAGTTTCTGACCAAGCTCTTCGCCCTGGAGGTGCCGGAGATCGCCGAGGGGATCGTCAAGATCATCAACGCGGTGCGCGAGCCCGGGGTGCGGGCCAAGATCGCCGTGGCCTCCACCGAGTCGGACGTCGATCCGGTGGGTGCCTGCGTCGGCATGAAGGGGTCGCGGGTCCAGAACGTTGTCCAGGAGCTGCAGGGCGAGCGCATCGACATCGTGCCCTGGAATCCGGACCCGGCCAAGTATGTCTCCAATGCCCTGGCGCCGGCCGTGGTTTCCATGGTGGTGGTGGACGAGGACAAAAAAACCCTGCAGGTGGTGGTGCCGGACGATCAGCTGTCGCTTGCCATCGGTCGGGGCGGCCAGAATGTCCGCCTCGCCTCCCAACTGCTGGGCTGGCGCATTGACGTCTGTAGCGAGGAGAAGTACGCCAAGCTCATGGAGGAGGGCTACAAGTCGCTCACCCGGGTGGAAGGGGTGGACGAAAGGCTTGCCGACCGGCTCTATGACAACGATATAGATTCGGCCCAGGAACTGGCGGCGTCATCCGTAGAGGAACTCGCCGAACTGGTCGGGGATGCGGAACGGGCTCAGGCGCTGATTGACTCGGCCCAGCGTGCCTGTGCCGCGAGCCAGGCGGCGGCCGTAGCTGCTGCTGCTGACGCCGCGCCGGAGGCCGCCGGCGACGCACCTGCCGCGGGTGAAACCGCGGCTCCTGCTGCCGAAGCGGCGGGCGTCGGGGAAACCGTTGACCGGGAGTAATGGCTGCTGTGGCATGGCGCACCTGTGTGGTGTGCAGAGAAAAACGCCCCAAGATCGAGCTATGGCGTTTGGCAATAGCCTCCGGGACGGCGATGATTGACCGTTTCGGGCGGTTGGGCGGCCGTGGCGCCTACTGTTGTAAACATCAGCGCTGCATGCGGGGGCTTGTCCGGTACAAAAAACGTTTCACGCGGGCCTTTCGTGTTGACGACTTCCGCTGGGACGAAGAGTTGAAGGCATTTTCGGGAGTGAATGATGAGTAAGATCAGGGTTTACGAGTTGGCTAAAGAGGCTGGGATGGACAGCAAGGTCTTGACGGCTAAACTCAGAGAACTGGGATATAACGTGAAAGCTTACAACTCCACTCTGGACGAGGATGTCGCTGACGAGATTCGTAAGCAGGTCATCGGCAGCGGGGTGCCGGCGGCTACCGCCGTCGAGACGATCCCCGAGGAAACGGTGACCGAGGTGATTACCGAGGAGAAGGTGGACGAGCAGATCTCCACCGAGGAGAAGCGTATTCAGCGCAAGGGGCAGACCACCATCATCCGCCGTCGGACCCGCACGGTGGCCGTGGAGTCGGGGGCTGAAAAGGCGGAAGCGCCCGAAGCCGAAGCCGAGGCCGAGGCCGTCGCCCCGCCTCCTGCCGAGGCGCCCGTAGTGGCGGAAACACCCGCTGCGGCCGAACCGGTGGCGCCGGTCGCGGAACCGGTTGTCGCGGAGGCGCCGGCGCCGGCCGCGCCCGTGGCAGAAGAGCCGGCCGCGCCCGTGGCCCCGCCACCGGAGGAACCGGCCGTGGCTCCGGCCGAGCCGGAAGCGCCGTCGGTGGTTGTGGTCGAGACCGAGGCTCAGGAGGAGGAAGAAGTCGTGGCGCCGCCGGTGTCAAAGAAGGTCGTGGTGGAGCCGGAGCGGCCCCATCGGGGGCTGGCCCGGGTGATCAAGCGGGCCGCCGTGGTCATCCCCACCGAGGATGCCCCCCAGGCCCGGCCTGCCCGGCCGGAGAAGGTCAAGCGGAAACCTGCCGTGGTAAGCGGCGCGGTCATGCCGCCCGAAGAGGAGTCCGATGCTGCCAAGAAGAGCAAGAAGGGCAAGCGGTTCGTTGAGTTCCGCGAGGCGGCCGATGCCCGGGAGCGGGGCAAGAAGGGGATGGCCAAGCGCAAAGGTGGCGTTGAACTCGATGTCGAGGACGTCCAGGAACTTGGCGTGCGGCTCCCGGCCGCCGGGGTGCGGCTGCGCGGCAGGCGCGGCGGCGGGCCGAAGAAGAAAAAACAGCTCGGCATGGTGGATATTGCCGAAACCAAGGCCATCAAGCGGCGGATCAAGGTGTTCGACACCATCTCGGTGGGCGACTTCGCGCACCGCATGGGGGTCAAGGCGAGCGAGGTAATCGCCAAGCTCATGGGCCTCGGCGTCATGGCCACCGTCAACCAGGCCCTGGACGTGGACACCGCCACCCTGGTGGCCACCGACTTCGGCTACGAGGTCGAGCAGGGGGTCACCGAGGAGCAGATCGTGCTTGGCATCGAAGATCAGGAGAGCGGCGGCGAGGAGCTGCCCCGGCCGCCGGTGGTCACGGTCATGGGCCATGTCGACCACGGCAAGACCTCCATCCTCGACGCCATCCGCAAGACCGACGTTGCCGCCGGCGAGGCGGGTGGTATCACCCAGCACATCGGCGCCCATTACGTGCGTTCCGCCCAGGGTGACGTGGTCTTCCTCGACACCCCGGGACACGCCGCCTTTACCGAGATGCGTTCCCGCGGCGCCAAGGTGACCGACGTGGTGGTTCTGGTGGTGGCCGCAGATGACGGCGTCATGGACCAGACCAAGGAGGCGATCAACCACGCCCGGGCCGCAGGGGTTCCCATCGTGGTGGCGGTCAACAAGATCGACAAGGAAAACGCCAAGCCCGAGCGGGTGATGCGGGAGCTGGCCGATTTCAATCTGGTGCCCGAGCAGTGGGGTGGCGACACCATCTTCTGCGAGACCTCGGCGAAGAAGAACATCGGTATCGAGGAACTCCTCGAGCAGATTCTGCTCCAGGCCGAGATCCTTGAACTCCAGGCCGATCCCAATCGCAAGGCACGCGGCTGGGTGGTTGAGGCCCAGCTCCACAAGGGCCGCGGCCCGGTGGCCACCGTCCTCGTCCAGCACGGCACCCTGCGGGTGGGCGACGCCTTTGTCGCCGGCCTCAACTACGGCCGGGTGCGTTCGCTGCGCAACGACAAGGGCGAGCTGGTCGAGGAGGCCGGGCCGTCCATGCCCGTCGAGGTGCAGGGGTTGAGCGGCGTGCCCCAGGCCGGTGACGAGTTCATCGTGGTCACCGACGAAAAGATGGCCAAGAACATCAGCGCCGAGCGCCAGATGAAGAGCCGGGAGAGCGAGCTGGCGAGCAGCTCCAAGATCTCGCTGGACAACCTTTTCGAGCGCATGCAGGAAGCCGAGGTCAAGGAACTGCGGGTGGTGCTGCGCGCCGACGTGCAGGGCACCCTGGAGGCATTCGGCGAGGCGCTTCGGAATCTGTCCACCGCCGAGATCAAGGTGAAGATCCTCCACCAGGGCACCGGCACGGTCATCGAGTCGGATATCCTGCTGGCCGCCGCCTCCGACGCCCTGGTCATCGGCTTCAACGTCCGGCCAAACACCAAGGTCCAGGAGCTGGCCAAGAACGAGAAGGTGGACATCCGGACCTATGACGTCATCTACCACGCCCTCGAGGACATCGAGAAGGCGATGATCGGCATGCTGGAGCCCACCTTCGAGGAGGAGGTCATCGGCAGCGTCGAGGTGCGCGACACCTTCAACGTTCCCAAGGTCGGCACCATCGGCGGCTGTTACGTCACCAACGGCAAGGTGGAGCGCAACGCCCAGGTGCGGGTGGTCCGCGACGGCGTGGTGGTCTACACCGGCAAGCTTGCCTCCCTGAAGCGGTTCAAGGACGACGTCAAGGAGGTCCAGTCCGGCTACGAATGCGGCATGGGCATCGAGAACTACAACGACATCAAGGTTGGCGACGTCTTCGAGATCTTTGTCATGAAGGAGGTCGCCGGCACCCTGTAAGGCGCGACGGCTGAAGGTAGCGGATTTACGAGTGAAAAAGACCAAGAACATAGTCCTGCCATTGGGGCTCGGCCAGCGGCCCAAGCGGCGCCCGGTCCGGGTGGCGGACATGGTGCGCGAGGAGCTGGCCCTGCTGCTTCTGAACGGCCTCAAGGATCCGCGGCTCGCCCCGGTCACCGTAACCCGGGTTTCCATGACCGCCGACCTCAGGCAGGCGGTGATCTACTATTCCGTGTTGGGCGGTGCCCGGCAGCAAAAGGACGCCGAAATCGGCTGGGAACGGGCCAAGGGGTTCGTCCGCAGCCGCCTGGCCGCCAAGCTCCAACTGCGGTATGCCCCGGAGCCGGTTTTCAAGCGCGATCTCGACGCGGAAAAGCACGCCGACATCGAACGGCTGCTGGCGGAAATCAAGGAGGGAGAAAATGAGCCATCCCCTTGACCAAATCGTCGCCACCCTCCAAGGCGCCAAGCGGATCCTGCTGGTTACCCATATTCACCCCGACGGCGATGCCCTGGGCTCGCAGCTTGGGCTGGGCTTCATCCTCGAGTCCATGGGCAAGGAGGTTTTTTTCTACGCCGAGAGCGAGATCTCCCATCTCTACGATTTCCTGCCCGGCGGCGACCGGCTGCGGACCGAGCTGCCCCCCGCCGGCAACTTTGACTGTGCGGTGGCCCTTGACTGCGGCGACTGCTTCCGGCTTGGGCTCAAGCGTGAGGCACTGCTCGCCGCCACCCCTTTCATGGTCATCGACCACCACGCCGGCCACCAGGAGTTCGGCTGTCACCGCTGGGTGGACGCCAAGCGCGCCTCCACCGGCGAGATGGTCTACGACCTGGCCATGGCCTTGGGGGTCACGCTGAACTACGAGGCGGCCTACTGCCTCTACGCCGCCATCGTCTCGGACACCGGCTCGTTCAAGTATTCGTCCACCACCGCCGAAACCTTCCGGGTGGCCGGTGCCCTGGTGGGCCTGGGGGTGAAGCCCTCCGAGGTGGCGGGCAAGCTTTTTGACAACTTTTCGGTGAACCGGCTGCGGCTGATGAACGAGGTGCTCGCGACCCTGACCCTGCACGGCGACGATCAGGTCGCCCTGATCTCCGTCTCCCAGGAGATGCTCAACCGCACCGGCACCGAGATGGCCGACACCGAAACCTTCATCAACTACCCCCGGTCATTGAGCACCGTGAAGGTGGCGGTGTTCATCAAGGAAGGGCCTGATGGCATGGTTTCGGTGAGCATGCGCTCCAAAGGCACGGCCTACGATGTGGCGGAACTCGCCGCCAGGTTCGGCGGCGGCGGCCATCGCAACGCCGCCGGCTGCAAGTGGGCGGCGGCCACGCCGACCGCGGTCGCGGCGCAGTTGCTGCCCGAGCTGCTGGCCCTGGTGGGTTGTTAGCGGATGAACGGTGCCGTGCATGTTCAGGCCCGGGCCGCGTTGGAGATCCCGCCGCCCCCGGTGACGGCAGCCCATGATGCCTGGGTTTTCCTGGTCGACAAGCCGGTTGGCCCCACCTCCTTCCGGCTGGTACAGCAGGTGCGGCGGGCGCTCGGGATAAAGAAGGTGGGCCATGCCGGTACCCTGGATCCCTTTGCCTCGGGGCTGTTGATCCTCTGCGCGGGCCGGCCCGCCACCCGGATCATCGACCGGCTGATGGCGGGTGATAAGGAATACGAGGCGACCCTCAGGCTGGGGGTGGAAACCGACACCCAGGATCTGGAGGGCGCGGTGGTGGCCGAGCGGCCGGTTCCACGGCTCGAACGGGCCGGGGTGGATGCCTGCCTTGCCGGTTTTGTCGGTGAGCAGATGCAGACCCCGCCCCGTTTTTCGGCCCTGAAGCACAAGGGCAAGCCCCTTTACTATTACGCCCGCAAGGGGGTGGAGGTGGTTAAGGAGCCCCGGCGCATTGTGGTCCACGGCCTGCGATGTCTGGCCATGACGCCCGGGACGATCACCATCCGGGTCGCCTGCTCCAAGGGCACCTATATCCGCACCCTGGCAGCCGATATCGGTGCGGCTCTGGGGTGCGGGGCGCATTTGGTTGCATTAAGACGCTTGCGAAACGGGCCGTTTTCCGTTAAAGATGCGCTGCCCGGTGACCGTCTTGCCGATGGCCAAGAGGCGGGGCGGCTTCTCGCCGCGCACCGCCTGAGTGTTGACGAGGCCCTGGCCCGCCTGCCAGCGGGCGATCAAGGCAACGCTTTTTTGACTGGTGAAAATTTTAAATAAATGTTTATAATCAGGTCGCTATTCGGCCTGGACAAGCAAAATTATTGCAGGAGGATAACTGTGACTCTTCACGCTGAGCAAAAGCAAGAAATCATTAAAAAGTTCGCAACCCACGAAACCGACACCGGTTCTCCCGAGGTTCAGGTCGCCCTGTTGAGCGAACGGATTACCTATCTGACCGAGCACTTCAAGACCCACAAGAAGGACCATCATTCCCGCCGTGGTCTGCTCAAACTGGTCGGTCAGCGCCGTTCGCTGCTCAACTACCTCAAGAACAAGAACGTTGACAAGTACCGTCAGCTGATCCAGGACCTGGGCATCCGGAAGTAGTCCGGGCACCGTCTGTTCCGCGTTTTGCCATTCCCCGTGCGCGTCTTCTCCGGCCCGTCAGGGCCTGAGGGATGGGCCGGGGAATTTCGTCGTTCTCGGGCCGTGGTTACTGAGCCCCCGCGTCTTTGGGGGGCGGGCTCGGTCCGGAACGCTCTCCCGACGGGCGTTGCCGCCGCGGGAGCGATTTTTTTTTGACGGCGCGGCCGACTCCCCATGGGGGGAGGCGCGCGGCGTCGTCCTATTGCCGACAGTGCCAAGGGGCGTTGCCGGATGCAGGCTGCCGAGGGGTGGCATAAGGAGAGTGAATGTTTAAGCAAGCAGAAGTTGAAATCGGGGGGCGCAAGCTGATCGTTGAAACCGGTCGTCTCGCCAAGCAGGCCCATGGTTCCGTGCTGGTCACCTATGGCGGCACCGTGGTGCTGGTCACCGCCACCAGGGCACAGGACGCCAGGCCGGATGTGGATTTCCTCCCCCTGACCGTGGAGTACCAGGAGCGGATGTACGCGGTGGGCCGTATTCCGGGCAGTTTTTTCCGGCGTGAGATCGGTCGGCCCAGCGAAAAGGAAACCCTGTCCGCCCGCTTCATCGACCGGCCCCTGCGGCCGCTGTTTGCCGACGGCTACCAGTACGAAACCCAGGTCATCGCCACCATTTTCTCCGCCGACCAGCAGAACGAGCCGGACATGCTGGCCATGATCGGCGCCTCCGCGGCCCTCACCGTCTCCGACATCCCCTTCCACGGCCCCATCGCCGGCGTGCGGGTGGGCTACATCAACGGCGAGTACGTCCTGAACCCCACCCGCGACGAGATGGAGCATTCCCGCCTCGATCTGGTGGTGGCCGGTTCCCGCAACGCGGTGGTGATGGTGGAGGGCGGCAGCGATTCGCTCTCTGAAAAAGAGGTGCTGGAGGGCATCTACTTCGGCCACGCCGGCATGCAGCCCATCCTCGATCTGCAGGAAGAGCTGCGGGCCGCCGTGGGCCGCGCCAAGCTCGAGGTGGCGCCGGCCCCGGTCAACGAACCGCTTAAATCCCGGGTGGCCGCGCTTGCCACCGAGGGAATGCGCAGGGTGATCACCACCGTGGACAAGATGGAGCGCAGTGACGCCTACCGCGCCCTGATCGAAACGGTGCTGCCCCAGCTCGGCGAGGAGTACGCCGACGCCCTTGGCGAGGCCAAGGCATACCTCTACGACCTCAAGAAAAGCATGATGCGCGACCGCATCGTCAAGGAGCAGTGCCGGATCGACGGCCGCCGTTTTGACGAGATCCGCCCCATTTCGAGCGAGGTCCAGGCCCTGCCCCGGACCCACGGCTCGGCGCTCTTCACCCGCGGCGAGACCCAGGTCATGGTCACCGCCACCCTGGGTTCCACCCAGGACGAGCAGCGCATGGACTCGCTTTACGGCGACGTCACCAAGTCTTTCATGCTTCACTACAACTTCCCGCCCTACTGCGTTGGCGAGTGCCGCTTCATGCGCGGCCCGAGCCGCCGGGACATCGGCCATGGCGCGCTTGCCGAGCGGTCGCTGCGTGCCGTACTTCCCAAGGACGACAGCTTCCCCTACACCATCCGGGTGGTTTCCGAGGTGCTCGAGTCCAACGGCTCCTCTTCCATGGCCACGGTCTGCGGCGGGTCGCTTGCCCTGATGGACGCCGGAGTGCCGCTCCGCAAGCCGGTTTCCGGTGTCGCCATGGGGCTCATCAAGGAAGGCGACGAGGTGGTTATCCTCTCTGATATCCTTGGCGACGAGGACCATCTCGGCGACATGGACTTCAAGGTCACCGGGACCGACGAAGGCGTCACCGCGCTCCAGATGGACATCAAGATCGAGGGGGTTTCCCGCGAGATCATGGCGCGGGCACTTGAGCAGGCCCGGGCCGGCCGTATCCATATTCTTGGCAAGATGGCCGAAACCATGAGCGAGGCGCGCAAGGAGCTGCCCGAGCATGCCCCCAAGATCTTCCACATGCAGATTAACCCGGACAAGATCCGCGATCTCATCGGCCCGGGCGGCAAGGTGATCAAGGGGCTCACCGCCGAGTTCAACGTCAAGATCGACGTCGAGGACTCGGGCAAGGTGATGATTTTCGCCCCCTCCGGCGAGGTGGCCAACAAGGTGGTGGCCCGCATCGACGAACTCACCAAGGAAGCCGAGATCGGCAAGATCTACAAGGGCACGGTCCGCAAGATCATGGATTTCGGCGCCTTTGTCGAGATCCTGCCCGGCACCGACGGCCTGGTCCACATCTCCGAACTCGAAAACCGCCGGGTCGAGAAGGTTTCCGACGTGGTCAAGGAGGGCGAGGAGATCATGGTCAAGGTTCTCAACATCGACAACAACGGCAAGATTCGGTTGAGCCGCAAGGCCGCCATGGAAGAACTTTCCTCTTGATGGACTACCAAAAGACAGTTCTCGCCAACGGGGTGCGGATCGTCACCGAAGAGGTGGCGCATTGCCGCACCGCCGCGGTGGGGATCTGGGTAGACGTGGGCTCCAGAGATGAGCACGGTCCCCGCCGGGGCTGTGCTCATTTCGTGGAGCATATGTTTTTTAAGGGCACGGCCAGGCGGAGCGCCCGGCAGATCGCTCTCGAACTCGACGGCCTGGGCGGCACCGCCAACGCCTACACCACCCGCGAGTCAACCTGCTTCCACGCCACGGTGCTCGACCGCCACCTGCCGCAGCTGGTGGAGCTGTTCAGCGACCTCTTCCTCCAATCGGCCTTTGCCGCCGAGGAGGTGGAGCGCGAGCGGCAGGTAATCCTTCAGGAGTTCGCCATGGTGGAAGACACCCCGGACGAACTCCTCCATGACCTCTTTGTCGCCGACCTCTGGGGGGGGCACCCCCTGGGGCTGCCGGTGCTGGGCGACCGGCAGGCGGTGACGGCCATGGACTCGGCAACCCTGCGCGGCTACGTGCAGGAATGCTATACCCCGGAGCGGATCGTCATCGCCGCGGCCGGCGCGGTGGAGCACGACGCCTTTGTCGCCCTCTGGCAGGATGCCTTTGCCGGCCTGGCGGTTACGGCCGGGGGCGGTCCGGGGCGACAGGCGCCCTCCCAGGTGCCGCCGGTCCGCAAGGTTTACCGCCGTCCCTTTGAGCAGCTTCATCTGGTGCTGGGCACTTACGGCGTGCCGGTGGACTCGCCGGACCGTTACATCTTCTACCTGTTCAACGTGCTCCTGGGCGGCAACATGAGTTCGCGGCTCTTCCAGGAGATCCGCGAGAACCGGGGGCTCGCCTACTCGGTGGCCTCGGATGTCTCTGCCTACTGCGACGCCGGCTCGCTCACCATCGCGCTCGGCATCGAGGCCACCACCGCCAATCAGGTACTCGGCCTGGTGGCGAGCGAACTCGGCCGTTTCCGCCGGGAGGCGGTGTCGGCCGAAGAACTCGCCAACGCCAAGGAGTATGTCTGCGGCGGCATCTATCTCGCCGCAGACAACATGGAGGCGCGGATGACGCGGCTCGCCCGCAATGAGATCTGCTACAACCGTTTCGTTCCCCTTGAGGAGGTGGCCGAGGCGTTTACCCGGGTGACCGGCGAGGAGATCCGCGAGCTTGCCGACCGGCTGCTTGCCGCCCCCCTGGCCGGCGCGGCCCTGGGGCCGGTGAAGCCTAAACAGATTGACTGGCGCCTGCTCGATCAGTGAGCGTCAGTGTCTGCCGCCATGCGAGGTGCCAAATGCCCATGGAACCGATTCCTGTCCAGATCCGTCGTCTCCACCCCGAGCGGGACCGCGACCTGCCGCTGCCCACCTACCACTCCGAACTTGCCGCCGGCATGGACGTCGCCGCCGCGGTTACCGAGCCGTTCACCATCGCGCCCGGCGGGATCGCGCTGCTGCCCACCGGAATCGCGGTGGCCATCCCGCCCGGCTACGAGATCCAGGTCCGGCCGCGCAGCGGGCTTGCCATCAAGCACGGCATCACCCTGATCAACACACCTGGCACCATCGATGCCGACTACCGCGGCGAGATCAAGATCGGCATGGTGAACCTGGGGGCCGCCCCGTTTACCGTCACCCGGGGCGACCGCATCGCCCAGATGATCCTGGCGCCGGTCTGCCGTGCCCAGCTCGTCGAGGTTGCCGAACTCGACGTCACCGCCCGTAACCATGGCGGCTTTGGCCACACCGGGATTTGACCGGCCATTGGCGATTGGCTTTTAGCCAACCGCCAACCGCTAACCGCCCCCCTCCCCGGCGGGCACAGCCTACCCATCGCCATGCGTTTCTGTGTTCTGGCCAGCGGCAGCAAAGGCAACGCCACCTTCGTCGAGTCCGGCACCACCCGGCTGCTCATCGATGCAGGCCTCTCGGGCAAGGCCATCGAGGCGCGGCTTGCGGCCATCGGGGTCGATCCCGCCACCCTTGCCGCCATCCTGGTCACCCACGAGCACCAGGACCACGTCTGCGGGGTGGGGGTGCTCTCCCGGCGCTTCAATCTGCCGGTTTTTGCCAACCAGGCCACCATCGCCGCCGCCGGCAAGGGGCTCGCCAAGCTCGCCGCTTGCCATCCCTTTGCCACCGGCACCACCTTTTCCTTTCAGGATCTCGTCATCCACCCCTTTGCCATCTCCCACGACGCCGCCGAGCCGGTGGGCTTCATCCTTGACGACGGGTGTTGCCTGTTGGGCTACTGCACCGATACCGGCACGGTTTCGCACCTGATGCGCCATCGCCTGGCCCGCTGCCACGGCCTGATTCTCGAAAGCAACCACGACCCGCTGCTCCTCAAAACCGGCCCCTATTCCGAGGCGCTCAAACAGCGGGTGCGTTCCAACGTCGGCCATCTCACCAACCGCGAGGCGGCGGAGCTTATCGCCGCGCTCCGCCACGAGGCGTTTCAGCACGTGGTTCTTGCCCATATCAGCGAAACCAACAACCGTCCCGAACAGGTCTGGGAGACGGTACGCGAGGTGCTGCCCGATGCCTGCGGTGAGCAGGGCAGGGGGCTGCCGGCCATCTCGCTGGCCTGGCAGGATCGGGTGGGGGAGCTGGTGGCGCTGGAAAACGGACCGGGCTGATGGGCGGGGCGCTGGAGAGAAAGAGATACCCCTGGCGGCTGGGGGCCACCTCCTTTGTCATCCCGGCCGACCTCGCCACCAATGTCCGGCAGCTGGTGGGGCTGGTGGACGACGTGCAGCTCCTCTTCTTCGAGAGTGCGGCCAAGGCGCGGTTGCCCCATGATGTGGATGTTGCGGTCCTTGGCGAACTGGCCTGCGAAGGTGCACTCACCTACACCGTCCATCTGCCCACCGACATTCGTTTGGGGGCGGCGGCCGGGTCTGAGCGGCAGGCCGGCATCGATGAAATCGAGCGGCTGATGGCGGAACTCGCTCCGCTCGTCCCGCGGTGTTTCGACCTTCACCTCACCGTCGAGCCCGACCTTGCCGAATCCGCCTGGCTCGCCAACCTGGACCGATCACTCGCCGCCCTGGCCACGGTCCTGGGCGAGGCAAGGGGGCTCGTCGCCATCGAAAACATCGGCTATCCCTACGAGGTGGTGCGGCCGCTTGCGGTGGGTCACGGCTTCGGGGTCTGCCTTGATCTTGGCCACCTCCTCCGTTATGGCCATGACTGGCGGGCGGCGTTGGCTCGCGACCTGCCCCTGGCCCGCCATGTCCATTATCATGGCGTGAGTGGTGGCAAGGATCATCGTGCCGTGGTAAAAGAGCAGGCACCGGTTTCTGCTTGCCTCGGTGAAGCCCTGTCCCGCACCGGCTTTGCCGGGGTGGTGACCATGGAGATGTATGCCCTGGACAATTTGACCGCCTCCCTGGCCGAAGTCGATCGGCTCTGGGAAGCTTACCAACAGGAGACGTAACAATGACCACCCTGAACGATCTCAAGGCGGCCCTGGCCGCCATCACCCCGGTTGACCGCCAAGTGGAGCAGCAGGCCCAGGCCCGGCTCGACAACCTCACCAAGCCGCGGGGGAGTCTCGGCAAACTTGAATGGCTCGCCGCCCGCACCTGCGCCATCAAGGGCAGCCTCGCCGCCCGGGTGGAGCGCAAGACCATCCTCACCTTTGCCGGCGATCACGGCGTGGTGGCCGAGGGGGTAAGCGCCTTTCCCCAGGAGGTGACCCCGCAGATGGTGTTGAATTTCCTGGCCGGCGGCGCCGGGGTGAACGTGCTCGCCAACCATGTGGGCGCCGAGGTGCGGGTAATCGACGTCGGCGTTGCCGCCAAGGTGGAGGCGGTGGGGCTCATCGAGCGCAACGTCCGCCGCGGCACGGACAACATGGCAGTGGGCCCGGCGATGCGCGTCGAGGAGGCCCTCGCCGCCATCGGCGTGGGCATGGAAGTAGCACGGGACGCCATCAACGACGGTGCCGAGATCCTCGGCACCGGTGACATGGGGATCGGCAACACCACCCCCTCCGCCGCCCTCTACGCCGCGCTGCTGCCCGCCCCGGTTGCCGATGTCACCGGCCGCGGCACCGGTATCGACGACGCGGCCCTGGCGCACAAGATCGAGGTGATCGAGCGGTCGCTCGCCGTCAACCGCGAGCGGCTCACCGATCCGCTCGCGACTCTGGCCGCGGTGGGTGGCTTCGAGATCGCCGCCATCTGCGGCGTGGTGCTCGAGGCGGCGCGCAGCCGTATCCCGGTGGTGGTGGACGGATTCATCTCCACCGCTGGCGCCCTGGTGGCCATCCGGCTCTGCGAAGCGGTCAAGGAGTACTGCTTCTTCAGCCACATGTCCGCCGAGCAGGGCCACCGCATTTTCTTCGAGTCCATGGGGCTCGCCCCGCTCTTGAACCTCGATCTCCGACTCGGCGAGGGCACAGGGGCTGCGCTCTCCATGAATCTGGTGGAGGCAGGCTTGAAGATCATGAACGAGATGGCGACCTTTGGAGAAGCAGGAGTCAGCGAAGAGTTATAAGACGCACTTGCATGGCACCGAATCTGCTTCGTTATCGGCCTGTTCGCATACCAAAAGTATCGAAGTATCCCTTCGGTCGCTTATCTGCGAACAGACCGATGCCTCGCATCTCCGGCACCCTGTAAGTGCTTGGCAGGCCGTGCAGAGAAACGGTTAAAGAGGGAGATGGTTTGACTGCCCTTCGTGTTGCTCTTGCCTTCCTCACCCGGTTGCCGGTGCGGCTGCCGGCGGATCTGCCGCCGGCGCGGCTGGCGGCGAGCAGTGCCTTCTTTCCCCTGGCCGGCTGGCTGCTGGCCGGGGGGCAGGTGGTGCTCGCCTGGGCGCTGCTCGGCCTGGGGGCGACCCCGCTCCTTGCCGCGGTGGCCGTGGTGGCTTTTGGGGCCTGGGCCACCCGGGCGCTCCATCTCGACGGCCTGGCCGATCTCTGCGACGGCCTGGGCGGTTCCTTCGAGCCCGAGCGGCGGCTGGCGATCATGAAGGATTCGGCCACCGGCGCCTTTGGCGTCGTGGGGCTTGCCCTTCTGCTCCTCTTCAAGGTGGCGGCCCTTGCCGCCATCTGCGCGCATGCCCTCCTCACCGCCATCTGTGGCTGGCCGGCCCTGGCCCGCGCCCCCTTTGCCGGGCTGCTCGCTGCACCCATGGCGGCCCGCTGGGCCATGGCCGCTCTCGCCTATAGGGCCAACTACCCGCGCGCGGCCGGTACCGGCCATGCCTTTGTCGGCCGGGTGCGGGGCAGCCATCTCTTCCTCGGGGCGCTCTTTCTCCTGCCCCTGCTCTTCTTGGCGCCGTTGCCCGCAGGCGCCGCCATTCTCGCCGCCCAGCTCCCCGCGCTCTGGTTGCGCGGCAAGTGTAATCGGGCGCTCGGCGGCATCACCGGTGACGTGCTCGGTGCTGCCTGCGAGCTGGGCGAGGCGGCCGGCTGGCTCGCCGTGGCGCTGGTAATGAGCCGTCTCCCTTGATGTCTTCGTACAGTGGAAATTGAACGATCCATGCGCGAAACACGCTTCATAGTAGCGGGAAGTTTTATTGACGGCACTGGTGGCCCGGTGCGCAAGGATGTCCTGCTGACCGTGACGGACGCCGCGATCACCGGCATCGGTCCGGCTGCGGACCTCCCTGGCGGGGCGGCGGTCGATGACCTCTCGCACGGCACCGTGCTGCCGGCCCTGGTCGACTGCAGCGTGGATCTGACGCGGTCGGGCTCGGTGGACGATCGGGTGCGGTGTGCTCGGGCTGCGGCCGGGCCGGAGGAGAAGGCGGCCCTGGTGGCCCGGCACGGCAGCTATTGCCATGCCCACGGCGTGCTGGGTGTCGCTGCCACTGATGATCCGGCCGAGTTCGCGGCCGGGGGCGGGAAGGGGGGGCTTGTCGCCGTCCGTGCCGCAGGGGTTGATTTTCTCAGGATCGAATTGACCGGCAGCATTGAAGAAGAGGATGCCGATGCACCACGGCTCACCGCCGAAGGGCTGCGGCGTATCCTGGCGGGCCGGGGTGACCGGAAGGCGGTGGTGGTGGCCAACGGTGGCTCCCAGGTGGCGGTGGCCCTTGCCGCTGGCTGTGACGCCATTGAACAGGGTTACGCCATGGGGGAGGAGAACCTCCGCGAGATGGCGGCGCGGGGCGTGCTGTGGATTCCCGGGGTGCTGCGGGCCAAGAACGGCGTGGACGGGGCGGGTGGCGGCGGCAGCGTCTGCTGCCGGTTTTCCCAGCGCTACCTGGCGCCCGGCAAGCCCCTGCCCGGAGCCGAGGCGTTCTGGAAGAAGACGCTTGCCGGCCAGCTCGGCCAGCTGCGGCTGGCCAAAGAGTTCGGGGTGGCCACGGCCATTGGCACCGGCGCCGGCAGTGAGGGCATCCTCCACGGCGAGGCCGTGGTCGAAGAGATGAAGCTCTTCATCAAGGCGGGTTTTCCCCTGGTGGAGGCCATCCGCTGCGCTTCGACCACCGGTGCGGCTTTTTTCGGCATGGCGGCGCTGGGGCCGCTTGCCGTGGGCCGGCCGGCGACCTTCCTGGTTACCAGGGGCGCGGTGCACCAGCTGCCCCGGAAACTCGGTTATCTCGAAGGCATCTATATCAACGGCGCCCCCAGTCCCGCCTACCGGAAGAATCCGGTCAGGAACGGCTGACGCCTTCCCTCGGATGGGCTTAGGAGTTTTTGCGGCCCCAAACTCCAAGCATTGCCAACCCATAATCCCTAGCGAGAATGATGATGAGCGAATTCCCCGCCTGCCCCAAGTGCCGGTCCGAATACACCTATGAGGACGGTAACCTCTATATATGTCCGGAATGCGCCCATGAGTGGTCCAAGGATGGGCAGGCGGCGACTGCCGTGGAGGAAACGGTTGTCCGCGATGCCAACGGCAACGTCCTCAGCGACGGCGACACCGTGACGGTGATCAAGGATCTCAAGGTGAAGGGGTCGTCTTCGGTGGTGAAGGTCGGCACCAAGGTGCGGAATATCCGCCTGGTCGACGGCGATCACGACATCGACTGCAGGATCGACGGAATCGGCGCCATGAAGCTGAAGTCGGAGTTCGTCAAGAAGGCGTAAGGGGTACCTGGGGGGCTGCCCCGCCCAAGCGGGTGTCAGCCGGGCCAAGGGCGGCGAGCCGGTTTTCGCGGAATCAGCCGCTCACGTTGAGGACGTCGCCGAGCCTGCCGGTGCCGCTTCCATAGTTGCTCACCAGCGCGTTTACGGCAGCGCGGGCCGACTCGTTGCGGCGATTCATCGTCTCGGAGGCTGAGGTGCTTCTGTCCCTGGCCGTGGCCTCGGACCGTGGTGCGGTTGCCGCGCCGCTGGTCGTGCCGGTGGCGGCTTGGCCCTGTGCTGGCTGCGTCTGGGTTTTTGTGGCGGCCTCGGTGGCGGCGTTGCCGTCCGTGGCGGTCTTCTGGGCGGTCTTGGCGCTGTTGTCTTCCCTGGGGGTGAGCTCGATGCCGTACTTCCTGGAGCGGAGTACGGTTTTTTCCGTGGTTGCCTCGGTGGCCGCGCCGGCGGTTGAGGCCGCCTGCGTGCCCGTGGCGGTGGCGTTGTTGCCGCCTCTATCCGTCTCTCCTTTCGTTGCCCCCATATCCTTGAGGGCGCCGTTGACGGCCTTCAGGTCGGCGTTGACTTTGGATTTTTCCGCGTCGGAAAGACCCTTGTCGGCGGCCTTTGCCGCGAGTTTGTCGGCCTGGGCCTGGAGATTGGACGAGGCATTGTCGAGCCTGTCTGCGGCGCCGGACGCCGGAGTTGCCTCACGGCCGCGTGACGCGGCCAGTTTTTGGGCTGAGGCGGAAAGAGTCACCCGATCCTGCAATCCCCGGGACGCGCCCTCGCTGGCGAGTTGGTCGGTTTTGGCGGTGTTCTGCCGGCTTTGGGAGGAGGCGTTGGTCTGTTGGATCTGCGCACTGGCGTAATCGACCTTACTGGTTTGCATGAAGTGACCTCCCCTGCTTCGCGCTTCGTGACCATAAGTAATGGTTTAAAACATCCAGATGCTATTATACATGCCGCAGCAACCACGGTCGGCGAAAAATTTGCCGGGCGGAAGCAAATTTTTCCGGCCCTTCATCCCATCTCCTGGCGCGTTCGCGCCGCTACGGCGTCCCTCGCGCTTCTCTGAAACTCTACTTTTTCCGCGGCATTACCGCCGCCCCTGGATCCATCAGAGGGGGTATCGGTGCCAGAACGACGCGCTCTTCCTCGATGAGCCGGCGCCGACCCTGCCGGCTCGCTAACGGCCGTGGCCGCGCCAGCCGACACGGCCAGGGGAGGGCGGCGGCAGGCAACCGATGAAAATACTCCAGTTTTTTGTTGACAGCGGGCAAGGGGCTGAAATAGCGTTTGTAAGATATTGCGACAACTGTTGGTAAATCCGATCAATTTTATTCGTGCAACTGGCACGAATAAAAATCGTTACGTGTTTTGCTCGGTTATGGGGCACAATTTCTGCGAGGCCGCGCACGCCCCAGGCAGATGTTGGGGCGTGCGCGGTTCCGGAAACCACTCGGGGTGTCGGGGAAAATTTGGCTTTCGGGGCACCCCTCAAGCACAAGGGGGAGTGTATGCGCGGCAGAGAGTCGGACAGTGGCAAACGGCGTGGGGGGATATCCCGGCGGGACTTCCTGAAGGTCTGCACCGCGGCGGCCGTCTACATGGGGCTGCCGGCAAGTTTCGGCCCGCGGCTTGCCGAGGCTGCGACCGCGGCGGCCAAGCGGCCGCCGGTGATCTGGCTTTCCGGCCAGGAGTGCACCGGCTGTACCGAAACCCTGCTGCGGGCCACCCATCCCACGGTGGAGTCGCTCATCCTCGACCTGATCTCGCTCGACTACTCCGAGACGCTCAACACCGGCGCCGGCCAACAAGCCGAGGAGTACCGGGAAAAGTCCATCGAGGAGAACAAGGGCAAGTTCATCCTGGTGGTGGAGGGATCGATCCCGGTCAAGGACGGCGGTATCTACTGCAAGGTGGCTGGCCGACCGGTGCTCGATATCCTTAAGGAAACAGCGCCCAAGGCGGCGGCGGTGATCGCCATCGGCTCCTGCGCCTCCTGGGGTGGCGTGCCGGCCACTCCGCCCAATCCCACCGGCGCCACTCCGGCCCACGAGATCCTGGCCGGCACCGGTATTCCGGTGGTCAACATTCCTGGCTGTCCGCCCAATCCCTACAACTTCCTCTCCACGGTCCTCTACTTCCTCACCTTGAAGAAACTGCCGGAACTGGACGACAAGATGCGTCCCAAGTTCGCCTACGGCCGGCTCATCCACGAGAACTGCGAGCGCCGGCCCCACTTCGACGCCGGCCGTTTTGCCGAGGTGTTTGGCGACGCCGGCCACCGCCAGGGCTGGTGTCTCTACAAGCTGGGCTGCAAGGGGCCGGAAACCTTCAATAACTGTCCTACCCTCCTCTTCGGTGACGTGGGCGCCGGCGCCTGGCCGGTGGGCACCGGCCATCCCTGTTTCGGCTGCTCCGAGCAGGGGGTCGGCTTTGTCACTCCCATCCATTCGCCGGCCAAGCCCCTTTACATCACCCCGCCCATCCAGTTTGCCGCGGCCCAGCCGCAGGAAGGCAAGGGGGCCTCGACCCTGGCCGCGGCCGTGGCCGGCGTCGCCGTGGGGGCCGGGGTGGTGGCCGCCGCGGCGAGCCTGGGCAAAAAGTGCGGATCCGGCAACGAGGAGAGCTGATCATGGCTATCAACAGGCGCGATTTCCTGAAAGTGACCGCGGGGAGCGGCCTGCTCCTGGCTGCCGATGTCTCGCCGGGCCTCGCCTCTCCGCCCAAGTCGCTGCCTCCGGAGGCGGTGGGTATTCTTTACGACGCCACCCTCTGCATCGGCTGCAAGTCCTGCATGGTGAACTGCAAGAAGTACAACAGCATGCCGGGTGGCGCCCTCCGCCAGGATAACGGCAGCATCCCTTATGAATATCAGAGTTCCGCCAGAATCTACGACGCCCCCACCGATCTCTCCGCCAAGACCCTGAACATCATCAAGGTCTACCGGAGCGGCACCGGGGTCAACAAGGATCAGGTGGAAAACGGCTACTCCTTCGTCCAGCAGCACTGCCTGCACTGTGTCGATCCGGCCTGTGCCTCGGTTTGTCCGGTGGGCGCTTTCCACAAGCTGCCCGGGAGCGGCATCGTCGCCTATGAGGCGGACAAGTGCATCGGCTGCCGGTACTGCGAGCTGGCCTGCCCCTTCGGCGTGCCTCGCTTTGAGTGGCGCAATGCCTCGCCCAAGCTCGTCAAGTGCCAGCTCTGCCGGCACCGCGTTGCCGAGGGCGGCTACTCGGCCTGCTGCGAGTTCTGCCCCACGGGGGCGTCGCTCTTCGGCAAGGTCGTCGACCTCCGGGCCGAGGCGGCCCGGAGGCTCGCCCTTCCTGCCGGCTCCTCTTACGACTATCCGCTCAACCGGATCGGTTCCGGCCGGAGCATGCCCAAGAAGGTGGCCAACTACTACCAGCACACCTACGGGCTCACCGAGGCGGGCGGTACCCAGTGCATGCTGCTGGCCGGGGTGCCCTTCGACAAGCTCGGCTTCAATCCGCGCATCACCGACCAGCGCTATCCCGACCTCACCTGGGAGTACATCGTCAAGGTGCCGATCCTCATCGCGGCCCTGCTCGCCGCCGGCACCGTGGTGCAGCGGCTGACCCGGAACAAGGGCGACGACCGGTGACGGCCGGCGGCCTCGTCGGTTAGGAGTGCTATTATCCACTCGGCATCAAGAATTTCGGGAGGAAAGAATACATGGCGAAACGAATTGTAATTGACCCGATCACCAGGATCGAAGGGCATCTGCGCATCGATTGCGAGATAGATGGCGGCAAGGTGACCAATGCCTGGTCCTCCGGCCAGATGTGGCGCGGGTTCGAACTGATCCTCAAGGGCCGCGATCCCCGGGATGCCTGGGTCATCACCCAGCGATTCTGCGGCGTCTGCACCACGGTCCACGCCATCACCTCGGTGCGGGCGGTGGAGAACGCCCTGGGGCTGGAAGTGCCCCTGAACGCCCAGTACATCCGCAACCTCATCATGGGCGCCCACGGTGTCCACGACCACATCGTCCACTTCTACCATCTCTGCGCCCTGGACTGGGTAGACATCGTTTCGGCGCTCAAGGCCGATGCCAATGCCTCGGCCAAGCTGGGGCAAAAGCTCTCCCCCTGGAAGCGCAACTCCTACGAGGAAATCAAAGGCGCCCAGGCGCGGCTCCAGGCCCTGGTGGATTCCGGCCAGCTCGGTATCTACGGCAGCGGCTACTGGGGGCATCCGGCCATGCAGCTCCCCCCCGAGGTTAACCTGCTCGCCGCCACCCACTACCTGCAGGCCCTGGAGTATCAACGGACCATCAACAAGGTGGTCGCCATCCTGGGCAGCAAGACTCCCCACATCCAGAACCTGGCCGTGGGCGGGGTGGCCAACGCCATCAATCTCGACAGTCCCGCCACCCTCAACATGGAGCGGCTTTACTATGTCAAGACCCTCATAGACGAGGTCAACGACTTCATCAAGCAGGCGATGCTGGTGGACGTGGCAGCGGTGGGCGCTCATTACGCCGGCTGGACCAAGTACGGCGCCGGGGTCACCAACTACCTGTCGGTGCCGGATATGCCCATGGATACCAAGGGCGCCAGCTTCACTCTGCCCGGCGGCTACATCCCCAAGGGCGATATCGGCAAGTTTACCGCCATCAGCAGCTTCAAGGACAAGTTCTTCGCGGACAACGTCCAGGAGTCCATCAAGCATTCCTGGTACGACGGAGACTGGACCCGTCATCCCTACGAGGGTGAAACGGTACCCAAATACACCGACTTCGAGGACAACGGCAAGTACTCCTGGGTCAAGTCGCCGAGCTTCCAGGGCGAGCCGGCCCAGGTGGGCCCGCTCGCCAACGTGCTCTGCATGTTCGCCGCTGGCCACGAGCCCACCAAGAGGTACGCCACCCAGGTGCTGGATACGGTGAGTTCCCTGGCGGGGGCCAAGGTGGGGGTGGAGGCGCTCCACTCCACCATCGGCCGGATAGCGGCCCGGGTCATCCGCTGCGCGGTGCTCAACGACACCTTGGCCGAGCAGTGGACCGCCCTGGTCAACAACATCGCCCGCGGCGACATGGCCACCTTCAACCAGCCCGTCTTCCACAACGGCGTGCAGCAGGGCTTCGGTTACCACGAGGCGCCGCGGGGCACCCTCTCCCATTGGGTGATCATCGAGAATGGCAAGATCAAGAACTACCAGGCCGTGGTCCCCTCCACCTGGAACGCCGGACCGCGTAACGGCAAGGACGCCCTCGGGCCTTACGAGGCTTCGCTGCTGGGCAACCCGGTTGCCGACCCGGCCCGCCCCCTGGAGGTACTCCGCACCATCCACTCCTTTGACCCCTGTCTCGCCTGCGCCGTCCACATGGTGGACAGGAACAACAGGGAGATCGTCAACGTCCGAGTACTGTAGGAGGAGCCGCCCCGCTGCACCCCATCTTCGACCGATCAGGCCTGCTCATAGAGCGCTGCTATCGGAGGCTCACTCCGTTCGCATACCTGACTCGCAGGCCTGCTTGCCCGAATCTGGGGCACATCTGAACGGCTCAAGCTCGGTGGTTTATGGTGGTTTTCGGCTTACTGGAAAGGCAGGGCCGATGAGCGAGCAAACATAACGAGGAAGCCCAAGCGTGGATATACTGGTACTGGGAATCGGCAACGCCCTGCTCGGTGACGAGAGCGTCGGGGTCAAGGCGGTGGAGGAACTGGGGCGGCGGTACGTCTTTGCCCCGGCGGTGGAACTGCTCGACGGCGGCACCGCCGGCATGGAGCTGCTCGCCTACATCCGCAACCGCGACGTGGTGCTGATCATCGATGCCATGCGCTTCGACGCTCCTCCCGGCGCCATTGGTCGGGTGGAGGGCGCCGATGTGCCGGCCGCTTTCCGTAACCGGATCTCGCCCCACCAACTGGGGCTCTCCGATCTGCTCGCCGCGGCCATGCTCACCGACGAGCTGCCCGATCGTCTGGTGCTCTTTGGCGTCGAGCCGCAGTCGCTGGAGCCCGGATTCGCGCTCTCCCCGCCGGTGGCGGCGAGCTTTGAAAAGCTCCTCGCCGCGGTGGTGGAGGAGTTGCGGGGCCTCGGCGTCGACGCCCGGCCGCGGACCGGTTCGGAGACCGAGCCGCTTCCCGCCGCCACCCCCTGGGCCTATGTGCAGAACAATGCCTCCGGCTCACCGGTCGGCAAGGAGCCGGCCTGAGAGCAGGGTTACGTATGGGTTAACTGCAAGGAGGAAGCGATGTCATCCGATCATGAGATCAAGACCTGGACCCCGCACACCATTGGCCTGGTCCTCTTTGTCATCCTCGGCGGGGCCGCCGCCTTCTACCGGATGCAGCAAGGGCTGGGGGCCGCCACCCACCTGAACGACGCCTACCCCTGGGGGTTCTGGCTGGGCTTCGACGTGCTGGGCGGCGTTGCCATGGCCGGCGGCGGCTTCATCATCGCCGCCGCCGTTTACATCTTCAACTGGAAGCGGTACCGGCCCATCGGCCGGCCGGCGGTGCTCACCGCCTTTCTTGGCTACCTGATGGCGATCATCGCTCTCTTCCTTGACATCGGCCACCCCTGGCGGCTCTGGCACCCGGCCATCATGTGGCAGTGGCATTCGGTGATGTGGGTGGTGGCCATCCACGTCATCCTCTACACCACCACGCTGGCCATCGAGTCGAGCCCCATGCTCCTGGAGCGTCTCCAGTGGCACAAGGCGCGCAAGGCGGTGGGCGGCATCATGGTGGGAGCGGTGATCTTCGGGGTGATGCTCTCCACCCTGCACCAGTCCTCCCTGGGGGCGGTCTTCCTCATCGCGCCGTCCAAGATGTCGCCGCTCTGGTTCTCGCGCTTCCTGCCCTACCTCTTCCTGATCTCGGCCATTGCCATGGGGCTCGCCATGGTGAGCACCGAGGCGATGCTGAGCGCCAAGGCATTCAAGCACAAGGTGGACGACGAGGTCTTCTTCGGCCTGGGCCGGGGGCTGCTCATCACCCTCGCCGTCTATCTGGTGTTCAAACTCTACTTCCTGGTGGCGAACGCCGGGGTAGGCGCCGCCTTCGACGGCAGTGTCGAGGGGAACATGTACCTGCTCGAGATGGCGGTGGGGGTGATCATCCCGCTTCTCATCCTGGTCCGCAAGCGGAGCCGCACCAGTGTCAGCGGCCTCTTTGCGGTGAACCTGCTGGTGATTACCGGCGTGCTCATCAACCGGATGAACGTCTGCATTTTCAGCATGCAGCGGTACAACGCCGTGCAGCGGGGCGCCGACTACTTCCCCTCCGGGGCGGAGTTCCTCGTCACCCTGGGGATCGTCTCCTTCGGCATTTTTCTCTTCAAGATGGCGGCCAAGCACCTGCCGCTCTTTGTCGACGCCTGAGCCGTCGCCATCTCTCCCCTGGCGCCGCGGGCGGGTCCGGCCGGAACCTGCCCGCGGCGGCTGTTTTTCCCCTCTCCTGTTCCCCCTCTGCCGTCTTTCAATGCCCCATCGGCCAGCTGCCCGCGCCGCGCGGCGGTGCCGGGTGGCTTTCGCCGGGAAGCGGTGAGGGAAGGTCAGGATTGTTTGATCGGCAGGATATTTTGTGTAAAATAGTTTGTCAGGTTTTGCGGAGGAATTTCCGTTTCCTGGCGCGGGCAGGGAGCGTGCTGTTCTCGTCACCCCTTGCCATCACCCACCTTCTTCCGTCACCGGGCGGCGGGCGGTACCGGCGCACCGGATCGCTTCCCCGGAGCGACCTGGGCTTTCCGTGGCAATTTTACCTGACCACCACACCGTGTGTTTCCGCCAGGGGCGATGCGGCACGCACGGACCATCCACCAAGGGGGAGGGTGCGCCATGAGCCGCTTTCCCCTGTCGCGTCGGCGGGACGCCAAGGCGTCCGGTGGGCTGGCGATAAGGAATGGCGTGCGGCTGCTTCCCTTGGCGGCCGTAGCAGTGGGTGGAGGGCTCGTCACCCTTTTGCTGTTCTTTTTTCTCTTCCGATTTGAACGGGGGCAGATCGACCGGGAGTTCATGCAGGACGCCGGTAGCGACGTCGTCATCGTGCAGAAGGCCATCGACAGCGACCTTGAGGTGTTGGCGGCGGTCAGCGGCCTCTTCGACAGTTCGACCAGGGTGGAACGGGACGAGTTCCGGAATTTCACGGCGGATATTCTCCGCCGCCATCCCGATATTCGGGCCCTGGCGTGGATTCCGCTGGTGACCGACCGCGAGCGTCGCGACTACGAGCAGGCGGCGCGGGCCGAAGGCGTGGCGGGGTTCCGGATTACCGAGCGGCAGCGGCAGGGGGTGATGGTGGCGGCGGCCCGGCGGACCGACTACTTCCCGATCTACTATCTTGAGCCCCTGACCGGCAACGAGGCGGCAATGGGCTTTGATCTCGGCTCCAGCGCCATCCGCCGTCAGGCCCTGGAAGCGGCACGTGACTCCGGCACCATGATGACCACCGGTCGCCTCACCCTGGTCCAGGAAACCGGCGATCAGCACGGACTGATCATTGTCCATCCACTATACCGCCATGGGGGACGGCTGGCAAACCAGGCCCAGCGGCGGGCCGCCCTGCGGGGTTTTGTCATCGGCGTCTTCCGGGCCGGTGATCTGGTGGACAGGGCACTGGCGGGAACCTCCCACCCCGGCCTGGATCTCTTGCTCACCGACGATACGGCCCCGGCCAGGGACCGGTTGCTCTATTTTCGGCCCTCCGGTGCTCCGGGGACGAGTGACATCCTGCCCGAGGTGGAGTCCCGGGCCCGGGCTGGGCTCCACCGCCGTATCGGACTCGCCGTTCCCGGCCGTCGCTGGTCGATGTTGGTCGTCCCGGGACGGCTGTTCGTGGACACCCATCCCATTCACGAGCCCTGGCTGGCCCTCATCGCCGGTCTGATAATCACCTCGCTCCTGGTGTTCTATCTGTGGATCGGGGCGCGACAGCGGCTTGCCCTTGAGGAGGCGAAGTCGGAGGCGCTTGAACTCATGGCCGAGCTGTGGGAGAGTGAAGCGCGCCAGTCCCGGCAGCGGCGGTTCCTAGAAACCCTGCTCAATCATGCCGAGGCCACCATCGCGGTTTTGGAGGGGCGCGAACTCCGTTACACCTTGGTCAACCCGGCCTACCAGGCGTTGCGCGCCGATACGGAGATGGTGGGCCGCACCTACGAAGAGGTCTTTCCCGATGCCGTTGCCGCCGGGGGCCTCGCCCCCCTGCTGGAGGTCATGGCAACCGGCGTGCCCAGGATCGACCACGGTTATCCGATGCCGGTGCCGGGAAACCCCGACGCGGTCTGGGACCAGCAGATCGCGCGCCTGCCGGCTGGCGGCGGCGAGGCGCCGGCGGTGCTGATCATTGCCTGGGACGTGACGGAACACAAGCGGGCCGAGGAGGAGCTGCATGCCGCTCAGGCGGCGGCCCTGGTGGATCAGCGTCAGGCCAGGGAGCGCGCCGAGGCGGCCAATGCGGCATTGGGCGAGAGTGAAAAGAAGTACCGCCTTCTCTTTGAGGGCTCCCGCGACGCCTTCATGACCCTGGCCCCGCCGGAGTGGAGGTTTACCAGCGGCAATCCCGCCACCCTGGAGATGTTCCGGGCCCGGGACGAGGCTGATTTCACCTCACGGGGGCCGTGGGAGTTTTCGCCCGAGTTCCAACCCGACGGCAGCCGGTCGGTGGATAAGGCGCGGGAGATCATCGCCACGGCCATGCGCGAGGGGTCGCGGTTTTTCCGTTGGCGCCACCGACGCCTCGATGGCGAGGAGTTTACCGCCACGGTGCTGCTCACCCGCGTCGAGTTGGCCGGCCAGCCTTTCCTGCAGGCCACGGTCCGGGACATCACCGAACAGGAGGTGGCCGAGGCACAGCTGCGCAAGCTCTCGCTCGCCGTGGAACAGAGCCCCGAGAGTATCGTGATCACCGATCTGGCGGGGCGCATCGAATACGTCAACGACGCCTTTGCGCAAACCAGCGGTTACTCGCGGCAGGAGGTGATCGGTCGCAACCCGCGTCTGCTGCAGTCGGGGCAGACCCCGGCGGCCACTTACGACGCGCTCTGGCAGGCGCTTACCCACGGCCGTTCCTGGCACGGCGAGTTCGTCAACCGGCGCAAGAACGGCGAGATCTACATCGAGTTTTCCATCGTCTCCCCCATTCGCCAGGCCGACGGGGGGATCACCCACTACGTGGCGGTAAAGGAGGACATCACCGAAAAGAAGCGACTCGGGGCGGAGCTGGATCGCCACCGGCACCACCTGGTGGAACTGGTGGCCGAACGCACCGCCGAACTGGCGGTGGCCAAGGAGCAGGCCGAGGCGGCCAACCGGGCCAAGAGCGCCTTCCTGGCCAATATGAGTCATGAGATCCGTACCCCCATGAACGCCATCGTCGGCCTGACCTATCTGCTGCGCCAGGAAAACCTGATGCCGGAGCACCAGGAGAAGCTGCGCAAGATCGACGCGGCCTCCCGTCACCTGCTGGCGGTGATCAACGACATCCTCGACTTCTCCAAGATCGAGGCCGGCAAGCTTACGCTGGCGGAGGCGGACTTCAACCTGGACGAGATGCTCGCCGACGCCTGTGGCCTGGTTCTCGAAAAGGCACGGCGCAAAGGGCTGGAGCTGGTGGTGGCGGTCGATCCGGCGTTAGAGGCGGGGACGACGCTGCGTGGCGACGCGACCCGGATCTCCCAGGCCATCCTCAACTATCTGGGCAATGCGGTGAAGTTTACCCCCCAGGGAACGGTGGTCCTCGGGACGCGGCTGGAGCGGGAGGACGAGCGCGGGATGTTGCTGCGCTTCGAGGTGCGCGACACCGGCATCGGTATCGCGGCCGAGCATCTCGCCCGCCTCTTTGAACCCTTCGAACAGGCCGACGGCTCCACTACCCGTCAGTACGGCGGCACCGGCCTCGGACTGGCTATCAACCGCCATTTGGCCCGCCTGATGGGCGGTGAGGTTGGAGTTGAGAGCCAGGTCGGCGTGGGCAGCACCTTTTGGTTTTCCGCGCATCTGGCCAGGGGCAAGAGGACGGCGGCGGATGACGTCCTGCCGCTTGCCGGGCAGCGGGCACTGGTGGCCGAAGAGCAGGCCGAGAGCCGCGAGGCGTTGTGTGGCATGCTGCGCGGCGTGGGGTTGCGGGCGACCGGGGTCGCCACCGGTGCGGCGGCGTTGGCCGCGGCGGTATCGGCCGCCGCCGGGGATCCCTATGCCGTGGTGGTGCTCGGCTGGCCGCAGGCCGGGCACGACGGCGTGGCGACGGCGCAGCGGCTGCAGGCGCTGCCATTGCCCCGGCGGCCCGTCCATCTGCTGGCAACGGCCTACGACCAACCCGGCCTGCGGGATGCGTTGCGGCGTGAGGGCTTCAGTGGGCTACTGGCCAAGCCGGTTACGCCGTCGGGGCTGTTGACCGGCCTGCGCGCCGCCTTGGCGCCCGAGTCGGCCGTGGGGCGAGAGACGTCACGGGCCAGCGGCCGGGCGCTGGTGGCGTATCCCGCAGGGGTTCGGATCCTGGTGGCCGAGGACAACCCCGTCAGCCAGGATGTGGCCGCCGGACTTCTCCGCCGGGTCGGGTTGGGCGTCGATGTGGCGGAAAACGGCCGGGTCGCCGTGGACAAGGTCCGCGTCACTCCCTACGATCTCATCCTGATGGACATGCAGATGCCCGAGATGGACGGCCTGTCGGCCACCCGTGCCATCCGCGCACTGCCCGGCGGTGCTGACATCCCCATCCTGGCCATGACCGCCAATGCCTTTGAGGAGGACCGGCAGCGGTGCCTTGCGGCCGGCATGAACGATCACATCGGCAAGCCCGTGAAGCCCGCTACCCTTTACGCCACCCTGCAACGGTGGCTGTCGTCGACGTCCTGCCGAGTGGCCGGCGAGGCGGCCGGGCAGGGGTGCCATCCCACCCGACTCCCTGGCCTCGACATCAAGCAGGGGCTCGCCCGGCTGGAGGGTGACTGGCCGGCCTACCTGCGGCTGCTGCACCGTTTCGCGGCGTGCCATGCCGACGACCCGGCCCGTCTGCGCCTGCAGATGGCCAGCGGTGCCGACGACGAGGCCCTCCGCCTTGCCCATACCTTGAAGGGCGTTGCCGCCACTCTGGGAGCAACGGCCGTTCAGACGGCGGCCGCGGCTCTGGAAGCCGCCATCCGTCGGCGGCAGCCGGTGGCGGAACTCGAACGGCTTATCGCCGCTCTCACCGGCGAACAGCAGGTAGCCATCGAGTCGATCCGATCCCTGCCCGCGGAGGGGCGGCCTTCGGCGCCGGGCGATGCCATCGACCTGGGCGAGGCGGAGGGGCTTATCCGGCGACTGGCGGCACTGCTCCTCCAGCACGACGTGGAGGCGAACCAGCTGGCGCTGAAGCAGGCTGCGGTGCTGCGCCTCACCCTCGGCGACCAGATGGCGGACGCCCTCGGCGAGCGGATCGAGCGATTCGACTACCCGGCCGCCCTGGAGATCCTGCGGGCGGCCATGCCCGAGGTGGCCGTCGCCGCCGTCGATGACCCGCCCGCCGGGTAGACAACCGGCGAGGCATGGGATCCGGTTTTCCCCTCTGGCCGTTCCGCCACGGTCATCCTTTGACATTTCCGGCAATCAGACTTATGGTTTGGCTCTGCCGCGTTGTCCTCCTTGCCGATTCCCCCTCAACCCCCGCGTGGTACCCAATGGCCAAGATCCTGCCCATGGAGGAGAAGCTCCTCCAGACCCTGCCTCCTGCCGCCCTGGCCGGCCGGCTCATGTCCCTGCCCGCTGCCCGGCGGCTCGCTATCCTCCTGGAGCGGGCGGACGCCGAGGCCGTGGTGGCGGCGCTGCCCGAGCCTGATTTCTGTCTCTTCGTCAAGGAACTCGACCCCGGCGCCGCCGCGCCGCTGCTGGCCATGGCCCGGCCCGGCCAGCTCACCCATCTGATCGACATCGACGGCTGGCAGGGCGACGAACTGCTCGCCGGCAAGACCCTTGCCTGGTGCGAGGCGATGCTCGCCGCCAACGAGGCCCGTTTCCTCGCCTGGCTTTATCAGGTGGATTTCGAGTTTCTGGTGGCGTTGTTCCGGAAATGGCTCGACCGGGTGGAGATCGCCGGCGAGGAGGAACGCGATTTCCAGGAAGAGAGCGACTTCCTGCCGCTGCTGACGGTGGACAGCCAGTACTACTTTTCAAGCCGCTACCCGGCCCACGACGCACTGCTCAAATACCTCCTGAGCTATCTCTTCGAGAACCATCACGGGTTTTACCTCTCGCTCCTCCACGGCGTGCGGACCGCCCTCGACACCGAGGTCAGCGAACTCGCCTACCGGTTCCACCGGGGGCGGCTTGCCGACCATGCCATCCCCGACGCCGAGGAGGCCGCCACCATTTATCGGCCGCTGGCCGTAACGGCGCTCGCCCGCGACAAGCTGGTGGTGGCGGACGAGGGCGGCGAGGCGGTGGCCGCGCCCACCTTTGCCCTGGCCCGGGTGCGGGACGGAGAGCTGTTCGCCCTCGCCCTGGCCCGGATTACCGCCAGCGCCATCCGTGCCACCCTGCAGATGGAGCTGGCGGCCCTGGCCAACAAGGTGGTGGTGGCCGACCGGCTGCCGCCCGACGACCCGGAGAGCCTGCGGTTTGCCGTCGACAAGGTGATGGCGGCGGTCAACCTGGCGCTCGATCTCTGCTGCGGTGGTGAGCCGGCGGCGGCCGCCGAGGCCCTGAGCCGGATCTATCTTGAGAACCTCTTCCGCTGCGGCCACGGCCGACTGGCATCGGTGGCCCGCCGCCTGGAGGGGCTGCTCGCCAAGGGGTGGCTCAAGCAATGGCCCCACGGCCTGAACCTGCTCGACCCGCCCTGGCTCGAAGCGGCGGACCTGCTCCTCGGCCCCACGCCGCTTGTCGAGCGGCTTGCCGGTGATGCGCAGCCCGGCGGCGAGGATTTTTGCCGCACCGCTGCCGATCTGGCCCAGGCCGAGGCTATGGTGGCGATGATCGAGTCCCTGGCCGCGGTCTTTGCCGACTGCCAGGGGGCGCTGGCCGGCGACTGGCAGTCGGTGGCAGACAGCCTCGACGCGAGGGGCCAGATCCGGGCGCTTGCCGAGGTGACCCTGGGAAGCCTGGTCTTTACCGGGGCGGCCAATGGGCTCTGGCGCGGGGTCTGGGAGGTGGCGCCCCTGCCGGTGGCCCGTTGGGGAGATGTGGCGCCGCTGCTGGCGCCTGCGGCCCTGGAGGCGGCCGTTGCCGAGCGGTTAGGGCAGGTGTTGCCCGACGAGGAGTCGCGGCGACGGGCGACGCGGTACCTGGCGCCGCTTTTCATCCGGTATCGCGAAGAGATGGCGGGTCTGGCGGCCGTGCCCGAGCCGCATCTGGTGCCTTTCTTCCTCTTCGGCGCCGCCGGATCGTGAGGAATTACGGTTTTACCGTGACCCCGAGTATCTTGAGGGGCTCGATTCGCCAGCGCTGGGCCGACTCGTGGCTGATGATGCGGTCGCCGAAGCTCGGATCCTGACGGGAGAGGTCGACATCCTTGGGGGTGATGGCCCAGTCCTGGCTTGCGTCGTAAACCACCCGGACCACGGGTTTGAGGAGTTCGTCGGTGGACTCCGTTACCACGCCGATGCGGCCGCTGGCGAGCCGTACCACCGTGCCGGGCGGGTAGACGCCGACACAGCGGATGAAGTGGTGAACCAGGGTTTCGTTGAAGTGGTCCTTGCGCCAGCCGTAAATCTTGCGAAGTGCCGCCACCTGATCCATGCCCTCGTGGTAGCAGCGGTCGGCGGTGATGGCGTCGAAGACATCGACGATGGCGGCCATTTGCGCGGCGGGCGAGATCTGGTCGCCCTTGAGGTTGAAGGGATAGCCGGTGCCGTCGTAGCGCTCGTGATGCTGGCGGGCGATGAGGGCGGCGGTGGGGGGGATGTGCGGCGTCTTGGCCAGGATCTCCTTGCAGTCGAGGGCGTGGCGCTTGATGATCGCGAACTCCTGGTCGGTGAGCGAGGCGGGCTTGTTGAGGATGGCAAGCGGCACGGCCATCTTGCCGACGTCATGGAGGAGCCCTCCCAGCCCGATGATCCGGGCCGCCTCGCCGTCGAGCCCTAGCGACCGGCAGAAGGCGATGAGGAGCGCGCCCACGCTCACCGAATGCATGAAGGTGTACTCGTCGCGGGTACGAATCCGCATGAGCAGGAGGAGGGCGTCCTTGTTGCGGGCCACGGTGCTGTCCATCTCGCTGATCAGCTCGTGGGCCTCGTTGATGTCGATGGCCGTGCCGTTGCGCACGTCGTCCAGCAGCCGATGGATCACCCGTCGTGCCTGGCCGCGTACCTGGGCGGCCCGCCTGACCTCCTCCTCGAAGGAGGCGTGGACCTCGGGCCGGGGCGCGGCCTTCTCCTCCACCTTGGTGAAATCGATCTCCGTTTCCGTGGGCTGGCCCGGTTTTTCGTCCGTCTCGATGTCCAGGCCCCGGTCGGTGTCGATGTAGACCTCCTCGATGCCCCATTCGATCATTTTGTCGATGGTCTGCTGGTCCTTGATCCGTTTGTGGTTGAAGAGGAACGGATGGTTGAGCCAGCCACTTTCGAAATGATCGATGAAGACCCCGGGCCGCAGTTGTCGGACGGGCATTTTTTTGATCATGATCTGTCGGGCGCCTGTGGGGTTGGGGTTTGCCGGCCGCGTGGTCGGCTGCAAGAGCGGCCGCCGTCTCTTTCCTCCCTATTTTACAATATAATCCGGGAACGTGCCCAGCCCCTAAATACGCCTCTTCCGGTTGCTTCCGTTTGCCTCTGCCCCCGCGAGCCGGTATAGTGGCGCGAGTCCCGGCCGCCCTTTGGGCCGCCGTCGCGGGGCTGGCCCCGCGACGGCAGGCGTCCGGGGCGCTCTGACGTTTTCTGTGTGGAGTTTCGTCGTGTCCCAGCTCGATTTTCTCGCCGTGCCCTTGCCGGCCGGTCCCCGTACCCCGGCGCTGATGTTTCAGGGTACCTGCTCCAATGCCGGCAAGTCGGTGCTCACCGCCGCGCTTTGCCGCATCCTGTTGCAGGACGGTTTTAAGGTGGCGCCCTTCAAGGCCCAGAACATGTCGCTGAACTCCTTCGTCACCCGGGACGGCCTGGAGATGGGCCGCGCCCAGGTGGTGCAGGCCCAGGCCGCTCGTCTCGACCCGGACGTGCGCATGAATCCCATTCTGCTCAAGCCCTCGTCCGACGTGGGCAGCCAGGTCATTGTCAACGGCAAGCCGGTGGGCAACATGACCGTTGGCGACTACCTCCGCTACAAGCCCCGGGCATTTGCCGCCGCCCGGGCCGCCTATGATTCCCTGGCCGCCGAGCACGACGTGGTGGTGCTGGAAGGGGCGGGCAGCCCCGGAGAGGTCAACCTCAAGCACCACGACATCGTCAACATGGCCATGGCCCGCTATGCCGCCGCCCCGGTGCTGCTGGTGGGCGACATCGACCGGGGCGGGGTCTTCGCCTCCTTTGTCGGCACCGTGGAGGTGCTCGACGAATGGGAGCGCGAGCTCATCGCCGGCTACGTGGTCAACCGTTTCCGGGGCGACAAGTCGCTGCTCGCCGATGCCTTCACCTATATGCGGGAGAAGACCGGCAAACCGGTGCTGGGCACCGTCGATTTTCTCAAGGGTCTCGGTCTGCCCGAGGAGGATTCGGTGAGCTTCAAGGGCGGCCTCTTCGACAGCCCGCCGCCCGCTGGCGACCATGTGGTGGTGGCCATGGTCGATCTGCCCCATGTGTCCAACTTCACCGATGTGGAGCCCTTCCTGGCCGAGCCCGACGTCCATCTGGTGGTCGTGCGCCGGCCTTCGGAGCTTGCCGGGGTGGACGCGGTGCTCCTGCCCGGGAGCAAGAACGTGATCAGTGACCTCATCTGGCTGCGCGATTCCGGGATGGGGGAGGCGATCCGGCAACTGGCCGCGGCCGGGCGGGCGGAGATCGTCGGAATCTGCGGCGGTTTCCAGATGCTCGGCAGGCAGGTCGCCGACCCCTACCACATCGAGTCGGCGGGCGAGACCCTGGCCGCTCTGGGGTTGCTCGACATGGAGACGGTGCTCGAACGGGAAAAGACCCTTACCCGGCAGAACGGCACCCATCTCGCCTCGGGGCTTGCCGTGCACGGTTACGAGATCCACCACGGCCAGAGCCGGGGGGAGGTGACGCCGCCGTTGCGCTGGGGGAACGGCGAGCCCGCCGGAGCCGGAGCCGAACGGCTCTGGGGCAGCTACCTGCACGGCATCTTCGACGCCGACGCCTTTCGGCGCTGGTTCATCGACCGGCTGCGGGAGCGGCAGGGGCTCGCCCCGGTGGGCCGGGTGCTCGCCCCCTATGACCTCGAGCCCGCCTTTGACCGACTGGCCGAGGCGGTGCGCAGCAGCCTGGACATGGACGCCGTCTACCGGCTGCTGGGGCTCTGATGGCCATCGAGTACCAGATCCTCTGCGCCCTGGGGCTCGATTTTCTGCTTGGCGACCCGCGTTGGCTGCCCCACCCGGTGCGGCTGATGGGGGCCGCGGCCCTGTGGTTTGAAAAGGCGTGGCGGCGGTTGCTTGCCAGCGAGCGGGCCGCCGGGGTCTGTACCGTGCTGTCGCTGCTCGCTGTCACCGGGGGGGCCACCGTGGGGCTCCTCCGGGCCCTGGCCGTTCTGCATCCCTGGGCGGCCACCGCGGGCTCGATCATCCTGCTCTATACCTCGGTGGCGGTCACCGATCTGGCCCGCCACAGCCGGGCGGTCTACCGGGCCCTGGCCACGGGCGACCTTGCCCTCGCCCGCGAGCGGGTGGCGATGATCGTCGGCCGCGACACCGCAGCCCTCGATCAAGCCGGGGTGGCCCGGGCCGCGGTGGAGAGTGTCGCCGAATCCATGGTGGACGGGGTGACCGCCCCCCTCTTCTTCGCCTTCCTGGCCGGGCCCGTGGGCGCCATGCTCTACAAGGCGGTGAACACCATGGACTCCACCTTCGGCTACAAGAACGAGCGTTACAAAGAATTCGGCTGGGCGCCGGCGCGGTTGGACGACCTGGCCAACTTCCTGCCCGCCCGGGCCACCGGGCTGCTGGTACCCGTTGCCGCCCTCTTCCTGGGGCTTGACGCCCGCGCCTCCTGGCGGATCTTCCGCCGCGACCGGTTGAACCACGCGAGCCCCAACTCGGCCCACACCGAGGCCGGGGTGGCCGGCGCCCTGGGCGTAGAACTCGGCGGCACCAACCTCTACTTCGGCAAACCGGTGGTGAAACCCACCATCGGCGACCCGCTCCGGCCGGTAGCCCCGGCCGACATCCTCGCCGCCAACCGGCTGCTCCACCTCACCACCCTGCTGGCGGTGGCGGCCGGGGTCGGCATGCTGCGTCTGGTCGGCTGACCCCCCCTTGCCTGGCAATAAAAAGTGCTTAAGGTTTTGTCATCAGTGCATGTGGCACCGAACTTCCCCGGGGCCGCGGCTGCCGTGGCCCCGCTCCTATTGCTGCCGTCGGCGGATGACGGCGGGAGGTGTGATATGGCAACCAGAGCATTCTGTGAACATGTCGGCCCGGAATTGGCGGTCTGGAGTAGCAGGCTGCACGCCATTTCCGAAAAGATCGAATCGGTTCCTTCCATCGACAAGTACAAACTGCTGCCCCAGATCGAGGAACTGCACATCCTGATCACCGAACTCGACGATCGGCTCCATGACCTCTCCACCGCCTGTTCGGCGGTGGGCGAGGCAGACCAAGGGAGCCAGGCCGCGCCCGGATTCGCGACCGATGCCCCGGCCAACCACCGACCGGGAGTGCGTTTCGACTACGACTTCGGCGGTTGACGGAGGTAAGGGGTTGGTCAACGGACCGCGGCTTCGGCCGCGGTTTTTTTTTGGCAGGGCGGCTTTCCCTCATCCTGTCCTTTCTTTTTTTGCACATTTTACGGCGGACAGGCATAATGACAACTAACGGTTATGTGGAGTCCAGTTGAGTTGTTTTCCCATTGGAGCCTTTCGTTCACGGGAGTCGTCAATGTCGCGCCATCTGGTTTTCGTCGCCCTGCTGCTTCTCTGCGGCATCGTTCCCCTTGCCGGCTGCCAGCGGAGTTCGCCGCCGCCCCTGCGTCTCGGCACCAATGTCTGGCCCGGTTACGAACCGCTCTATCTGGCTCGTGAACTGGGGTTGTGGCAGGAGGAGAGCGTGCGGCTGGTGGAGTACCCGTCGGCCAGCGAGGTGATCCGCGCCTTCCGCAACCAGAACCTGGAAGCGGCGGCCCTCACCCTTGACGAGGCGCTCTACCTCCGCCAGAACGGCAGCGACGTGGTCATTTTTCTGGTCACCGACATCTCAAACGGCGGTGACGCCATCGTCGCCCAGTCCGGGATCAATGCCATGGCCGATCTCAAGGGGCGGCGGGTGGCGGTGGAAAGCGGCGCCCTGGGCGCCTATCTGATCAGCCGCGCCCTGGAGATCAACGGCATGACCATCGGCGATATCGCCATCGTTCCCCTGGAGGTCAGTGCCCATGAGGAGGCGTTCCTTGCCGGCGAGGTGGATGCGGCGGTGACCTTCGACCCGGTGCGAACCAGGCTGCTTGCGGACGGCGGCCATGAAATTTTCTCCTCCCGCCAGTTGCCCGGCGAGATCATCGACGTGCTGGTGGTGCACCGGCGCTGTCTCGACGAGTACCGGCCGCAGCTCCGGGCCTTGGTGGCCGGCTGGTTCGATGCCCTCGGGGTGCTGGCCGAGCAACCGCAACGGGCCGCCGGGATCATCGGGCGCCGGTTGAAGCTTCCCGGGGCCGAAGTGCTGTCGAGCTACAAGGGCCTCAGGCTGCCGAGCCGGCAGGAAAACCTTCAGCTGCTCGGGCGGCAGGCCACCATCGCCACGGCCATCGACCGGCTCGCCAAGGTGATGGTGGCGCATCAGCTGCTGGCGCGGGTGCCCGAGGACACCGCCTTTTTTACCGGCGATCTGGTCCGCTGAGGGGAAGCGCGATGTCTGTCCGCCTGCCGATCCGTACCCTGCTCCCCCTGCTCATCCTGCTCTTCGCCGCCGTGGTGTCGCTGGTCGCCTTCACCGCCACCCGGCGGGAAACCATCCGGGCCGTGGAGGAGGAGCAGCTCTATCTTACCCGCAACCGGCTCACCGTGCTCCAGGGGCTGATCGAGAACATGCTCACCCTGGGCAGACAGGATCCCATGCGGCAGTTGGTGTCGCTCTACGGCGCCGCTCCGGATAACGGGGTTCTGCTGCTGGTCGGCGCCGACGGCAAGGTGATCATCTCCACCCGTTACTCGGATGTCGGCGAGCCTTGGCAGGCGCTTGATTACGGCCGCGGTCACGATCTCAGCCAACGGGTGCGGGAGCGGCACAACATCGAGGTCCGGCTCTCCGACGATCGGCAGTGGATCGAAGGGTACGCCGGCGTCTGTCGCCTGGGAGACACCCGGATGCTGCGCAGCGCGCAGTGCGGCTTTCTCTTCTACCGTCTCAACCTCGCCTACCACGAGCAGCGGGCCTGGCAGGGCATCCGCCGGCTGGCCTGGAGCCTCGGCGGCGGCATCGTGCTGGCCGCCTTCCTTCTCTGGCTGACCCTGCACCTGCGGCTCAACACCCGGACGGCGCGGTTGATCGCCACTCTCGAACGTTACGGCCGGGGGGAGCGGGGCCTGCGCGTCGGGCTCGGCGGCGGCGATGAACTGGCAAGCATCGGGGCCTCGGTGGACTCCCTGCTGGCCGGGGTGGAGGCCGACGAGAACCGGATCCGGGAGAGCGAGGAGCGGTTCCGCCTCCTGGTCGAACAGGTGCCGGGCACGGTCTACCGGTGCGCCCTCGACGCCGACTGGACCATGCACTACCTGAGCGACGGCATCGTCGAACTGACCGGCTACCCCATTGGTGATTTCCTCGACAACCGGGTGCGGAGCTATGCCTCGATCATCCATCCCGAAGACCGGCAGGCGCTGGCCGAGGCGGTGGAGACGGCGGTGGCCCGGCGGGAACCCTTTGTGCTGGAGTACCGGGTCATCCGGGCCGACGGCGCGGTCCGCTGGGTGCTCGAACAGGGCGTCGAAGCGGCCGACGCCACCGGCGGCGGCCGATATCTGGCCGGGGTGATCATCGACCTCACCGAGCAGAAGAGCGCCGAGGTGCAGCTGGCCGGTCGCGAGGAGATGCTGCGGGCGATGAGCGAGTCGGCCCATGACGCCATGGTGGTGATCGACGCCGACGACACCATCTTTTTCTGGAACCGGGCGGCGGAACGGTTGCTGGGCTACAGCGCCGAGCAGGCCCTGGGCAGGAAGTTTCACCCCCTGGTCACCCGGCCCGAGGACCAGCGCCTGGCCGCCGCCGGCCTGGAGGGTTTCCGCCATACCGGCCGCGGACCGGTGATGGACAGCGTGCTGGAGTTCGTCGCCCTGCACCGTCTGGGCCACGAGATTGCCGTGGAGCGGTCGGTGGCCGCCTTCCGGATGGACGACAGGTGGTACGCCATGGGGTCGCTCCGGGACATCACCGAGCGCAAGGCGGCGGAACGACAGCTCCTGGAACTCGCCACCACCGACGGCATGACCGGGCTGTGGAATCGGCGTTACTTCCTTGAGCAGGCGGAGGTCGAGTTCCGCAAAAGCAGTCGTTACCAAACGGAACTGGCGGTGCTGATGTTCGACGTCGATCACTTCAAGGCGGTCAACGACACCCATGGCCACGATACCGGCGATGCGGTGCTCATCGAGCTGGCCCGCCGCTGCCGCCAGGCCCTGCGGGAGGTCGATATCGTCGGCCGGCTGGGGGGCGAGGAGTTCGCCGCCCTGATGCCGGAAACCGATGGCGAGCGGGCCGCGGCTGCGGCTGAACGGCTGCGGCAGCTGGTGGCGCAGACCCCCTTTGCCGGCACGGCGTCCGAACTGGCGGTCACCATCAGCGTCGGGGTGGCGGCGAGGGGATCGTCTCCGAAAAATTTCGCCGCCATGCTCAAGGAAGCCGACCTTGCCCTCTACCGGGCCAAGCAGGCCGGTCGCAACCGGGTGGAGGTGGCCGATGGGTGAAGGGAACATCGCGTTTTTCTTCCGGCCGGGCGAACCGGCGGCAAGCGGATACCGATCACGGAGGTTTTTGACGGCATGACGAATCATACCACCCCTGTCCGGCTGGGGCTGATGCCGCCCCTAAGCGGCCTGGTCGCCCTGTACGGCAGCGAGATTTCGTGGGCGGGCCGCATCGCCTGCGAGGAGATCAACCAGGCCGGCGGCTTGCTCGGCCGTCCCCTGGAGCTGATCATCGAGGACGACGGCAGCCTGCCGGACACCGCCGTGCCGGCGGCCCGGCGGTTGATCGAGGAGCATGGCTGCGTGGCCATCATCGGCAATCTGCTCTCCAACTCCCGGATCGCCGTGGCCGATCTGGTGGCGGAACCCACCCGCACTCCCTATCTGAATTTCTCCTTTTATGAAGGCAGCATCTTCAACCGGTATTTCTTCCATTTCGCCGCTCTGCCCAATCAGCAGATCGACAAGATGATCCCCTTCATGGCCGAGAGGTTCGGCCTGAAGATGTTTTTCGCCGGCAGTAACTACGAGTGGCCCCGGGGCTCCATCGACGCGGCCAAGAACATTCTGGTGGAGATGGGCGGCGAGATCGTCGGCGAGGAGTATCTTCCCATCGGCGCCGAGGAGCGCATCGACGCGCTCCTCGAACAGGTGGGGAAATCGGGTGCCGACGTCTTTGTGCCCTATTTTGCCGGCAGCGAGCAGGTGCGGTTGCTCAACCGTTTCACGGAACTGGGGCTGAAACAGCGGATGGCGGTGGTGATGGGCCATTACGACGAGGCCATGGTCGGCAGCCTGGCGCCGGAGGTCCGGGAGGGGTTCTACTCCAGCAACACCTATTTCATGAGTCTGGACACCGCCGCCAACCGCGCCTATCTCGAGAGGCTGGCCGCCCTCCCCGGGGTTACGGGCGTCTGGCCCGCGGGCAACGGCGTGCTCACCAATTTCGGCGAAGGTGCCTACCTCTGCGTCAAGGCCTTTGCCCGGGCCGCCGAGCAGGCCGGTTCGCTGGAGGCCGAACATCTGGTTGAGGCATTGCGACAGGTGCGGGTGGAGGGGCCCCAGGGGACGGTGGAGATGGATCCGCTCACCCACCACGCCCGGGTTAATACCTACCTGGCCCGCTGTAACCGGGACGGCACCTTCTCGATCATCGAGAGTTTTGGTCGTCTGGCGCCGCTGGTCCCCGATCGTTACCAGCACCGGCTGGAGAATCTGATCGCCCCGCCGGGGGCGGCACCGCCGGTGGTGGTGACGCCACCCGAGGGGGAAGGGTTTCCCGCCGCCATCGTGCTCTTCGATGATCAGGGCGTGATTTCCTACCTCAACCACTATGCCGCCAGCGTCTGGGAGGAGGGGGACGCTGCCGGTGCCAGAGGTCGGCAGGTCGCCGATCTCTGGACCGAGCCGGAGCGGTTTCGGGACATATTCGCCAGCCTGAATCTCGAACGTGGCTGGACCGGACAGCTGGAAGCCAGCCAGGCCGGCGGCGGTTCCGTTGCTTTCAACTGCTCCATCGAGCGGCAGAGCTGCAGCGGCGACAAGCGGCATTATCTGCTCACCTGCCTGCCCGTGGCCCGGGAGGAGGCGGAGCCGCGACAGCTGCTGGCGACCCACGCCGAGATCCTGTCGGTGGCCGACATCGCGGTGGTGGCCACCGACGACGCCGGGGCCATCATCCAGGCCAACCGGCATGCCTGCCGCCTGTTCGGCTACGGCAGTGACGAGATCCGCGGCATTGCCGTGCATACCTTGGTGCCGCCTCCCTTTCGGGAGCGTCACAAGCGATACCTGGAGTGGTTTCTCAACTCCGACAAGGAGGAACTGAGCATGCTGGGCCGGGGCGAGATCTCCGGATATCGCAAGGACGGCTCCCAGTTTCCCGCCGAGGCCTCCATCGCCAAGTTCCGGCGCGGCTCGGGCTGGGTGCTGGTCGCCACCTTGCGTGATACCACCGTCAAGAAAAAGGCCGAAGAGGAGTTGCGCTGGCAGGCGACCCACGACCCCCTCACCCGGCTGCCCAACCGGGCACTGATCCGCGACCGGCTCGCCAACGCCCTCCAGCGTTCCCGCCGTTATGACAACGGTCTGGCCCTGCTGTTCATTGATCTCGACGGCTTCAAGCTGATCAACGACAGCTATGGCCACGACACCGGCGATCTCCTGCTGGCCGCCGTTGCCGATAAATTGGTGCATACCGTGCGTCCCGGTGACACGGTGGCCCGGTTCGGCGGTGACGAGTTCGTGGTTCTCTGTGAACAGATCGCCGAGTTTGGCGACATCGCCTCGCTGGCCGAGCGGATCAACGAGGCGATCCGCCAGCCGCTGTCCATTCGGGGGGTGGAACTCTATCCCACCGCCAGCATCGGCATCGCCTACGGCCATGGCGCCACCCACAGCGCCGAGGACCTGCTCCGCGACGCCGACGCCGCCATGTACCAGGCCAAGGAGCAGGGCCGCGACGGCTGGCTGATCTTCAACCAGGAGATCCACGAGCAGGTCAAAAAACGTCTCTCCCTGGCCACCGGCCTGCGCACCGCCATCGGCAAGGGGGAGCTGAGCGTGCACTACCAGCCCATCGTCGCCGCGCCCGACGGCGCCATCTGCGGCGCCGAGCTGCTCATGCGCTGGACCCACCAGGGACAGCCGGTCTCGCCGGCCCACTTCATCCCCATCGCCGAGATGAACGGCACCATCAACGCCTTGGGCAGCTGGGTCTTCGAGCAGGGGTGTCTGGCCGAGCGGCGGTGGCGGCAGCTTACCGGCGGCCGGCGGCCGATCTATTTTTCGGTCAACCTTTCCACCCGGCAGTTGAACGACGAGAACCTGGTGGAGGATTTCCGGGCCATGCTGGCCAGGCACGGCGCCGACCCCAGCCGGATGGTTCTCGAGGTGACCGAGAGTTCGTTGATGGCCGACGTGGAGGCCAATCTGGTGGTGCTGCGCAAGCTGGCGGATATGGGGATGAAGATCGCGGTGGACGACTTCGGCACCGGGTACTCGTCGCTGGGGCAGCTGCTGCGGCTGCCCATCGACAAGCTTAAGATCGACCGGATGTTCGTGGACGGGCTCGACGAGGTGGAGGAGAGCCGGACCATTGTCTCGGCGGTGATCAACATGGCCCATACCCTGGGGCTGCGGGTCATCGCCGAGGGAGCGGAAACCCGGGCGCAGCTCGATCGTCTGCGGGAGTTCGGCTGTGATTACGTCCAGGGCTATTTTTTCTACCGGCCCCTGCCCGACGAGGAGTTTTTCAAGCTTGCCCGGGCGTGATTTCGAGTCGGAAGGGCAGGGGGGGCGGCAAACGCTACTCGCGCCGCCGGCGTTCGGCTCGTTACGAAGCGCCGGCCAGGCTGGCGAACCTTTCCCTTTCAAGTGAATTGCCCACTACCGCCACCAGGTCGTCGGCGCCGAAGCGGTATTCCGGGCCCGGGTTGGGTCCGAAGATGTCGTTGTGGATCACCCCCAGCACCGATGCTCCGGTTCGGTTGCGCACCGCGGCCTCGCCGATGGACCTGCCCACCAGGGGGCTCGCCGGGTCGAGTCGCACCCAGGAGATCTCCAGCAGATCCTTGACCCGGTCGAGCCGGGTGACCAGCCGGTAATCCCCCTCCTTTTCATAGATCGGCGCGTAGAGGTGCCGCCGCACCGCGTCGGTGTATTCCTGGATGTCAGCGGCCGGGAAACGCAGGTGCAGCAGGGACTGGCGGGCAAACTCGAGCCCAGCCTCCATTTCCGGCAACACCACCATGTAGACCCCCTGGGCGTATAGAGTCCGCATCTGCTCGTCGCCTTCCGCCCGGGCGACGATGTGCAGCCCCGGGTTGCGTTGTAGTGCCTGGCGGACGATCTCCGTCGCCGCCACGATGGAGCGGACGGTGATCAGCAGGAGCCGCGCCTCACCGATGCCGGCGGCGTCGAGCACCACCGGCTGGCTCAGGTCGCCGTAGATCACCGGCAGCTCGGCGGCCTTGCATTCGAGCATCCGCGGGTGGTCCATCTCCGCGATGACAAGGGGTACCTTGAGCCGTTGGAGAACCTGGGCGACATGGAGCCCGGCCCGGCCGCCGCCGGCCACGATCACCTGGTCGCGGAGCCCCTGCGCGGGGAGGTTGGCGGTCTGGAGCGGCTCGTGTTTGAAGAACCTTTTGCGGAGTTTGTAGAGCCTTGGCGCCATGGCGGCGACAAAGGGGGTCGCCACCATGCTGATCACCGAGGCGGCCAGCACCAGGGAGTAGAGTTCCTTGCCGAAAGCGCCGGTTTCAAGGCCCACCCGGGCCAGCACAAAGGAGAACTCGCCGATCTGGAAGAGCCCCAGTCCCACCGCCAGGGGAACGATGTTGGCGTAGCCGAACAACCGGCTTAAGGCGGCGAAAATGCTTCCCTTGCCCACTGACACCAGCGCCACCAGCAGCAGCACCTGCTGCCAGTGGGCGGCGAGGAAGCGCAGGTCGAGGAGCATGCCCACCGAGGTGAAGAAGAGCAGGCCGAAGATGTCGCGCAGGGGGATGATGTCGTTCAATGCTTGGTGGCCGAAGTCGGATTCGCTTAAGACCATGCCGGCCACAAAGGCTCCGAAGGCAAAGGAGAGGCCGAAGAGATAGGTGGCGTAGCCGATGCCAAGCCCCATGGCGGTGATGGTGAGGATGAAGAGCTCCCGGGAGCGCAGTCGGGCCACCACGGCGAGCAGCCTGGGCAGCACCCTGGTGCCGAGCAGGAACATCAGCAGCAGGAAGAGGGCGGACTTAAGCGCCGCCCAGCCGAGCAGGGGCAGGCCTGATCGGGGATCGCCCAGTTGGGGCAGAATGATCATCAGCGGCACCACGGCAAGATCCTGGACGATGAGCATCCCGACCATCACCCGGCTTGACAGGGTGCCCAGCACCCCCTGGTTCATCATGGTCTTCAGCACCACCATGGTGCTGGAGAGCGAGGCCAGGGCGCCCAGCCACAGCGCCTGGTCGGACGGCAGGCCCAGGTGGCGGCCCAGGGCATAGCCCAGGGCCAGGGTGAGGAGGATCTGGAGCGGGGTGCCGATGAGGGCGATGCGGCGCACCGGCTTCAATTCGCGCAGCGAGAATTCGAGCCCCAGGGCGAAGAGCAGCAGGGCGACGCCGATTTCTGCCAGCAGCTCGATCTCGTGCCCGTCGGTGATGGCAATGCCGGGGGTGTGCGGACCCACCACGATCCCGGCCAGGATGTAGCCCAGGATTAACGGCTGCCTGAGCCGCTGGGCGATCAGCGCTCCGAACAGGGCGGCGACCACGATGATGCTGATGTCGGCGGCGATTCCCATGGCGGCTCCGTGGGGGATGGGGACGGAAGTGGCTCCAAGGAGCCGGCAGGCATACCCCACACTATGCCCCAAAGTGCGGGGCCTGTCCAGCCGGTCGCCGATGGGTTCATCGGTGGCGACTGGCGGATGATCGGGGCTGTTTCAGTATGAAATTGCATCCTGTCAAAGAATGTGCTAATTTTCTAATATTTTGATAAAGTGTTGCTTTCGTTTAAAAAAACTACTTACAGGAAAAGGAGAAAGCTGAATGGTGAGGAAATCGCAACTGATCCCGTCCGTCGTTCTGCTGGCCACCATCGCCGGCACCCCTGGGGCCCTGGCGCAGGGGGCGAAACAGGCGCCCATGGCCGCACTTTGCGCCAGCTGCCATCAACCCCAACCCGGGGTGATGATGGGGTTCCTGGAAAACATCTCGCTCAAGTCCCGGATCATCCAGATGGATTTCATGTCCCACAAGGACGTGGTCCAGTTTGATGGTCACACTGCTGTTAAATATGTAAAATCATTTGAAGATATTAATAATTACCTTGGCAAGGGATTCCAGGTCAATTACCGCGAGGAAAACGGCGACAAGATCGCCACCGAGGTCATCCGTTTCGATATTTTGAAGACCGTCACCAGCGACGAGCGGCTTGACAAGGAAGCCTTCAAGAAGCTGCGTGCCAATCCCGCCACCAGGGTTTACGACGTCCGGCCGCCCATGGCGTACCAGATGGCCCATATCCCCGGGGCCGGGATGATGCCCGCTCCCGCCTTTGACAAGTTCGTCGCCAAGCTGCCCGCCGACAAGTCGACCCCCATCGTCTTCTACGGCGTGGGCGGCTGCCTGAGCCCCACCGCCTCCATGAAGACCAAGAGCCTCGGCTACTCGGACGTCAAGATTTACATCGGCGGCTATCCCGACTGGGTGAAGAGCGAAACCGGCGTTACCGAGGGCGAGTGGCTCAAGATGGCCATCAGTAAGGGCGTTCCCCATGTGCTCCTCGACCTGCGGGAGGCGGCCGAGGTAGCCGCCGGCCACATCCCGGGGGCGGTGAACATCACTGCCGCGCAGCTTGGCGCCAGCCGCGCCATGTTCCCGGCCGACAAGATGGCGCCCATCGTGGTTTACGGCCCGGGAAGCGAGGCGGCGGCCGCCACCATCCATGGCTGGGGCTACAAGAAGGTGCAGGTGCTGGCCATGGATTTCGGCGGTTGGCAGGGTGGGGGCAATCCGGTCGCCACCGGGCCCACCGCCGGCAGGATCGTTTACGTGCCCAAGGCCAAGCCCGGCACCATTTCGGTCGTCGACTTTGAAAAGGCCGCCCACGATCATCCGGCCGGCACGGTGATCGTCGATGTCCGCAACCCCGATGAGTACGCCGCCGGCAGCATCAAGGGGGCGATCAACATCCCCGCCGACCTCATCGGCCGGAAGGCCGCCGAGGTGCCGGCCGACAAGGAGCTGGTGCTCTTCTGCAATACCGGCGCCCGCGCGGAGATGGCCCACAACGTTCTCGACAACCAGGGCCGCAAGAACCGTTTCCTCGATGCCGTTGTGACCGTCGAGAAGGACGGCGCGGTGGAGATCGAAGAAAAATGAGCCGCGTCTCCCATGAACATCGTGTGTTTTTCGGAAAAGTTCGATATCCCAACTTGTTGGCGATATCGTCCTCCGACCGGAAGCCGAACGCCGGTGTTCACCTGATGTGAAATGCGGGCGAGGCTCAGCCGGTGACGCGACGCAAAAAAAAGGCCCCGGTCGGACAACCTCCGACCGGGGCCTTTTTTTTTGCACGGCGGGCAGCCATTGCACCGCGCCCCGCACACCCACTTCGCGGCGGAGCTGTCCGGGCCATGAAATGGAAGTGGCCAGGGGCTCCGTCCAGCAGGTGTTGATCCCCACCACTCCTGATAAGCAAGCTTCCGTCTGCCGGTCATCGGAGCGTCGTGGCTCGGTACTCGGCGTCATCCTGTTCAGAGCGCGAGGCGAACCTCGTCACTGGGAGGCCGCCCGAGCCTCTCCGGAGGGGCATCGATAAAGCGGGGGGTCACGTTCGCCGTTGCGGCGCGGCTTTGTCTCGCATGCAAAAAAAACTTGCCAAGGCGGTGCCGGGGTCTTATTGTGTGCATATGCACATATTGCGTCCCGCCGCCTGAGGCGGAATTCGGCCCGTCCCCCGCATTTTCCGTAAATGCCATGTGGCTTCCCGGAAAAAACGCGGTGTCCAAATTCGTTGGCGAAACCGTTCTCCGTGCCGAGGCCGAACGCCGCGTTCAACAGGGGGTAGCCGGTTGCGCGGCGGCCACTCCGACCCCGGGCCGACGAGAGATACTGGCTAAACCACAAACCGTAAGAGGTAATCGCAGATGAACAGTACCATTATCGCCATTCCCACCGATACCGACGCCGGCCTGGCCGGCAGCCGTTCCGACCATTTCGGCCACAGCAAGATGTTCACCCTGGTGACCATGGCCGACGACGCCATCACCCAGGTTACCACCCTGGCCAACAAGCCGCACGAGGCCGGCGGTTGCATGGCCGTGATCAAGTACCTCCTGGAGCAGGGCGTCAACGTGGTCATCGCCGGCGGCATGGGCGGCGGCCCGTTTCGGGGGCTCCAGAACGCCGGCATCAAGGTTCTCTTTGCCGACAGCGCCGGTTTCCCGGACGTCCAGTCAGCCATCGACGGCATGCTCGCTGGCAAGCTGATTCCCATGGAGCTGCGGCAGCTCTGCCAGGGCAGCGGCAACTGCCACTGACCGTGCTCAGTCGCGGCCCCGTTCTCCGAAGACCAGGGCCGCGCCGTTGACCAAGGCCGCGGCCGTTTTTTTGCGGGCCGCGGCGAGCAGCCGCTGCACCGTGCCCCGCGAGATCCCCATCCGCTGGCCGGCCTCCTCCTGTCCGAGCCCTTCCAGATCGCAGAGCCGCAACGCTTCCAGTTCGTCGGCTGCCAGCTCGATCTTTTCCAGATCGCAGAGCGGCGTGCCGGTGGGCTTGAAGATCTGTCCGGCTAGTCGGCATTGGCAGTGGCGATGTTTTTTTGGTCTGGGCACGCTGGGGCCTTTGGTGAGGTTTCAGGAGGGACAGGCTAGCCTACGATCCAGATCGCCTTGTCCTTGACATTGGCCAACACCCGGTCGCTCACCCCCTGGAAGATTCCCTTGTCCACCTCCTGGCCACGACGGCCCATGACAATGGTGCCGTAGTCCTCCCTCCTGACCAACTGGACGATCTGCTGGGCCGGTTCGATGCCCCTGCTGGTGTCGAGCCGGTGCACCCGCTCCATGGGGAAGCCGGCTTCCCGCAGGATCTGTTCAGTGGCCAGAAAGTGGAAGTGCCCCGTGGCATCGCCCTGGAGGTGCCGGTCGCACCATTCCTCGCCCCATTTTTCAAGGAAGAACTCCCGGGGGGCGATCTCTTCGGCGGCAAGCAGGGAGGCGGAGTGGAAGAGAGTGATCTCGGCGCGGGGATTGTCGCGGAGCATGAAGGCCAGGTGGTCGACGGCGTCCAGGGTGTGGGGGCTGCAGTCCACCGGCACCAGGAAGCGGCAGGAGGCGACGTCGCCGCTCACCAGCCAGATGGGAATGATGCGGTTCTTGCGGAGAATCGATCCGGAGATGCTGCCGATGACCATCTTTTCGACCAGCCCGAGATCCTTCTTGCCAGTCACCAGGGCGTCATACATGCCCCGGTGCGCTTCGGAGAGGATTTCCGCGGCTATGCCGGCGCCGGAGAGCCGGACGTCGATGGTGACCTGCTCGGCGTTGATGCCGCCGCTGACCAATTTTTCACGGGCCGCCTCCAGATGGCGCTTGCTTGCCTGCAGCCGTTCCTGGGTCGGCCGGTGGATGGTGGACTGGAGTTCCTGTTGATCGAGCCAGTCGTGGCCCGCCGCGCTGCTGCTGCAGGCCACGACGGTAAGCAGATGTAGGGTCAGTTCGGGCTGCCCGGCAAAAAGAGAGCAGAGGTAGTGCAGAACCTTGGTGCTGTATGGGGTATTGTCGACGGCAACCAGGACGCTTCGCTCCATTGCCCCTCCTCCCGCACGGTTGGCGGCCGTGAAACAGGCCGGTGTCCGTCCAAAGTACCAAGAAATTTTTTTTGCGGCACCTCACTTTTCCGCGCACAGGCATAAAAGCTTGACGGTGATTCGTCCTTTAATCCCGTGAGCCTCTTGCAAAATGAATATCTGCTCCGATCGGCTGGAAATACCCTGTGCCGCGTCTTCTAAGGTCAAATCGTCCTCAACGTGGCTCAGCGATGCTTCCGGACGAGTAGACCGTTCATCCTTGCCCAGGATATTTTTCTCTCGATCTCGCGACGAAGTGCATTTTGCAAGAGGCTCTTAAGGTTTGCGTATGGAGAAAGTATCCAGCCCCGGCATTGCCTCCTACCGTATCCGGAGTCAGGCCGCAACTTGGCCGGTTGCGCAGACCCGCCGGGTCGCTGGCCTGTCGCCGGCCGGCGACTGCTTTGAATCGAGGGCCAGTCTGGGGTGATCTCCCAAGGCCAGGGGCGGTTACCGGACGGGCATGCCTACAGACCCACCGCGGCCCGGAACGCCTCGGTGCCGACCCGTTCGATGGTTCGGCCGATGCGCTCCCCCTTTTTGCCCTGTTCAGCGAAGAAGGTGATGATCCGGTCCGCGAGGTTTAACGCCTCCTCGTCGCTCAGCCCCTCGGCCACGGTTTCGGCCAGGCGCGGCCGCGAGGCGGCGTTGCCGCCCACCAGCACGGTCCACCCCTTGGCCTTGCCGAAGAAGCCGAGATCCTTGACCGAGGTCTCGGCGCACTGGTTGGGGCAGCCCGAGGCTCCGATCTTGAATTTGCCGGGCAACTGCCGGCCATGGTAACGCCGGTCGAGTTCAAGCCCCAGGGCCACGGCGTCCTGCTGGCCCAGTCGGCAGAAGGCGGTGCCGGGGCAGGCCTTGACGCTGCGGACGCAGAGGCCAACCGCCGCCCCCGGCTCCATGCCCAGCTCCTGCCATACCGCATCGATGTCCTCTTCCCTGAATCCCACCATGGCCACCCGGCCGACGCTGGTCAGTTTCAATGCCTTGGCCTGGTATTTTTCAGCCACGTCGGCCATCTTGCGCAGCTGCGCCGGGGTCACCAGTCCGAGGGGGGTATGCGGGACCACCGCGTATGTTTCCTTGTCGCGTTGCAGAACAGCTCCTTTTTCTCCGTCTTTCAACATGGTTTTCTCCTTCAAGAATATGTGCAATGCCAGATAGAAAGGGTCAGCCGGGGCGGCGGCGCTCCCGGCGCGGTCAACTGGGAGTGGCGGTTAATGCGGACAATATAGTCTGTCCGGCAGCCTGCCGCCTTGACCTGGGTCAAGGGCAGGGGGCCTAAGCCTAGCGGACATTATAGGTGAATAAGGTAAGGACTGCCGTGCAAATGTCAACAACGGCGGCGGCGGAAAAAACGGTGGCCAAGAGGGTGGTTTGTGGTAGGGTGGGAGGCCGTGGCGGCCCGCGAACGGCCCGATACAACCGCCGCCAATGACCAAGAGCCACGGTTATTGCCATGTCCCTTCAATTTTCGCATTCCGTCATTTTCCTGCTGCTGGGAGGGCTGCTGGGCGGTGTCGCCGCCTGGCTCGTCGCCTTGGCCCGCCACCGGAGCGTCCTGGCCAGCCGCGAGGCCGCGGCCGAAAGCGAGCGGGCGCTGGCCGCCGAGCGGCTGGCCGACCGCGAGGCGCGTATCGCCGAGCTGCAGAGCCTTGTCCGCGACCGCCTGGAGCCGCGGCTTGCCGAGGGGAACGACCGGATCACCCGTCTCCACAGCGACAAGGCGGCGCTTGAAACCCGGCTCGCCGAGGCGGAGAAGCGCTTCGCCGAGGAGCGTGGGCTGCTCGCCGAGGCGCGGCGCGAGTTGAGCGACAGTTTCAAGGCGCTTTCCGCCGATATCTTCAAGAGCAACAGCCATTCCTTTCTGGAGCTTGCCAAGGCGACCCTTGGCGGCTTCCAGGAGAAGGCCCGGGGGGATCTCGAACAACGCCAGCAGTCCATTCGAGAGCTGGTCAAGCCCCTTTCCGAGTCGCTTAAAAAGGTGGACGAACAGCTCCGGTTGGTGGAGAAGGACCGAATCGAGGCGTACTCCGGCCTCACCGAGCAGGTCAAATCCCTGGCCACCAGCCAGCTGCGTCTCCAGGGCGAAACCGCCAATCTGGTCCGGGCGCTGCGCACTCCCAACGTCCGCGGCCGCTGGGGTGAGATCCAGCTGCGGCGGGTGGTGGAGCTTGCCGGCATGGTGGCCCACTGCGATTTCGTGGAGCAGGAATCGGCCACCACCGACGGCGGTCGGGTGCTGCGGCCCGACATGCTGATCAAGCTGCCCAACGGCAAGAACATCGTCGTCGACTCCAAGGCGGCGTTGCATGCCTACCTCGAAGCCCTGGAGGCGGAAGACGAGACGAACCGTCAGCGGTTGCTCAAGGCCCATGCCGTCCAGATCCGGACCCACCTCGCCCAGCTCGGGGCCAAGGCGTACTGGGAGCAGTTTCAGCCCACCCCCGAGTTCGTGGTCCTCTTCCTGCCCGGCGAGAACTTCTTCAGCGCCGCCCTTGAGCAGGATCCGCAGCTCATCGAGTTCGGGGTCAACCAGCGGGTGATCCTCGCCACCCCCACCACTCTCATCGCCCTGCTGCGCGCCGTCTCCTACGGCTGGCGGCAGGAGCAGATCGCCGAGCACGCCCAGGCCATCGGCGAACTGGGCAAAACCCTCTACGAGCGACTCGCCGTGTTGGCAGGCCATTTCCTGGATCTGCGCCGGGGGCTCGACCGGGCCGTGGATGCATACAACCGTACCGCCGGCTCCTTTGAGAGCCGGGTGCTGGTTACGGCGCGCAAGTTCCGGGAACTCGACGGGGCGCTGGCGAGCGAGATCCCGGCCGCCGTGCCTCTGGAGCGCGCCACCCGCGCCTCGGTCATCGACGAGTTGTAAGCCTTCGCAGGGCGCGAAGCTGCCTTGTTGTCTCCCGTTCGCGGCTCCCCTGTATCGGGAGTCACCTTTCGGGCGCTTGTCAGCGACCAAGGGGCGACGCCGCGCCCTCCCCCCCCCGGGGGCATTCGAGGTCTGCGCCATCGGTTTCGGGCGTATCGCCGGAGCCTTGTCAATGCCACACGGGGGGCGGGGTTATTTCCCCTCGTTATTCTTGCCCGCATTAGGGGTAACGACGACTTGACCCGAACGCCCTCATCGGCTACAACAGACGGACAAAACTTATAAAAGGCCGTTTGCAATTTTCCTTATCATTTCCCGGGAGACAGGCGCCATGGCACATATCTATCCTGACATCACCGCTACCGTCGGCAACACGCCCCTCGTGGAGCTTGGCCGTATCGCCGCCGACTGCCAGGCCCGGGTGGTGGCCAAGGTGGAAGCGTTCAACCCGTTGGGCAGCGTCAAGGATCGCATCGCCCTCAACATGATCAACGCCGCCGAGCAGGCCGGGCGGCTCGTTCCCGGCGCCACCATTGTCGAGCCCACCAGCGGCAACACCGGCATCGGACTTGCCTTTGTCGCCGCGGCTCGGGGCTACCGGTTGATCCTGACCATGCCGGAGAGCATGAGTATCGAGCGCCGCAAGCTCCTCAAGCTGCTGGGCGCCCAGTTGGTCCTTACCCCGGCCGGGGAAGGGATGAAGGGCGCCATCGGTCGCGCCGAGGCCCTGGTGGAGGAAACTCCCGGGGCGGTCCTCCTGCAGCAGTTCGGCAATCCGGCCAATCCGGCGGCGCATCGGGCCACCACCGCCGAGGAGATCTGGCGCGACACCGACGGCGCCATCGATATCCTGGTGGCCGGGGTGGGCACCGGCGGCACCGTCACCGGTGTCGCCGAGGTTCTCAAGGCGCGCAAGCCCGGCCTGCGGGTGGTGGCGGTGGAGCCGGCCGACTCCCCGGTGCTCTCCGGCGGAGCCCCCGGTCCCCACCGGATACAGGGGATCGGCGCCGGATTCGTGCCGGCAGTACTCAACCGTGAGATCATCGACGAGGTGGTGACGGTGACCAGCGACGAGGCCATCATCACTGCCCGCCGCCTGGCACGTGTTGAGGGCATCCTGGCCGGTATCTCTTCAGGTGCCGCCCTGGCCGCCACCCTTCGCCTCGCAGGCCGGGAGGAACACCGGGGCAAGCTACTGGTGGTGATCCTGCCCGACACCGGCGAGCGCTACCTGAGTACCGCCCTGGCCGAAGAGGCATAATCCAACGTCGCCCCTTGCCGGCCCTTTGCCGCCCGGAGGTGCCGGTCAGAGCTCATATCCCGGCAGCGTCTGGTCGCCCTCGAAAGGGCGCGGCATGCTCCTGGCGAGTGCCGTGGCACTTTTCGTCGCCGGGCAAGTTTTGCTTGCCTGCCGTGGCGCATTCACATATATTCGTTGACAATTCCGTCGGAAATGACCGGTGAGTCCGCCACGGCCCCGCGCTTGGGGACTCGACCCGTTTGTATCTTTTCGTTTACCAGCCAACGAAGCAGGAAAAAGGAGATCTCCAGCAATGAAATTAGGACTCAACGGCCTCGGGCGTATCGGCAAACTGTCTCTCTGGCACCACGTGTCGCGGAAACATTTCTCCGGCCTCGTCGTCAATCTCGGGCGCCAGGTCGGCGGCGGCCTGCAGGATATCGCTGCCTCCATCGAACGGGACAGCACCTACGGCCGCCTGGGCAATTATCTTTATGGCCACAAGAGTGGGCGGGTCATCGAGAACCTCGACGAGGCCGCCGGCACCATGACCGTGGCCGGCATGCCGGTGACCATCCTCCGCGAGTCCCGCAATCCCAGAGACATCAAGTGGAAGGAGAATGACGTCCGGCTGGTGGTGGACACCACCGGGGTGTTCAACGACCCCACCGCCGACGCCGATGCGCCGCGCGGCGCCATGCGCGGGCATCTCCAGGCCGGCGCCGAGAAGGCGATCCTCTCCGCCCCCTTCAAGATCAAGGACAAGGGGTTGAGCATGCCCGAGGACGCGGTGACCACGGTGATGGGCATCAACGATACCGACTACAATCCGGTCAAGCACACCCTGATCTCGGCCGCCTCCTGCACCACCACCTGTCTGTCCTACATGATCAAGCCGCTCATCGACCACTTCGGCGCCGACAAGATCCTCTCCGCCTCCATGGTCACCGTGCATGCCGCCACCGGCAGCCAGCAGGTGCTCGACCGGCTTCCCAACGCCGGCGCCAAGGATCTGCGCAAGAACCGTTCCATCCTGAATAACATCATCCTCACCACCACCGGCGCGGCCCGCGCGCTGCGGCTGGTGATCCCGGAGATGGCCAACATCGGCTTCATGGCCGAGTCGGTGCGGATCCCCACCACCACCGGTTCGCTGATCATCCTGGTGCTGAACCTTCAGGACGAGCTGGAAAACCCCATCAAGCGCGACAAGATCAACTCCATCTTCCGCGACTACGCCGCCAACTCCCCCTATCTCGAGTACACCGAGGACCAGAACGTCTCCTGCGACATCATCGGCACCCCGGCGGCCGCGGCGATCATCGAGGGCACCGAGACCCATACCCGTACCGCCGCCATCAACGTCAATCTGGAAAAACTCAATTGCAGCGGCGGGCCGGCCACCGTCCAGGTGCCGGTGACCCAGACCGTCATCTACGGCTGGTACGACAACGAGTTGGGCAGCTATACCAACATGCTCGGCGACCGCACCGTTTCCATCGCCGAGCAGATGGTGTGAGTCCCGTCGTTCCCCAGTTTCGCATAACCGCGATGACCCCGGGCGATTTGGCCGGGGTCATTGCGTTGGAACAACAAAACCCCGGCCCCTGGCGTGAACAACAGCTGGCCGGGGAATTTATTGAGGCCCATGGCTGGCAATGGCTTGCCAAGGACCCGGCCAGCCATGTTATCATGGGCTACATCATCGGCCGCGCCGTGGTCGACGAGGCGGAGATCCTCCGGTTGGCCGTGGCCATGGCCCGCCGCCGTGGCGGGGTGGCGCAAGCGCTGCTCGATCACGCCTTCGCGCATCTGCGGCAGAGCGGCGTGCGCTGCTGCTTTCTTGAGCTGCGTGCCTCCAACCACGCCGCCCGCAGCCTCTATGAAAAAAATGGCTTTGTCGTCACCGGCCGCCGCCGGGGCTACTATCGAGCCCCCGCCGAGGACGCCGTGGTGATGACCAAATCCCTGTAAATGGAGCCCCGACTTTGAAGAACATCAAAGACCTCGACATCAAAGGCAAGAAATTGTTGATCCGGGTGGACTTCAACGTGCCCCTGGACGAACACGGCAACATTACCGAGGACACCCGCATCCGCGGCGTCCTGCCCACCATCAACCACGCCCTGGACGAGGGCGCCAAGATCGTCATCTGTTCCCATCTGGGCCGTCCCAAGGGGCAGCGGCAGGAGAAGTTCAGCATGGCGCCGGCGGCCAAGCGGCTCTCCCGGCTCATCGACAAGGAGGTCAAACTCGCCCCCGACTGCATCGGTGCCGAGGTCAAGGCCCTGGTGGACGCCATGCAGCCCGGTGACGTGCTGATGCTCGAAAATCTGCGCTTCCACAAGGAGGAGCAGGAAAACGACGAGGAGTTCAGCCGCAAGCTGGCCGAGATGGGCGAGATCTACATCAACGACGCCTTTGCCGTCGCCCACCGGGCCCATGCCTCGGTGGTGGGGGTGACCAAGTTTTTCGAGCAGTGCGGGGCCGGCTTCCTGCTCCAGAAGGAGATGGATTATTTCGACCGTTCGGTGGGCAACCCCAGCCGGCCGCTGGTGGCGATCATCGGTGGGGCCAAGGTGTCGAGCAAGCTCGGCGCGCTCAGGAACCTCATGGACCGGGTGGACAAGATGCTCATCGGCGGCGCCATGGCCAACACCTTTCTGAAGGCCATGGGCTACGAGATGGGGCAGTCCAAGGTGGAGGACGATCTGCTTGATACCGCCCGGGAACTGATGCTCAAAGCAAAGGAGCAGGGGGTGAAGCTTTACCTGCCGGTGGACTGCATCGTCGCCGACAACTTCGACGCCAGGGCCGAAACCTTGCGCACCACGGTCCAGGAGGTGCCCAAGAACTGGATGATCCTCGACATCGGGCCGGCCTCCACCACTCTTTTCACCGAGGCCATCGAGAACGCCCGCACCATCATCTGGAACGGTCCCATGGGGGCCTTTGAGATGGACGCCTTCTCACGCGGCACCATGCATCTGGTGCACCGGGTGGCCGCCTCCCACGCGCTCACCATCATCGGCGGCGGCGATACCGACGTGGCCGTGCACCGGGCCGGCGAGGCGGACAACATCTCCTACATGTCCACCGGCGGCGGCGCCTTTCTGATGCTCATGGAGGGCAAAACCCTGCCCGGGGTCGCGGCCCTGGAAAACCACTGACAGCTCACGCAGGGCAGCCGGGGCGGCCAGTGCCCGCCGGCCGCGCGCCCACGTCCTGCGGCGGGAGCCCGGCGTCGGCCGCAGGGCCGGACCGGGCTCCCTTGCAACCCTTGCGGAGGAAAGCCATGCAACGCACGCCCCTGATCGCCGGCAACTGGAAGATGCACACCACCATTGCCGAGGCCGAGGAACTGGCCGCTGCGGTGGCGGTGGCCAGCCACGGTCTTGCCGACCGTGAGGTGATGATCGCCCCGCCCTTCACCGCGCTGGCGGCGGTGGCCAAGGTGGTGGCCGGTTCGCCGGTGCGGCTGGCCGGCCAGAACGTCTGCTGGGCGGAGAAGGGTGCCTTCACCGGCGAGATCGCCCCGGCCATGCTCCGCGATGCCGGGGCCACCATGGCCATCGTCGGCCATTCGGAACGCCGCCACGTCTTCGGTGAATCCAATGCCATGATCAACAAGCGGCTCGCCGGGGCCAGGGCCGCGGGGCTTATCCCCATCCTTTGCATCGGCGAAACCCTGGAGGAGCGTGAAGCAGGCCGTACCTTCGCGATTCTGGAGACACAGCTTCGTGAGGGACTGGCCGGTATCGCCGGCGACGACCCGGCTGCGGTGGTCATCGCTTACGAGCCGGTATGGGCCATCGGCACCGGCAAGACCGCCACCACGGAACAGGCCCAGGCGGCCCACGCCTTTGTGCGCGGCGTGCTTGCCGAACTTTACGAGAAAAACATTGCTAGCCAAATGAGAATATTGTATGGTGGCTCCGTCAATTCCGACAACGTCGACGCCTTGATGGCGCAGCCCGACGTGGACGGGGCATTGGTGGGCGGCGCGGCGCTCAAGCCTGAGTCGTTTGCCCGGATCATCCGCTTCCTGTAGACTTCCTTTTCCGACTCTGCCAGCGTAGCGAAAACTTTTTATGACCACGCTTATTACCGTCATCCATATCATCGTCTGTCTGTTCATGGTCGGCCTGGTGCTTCTCCAGCACGGCAAGGGCGCCGACATGGGCGCCACCTTTGGTGGTGGCTCCAGTCAGACGGTGTTCGGCTCCGAAGGGCCGGTGTCGCTGCTCAATAAGATCACCACCGGGGCGGCCATCGTCTTCATGGTGACCTCGGTGGTTCTTGCCTACTACTCGGCGCACTCCACCACCGGTACCCTGATGCGGGCCGTGGAGCCGGCCCCGGTGGCCCAGAAGGCGGCGCCGGCGCCCAAGTCGGACGTGCCGGTAACGGTACCCACCGAAAAGAGTGACGCGACCTTCCCGGCCGCCGATGCCAAGCCTGCCGCCAAGTAGTCGGCGGCGCGAGGAGAACAAAAGACAAAGAATGACCCGAAAGCGAGCCCGGAACGTTCTCGCTTTCGTCAGCCGATATGCCGAAGTGGTGGAATTGGTAGACACGCTATCTTGAGGGGGTAGTGGGCGACGCCTGTACGAGTTCGAATCTCGTCTTCGGCACCATCTTGAAAGGGGCTGCAATCGTTGATTGCAGCCCCTTTTTTTATTTTGACCACCACATGAGAACCTTTTGACCGAAGGCCAAAAGCCCCAACGGGGTTTTGCTGTGCGGTAGACGCCCCTTTTAAGGGGGATACGGATGCCGTCCGCGTCGCTGGAGGAGACATCCCTAAAAACTACGCTATCTCGGGGGAAAGGAAGGCGACCTGGGTAAGGCCGCGAGGGGGGGCATCCCGGCTCTTGCCGGGAGGGGCGGGGCACTCGGACGAAGGGGATGGGGTGAGTCCTTGCGGCCGGTTTGCCTGTCGGCGGCGGGCCGCAAGCCGTTTTTTCCGCTTCTTACGGCGTGATGTCGGCGATGGCGCCGGTCACCACCACCGGCTCGATGCCGGCCTTGCGGAGTTCCGCGGCGGGCCGGTCGCCGATTTTGGTGCAGTAGAGCCGCTGGCAGCCGGCCAGGGCCGCCAGTACCTCGGTGAAGCGGGCTTGGTCAAAGGGGTGTTTTTTGTCGCCGGTGGAAAAGGGCGGCGCGGTCCGTTCCTCGACAAAGACGCTGGGGTTCCCCAAATCGTAGATCAGGAACCGTTCTGCCTTGCCGAAATGGTCGTCCACCGTGGCATTGTCCGTGGATACAATGGCGATACGCATTTTTTTCTCCTCCTCTGAAAAGTAGCAGACGCCGGATCGATCCCGCAGCGGAGTCCCGCTGGCGGACCGATCCGGCATGGTTTTCGATGTTCAGCCGCAGCCGCCGCCCGAGCCGGCGCAGGCGCCCTGGCTGCAGGAGCGGCGCCTGCCCTTGAGGGCGGCGAGGTTCTCGCCCCGGAAGACCGCGGCCAACCCCCGGTCGATGAACCCGCTCATCTCCACCGGTTCGATGCCGCCCTTACTCAAGAGTTGGCGCGGGGTCTCGCCGATGCCGTTGACCAGCACCGCCCGGCAGTCGGCAAGCACCCGCGACAGCGCCAGCCAGCGCTGCTCGCCGCCGCCCGCCTGGGGCGCGGCGCGTTCCTCGACCAGGGCAAAGGCGCCTTCCTTCTCCTCCCAGATCTGAAGTTTCCGCGCCTCGCCCAGATGCTGGTTGACCAGCACCCCTTCCATGGTGGCCACCGCCACGTAGGGCCGCACCGCGGCAGGCTCGATGGGCTTGGCCGCGCAGGCCGACAGGCACCCCCGGAACTCCTCGGTGCGGTCGTCGTCGAGCAACCCCACCGCGTCGGCCCGGCAGCGGGTGCAGTGGCGCATCTGCGGCAGATATGCTTCCGCCTTTTGGCGGATGGAGGCCATGGTTTCCTTGGAGGGTTCGGGGAGGTTCTCGAACACCGTGTCGGCGTTGGGGAACATGGCCATGCAGTTCAGGAGATCCACGCCGAGTTCCTTCATCCTGGCGGCCACCGCCTCCACGTGGTGGTCGTTCACCCCGGGGATGACGATGGTGTTGACCTTGACCACCACCCCGTGTTCCTTCAGGAGGCGCACCGATTCGAGCTGGCGGGCGAGCAGGAGTTCGGCGCCCTGGCGGCCCCGGTAGACCATCTTGCCGTCCCGCACCCAGCTGTAGATCTTGGCGCTGATTTCCGGGTCCACGGCGTTGATGGTGACGGTGACGTGGGAAACCCCGATGGCGGCGATCTCCTCGACGTAGGGGGCAAGGTTCATGCCGTTAGAGGCCAGGCAGAGAATGAGATCCGGAAAGCGGTTGCGGATCAGCCGCATGGTGGAGAGCGTCTCCTCGGCGTTGGCAAAGGGGTCACCGGGTCCGGCGATCCCGGCCACGGTGATCCGGGGTTCCTTCTCGAGCACTTTTTCCATGTACTCCAGGGCCTGGTGCGGGCTGAGCACCGTGCTGGTAACGCCGGGCCGGGATTCGTTGACGCAGTCGTACTTGCGGTTGCAGTAGTTGCACTTGATATTGCACTTGGGCGCCACCGGCAGGTGGACCCGGCCGTACTGGCCCTTGACCTTGGCGTTGAAGCAGGGATGGCGATGGTAGTCGATGGGGGCTGGGGTGGTCATGATGGTTTCCTCGGTTTACATGTATGAATAGCCAACGGATGAAGAATCCTGTTTTTGTTCGATAAGGGCATTGGCGATGCGGTCGAAGAGCTGCTGCGCGCCCCGGTAGCCGAGATGGAGGATGCGCTGGCCGCCCAGCCGGTCGTGGATGGGGAAGCCCGCCCGGATGAGCGGGATGGCGAGCTTTCGGGCCAGAGGGTAGCCCTTGCTGTGGCCGACCAGGAGATCCGGGGCGAGTGCCTCGGCCTCCTCGGCGATCTCGAAGAAGTCCATTCCCTCGCGGACCACGGGGGGGGCGGCAAGCAGATCCGAGGTCACGGCGGTGATGGCCTGGGCCAGGCGTCCGGACTTGCCGCCCGAGGCGCAGAGCACCGGCTTGACGCCGATTTCGGCGAGCATGGCGGTAAGGCCCACCACCAGATCTTCTTCGCCGTAGACGATGGCCCGCTTGCCGAACACGTACTTGTGGCCGTCCACGCAACCGTCGACGTAGCGGCCCCGCTCAAGGGCGTGCCGGCGGGGAGTGGGGCGGCCGCTGATCGCCTCCAGTTCGTGGAAGAAGCGATCGGTTTCCCGTAAGCCCATGGGCAACCCCAGTCGGGTGCAGGGAACCCGGAAGCGTTCGTTGAGCAGCAGCCCCGAAGAGAGCGGCTCCGCCACGGTGCGGCCGAATTCGATGCTCGCCTGGCTTCGCCCCATGGCCTTGATGGCGGCGATGGGGGTGCCGCCGCCGGGGATCATGTCGTATTGCCGGAGCGCCGGGCCGTCCAGGGTCTCGGAGAGGTCGGGCAGGATGGTGGCGGGGAGGGCGAAATCACCCATCACCTCTTCGAGATAGCGGATATCGGCCGGCGAGACGAAGCCGGGCAGGAGGTTCACCGTCTCGGTGGTGGCGCCGCCGGTGGCGAGCGCATCCACCACCGCCCGCACCGCGCCGTGGAACCCTTCCATGTGGGTGCCCGAGTAACTGGGGGTGGAGACGTTGACCATATGGGGGAGGGGCCCGCCGCTCGCCTCCTGGCGGAACTGGTGGAGGAACATGGGCACGTCGTCGCCGATGGTTTCGGTGAGGCAGGTGGTGGCGATTCCCACCAGGGATGGCTGGAACTTGTTGATCACGTTGGTGAGTCCCAGTTTGAGGTTGGGGCCGCCGCCGTAGATGGCGTTCTTCTCGCCCAGCGACGAGGAAGCGATGTCGATGGGCTCGTTGAAGTGGCTGATGATGTAGCGGCGCATGTAGGTTGCGCAGCCCTGGGAGCCGTGCAGAAATGGCACCGCCCCTTCAATGCCCCGGAAGGCCAGCGCCGCCCCCAGGGGGGTGCAGAGCTTGCAGGCGTTGGTGGTGGAGACGTATTTTTTCTTATAGGTCATGGTTTTCATGGCTATTCCTAATTCCAGCAGCGTTGTTCGGTAAGGCGAATTGCCTTGTAAGCGTTCTCGGTGCTGCAGAGGCGCTGAAGAGGTCTGCCCGCCATGGCCTTCCTATGTGCGCAGGCCGATGGCAGGTAAGCGCGGAATCCCAAGCAGATGCTGTGTTGGCGGCGTTTACGAAGCTTTACGCGGTACGAATCTCCACACCGGGCTCATCACCGAGCCGTAGACCTCGCGGGCGAAGTTGCGCATGCCCGAGAATCCGGCCAGGATCTCCTTGCGTTCGTGGTTGTGGTCGCAGAAGGCCACGCCGAGCTTGTAAGCGATGGGCCGTTCCTTGACTCCGCCCACGAAGATGTCCACCTCCTTTTCCTTGAGGAAGGTGGAGAGTTCGAGCGGGTTGGAGTCGTCGACGATGATGGTGCCGGGATCGCAGATGGCGGCGAGTTCCTCGTAGTCCTCGCGGGTGCCGGTCTGGGAGCCCACCATCACCACCTCCATGCCCAAGAGGCGGAAGGCCTTGATCAGCGAGAAGGCCTTGAAGGCGCCGCCCACGTAGATGGCCGCCTTCTTGCCGGTGAGCGCTTCGCGGTAGTCGGCCAGCTCCTGCTGGAGGCTGCCCACCTCCTCGGCCACCAGTTGCCGGGTGCGGGCCAAGATCTCCTCGTCCTGGAAGAAGTCGGCCACCGCGTAGAGGGACTCGGCCATGTCCTCGATGCCGAAGTAGGAAACGCGCAGGTTGGGGATGCCGTAGCGTTCCTCCATCATCCGGGCCAGATCCATGGTGGCGCCGGAGCACTGCACCACGTTCAAGGCCGCTCCATGTGCCCGCTGGATATCGGCCACCCGGCCATCACCGGTGATGTTGGCCACCACCTCGATGCCCATCTTGGCGAAGTATTCCCGCACCAGCCAGATCTCGCCGGCCAGGTTGAAATCACCCAGGATATTGATGGAATATTTTGAGATGGACGAGGTGTCGCCGGTGCCCACCAGCCGGCCCATGGCCTTGCAGGCGGCGGCATAGCCGGCGCGCTTGTTGCCCTTGAACCCTTCCGACTGCACAGGCAGCACCGGGATGGATTTTTCAGCCGAGACCCGTTTGCAGACCGCTTCGAGGTCGTCGCCGATCAGCCCCACGATGCAGGTGGAGTAGACGAAGGCCGCCTTGGGGGAGTGGCGGTCGATGAGTTCGACCAGCGCCTGGTAGAGCTTCTGCTCGCCACCGAAGATCACGTCGCGCTCCTGGAGGTCGGTGGAAAAGCTCAACCGGTGGAGTTCCGGGCCCGAGGAAAGCGCCCCGCGGATGTCCCAGGTGTAGACGGCGCAGCCGATGGGGCCGTGCACCAGATGGAGGGCGTCGGCGATGGGGTAGAGGACCACCCGCGAGCCGCAGAAGACGCAGGCCCGCTGGCTCACCGCCCCGGCCAGGCTTTCCTTGTCGCAGACCAGTTCGAATTTTTTTTCGCCACCGGTGCGAAAGATCTGTTCGGTTCGTTCGGTGTAAATTGCCGCTTCCATGTGGTGCCTCGCTTGCCTGGAGGGTAGAGATTGCTTGTGAGTCGGAAGCGGGTAAGAGCAAGGGGTGTGCCAGTATTGAGAAAGTTGTTGAGAGGGACGGTTTTACGGTCGGTTAGCAGGTGAAGGCGGGGATTGGCGGCAGAGGTCGGCAGGGCGGGGTGCAAAGGGTTTTGTAAGTTTTGCGACAAAATTGAAGCGGCGGGGACAAATTTGTCGAGGGGCTTGCTTTTCGAAGAGGGGGTGGCAAGGGAAGGGGAAGGGCGACCAACAAGCAGATTGCAAAAAAACGCAAAGATAGGTATATGAGGCGCCGGGGCACCGTAACGCGGTTTGCGGCGCTCGTCGGTGCGGGGCGCGTGAGCGGCGGTGGTGTCGGCCTCGCTTGGCCTCGCACAGTTTCCTGTCTGCAGCCGGCGCTTCTCGTGGGGCCGGCCGAGGGGTGGTTATGCCGAACGATAAAGGGGGAAAACCCCGTTCCCGGTGGCGGCGGTGGTCCCTCTGGCTTGCCAAGGCGGCGGTGGCGCTGCTGCTCTCGTCGGCGGGGGCGGTCCTGGTGTTTCGCTGGGTGCCGCCGCCGGTGAGCGCCATGATGGTCTATCAGTGGGGGGCGGCGACGGTATCCGGAAAGGAATTCCACCTCCGCTACCACTGGGTGGACATGTCGCGGATGGCGCCGCAACTGGCCATCGCCGTGGTCGCTGCCGAGGATCAGCGCTTTCCGGATCATTTCGGCTTTGATTTCGAGGCGATGCGCCAGGCGTGGCGGCAGAACCAACACCGGCAAACGGTGCGCGGCGGCAGCACCATCTCCCAGCAGGTGGCCAAGAACCTCTTCCTGTGGCCAGGGCGGAATCTGGTGCGCAAGGGGATGGAGGCATACTTCACCCTCCTGCTCGAAGGGCTCTGGCCCAAGCAGCGAATCCTTGAAGTCTATCTCAACGTGGCGGAATTCGGCCCCGGGATCTTCGGGGTCCAGGCGGCCAGCACGGCCTTTTTCCACAAGTCGCCAGGCCGTCTTACCCCGAGGGAGGCGGCGCTGCTCGCCGCCGTGCTTCCCAATCCCAAGAAACTTCTGGTCGCCAGGCCGTCGACATACGTCAATGGGCGGGTGGTCCATATCCGTCAGCAGATGAAGCAGCTCGGCGGTCCCACCTACCTGAAACCGATTCTCCCGGCCCGCTCCTGATCAGGCGGCGGGAGAGAAACCGTTGCCGGCCAACCACCGTCGGGCCAGCATCGGCCTGAATACATCGACTGGTTGCCTTTGGCGGCCGGGCCGGAAAATGTGGCGCCGGAGGGCGGCGGTCCGGTGGGTGCCCGTGGCATGATGGCGGTGGTTTGTCGGCCGTGGCTGCGGCCGGCGAGGGGGAGGGGATGATCGACAAATCGGCGCTGCTGCCGGCGCTCCGAGCAAGGCTTGGCCGGCTTGCCCCGGGCGAGGCCCTTGAACTGCGCACCTACAAGCGCGATCGATCGGTGGTCATCGTCCGGGAAGGGGCAGCGCAGTTCCGGCTGATCGAGGACGGTTTTGCCCGGCAGGAGTTCAGGGTGGACGGCGACGGGCTCGTCAAGCTCGTCAAAACGTTGTTGAAACGGGAGTTTCCGCGCAGCAACAAGATCCGGCTCCAGCAACTGGGTGAATATCCGGCTGACCCGGAGGGATAATCCGGTTACAGTGGGGGACAGGTTTCGGTCGCCGGCCGGTATGGCGCGGATGGTGGTCGGGATGATCTTTTAACCGTATAACTTCAGCCTGAGGCCCCCATGTATGAACCTTCCGCCTTCCTCATCTCTTCCGCGGCGCTGACCAGCATCTTCAGCTTTTTTTTCGGTGGGTACTTCAAGGAGCGGGAGAAGGCATACCGGCTCTGGATCCGGTTCATCGGCTACGAGTCGGTGATGGACGACGATGCCGAGGCGCGCCGGCTGTGCGCCGAACTCGAGTCCAAGGAACGGGTCTTCCGACAGGCGCGGGGGCTGCTCCGTATCCTCTTCCTCACCATCTTCCTCGACTGCGTGGTCTTCCACCTCTATTCCTACCGGTACATCGATCCCGCCTCGCCGGCCTACGAGCCGGGGGCGCTGCACAGCTACGTCTGGTTCAGCACCATCATCGGGGCCATCGTCCTGATCAACTGCCTGGAACTGCTCTACATCCAGGTCGCCTGGACGGTTTCCTTCCGGTTTCCCTTTCTCCGCTTCCGGCACCGGGTCACCGGCCGGGACCGGGTCGCGGAGCTGTGGCGGCTCCTTGACTGCCCGGCCCGCAAGGCCGAAGCATTTCAGGCGAACCGGATTCCCCGCAAGTTTTACCGCGATCTGGACCGGGCCGGCTGAGCCACTCCGGGCTCAGTCGTGGCCGCAGCCGCAGTGGTCGTCGTGGTCGCAGCCGCCAGCGGCCCTGGCCGTCTTGGCGGCGAGGAACTGTTCCTTGATCTTTTCCCTGAGATCGGCCGGGGCGTGTTCCAGGCAGTAGACGAGCGCCGCCTGCTGTTCATCACTGCCCTCCGCGGCGCTGACGCAGACGGCCAGTGCCTCTTCAAACGATTGAAACTCCATGTTTTTCCTCATCATTAAGAACTGTGGTTGCGGCCGACTCGTATCGGCCGGCCCTGAACCTACCGTCCCTTTGCCTTTCTGTCAAATGGCAAAAGCGGCCGGCGGCCGGTCGCGATGGGGCGGAGAGTTTTCCCGTTGAGACGTGTTGTCTGGTGCGCAGGCTTTGGGGCGGGATGATGAGGTGCTCTTCGGCCTCGGCGGCCGGGGCGGCGCGGTATACGGCGGGGCGAAGGACGTCACCCTCTTGGCACGAGCGGTAGCTCTTGGATGCCCCGCCCAAGCCAGATCACATGGTACCGCCGATGAGCCAGCGCCAGCCGCATTGGTCACGGTAGGCAGGCCGCTCCATTTCGCCGCAGTTCTTGACCGCCCGACACTTGGCGTCGATCTTGCGGTGGACCGACCAGATCCCTCTATCGCCTCTCGGGCGACAATATTTTTATCTTCCCAACATGTCTCGGGGGTCTGGCCATGCCTTTTGGGGCACTGACCGACCCGGTCGGGGGCCGTGACGGCCGGATCCGGCGGAAGGCCGTTTGTTTTGCTTGCCTGTCACCGGCGGAAGCGGAATAATGGCCGGGCCTCCTTGCTTTTTCCCATTTTTCCCTATGTTGTCAGGTGCGTTTGGTCATGTTCGCCTCCTATCCCCTTCAGCTTGTTGCCCTGTTTGCCATCGGCGTCCTCTCCGGCTTCATCAACACCGTGGCCGGCGGCGGCTCCTTCCTCACCCTGCCGTTGCTGATCTTCATGGGGTTGCCGGGGGCGGTGGCCAACGGCACCAACCGGCTTGGCATTTTCCTGCAGAACGTCGCCGGAGTCGGCAAATTCCGGGCTTTGGGGGTTTTCCCGTGGCGTTTTGCCTGTATCGTCGCCGTGCCGGCGGTACTTGGGGCGCTGCTCGGCGCCCACTGGGCGGTGACCATGGGCGACGCCGCCTTCAAGCGGTGGCTCGCCATCTTCATGGTGGCAATGACCCTTGTCTCCCTGTACAAGCCCAAAAGCCGTCTGATCCCTACCGAGGAGGGGGAATATGAGTACTCCACCGGCCGCTGGATCGCCATTTGGGCGGCCTTCTTCGTCATCGGTGTCTACGGGGGCTTTATCCAGGCCGGGGTGGGTTTCTTGATCCTGGCCGGCATCTCGCTCACCGGCTACGATCTGGTGCGCGGGAATGCGGTGAAGGTCTTCGTGATCCTGATCTTCACCCTCTTTGCCATGGGGGTTTTTATTTATGGCCACAAGGTTGACTATGGTCTGGGGCTGGTTCTGGGCGCCGGTAACGGTATCGGCGCCCGCTACGGTGCCCGGGCCAGTGTCAAGGGTGGCCACGTCTTCATCCGCCGTTTTGTCACCGCGATGATGATCGTCTTTGCCGCCAAGCTGTTCTTCTGGTAAGCCGGGACGTCCCGGCGTTCTGCCAAGCGGAAGGGAAAAGCAGGGTCGTGGAGCACCGCTTTTTTTCTTGACAATTGTTTACCGGAATGTAATTAAAATGAGGTTAAAATGAATGCTCATTCATAATCATCGGGGTGGCCTTGCTGCCGGTTAGCAAGCCGCCAGGTTTGAGCCCTGCCCCTCGGCTGTCGGACGACGGAGATCACTCCCACGCGGCCGTGGCGGTCACTTGGTTTGCCGCGTGTCGGCAACTCCTTTGGCATTGGCAAATCCATCGAAAAAAGGAATTGATCTTCAAAAAAAGTTTGCTCAGGGCCGCTGTCCCCGGTCGCGACTCGCGACACGGCACCCCGGTTTGGGGGGAAGGGGGCGGCTCTTGGCAGGCATCGAAAAAAGGGCAAACTGGTCGCGATTTTTGGAGGTGGCGCAAAAGGGGGGTGGCAAGGTGGAGACTTGTCGGTACCCCGCATCACCGCTGAAAATAGCGGTTATTTTTCTTCACATTAACGCATACGGGGAGATTGGAATGAAAAAGATTGTACTCGCAATGGCAGCATCCGCACTTTTGGTGGCACCGGCATTTGCCTCCGAGCAGGCTGGCGAAGCGCACGCTACGCACGCTACGGTTTCTGATGAGGTTATTGCCTCGCAGCGCGCGGCGCTTGCCAAAAATACCGAAGGCAAAGGCTTTGGTCCCCAGGCCCCGCGTGATATCGATTCCCCGGCCGGCCATAACCCCCGCCTGTTCAGCCGTGCCCCCGCTTCCACGGAAATGAATCTGTGTAATATCCATTTCCACGAAAGCGCTGAACACAAAGGCAAGGACTTCTCGCTGTATGCCGGCAACGGCAACGGTGAAGGGTATGGAAGCGGCTGGAAGTATTCCGGCACCCTGAGCCAATCCGAACTCGCCCCCGTTGAGCACAACGCCTGCCCGAGCCCCCATGGCGATCTGCAGCCGGGTGACACCATCGAGGTCCATTACGTTTACAGCACCGCTCAGGTTACGCCTGGTCCGACCCTCAATTCCTGCCTCAGCGAATCCATTAAGAACCCGCAGCTGCGGGTCGTGGCGCAGGTATACGTCCTGGTGAATGATGACAAGGCGCTCGATTTCGGCAAGCTGGCCCACTACGAAAAAGTTAACGGCCTCTACCAGGCTACCGGTATCCCCAGCGACATGGGGACTCCGGTCGAGTTCGAAGGTTCTACCACCGGTCCCGTGTACAACGAAAAAGGCTCTCCCTTCCAGGTTACCTGGGCGGTTCAGCCCCACGTTGCCAAGGTCAATATCAACACCGTTGGAGAATGGTGCAAAGGCAATGACTTCAAAGAGGATCATGCCCACGGGGTGCGCAACATCGTGATGAATCCCGACCTGCTTTCGACCATCAAGTAAACAGGGTTCACCTGGACAAAAAAACAGCCGTCTCTTCTTGAAAGAGGCGGCTGTTTTTTTTTTATGTGCGCGCCGGGCAAGATGGCGCGGCACGTCCTTTGCTCGTTTCGTCAGAAAAGATTCTTGATGATGGCGTAGCCGCCGATATAGGTGCCGATCATGCTGCCGAAACCGGGCAGGAAAAAGGTGAGGAAGACACGCAGCAGCCGGTTGCGCCACCAGCCGGTGAAGGTAACGATGTCGTCGAGTACGGTTTCGAATTCACTCACCAGCGGCGGTTGCAGCATCACCTGGACAAAGGCGGTGACGTAGCCGGCGCCGATGAGCGGGGTGAGGCTGGTGATCGGCGCGGCGACAAAGGCGGCGAGGATGGTCAGCGGGTGGGCGAGAGCGAGGAGGGCGCCTATGGCAGAGGGGATGCCGTGGGCCAGGATCCAGTAAATCAGGTTGTGGCCGGCCACCGCCCCCCCCTTGCGGAACGCGATCATCGCCAGCGAGCCGAGGATAACCGCCGGAATGGCCCAGCCGATCGCCTTCCAGATAGGGGAAACCGGCGGGATGGAGTCGATTTCGGCCAGTTGGGCGGCGCGGTCCTCGGTCATCGCCCGCTTGATCCCGGCCACGTGTCCCGCTCCTACCACGGCGACGATCTTGTTGCCCGTCGCCGCCTTGATCTTCTCGGCGAGATAGGTGTCGCGCTCGTCGATGAGCACCTCCTTAAGTTCGGGCAGGGCCTGGCCCAGTTCGGCCATGAGTTCGGAGAGGACGTCGGTCTGTTTGAGTTCGGCGAGCTTTTCCTCACTGATCTCGGTGTCGTCGAGCAGGCTGGTCAGGAGGCTCGCCACCAGATAGCTTTTTTTGAACAGGGAGGCGGCATGCCAGGCGCGGCGCATGGTGGTCCGCACGTCCCTATCGCAGAGGGCCACCGGGATCTGGTTCGCCTCGGCCACCCGGCTCGCTTCCAGCAGTTCGGTGCCCGGCAGTACCCCTAGTTGGTCGCCCAGTTTTTTCTGGTAGGAGGCGAGCACCAGATTGGTGATCAGGGTGCTCAACTCCTTCCGGTAGATGATTTCCTTGAGGTTGAGGGTCACCCACCGTTTGCGGCGGGTCAGGGCGTCGTGACGGCGGCTGTCGAGTTCCACGCAGACGCAGTCGGGGCGCTCGGTTTCGATGACCTGGCGTACCAGATCCACCGAGCGGCGCGAAACATGGGCAGTGCCCACCAGGATGATCTGTCGACCGGCGTGATCGAGGTAATGGACGTCGGCGGAGGTTTCCGGCGAGGCGGCCTCGGGGGGAGCGGGGTTGGTCATGGGGAGTGGTATCCTGCAAAGGGGGGCGGCTGGGGGATGGCCGGGACAGCCGTTGCGCCCCGGCCGGTGTGCAAGGTATATAGCGCAATCCCCGCTCGGTTGCAGGCATTTTGTGCAATCATGAACGAAATAAAGAGGGTTCGCCCGGGGAAAGCCCCTGTTCCGGCTGGGGCTGCCGGGCGAAACCCTTCAGCCGTTGGCGAGCCGCTCGGGTTGGTATGGTAAAGCCACTCGCGCGACGCCAACAGTCAACGGCCTTCCTCTGGGGACCACCGTTTCCCTGCCGCCGCTAGAAGGTGTAACGGGCGGCCAGGGTGAGCAGTCGGGCGCCGCCGTCGGAGAAGGTGCCGTCGATGGTGGCATTGCTGCCAGCGGGCACGGTGCGGCTCTCCTTGTCGTTGTAAAGGTAGGCGATGCCCAGTTCCAGGCGGTCGTTCCAGCGGTAGCGGGCTCCGCAGGCATAGATTTTGGAGTCGGAGTCGGGGAGTTCGAAGCCCAGGGTGTTGTCCGGTACCGGCGTCCGGTCGATGGCAAAGCCGGCCATGAGGGTCCATTGATCGTTCACCTGATGGCTGACGCCGATCCGGTACGCCTCGGCATTGACCCAGTTCTTGGCCACCGGGGTGTCGAAGCCGAGGAGGTAGCCGGTCAGCGGCTGGCTGTAGTTGAAGTCGAGCTGGTTATAGGCGTTCCAGAAGGTTTTGTCATAGTCGAGTTCCACGGTGGTCCGGCCAAAGGTGTAGGAGGTGGCCAGGGAGAGCACCGCCGGCACCGGAACGCGCACCGTGGCATAGCCGCTGTAAGGAGCGACCGCGGCCAAGAGGACGGCGTCGCCTTCCAGGTCGAGGTCGATCTCGGATCGGTAGGTGGCCGCCAGGGTCCAGGCCGGCGTGGGTTTGGCGGTAACGGCCAGGTTATAGCCCCACTCGGTGGTATCCCCCTCCAGGTCGCGGCTGGCGACCAAGCCGCCGCCGAGGCTGCGGAAGCTGCGTACCTCGCCGGAGGCGTAGATGAACCGGACGCCGCCGGCAACGGCGAGATAGTCGTTGATCCGATAGGAGACGGTGGGATTGGCCTCGGTCACCCTGAGGGTGAAGTCCTTGGCAGACTGCTGGGCGAAGGGGTCGTCCCAGCGTTTGGAAAGCCCGGCCGGATTGGTGACGGCAAAGCCGAACCGAAAGCGGCCGTAGTCCGGCGAAACCACGAAGAGGTGGGGCAGGAGGAATTCCTCATTCAGCGAATCGCCGTTGTTTGCCGAGGTGGTCCGGTCGGTATAGGTGACGCTGGGCAGGTCAATGTAGGTGAGGTCCGCCTCCATCTGCCAGCGGTTTTCCAGCCAGGCCATATTGGCCGGGTTGAAGTAGCTCGCGTCGGGCCCCGCAGTGGAGGCCACGTAGGCGCCGGCCTGGGCCGTGGAGTTGACCGACTGTTCCGGAATCCGGTAGCCGGAGGCGAGGGCGGCGGTGGCGAAGGCCAGCACGGAGGTGGTGGTGAGCAGCAGGATTCTCGGCTTCATGGGGAACCTCTTGAGCGATCAGGTGGTTATGTGAGCGAGGGCAAAAAGATTCGCCAACTACGGTAACAGATTTGTCCGACCATTGCCACTGGTTGCGGTATAGAGGAAGCGCTTGATCTTGTGGGTGGCGGTTTTGGTAAATGGCTCCTGCCGTTCGGTGAAGAGGGCGATGTGGGCAAAGGGCGGGAGTTCGCGGTTGACGGTCTGGCGCAGTTCCGTAAGCAGGGTCTTGATGTAGTGGTGTTTCTGGGGCGGGCTCTGGCCAGCGGTGTCGCGGTCAATGAGATCGTAATCCAGGTAAATCAGCGCTTCCAGGCGGCCGTTGTTTTCCCGCACCAGCGACTCCACCACCTGGGGCAGGGCGTTGATCTTGTCCTCCACGGCCTCGGGGTAGATGTTTTCGCCGTGGGAGAGAACGATGACGTTTTTGGAGCGGCCGGTGATGAAGAGGTTGTTGGCCCGGTCCAGGTAGCCCAGGTCGCCGGTGGCGAGCCATCCCTCGGTGTCGAGGACGGCGCGGGTTGCCCCGGGGTTGCGGTAGTAGCCCTGCATGATGTTCTCCCCCCGGGCATGGATTTCGCCAATGCCGGTGTCGGCCGCCGGCGAGACGATTTTGACCGCCACCCCCGGAACCGGCTTGCCGGCCGAGCCGATGGCAATGGTCGGGTCGTTTACCGGCCCCCCGGAGATAACCGGTGATGCCTCGGTGAGGCCGTAGCCCACCGCGTAGGGAACCGCCGCCCGGTCGAGAAATTTTTCCACTTCGTGGTTCAGCGCCGCCCCGCCGATGGCGATGAGCCTGATTTCGCCACCCAGAAAATCAAGTAGCCGCCGGCCCATGCGGCGCCACACCGTGGCGCTGATGCCCGGCAGCCGCAGGGAAAGCCGCAGCAGTCGGCTTCCCGTCACCGCCGCCAGAATTCTCTTCTTGTAAATCTTTTCGAGCACCATGGGCACCAGGCAGATGGCCGTAGGGCGTTCCTTGCGACAGATGCGTTCGAGCACCGTGGGGGTCGGGGGCTGGCCGGCGTGGACGACGCGGCAGCCATGCAGCAGGGGCAGGAGGCAGTTGATGGTGAAGGCAAAGGTGTGGGAGAGCGGCAGCAGCGACAGGAAGGTCCATTCCGGGGTCAGCGGCGCCAGGCTGGCGGCGGAGAGCGCGTTGGTCACCAGATTGGCGTGGGAGAGCATCACCGCTTTGGAGTGGCCCGAGGTGCCGGAGGTGTAGATGAAGGCCGCGGTGTCGTTCTCGTCGACCCGTTGCGCGGCGCGTTGGATCTTGCTCTTGGCGCGCGGCTCAAGGCGTGGCCGCTGGGCCAGCAGGTCGGCAAAGGCGTCGACCGCGGCGGATGAAGCTGGCTGGGGCGGGGAGTCGAGAATGATGATTTTCTTCAGGCTGGGCGCTGAGAAATCCTCCACCTTGGCCAGCTGGCGGCCGGTGGTGAAGAGGAGGCGGGCGGAGGTTTCACGGAGGATGTGGTGGACGTCGGTGTCGAGAAAGTCGGGCAGCATCGGCACGGCAACGGCACCCAGTCGTACCGCGGCAAAGTAGACGGTGACCCATTCCGGCGAGTTCTCGGCCAGAATCGCCACCCGGTCACCTTTCTTGACCCCCAGTTCGAGCAACAGGTCGCTGGCCTGAACGATCCGTTCGTAGAGCGCGCCGTAGGAGAGCGGCGTGGCAAAGGCCATGGCCATGGCCGGACGGGTGGCAAACGTCTGGCAGCAGACGTCGAGCATTCGGTTGAGGGTGCGGGGTGCGATGGGCGGTACGTTTTGCATGGGCGTGGTGTCAAATAGGGGGTGTGGTTGGGGGGGCGGCCGTCCTCACCGGCGTGGCGCGCAGAAGAGCCTGGCATACTCCGTTTCGGCCCTGGTGAGGGCCGTGGCCTGTTCGCAGAGCATCTTCTTCAACACGTCATGGCAGCGTTTCAGTTCCAGGTGGGTTTTGATCCGCGCCTTGACGATGGGCAGCTTGAAAGGCTTGATGATGTAATCCACCGCACCGAGGCCGAGTCCCTTGGTCTCGTCTTCATCCTCGGCAAGGGCGGTGAGGAAGACCACCGGGATGTCCCGGGTGAGCTTGTTTGCCTTGAGTCGGGTGCACACCTGATAGCCGTCGGGCTCGGGCATGACGATGTCGAGCAGGATGAGATCCGGCGGCGCTTGGCCGGTGGCCAGTTCCAGGGCCTCGATGCCGTTGGTGGCGACGGTGATGGTATAGTCGTTCTTGAGGGCCGCTACCAGCAGTTTAATACTCTGCGGCGTGTCGTCGACGATGAGGATTTTCTGGGGCTGTATTGCGTCGGTCATGGCTCTCCTTCCTGCATGGCAATACCGAGACGTTCCGAAACCTCGCTGAAGATCCGGCGGGCCTCCTTGAACCGAAAATCGCCCACCGCCGTGGCCAGGCGATCAAGGTCGGCCGCGGCGTCGTGGTCGCCGGGGAACTGCCCGCGGAGTGGCGCCAGCAGCTCCTCGGCGGCCGGGTTGTTCTCCTTGAGGAGGCGATGGAGCGCGGCGAGCGACTCAAGCAGCGAAGGCTGGTGGTCGGCGACCACGTCCTGCGGCGGGGCAGCCTCGGCCGAGGTCAGCTCCCCGGCCCGGGCCTCGATGTCGGTGACGGGCGCGAGGGCTTCGCCGACAGCGGCGTCCAGTTCGGTGACCAGGGGCGGAAAGGCGGCCGCCGACAGTCGGTTGCGCGCCGCCTTTTCCATCGCCGCCGCGGCCTCTGTCACCCGCTGCATGCCCAGGGTGGCGGCGAGCCCTTTGACGGTATGCGCCAGTCGCCGGGCCGTGTCTAAATCCCCCCCGGCCACCGCCGCTTCGATGTCGGCGGCACAGGTCTGCTGGGTGGTGGCAAAGCCGGCCATGATTTCCAGGTAGAGCGGCCAGTTGTTGTCCATCCGCATGATGGCGGCGGCGGGGCGCAGGCCGGGCCGGTCGGCCACCAGCCAGGGTGGGGGCGGGCTTGGCAGGGGACGGCCGGAGCCACGGGCCGTTCTGCCCGGTCCGACCGCCACGGGAAGCCACTTTTTCAGGGTGGCGAGAAAGGTGGCGCCGTCGATGGGTTTGCTGAGGTAGTCGTTCATGCCGGCCGCCAGGCATTTTTCGCGGTCGCCGGTCATGGCACCGGCTGTCATGGCAATGATGGGCAGTCGGCGGTGGCTGGGATTGGCGCGAATCCGCCTGGTCGCTTCGTAGCCGTCCATCTGCGGCATCTGGACGTCCATGAGCACGGCGTCGAACTCCTCGTCGCGGAGTTTGTCGATGGCCTCGCGGCCGTTGGTGGCGACGGTCACCGCGATGCCGTTGTCGTCCATGATGGTCGAGGCAACGAGCTGGTTGGTGGGGTTGTCCTCCACCAGCAGTACCCGGACGTTCTCGAAACGGGGGACGGGGACAGCGGCCGCCACCTCGCCGGACGGCCGGCCCGGTTCGAGCAGGTCGAGGATGGCGGCGTGCAGGGCGGCGGGCTGGACCGGTTTGAAGACCACGGCCATCCGCCCCGCGGTACCGTCCTGTTCCACCTCTTCCTCCCTGCCGATGGCGGTAAACGCGATGACCGGCAGCTCCCGCAGCCGCGCCTCGCCTCGGAGGGAGCGGACCAGCGTCCCGGTGCCCGGGGCGTCCAGGAGGTAGTCCACCAGCAGAATCTGGGGCAGTTCCGCTGCCGGGCAGTCGTTGAGCAGCGCCATGGCCGCGGCGGGTTGTGTCAGCCGTGGCGGAGCGCTGCCCATGGCCTGGAGGATGGTGGCCAGGATCTCGCCGCTGCCGTGATGGGCGTCGATGACGAGGGGACGCAGCCCCCGCAGGGGTTCGGGCAACAACAGGGGTGGGGTGGCCCGCCGTGGCTGGCGTCGGAGGGGCATCGAAAAGGTGAAGATGGTCCCCCGGCCGGGTTCGCTGGCCACGCTGATCTCACCGCCCATCAGGTCCACCAGCCGCTTGCAGATCGTAAGCCCCAGGCCGGTGCCGCCGAACTTGCGGGTGGTGGAGTTGTCCTCCTGGGTGAAGGCGGTGAAAAGGTTTTCCAGTGCCTGTTGGCTGATCCCCTTGCCGGTGTCGCTCACCGTAAAGGCCAGATAGGCATCGGTATCGCTTTGGTCCTGGCAGCGGATGGCGATGCGGATTTCGCCCTGTTTGGTGAACTTGATGGCGTTGGCGGTGAGGTTGACCAGCACCTGCTGCAGCCGCAGGGGGTCGCCTTTGAGGGCGAGGGGAACGTCGTCGGCCAGATCGATGAGCAGGTTGAGTTTTTTTTCACCCAGTTGCCGGCTGAACAGGTCGGCCAATCGGCCGAGGAGTTGCCGGAGATCGAAATCGCTCGCCTCGATGGTGAGCTTGCCGGCCTCGATCTTGGAAAAGTCGAGGATGTCGTTGATCACCCCGAGCAGGCTGTGGGCCGAGGTTTCGATGATGCCGATGTAGGTGCGGAGCTTTTCGGACATCTTCAGTTTGAAGGCGAGGTGGGTCATGCCGAGGATGGCGTTCATCGGGGTGCGGATTTCGTGACTCATGTTGGCCAGAAATTCCGACTTGGCCTGGTTGGCGGATTCGGCCTGCCGTTCGGCGAGCCGCCGGTCCGCGGCCTCCCGCAGCAGGTTGTTGTTGACCCGCCTGAGGTCGGCGGTCCGCGCCGCCACCAGCAGCTCGAGTTCCTGGTTGAAGGTTTCGAGTTTGGTGTAGGATCGCTCCAGTTCCCGGTTGGCGTTTTCAAGCTGCGCCGCATAGTCGAGCTGGAGCTGTTTTTTTTCCGCCTCGATGAGGTGGAGCCGGTCCGCCAGGCCCAGGGAGAGCAGGATTACCTCCCAGGCCGAGCCGATCTGCATGCCCCAGTTGGTGAGAAAGGTGCTCGGCAGAATCGCGAAGGTCTTGAGGGCGAAAACGGCGATGCCCACCAGCGACACCGACCAGGCGATGAAGTAGTAGCGCGCCGGCCGGTAGCCTTCGATGGTGCAGATGAAGCCGCAGACAAAGAGAACCAGCACCGACAGCGACAGCACCGTGGCCACCCGGATGCTGATCGCATAGGGAGCGAGCAGCGAAAGCGCGGTTCCCAAGAGCGAGAGCCCCATGCTGCCCAGCAGGACCTTGTCCAGGCGCGGGGTGTTGCGGGGGGTGTCGAGGATGTGGCGGGTGAACTGGGTGGCGAAGAAATAGGAGACAAAGATGAAGAACGGCGTGCTGACGTTGGCCCACCACAGCGAATTTGGCCAGAAGAACTGGAAGGCGACACCGTTTAAGCTCAGCTGGAAGAGCATGTAGGCGGTGATGAAGAAGACGTAGTAGAGGTAGGTGATGTCGCGGATGCCGATGAAGAGAAAGAGGTTGTAGATGAGCATCACCAGCAGGATTCCGTAGTAGAGGCCGAGCAGGGTCTGCTCGGTGTTGACCCGCTTGGCGAGTCCGGCCGGGGAGAGCAGCAGCAGGGGGATGTTCATCGAGCTGGTGGTGCGGCAGCGGATGTAGTAGGTGTGGCGCGTTGCCGGGGCGAGGTGGACGTCGAAGACGATGTTGCGGTACTGGAGCTTGCGGGTGGAGAAGGGCAGCTGGTCGCCGGCGCGGGTGACCATGAAACCGTGGCCGTCGTCCCTGGGGGCGTAGAAGTCGATGTGGTCCAGAAGGGGATACTCCACCTCGACGTAGGCGTGCATCGTCTCGGAGTCCCCGTTGACCAGGGTGAAACGCAGCCAGTAGGTCGAGTCGGTGAAACCGAAGGACGGGGTTTCCACGGTGGAGGGGGTGAATCGGGCGGCCACGGCGGGGTTGTCCGCCACGTCGGCGATTGACCACTGGCCCAGTTTGTCTTCCTGGTAATCGAGATGGTGTCCCAGGGGGAGGGTATCCTGGTCCGGGGTGATCACCACGGCCGGGGCGGCCCGCAGGGGCGAGGCGGCACCGAGCGCGACGAGGAGCAGCAGACAGGCGGCAAGGCGGCAGGCAAGGGAATGCGGCATGCGGGTTCGGGTCTCGGTCTGGGGGCGGCGGCCTGACCGGCGCCGCCGGGCCCTCTTCGCGAGAGCGTTTGGCCACCGGTTGAATATCCTCATCTTTTAGTATGGTTCGGCTGCTTTTGCAACCGGGCCAAAGGGGAAAAAGGACGACGGCGTGTAAAAGCCGCCACTCTCCGGTGACCGGGCAGAGGGAAAAGTTGCGGAGCCCCGGTATTTTGCCGTATGCTTTAATGTCAGGATTGGCTGCGGGTTGCCTCCGGCCAGGCGCGGGAGGCCGCCTCGAATCGGGCTGGTAAAAAGGATTGGGAGGCCGCGGAAATGAAGGGACCCCTGAACAGAAAGGCAGTGGCGGCGGTGGCGGTTGTGCTTTCCTTGGCAGTTCTGCCGGCGGCATGGGCCGGCGGCCCTGACAGGCGTTATGACCCCGGCACCATGACGCTCCGGGAGTTGACCTTTGGCAACCTGCGCGATGGCTACAAGATCTTCAGGGAATCGTGCAAGAGCTGCCACCACCGTGGCAACGCCGCAGGAGCGCGCTTTCTCTATACCGAGTCGAAGACCATGCGGGGCTGGAACCGGGTCTTTTACGAGCGGCGGGCCCGCTGCGATCGGGATGGGGCGTGGAAGGGCCTCTCGGCCGACGATCTGTTGAAGCTCAATGACTACCTCTTTCATTCGGCGTCCGATGCCCAGGATGTGAGTTGCTTTGTCTGAAGCTGATATGGCCTCCCCCGGTCGGGGGAGTGAAGAGCAGTCTGGAGCGCCTGTTCAGGATCGGTGAAAGGTCCAGCCGGTGGGCCGGCCGTGGCGGTAAGGCATGTGGCCGTGAAAGGGGCGGGGGTCGTCATCGAAGACCAGGGGAAGGAAGTGGCGGTCACCCTCCCACATGGGCAGTTCGTGCAGTCGGTTCACCGGATGCCAGAGCAGGGTGCCTTCCTCGTTGCTGGTCCTGGGGACACCGTGGAAACGGTGGATGCGGAAGATGAACCCAAGCCAGTCTTCACCGTTGGGGCCGAAATCGGTCCAGTTGATCGTGCCGCGCAGCACCATTTCCTGACACTCGATGCCTGCCTCTTCCTGGATTTCCCGGCGCATGCAGGCGGACACGTCCTCGTCGGGCCGCATCTTGCCGCCCAGGCCGTTGTACTTGCCGCCGTGGTGGTCGTCGGGGCGGGCATTGCGGTGCACCAAGAGCGTCCGGCCGCCGTCCGGTGACAGGACATAGCCCAGGGTGCCGATGATCGGTCGGTACATGGCGTTTTCCTCCTTTACGTTTCCATTGCTCTCTACCACAGGGGCGTCGCCCTGTCAGCCGTTCTCTTGCCGGGGGCGGGGCGATTCTTGGGCGTGCGTCTTTTCCTGGCTTGGCATGGGCGTTGCCAACGTGCTATCGTGGGTGCATACCTAAGAATGTTTCCGGTTTAACCCATGGCCGGCCGCGGGTCGTGCCCGTCGCGACTGGGAGGCCGAACGGAAAGCCTATGATGGAATCCTTTGCCGAGAGCAGCATTCTGGTGGTTGACCATTCGCGTCCTTTCCTGATGTCGGCGGGGAAGATGCTGAACAGCGGCGGCTACGCCAATCTCCATTTCGCTTTCTCTCCGGCCGAGGCCTTTGCCCTGTTGGGTATGGACGGCCCTTCTGCCCATGACGCCATTGATGTGGACCTCATTCTCATGGCGGCGGCGTTGCCGGACGGCGGCGGTATCGAGGCGTGTAGGCGATTGCGGGCCGAGCCTCGCCTGGGGCATGTGCCCATCGTCATGATGATCGAAGGCGACGAGGTGGCCCGCCTTGCCGATGCCCTTGCCGCCGGGGCCGACGATTACCTCGCCAAGCCCTTCTCCGAGGTGGAGATTTTGGCCCGACTTCGTACCGTCCTGCGGTGGGCCCATCAGGTGTGCCGTTGTCGGGCGCGGGAACGGGAGGTGGTGGAGCTGGCCGGGCAACTTGAGCGGGCCCAGCAGTCGCTCGCGCGGCTCAACCGTACCGACGTGCTCACCGGCCTTGGCAATCGGCGTCATCTGGAATTGGTCATGGAAGAGGAGTGGCGCCGGGGGATGCGCGAGGCGCTTCCCCTTGCCTTGATCTGTATCGATATCGATGATTTCAAGGGCTACAACGCCGCCATGGGGTACCCCCAGGGCGACGAGGCCCTGCGGCGGCTGGCCGGTGCCTACGGCAGCGTGCTGCGCCGGGCCGGTGATGTAGCGGTCCGTTACAGCGGGGAAGAGTTCGCCGTGCTGCTGCCCAACACCGATCTCGAAGGCGCCCTGGCCGTGGCCGCGGAGTTGCGGGAGCGGACCGTGCACCAGGCCATCGGTTACGATAACGGGCCCGACGGCCTGCTTTCCGCCTGCCTCGGCGTGGCGGTGGCCGTGCCGCTGCCCGGCACCTCTCACCACGCCCTTCTCGCCGCCGCCGATGAGGCGTTGGTCATGGCCAAGGAGGCCGGGTCCGGCCAGATCCAGGTGGCCGCGGCCTCCTGATCCGACCACCTGCCTCCCCCCGCTTGGCGACGGACGTCTTCGGTGTGCATTCCCCGGTCCAGCTGTTGATGTGGCCGGGGTCTTTTTTTTCGCCTGTTGGCTCCCGGGGCGGCGGGTCGGATTATTCCGGCGAGCGGGAAGGCGGCTGGCGATCCCTTGCCGTCAGGCCGAAAACCGGCGGGGCCGTTGCCTTGCCAGAGCCGCTGGCGGTCGGCCTTTTGCGGTTGGGATCGGCTGGCGGAGCGGCCCCGACGGCCCGCGGCAGGCCTCTTTTGATAATGGAGATGCTTCATGGACGTTATCGGTAAACTGCGGGAGCGGGCGGCAGAGCTTGCCGACCTCTCCCATGTCATGGCCCTCATGCAGTGGGATCAGGAGGTGATGTTGCCCCGTGGTGGCGCGGCCGAACGTGCCCAGCAGTTCGCCACCTTGAGTGGTATCGTCCATCGCCGGGCCGTGGATCCGGCCCTGGGCGAATTTCTGGCCGCGGCCGAGGCAGCGGCCGACCGGCTCGACACCGTGGAGCGCGCCCTGGTGCGAAAGATGCGCCGCGGTTACGACCAGAACACCAAGCTGCCCGAGGCATTTGTCACCGAGCTGGCCGCTCTCACCTCCCGGGCCCTGCCGGTATGGGTGGCGGCGCGCCGGGACAATGATTTCGCCTCCTTTGCGCCGCTGCTCAGCCGCCTGGTCGAGATGAACCGCCGCCAGGCCGACTATCTGGGCTATGATGAGGAGCCTTATGACGCCCTCCTCGACTGTTACGAGGAGGGACTCACCGCCCGCGAGGTGCGGGACTGTTTTTCCGTGCTCCTTGAGCCCCTGCGCGAGCTGCTCGCCGGGGTGGCGCCGGCCGAGGAGTGGCAGCCGCGGGTTCCCTTTGTCGAGGCCGAGCAGGTTCGTTTCGCCGATCGGCTGCTCGGTCTCATCGGCTTTGATTTTGAGCGCGGGCGTCAGGACCGTTCGGCCCATCCCTTTTCCACCGGCTTGGGTCGAAACGACCAGCGGGTCACCAACCGTTATGCCCCGCAGAGTATCGAGTTCATCTTCAGCGCCCTCCACGAAGGAGGCCATGCGCTCTACGAGCAGAACATCGGCCCGGAGCTTGCCCGCACGCCGTTGGCCAACGGGGTGTCGCTGGGGATCCACGAGTCGCAGTCGCGCTTCTGGGAGAACATCATCGGCCGCAGCCGCCCCTTCTGGCAGTACTGCTACTCCCTGCTCGGCGAGGCATTCCCGGCCCAGTTCGGCACCCTTGCCTTGGACGACTTCCTGGCCACGGTGAACGCGGTGCGGCCCGGGTTGATCCGGGTGGATGCGGACGAGTTGAGCTACAACCTCCACGTCCTCATCCGTTTCGAGCTGGAGCAGGCGCTCATCAGCGGCGAGCTGGCGGTGGCGGACCTCCCCGCGGCCTGGGGCGAACGCTACCGCGACTACCTGGGGGTGGTGGTCCCCAGCGATGCCGACGGGGTGCTCCAGGATATCCACTGGGCCCATGGCAGTTTCGGCTATTTCCCCACCTATACCATCGGTAACCTGGCCGCGGCCCAGATCTGGCACGCCTACCGCCGCTTCGACCCCGACTGGGCGGCCACCCTCGCCAGGGGCGACTTCGCCAGGGTGGGGGGGTGGCTCGCGACCAACATCCACCGCCACGGTGGCGTCTACCTGCCTCGGGAACTCCTGCTGCGGGTCACCGGCGAGGAACTTGCTCCGCGCCATTTTCTCGGCTATCTCAAGGAGAAGTTTGGGCGCTAGCGGCCGAACTGGGGAGAAGGGGAATTGTCTGTGGCGGCGGTTGGCCGGGGGTGGTATAGCTTGGTGGATGTGGCCGACGCAGCCGGGCGGTGGCCGGAAAATCTTTTGGTTGGACGTGGATGGGTATTGCCGAGGAACGCTTGCCGAGGTGGAGCACCGCGCTGCTGGCCCTGTTGCTGGCCGTGGCGGGGGGGCTTGCGTACGCCAACACTCTGCGGGTGCCGTTCTACTTCGACGATATTCAGAATCTCGAGGAAAACAGCGCCATCCACTTGACGAGTCTCGCCCCCGCCGCCCTTGCCAAGGCGCTCGGCCGTTCGCCCTGTCCCACCCGGCCGGTGGCCAATCTCTCCTTTGCCCTCAACTACTATGCCCACGGCGACTGGCTGCCGGGATTTCATCTGGTCAACGTCGCTGTCCACCTGCTGGCCGCATTCTTCCTCTTCCTGTTGCTCAAAAATACCCTCGTCCTGCCCGCGGTGGGCCGTGACGAGAAGGATGCCATTCTCATCGCCTTTGCCGCCGCTCTTGTGTGGCTGCTCCACCCCCTCCAGACTCAGGCGGTCACCTATGTGGTGCAGCGGATGGCCTCGCTGGCCGGCATGTTTTACCTGCTGGCGTTCTACTGCTACCTGCGGGGGCGGCGCCAGGGGCGCCGGCGCTGGCTTGCGGCGGCCGCCGCCGCCGGCCTGCTCGCCATGGGGAGCAAGGAAACCGCGGTGACGCTGCCCTTTTTTCTCTTCCTCTACGAGTGGTACTTCCTGCAGGATCTCGACCGGCGGTGGCTTGTGCGCCAGCTGCCCGTGGCCGGAGGGGTGGTCGGCCTGCTGGTGGTGGCGGCCTTGGTCTACACCGGCGGTCATCCCTGGCGGACGGTCACTGACTCCTACCGTTATCTCGACTATGGCATGACCGAGCGGTTGCTCACCGAAAGCCGGGTGATCTTCTTCTATCTGAGTCTCCTCTTTTATCCCGATCCCAGTCGACTGACCCTGGACCACGACTTTGCCGTGTCGCACTCACTCCTGCAGCCGCCCGCCACCCTGGCGGCGGTGGGCGGTCTGATGCTGCTCGTGGTCACGGCGGTCGTTGTCGCCCGCCGCGCGCGGCTCGCCTCCTTTGCCATCTTCTGGTACCTGGGCAACCTCTTTGTCGAGTCCTCCTTTATGGGGCTTGAGCTGGTGTTCGAGCACCGGCTCTATCTGCCCTCGGCCCTGCCGGTGGCAGTGGCGATTTTGGGGCTCTTCCGCCTGGTACGCCGCCGGGACGTTGCCGTTGCCATGGCCGTCGCCATTGCCCTGCTGCTGGGCTTCTGGACCCATCAGCGCAACGAAACCTGGCGCGAGCCGCTTGTCTTCCAGCGCGATCTGGTCCGTAAGGCGCCGGCCAAGGCCAGGCCCCATTACAACCTGGGCCTCATGCTGCTTGCCGCCGGTCATCTCAATGAGTCCATCAGCGAGTTTTCCGTCGCCCTGGCCCAGGAGCCGCGGCTGCTCATGGCCCGCTACCAGCTGGCCGTCGCCCTTGGCCGGGCCGGTCGCCTCGACGAGGCCATTGCCAACTGCCGGGCGGTACTCGCCTTGGTGCCCGACGACTTTAATGCCACCTACACCCTGGGGGTTCTCCTCCGTAGGCAAGGGGCGTTTGCCGCGGCCCGCGATCAGCTCCGCCGGGCATTGGCCCTTTCCCCGGAGAATCCGGCGGTGCTGGCCGCGTTGGGCATGGTGTTCCACCAGGCGGGCAACCTCGCCGCGGCCGAGGAGTTCTACCGGCGCACCCTGGCCGCCCAGCCCGACAACGTCGTCATCCTCAACAACCTCGGGGTGCTCTACCGCGATCAGGGCGATCGGGGGCGGGCCATCCAGTGTTTTCGACGGGCCCTGGCCGTGGCGCCCGGCTATGATTTGGCCCGGCAGAACCTGCGCGCTCTTGGCGCGGCCGGGGTGTCGTAGGGGAGGGTGCTGTTTCAGAACGGGACAGATGTTTCCGGATGAAAAAAACATGTCGTTTCAGAACAATATCTGCTATTTGTTTCATGGTGGAACGGGACATGACGGTGTAATGGAGGTGGGCGTTTTGGGAAATCTTTTAAATTCAAACTGTTATATTGATGGCACGGGGATTGCTTAGTTCAAAAAGGTTTTGCTGTGATGTTCAAGCGCCGCAGCGGCAGGGGCAACGGTTCCCTGATCGGCGGGTTCGCGTGCCGGCTTGTCGCCCCTCCTGTTGAGTTGGCACGGCCGTCCCGGCAAGGGGCCGCGGGGCGAAGGTGTTCTTTGTAAAGGGATTATTTTTTCGGGATCGCGATGGGCGCCCCGGGTGATGTTTTGGAGAAGAGGTTGTGTTGTTGCGTGATTTGAAAAAGTATGCGCTGCTCGCCGAGCGCTCGGAACGGTATGGTTGTCCATGGATTGAATACGACGAAAAGGTGACCGCCCCCATGCTCCTCTTGCTCCGGCTCGACCTGGAGCGATTGAAGAAGGAGCTGTGGTTTCCGCGATCGGTGGACGGGGGGCGGGCGGTGGTCATTGCCTGCGAGCCCACTCCGGAAGTGGCTGAGCGCGTCAAAAAGGAGCTTGGCGTGACCGGGGTCGATTTTTTCGTCACCCTGCCCTGGGACATGGTCCGGATTATCGAGCACAACCAGGATCTCAACCCGGCTTTCCCGCCCCCGGCCGGCCGTACGCCGCTTGCCAAGGTGCGGACCTATCTCGCCGGCCGGCGGTCGCTCTTCGCCCATTACCGGACCCTGCTCGCCAAGAGCCGCACCGGCCTTGCCTTTATTCGTACCGGCATCTCCTTCATTTCCATCGCCCTCCTCTTCATCCGGGTCTTCGGCACGGGCTTCCTGCTGTTTCTGGAGGCGCCGCTGCTGGTGGTGGGCTGTATCATGGCCTTTGACGGCGCCAAATGGTACATGGGGGCACGGAAGATCCACGACCTGCTGCCGTCCTGCGTGGGCACCGAGGCAACCGGCGGCACCACGGTGCTCCAGGCACGGGGTGAGAACGGTGGCATGGTCTTTCCCCGTTCCGCATCGGTGACGGGCGCTGCGGAACTGCGCAACAACTGGACCAGCATGAGCCCGGTGATGCGGCGGCGGTTTCTGGCCAGCGACCGCACCGATTTCGCCGAAGAGCGGACCGTGCTCGCCTGCTACCGCACCCGCATGGCCAAGGCCCGCACCGGTCTGGCCTTTGTCCGTACCGGCCTCTCCTTTGTCAGTCTGGGCTTTGGTCTCATTCGCCAGTTCCACGTCAGCCTCTGGATCTCCTTTGATCTTTCCCTCATCGCCATCGGCGCCCTGATGGTGGGCGAGGGTTTCCTCTGGTACTCCAGTGGCCGCCAGGCCGGGGTGGAAGGCTATGCCACGGCCCTTACCCGCAATATGATGAAGAGCATCTGGGATCTCACCTTCCCTCATCCCCACAACCAGCCGATCCCGGCGGTGCAGCCGGTGCCGCTGCCGGTGCGGGGCAGCCATCTGCCGGGGATATGGGCCACCACCGGGGTGGCCCTGGAGCGGACGGTGCTCGCCGAGCGGCGTAACGTCATGGCCCGGCTGCGTACCGTCATGGCCTGTTCCCGGACCGGGCTCGCCTTTGTCCGCACCGGGCTGAGCATCTTCATGATCGGCACCGCCTTTACCCTCTACTTCCACGACGGCGGCCTGGGTTGGGCCGTTTTCGATACCCTGATGCTGGTCGGCGGCCTGCTGCTCGTCGCCGATGGCCTCTACTGGTGTTTGCCGGCCGAGCGCTACCGCCGGCAGTTCCCCTACTGCTTCGGGGACATCGAGTTCGCCATCCCCTACTACGGCACGCCGGCCCGTTACTGGCGCAAGGTGGTGTTCAGCCATGAATAACCTCGACCCCCAGTCCAAGGCCCTCCATCTCCTGCCCCGGGAAGGGGGACTTGCCACCAACAATGCCATCGAGGCGGCGGAGCGGGACGCAGCGTCCCGCGGTGTGCCGCTGGCCCAGGTTCTCCATCTGGAGTACGGCATCCCCCGCAAGGCCCTGCTCGACATTCTTGCCGCCCATTACCACTGCCCCGCCGTGGAGTACGACGAGCGGCTGCCCATCCCGCCCGAGCTGCTGGTGGACGTCGCCGGCAACCGGCTGGCGCCGCAGGGCTGGTTTCCGGTGATCAAGGACGTTGACGGGACCGTGGTCATCGCCGCCATCAATCCCGCCGACCCGGCTACCCACGCCGATGTGGAAGCACTGCTGGGCCCGGGCCGCTATGAGTACTGGGTAACGCTGCCCTCGGACGTCCGGTGGTACGGCCAGGACTTTCTCCATGCGCCGGTGGGCAAGCTGGTGGGTACCGAGCGGACCGGGCTCGCCTTCTGGCGCAACAACATGGCCCAGTGGCGGACTCGCCTCGCCTGCTACCGCACCGACATGGCCAAGGCGCGCACCGCGCTCGCTTCGGTGCGTGACGGCCTTGCCTTTACCACCATCTCCGATACCCTGTTGCGTTCGCCCAAGTTCCATGTGCCCATGCTCCTCGCCCTGGCCGTCCTCGCAGTGGGCCTGGGCATGATCGCCAGCGGCATGCCCATCTACCTGCGGGTCAGGAAGTCGCGGCTGACGCCGCCGGGCAACCAGACCCTGGTGGAGGTCACCGGCGCCACCCTGCACTTTCTGGAGAACTACCACTTCATCGACCACGCCACCGGCGCGCCCACTCCCACCAAGGCGACCATGCTCGCCCGGCTCGGCGACCTGCTCGGCAACCACTGCACCATCCTCTGGCCGGACCCGGGCAGCCAGGAGCGGACCCACCTCGCCCGGGAGCGCAATGTGCTGGCCGCCCAGCGCACCATCGCCGCCTGCTACCGCACCATCTACGCCCGGGCCCGCACCGGGCTTGCCTTTGTCCGCACCGGGGTTTCCTTCGCCAGTATCGGTATCGGCCTGATCACCTACTTCGGGTTGAGCTTCAACACCCCCTTCGATGTCCTGCTGATGCTCTCCGGGCTGCTCTTTGTCAGTGACGGCATCCTCTGGTACTGGCCGGTGCGCAGGGAGCAGGCGGAGCTGCCCCGAACCCGCAGCGCCGCGTTGGCCGGTTAAGGGAGGCGCCGTGAAGATCGAGTACAAGGTCTATTTTTCCAACGCGGTCCTCATCGGTCTCATCGTCCTGCTCGGCAGCTTTGCCCTCCATGACCTCAACCAGATCCTCACCAAGTTCCGCTTTACGGTCATCGCCGATGAGCTGAACGCCTCCTTCCTCGCCATGCGTCTGGCGGAGAAGAATTTCATCCTTTACCGCGATCCGGCGGTGCTGGTGGGCATCGAGGGGATGATCGACGACGCCGCCGACTCCCTGGACGAGGTCAAGGACGATATCACCCGGGCGGTGGGGCTTGAAAACTACAGCCGGCTGCGGGCCTACATGGACGACTACGCCCTGATGATCGGAGAGGCGCGCCGTCATGCCTCGGTTGGCTCGCAGCCCAGCGAGGAGATGCAGAAGCGATTACGCCACGCCGGCCAGCGGCTCAAGGAGTTCTCGGAGAGCATGACCTCGCTCGAACAGCGCCGGGTCGGGGCGATCATCGCCAAGTCCAAGTCCGTGCTCCTCTACTCGGTGTGGGGTATCGTCCTCTTTGCCCTCCTCTTCACCCACCTGATCGTTGCCAACATTGGCCTTTCGCTGCGCAAGGTGGTGGAACTCACCCAGTCGATCTCCAAGGGCCACTACGAGAAAATCGAGGAAAAGCCCACCAGCGACGAGATGGGGGCGGTGATCTCCGCCATCAACGTCATGGCCAGCGAACTCCAGAGGCGCGAGCAGGAGATCCTCCAGTCCAAACGCTTGGCCTCCATCGGAATTCTGGTGGCCGGGGTGGCCCACGAGTTGAACAACCCCCTCAACAACATCTCCATGATCGCCCAGACCTATGCCGAGGTATACGATCACCTGGGCCGGGGGCAGCGCATCGATTTCATGCATCGGGTGGAGGAGCAGACCGAGCGGCTGCGGGTGATCATCAAGAACCTGCTCGACTTCTCTCGTCCCAAGGAGCGGCATCGGGTGAAAAACGACGTCAACCGGGTGGTGCACAAGACCGTCGATCTCGTTCAGAACATGCTCGATGTCTCCAATATTCAGCTGCGTTTGAAGCTTGCCGACAACTTGCCCGCCGTTTACATTGATGAGCATCAGGTTCAGCAGGTGCTGGTCAACATCTCCACCAATGCCATCCAGGCCATGGGCGACAGCGGCGAGTTGTTGATCGCGAGCCGATATCTGGCTGACAGCGGCGACGCGGAGATCGAGATCCGCGATACCGGCAAGGGGATCGAGCCCAAGTTCCTCGATCATATCTTCGACCCCTTCTTCACCACCAAGGAAGACGGTGGCACCGGCCTCGGGCTCTGGGTCAGTTACGGGATAATCAAGAACCATGGCGGTAACCTCCGCGTCGAAAGCTCGGTCGGCGACGGCACCGCTTTTTTCATTACGTTGCCGAGCTACATGAAGATTAAGGAGTGTTCCGATGACGAAACACAGCATCATGATAATTGACGACGAGAAGATCGTCGGCGACATGGCCCGGCTCTCCCTGGAGCAGGACGGCTACGAGGTGGAGACTTTTCTCGACGGCCGCTCCGCCCTGGATAGGCTTGAGGTGCGGCCCTTTGATGTGGTGGTCACCGACCTCAAGATGAAGGGGGTGGATGGCCTTCAGGTGCTGCGGACCGTCAAGAAACGTCATCCCAAGACGGTGGTGATCATGATCACCGCCTTTGCCAACCTGGACGTGGCCATCGAGGCGCTGCGCGACGACGTCCACGACTTCTTCCCCAAGCCGGTGAAGCTCAAGGAACTCAAAGCTTCCATTGAGCGTGCCCTGGGCAAGGACGGCGGCCACTGAGCCACGCCCCGCCTGTCGGCGGGGAAGGGGGAGGGGTGTGATGGGACAGGGGGTGCTGGCCGGATTCCGATCGATTTCCAACTCGTTGCGGCAGAGCCTGGGTGGTGGCGCCCCGGCCGACCCCAAGACCCTCTTCGCCCATTTCCGGGCCGTGCTGGACCACAACAACCGATCGCTTGAGGTGATCACCGACATGGGCGAGAAGCTCGGCGGTGATTATCTTTTTGACATCAACTACACCCGGAGCGCCTACGAGTCGCTCTATGAGGCGATCTCGGGCTCGATCCGCAACTTCGCCCTTCTCACCGGCGACCGTTACCCCCAGCTTGCCGAGGTGCTGGCCCGCATCGACACCCTGGTCGAACGAATGTTCGCCGCCGCCGGCCCCGAGGGCGGCGCCCTGGTGGTGCCCTACGCCGAGATCACCTGGGACATGGCCGAAGAGGTGGGGGGCAAGAATTATCACCTGGCCGAGATGGCCAACGCCCTCCACCTGCCCGTCCCCCCCTCCTTTGCGGTCACCACCGCCGCCTTTGACGCCTTTGTCCGCCACAACGGTCTTGGCGAGCGGCTCGCCGGCCTTGCCGCCGGGGCCGACGACGGGGCCCTGGCCGGGCTTCGCGCCGCGGTGCTGGCTGGCGCCGTCCCGCCCGAACTCGCCGAGTCGTTCGATCGCGCCGTTGCCGCTCTCCGCCACCGCCTTGGTCCCGACGCCACCCTCGCGGTGCGGAGCAGCGCCGAGGAGGAGGACGGTGATTTCTCCTTTGCCGGCCAGTTCGAGTCGGTGCTGAATGTCCCCTGTACCGGCGCGGCGGTGGCTGAGGCATACAAGCAGGTGGTGGCAAGCCTTTACGAGCCGGGCGCCGTTGCCTACCAGCGCCACCTTGGCTGCGACCCTGGCCGCCTCCGGATGGCGGTGGCGGTGGTGGCCATGGTGCCGGCGCGGTCAAGCGGCGTGATCTACACCGTGGCCTCCGGCACCGAGCCCGACACCCTGCTGGTCAACGCCGCCTGGGGGCTTGGCACCGCGGTGGTGGACGGCCGCACCGACGCCGACCTCTTCACCGTGGCCAAGAGCGGCGGGCCGCGGTTGGCGGCAAGCCGGGTGGGGGGCAAGGAAACCATGGTGGTCAACGACGGGGCGAGCGGGATCGCCACCGTGGCCACCCCGGCCGGCCAGCGCGGCGTGCCCAGTCTCAGCGAGGCAGAGGTGCTGGCGCTGGCCCGCCAGGCCATGGCCATCGAAACCTACTTCAAGGCTCCCCAGGACATCGAATGGGCCGTGGACCGCGACGGCCGCACCTTCATCCTCCAGGCCCGGGGGCTGCGGGTGGAGCACGGCCCCGAGGAGTCGGCCGCCGATGCGTCCGAGCCCCTGGCCGCCTCGCATCTGCCCGTGCTGCTTGCCGACCACGGCACCGTGGTTCAGAAGGGGGTGACGGCCGGAAAGGTCTTCGTGCTCAAGCACGCCGACGACCTTGACCGGGTGCCCCGCGGCGCCATTCTGGTGGCCCGCCACGACTCGCCCCACTTTGTGCGGGTGATCCCCTTCCTGAACGCCATCATCACCGATGTCGGCGCCCCCACCAGCCACATGGCCTCCATCTGCCGGGAGTTCAGTATTCCCACGGTGGTCAATACCGGAGACGGCACGGCGCTCCTCGGCCACGACGAGGAGGTGACCCTGATGGCCGGTGACGAGAACCGGGTTACCGTCTACGCCGGCATCGCCCACGACCTGCTCCGCGAACAGCGCCAGACGGCGCGCCGGATGCGCGAGATCTACGAGTTCCGGCGCCAGAAGTACGTGATGCGCTACATTGCCCCCTTGAATCTGGTCAACCCTCTTGAGGAGGAGTTTGCCGCCGACAAGTGCAAGACGGTTCACGACCTGATCCGTTTCATGCACGAAAAGTCGGTGCAGAGTCTGGTCGCGAGCGCCACCCGGCAGGGCCGGGGGATCATGGGGGTCTTCGGCGGCCGCAAGGGGCTGCGCCGTCTCGCCCTGCCGCTTCCCATCCAGGTGCTGGCCATCGATCTCGGGGGCGGTTTTGTCGATGGCCCGGCAAGTGGCGAGGCGACGCTTGCCGAGATCGCCTCGGTGCCGCTGCGCGCCCTTCTCCAGGGGATGATGCACCCCGGTGTGTGGCACGAAGAGAACCTGGCGCTTCAGGGCAGGGATCTGCTCTCCGGCATGAGCCGGGCCGCCGACCTCACCGGCGGCGGGGCCGCGGCCGGCGCCAACCTGGCGGTGATCTCCGGCGATTACGTCAACATGAGCATGCGCTTCGGTTACCACTTCAACATGCTCGACAGCTACTGCAGCGACACGCCGCGCAACAACCATATCTACTTCCGTTTCGTGGGGGGGGCGGCCGCCATTACCAGCCGTTCCCGCCGCATCCAGATGATGGCCAGCATCCTCGCCGAGAGCGGCTTCATCATCAAGACCAAGGGCGACCTGTTGGTGGCCCGGGTTTCCAACCTCAGCCGCGAGGATATCGAGCGCATTCTCGACCAGACCGGCCGGCTCATCGCCTTTACCCGTCAGCTCGACGCGGTTCTCGACAGCGACGAAACAGTGGCGCGGCTCGCCCGGGCCTTCCTGGCCGGCGACTACCGCGTCCGGCCCTGACCGCCCGGCGGAGGTAGGGGGCAGATTTTCCTCTTGACAGGGGCCCGGAGCAGGTATATTAGGAATCAAAAGCTGGCGGCACGTTTTCCCCCCGCCGGTTGCTATTCCCGATTTCCGGGTCGTATGGCCGGTGAAGCCGGCCGTTGGTGGCACCTGCCACCTCTCTCACACATCCCATGTTGCATCCACATACCGAGGTCCGCCGGATTGATGAGCGGATCGGCTACGGTGTCTTTGCCACGGCCCCCATTCCCAAGGGGACCGTGGTCTGGGTCCAGGATCGGTTCGACCGGGTCTACACCGAGGCCGAGGTGCGGGCGCTCGAGCCGGTCTACCAGGAGATTCTGGAGAAGTACTGTTTTCGCGACCGCATCGGCCGCTGGGTCTTCTGCTGGGACATCACCCGCTTCGTCAACCACAGCTTCAGCCCCACCTGCCTCACCACCCCCTACGGCTTCGAGCTGGCGGTGGTGGATATCGCCATCGGGCAGGAGATCACCAACGATTACGGCTGCTTCAACATCATCGAGCCTTTCGAGTGTTTTCCCGAGGCAGGGTGCGCGCGCACCGTGGTGATGCCCGATGACCTGCTTCGCTACGCCGAGGAGTGGGACAGTCAGCTCGCCGCCGCCTTCGCACGCTTCAATCAGGTGGCGCAACCCCTGGCCCAGCTGGTGGCCCCCGACGTGCTCGCAGCGGTGCGGCGCATCGGCGCCGGCGAGGCCAGACCCGACTCGGTCCGCTGCTGTTACTTCGATCCGGCCGCCTCCCATGCCTGAGTTCTCTCTTCTCTCGCTCGCCAACTTCAGCCGTTTCGAGGCGGACATCCTCCGCTCCGAAGAGATCTTTCCCGAAGAGATCCGCGAAACCGGCGACGACTACCGGCAGGTGCTCGCCGCGGCCGGCAGCTTCGGCCTGATCGCCCATCTTGAGGGGGCCTATGCGGGTAACGCGGTGGGGTACGTGCCCGGTGTTGAGGCGCGGCGCGAGCTGCGTCTTGCCGAGGCGGGCGGTGTCGATCGGGATCTGGTCTACCTGTTCAACATCGTCACCATGCCCCAGTTTCAGGGCTGCGGTCTGGGCCGTCGGCTGCTGGCCGCCTTTTTCGACGTCGCCGCGGCGCGGGGGTTTCGGGCCGTGGGAGGACATTTCCGCGGCAACGGTTCCCTGGCCAACTTCAAGCGGCTTGGCGGCCGGGAGCTGGCCGGTTTCGACGACTGGTTCGGCACCGGCGAGCGTTATGTGTACTGCGAACTCGACCTCGACCAGCGGTAAGCATTTTTAGGCCCCGGATCTCCCTCTCATCCTCATCTCGACCTGTTTCCAGGTTTCATCACGCTGTATATCACGCGCACGGAGCAGCTGCCCGCCTGCTTCCGCAAACTGTGGCGGCCAGGAGCCGGCCGGTTTCCTCGCCGGGCCCGGCGCCGGCGTCGTAGCCACCGTGAGTTCGAGCTAAAGCCGGTCCGTATCACACCGGCAACTCGGCCAACGAGGCCATTCCCTTCTTGGAAAGCGCCAAGACGCCAAACTCCTCCGGCCGGTCCGCCTTCCTTCCGATGTAGAATCTTATTTCTTGTCAGGACTCAAACTGTTTGTTAAACCATCTGGGATGTCTCGCGGATGGCGGTGTCGGGCCGGGAGTCCGCAAGGCGCGAACACCTCTCCATGAGCGTCACGCCGGGAGCGTATCCCTGGCGGGATGCGTCCCGTGGCGGTCAAGAGTTGTCTCGCTTCCGGGTACCTGTCGGTGGTGGCAATTCCCCGGACCGTGGGCCGTGGCATGGATAATGTCAGTCTGGAATGCCTGGCGTTGGACAAGGGCTGGAAAGAATAAGCGTAAAGGGTGCCCCTCTGTCCCTCCAAGGTGCGAAAAACTTGTTCAGCAAGTGCCGTATTCCCCGGCCAACCATCAAAACCAAGGAGTGCCGAATGAAGCGAAGAGGGATTGCCAGGCAGGAACTGTTTGCGAGGCAGATGAATGCTTTTCTGGCGCATCAGCCTTCGGAGAGCAGATTGCACCTGAAGGGGGAGGGGACCAGCTCGCTGGCCGCCTGGTTCCTGGGGCCGCGGGCGGAAAATCGCGAGCTGTTCAGCCGACTGGTCCAGGCCGCCGTTGATGCCAACTGTAGTGACCGCGCCACCCTTTTCGACGATCCTCCTTACGTTACCGCTGTCCGGAAAGATCAGGCATACCGGGATTCGGTCAAACGACTGGAGGATGAGTACGACAAGCTCCTGCGGGCGCTCCGCGGCTCGGTGCCGTTTTTCAGCTATCGCTATCAGGCCCATATGAACTGGGATCTGACCATGCCCGGCATGCTCGGCTATTTTGCCGCCATGCTCTACAACCAGAACAATGTCGCGCTGGAGGCATCGCCGGTTACCGCGCTGCTGGAACAGGAGGTGGGCCGCGATCTCTGCGCCATGCTCGGGTTTGACACCGAGTCAACCGTGAAACCGCCGTGGGGACACGTCACCTGCGACGGTTCGGTTGCCAATCTGGAGGCGATGTGGGCGGCGCGGAACCTCAAGTACTATCCCCTGTCGGTCAAGGCCGCCCTGCAATACGACCCAGTTTTAAAAAAGCACGCCAGCGAGATTGAGGTGGTCCTGGGCAACGGGGAAAAGGTCGCGCTGGTCGATCAGAACGCCTGGACCCTGCTCAACCTGGCGGTTGACGAAGTCCTCGCCCTGCCCGTTCAGATCGAGAAGGTCTGCGGGGTCACCTCCGCCCAGCTCACCGACGCCCTGGATCCCTATCTGCTGCAAAGCACCGGTTTTATCGACCAGGCAGCGGCGGGCACCGAGGGAACGGCGGCTCCGGTGGTCATGGGGCCGGCGACCAAGCATTATTCCTGGCCGAAAAACGCGGCGATCCTCGGAATTGGCAAGAACAACTTTATCGACATCCCCGTCGACGCCGCTGCCCGGATGACCGTGCGGCCGCCCCAAAACGGCACGGGTGCCTGCCTCCAATCCGAACTGCAACGCTGCCTTGCCGACAGGCAACCGGTCGTCATGGTCGTGGTGGTGCTCGGATCGACGGAAGAGAGCGCGGTGGATCCCTTGGCCGAGGTCGTTGCCTTGCGGGAGGAATTCCGGCGCCAGGGCCTGGATTTCGCGATCCATGTGGACGGCGCCTGGGGCGGCTATTTCGCCAGCATCCTGCGGGGGGAAGCAGTGCGGCCCACGGCCGCCGCGAACGACCTGAACGACCAGGATACGCCAATCCTTGCAATGAGCGACTATGTCACCACCCAATACCAGGCCATTCCCCAGGCCGACTCGGTGACCATCGATCCGCATAAGGCCGGCTATATTCCCTATCCGGCCGGCGGCATGTGTTACCGGAACTCGGCCATGCGCAACCTGGTGGCCTTTCTGGCCCCCGAGGTTTATCACGGCAGCGATCCCGACAGCAACATGGGGGTTTACGGCGTGGAAGGTTCCAAGCCCGGCGCCGCCCCCTCGGCCGTGTACCTGAGCCACAGGGTCATCCGTCCCGATAAAAGCGGATACGGCAAGATCCTCGGCCAGGCCCTGTTCAACAGCAAGCGGTTCTATGCCGCGATCATCACCATGGCCGAGGAGAACGACGACTTCATCGTGGTGCCGGTCCAGCAGGTCCCGGCGGAACGGGAGGGTAAATCGCCGGAAGAGATCCGCCGGCAGATGGAATTCATCAAGACCAGGATCGTGCCGGTGCAGAACAACGAACTGATCCGCGACCCCGAGGCCATGGCCCTCCTGCAGGAACTGGGGTCCGATCAGATCATCATTACCTACGGCCTGAATTTCAAGAAGCAGGGGGTGCTGAACACCCGGGCCGATCTCGCCAACGCCTTCATGCACGATGTTTTTCAGCGGCTCAGCGTCCATCCATCGGAAACCGATCCGACCAGGATGATCATCCCGGATCTGGTGGTCACCACTTCCCAGTTCGATCCGCACGAGTACGGGAACGATTTCGTGGCCACCTACATGAAGCGGATCGGGGTCGATGCCCCTGGTTCCGAGCTGCCGGTGATGAATTTCATATCATCCACCACCATGTGTCCCTGGTTGACCGCCACGGCCGAGGGCAACTTCATCCCGAAGCTGATCAAGGCCTTCCGGGCGGCGGTGGCGGCGGTATTGGCCAACCAATAACTGCGAAAGGAGATCGAATATGTGCACAACAATGGCAGTCGGTAAAAATGCAACCAAGGACGGCTCGGTGATCATCGCCCATTCCGATGACGATGTAGCCGACGAGCGCTTGATTTATGTCCCAGCAAAAAAAAAGGGTCATCTGAACAATGACACCCGCAGCCGGCCGGTCTACTACGATAACGCCGCCCTGGGGCCGATGACCGATCCGGCCAGCGGCAAGCTTTACAACGCCAGCGACCTCTACCGCTATATCGGCCCGTCCCGTGGCCCCGGCTATGTGGTTTCCAAGGAGGTCAAGAAAGAGAAACACCTCTACGACAGCATCCCCTTGGGTTCCATTCCGCAGGTCGCCACGACCCATGCCTATTTCGACTCCAATTACGGGGTGATGAACGATCAGCGGCTGATGATCGGGGAATGCACCTGCGGCGCCAAGGTGCATCCCAATCCCGAACCCGGCAAGCGCATCTTCTACTCGGCCGAGTTGTCGCGGGTGGCGCTTGAGCGCTGCGCCAGGGCACGGGAGGCGATTAAGCTGATGGGGGACCTTATTGCCGAATACGGCTACTACGGTACCGGCGAAACCCTGCTGGTGGGCGACCCGAACGAAGCCTGGGTCATGGAGATGTGCGGTTACGATATGGACGGCACCGACGGACTCTGGGTAGCCCAACGGGTGCCGGACAACGGCTATTTCGTGGCCGCCAACGAATTCCGCATCCGCGAGGTGCAGACCGATTCCGATGACTTCATGTATTCGAGCAACCTGCATGAAGTCTGTAAGCGGTTGGGCTGGTGGGATCCCGAGAAAAATCCGTTACTGGATTGGTTGCCCACGGTCAGTAACGGCGAATACAGCCATCCCTACTACTCGTTGCGGCGGGTCTGGCGGGCGATGACCAAGGCCAAACCCTCCGCCAATCTGCCCGCCTGGGTCGAAAACGGGTACACCAGGGCCTATCCCTTTGCCGTTATCCCCGACTGCAAGCTGGCCGTGGCCGATATCGCCTATATCTACCGGGACCACTATGAGGGCACGGAATTCGACCTCACCAGGGGGGGCGGCGCCGGGCCCTGGGGAAATCCGACCCGGTACGATAACAATCCCGATCAGGGAAACACCTTCGAACTGAACGTGTTTACTCCGGCGGGCGCCTGGGAGCGGCCACTCTCCATCTACCGCTCGGGCATGATGTGGATCAACCAGGCCAGGGCTGATCTCCCCGAAGTCGTGGGCGGCGTGTCCTGGCTCGGCCTGGACCGGCCGGCGGCAAACTGTCTGATGCCGTTCTTCTGTTCGGTTACCGGTCTGCCGGACTGTGTCCAGAAAATGAATCTGGTCGACTTCGATATGGATTGCGCCTGGTGGGCCTTCAACTTTGTCGCCAACTACGCCACCATCAAATATTCCTATATGATGCCGGAGCTGCAAACCCTGCAAGCGAAGCTCGAGAAAACCGCTTATGGGCAGGTTGCCAAATGCATGGTGGAGAATCCGGATGCGACGTACTTGACGGCTTACTGCGCCAAGAACTCCGAGAGCGTCCGCAAAGACTGGTGGGAGTTGGCGAAACGGTTGATCGTCAAGTACAACGACGGTTGCCTGACCACCGCGCGGGCGCCCATGGAGAAGATCGATTATCCCGAACCCTGGTTGCGAAGCGCCGGCTATTATCAGGGGCCGATCAGCTACAACAGGGAAAACTGCAAGACTAACCGGTCCGAGTAAACCACAACCGGAACCGGGCAGGAATTACCCTCCCACAAACATAGGTAACCTTTACAGGGTGCCGGAGATGTGCCGCAAAGCCGATAAAAGCAGACTTCGGAGTAGATTCGGTACCCTGTGAGGGCTCACCTGTCAAAAAGCATGCAAAAGTGCCCCCCGTGAAAGGCGAAAAACGTCGAAGATTGACTCCGCTGCATTGTTGGACCGATTTACTCATCACTGCGAAATCATCGAAACCGGAAATGAAAGCTGGAGATTGAAAACCAGAAAATGATTTCTTTTTTTTTACGAATAGGGGGGGCAATTTTCACTGCTTATTGACAGGCTGGAGACGATACGAAAAAAGAGGCTATGACAGAGGCGGCCTAACCACTGCTTCGGAGGCCGAGTGTCGGTTAATTACTAAACTTGCACAACCGGGGGGAGGTCGGCCACGGTATTTTTAAAGTATATTAATCGTTACTTTTCTGATATAAAGTTTAACAGTATAACCTCTTGAATCGACCATAAAAGATAGGGAGTGCCCGCAGTTGATCGCAGAGCAAAAACGCAAACAAGAGGAGGCCCCCATGGACATGCCCAAAACTGCCCGCGCCCATGCTCTTTGGGTTGGCATACTTTTGCTAACCGGATTTCTTTATCAATCCCCCGGCTACCTCTATGCCTCCACAGATCCCGCTTCTGCGGCGGCAAACGCGAAGTCCCATGACCTGTTGCAACAATACCAAGAAATTTTAGCTAACGACCCTGACGGTTCCGTGCAACAAAGACGAAAACTCGGCCCCTTAAGCTTGTTGAGTGCTGTTGAAACATCCCTAACGAAATCATTGAATTTAATCATTCAAAAAGAAACGGTCAATATTGCTGAAGGTCAATACCAGAGTCAGGGCGGAGCCTTTGCCCTTATGTTCACCGGCGGAATAAGTTATGGATTAAACGCCACCAAGCTTGACTCTGTAGCCCAAGCCCAAATTCCCTATCCAGCACTTGACGCCAACCAAACCACCACCACATTGACTCTGTCAAAGCAATTGCGAACAGGCCCTGCCCTCTCCCTCTCCTCACAGCTTCTACGTAATGATTATAAAGAAGACATGATGGCGCTTTATGCCGGAGCTCCAAACCCCAAAACCACCGCCATTGTTAAACTCGAAGCGAAAGTACCCCTGCTCAACGGAGCCGGCCACCTTGCCGCTTCAGCCGAGACTGCTGCAAGACTTGGTTATGAGGCCGAGCAATACACTTATCAGCAAGCCATATCAGAGAACACTCTCGCGGTAGTGCAAAAATACTGGGACTACCGAGCCGCTTTCTTTGCCTACGATGTCAATTTGTCCATACAAGGCATGCTCGAGAAATGGCTCGAACAAATACAAAACAACCCCGGGCAACAATCAACCCTGAGCCTCAACAACCAACAGCAGACTATTGTTCTCAGCACCTTGCGGGCCAAGCTAGCTGACGCCTCTCGGGAGACATCCATATCCCGACAAAATATCACCACCACCCGTCAAGCTCTTGCCATGGCAATGGGAATCGATGCAACTGATTTCGGGAAACTGGCAATACCTTCAGACAATCTCGACGTGGACAGTATTTCCCTCGACAGTAATAAGGCTGCCTACCAGCAACATCTCACCACTATGGCCATGGATGAACGCTCAGACCTCAAATCCCTTTCATTTAAAATAAAAGCTGCCGATGCCCTGATTGAAAGTGCGGAAAACAACCTCAAACCCCACCTCGACCTCATCGGCAACATAGGATATACGGGCATTAATGAAAACTCCGGTATTGACGAGTATCTCTCTGCGGCTACCGACAGACAAAAAGGCGAGTCCTGGGCAATAGCGGCCTCCTTTTCCTACCCCTTAGGGAATCAAGCCGCCAAAGGGAACTTGCTGAGCCAAAACGCCACCAGAAGAATCACCGCAATCCAGCAAAGCAATTTGATTCGGCAAATTAAATCCCAACTCACCATTGACATCGCTTCCCTGGAGCACTGGCACTCCAGCTACAAGTCTGCCCAAACCTCAGTCCAGCAGTATTGGAAGGCATTAAATATTGCCGCGCAGAACCCTATAAAAAGCAATTCCGATCTTACAGACCTCTTGGATTTGCAAGATAAACTAAGAGATGCCAATATTAATCGTAATGAGGCGTTAAATAGTTTTGCCAAAGCCATTGCTTCGATCCGTTTCAACTCGGGAACTCTAGTGGAAATGGAAGAAGGAAAAACCATCATTGATTTAAAAAGGCTGACCACTCCTCCGTAAGACGGGTTAATATTGCAAATAAAAATCCGAGATTAATCAGAGGGTGGGTAAAAAATATCTTAACCATGATGTCATGCCCATTTTTTTTGGGGGGGGCTTGACGTCGATAACCACTCCAGCGCACAAAATAGTCTTGGGAAAGATATTGAACGGTTCAAAAAACAAACTCCCGCCAAACCAACTATTGACTTGAGCTTACAAAAATGAACAATTCAAACAATCATGAGCGTGAAACCTACAACGTCGTCTTTAATCACGAAGAACAATATTCGATCTGGCCCTCCGACAAAGAGCCGCCTTCCGGATGGCAGAAATCAGGTTTTAGCGGCTCCAAGGATGAATGCTTGGCCAATATTTCAGAAATATGGACTGATATGCGCCCTTTAAGTCTGCGAAAGGTTATGGACCCTAAGCCCTGACAGGTAATAACCCAACATGGATCACCAAGAGAACCATGGCGATGAATTGCTCATTGCGACCTTAAGGCAGCATGCTCTTGCCAAACCGACAAAGACAGCATGTGTTTTCCTGGGTGACGGAGAGTGGGAACAGAACCAACACACCTATGGTGAACTAGACGAGCGTGTCTCTGCTCTGGCTTCTTATCTGCAAAAACAAGCAGCTCCTGGACAACGGGCAATCCTATTACTTCCGCCAGGTTTTGATTTTCTTGAATCATTCCTGGCTTGCCTCTATGCCGGCATCATTGCCGTACCTCTTTTCCCGCCACGAAATCAACGTTACTGGAATCGTCTACACAGTGTTCTGGCTGATGCCGATGCCTCCCTGATTTTGACAACCTCTGGATTTTTGACCAAAATCCACGGTTGGTCCCAGACAGCGGATGGAGCCATTATCCCGCCGCAGACAAAACTTTTGGCTGTTGATGAGATAGAAAAAACAACCAGGGAGAATGACTGGCAACCTTACCCGGCGCAACCCGCACAAATTGCCTTGCTTCAATACACCTCAGGCTCAACCTCTGCACCCAAAGGGGTAATGGTCAGTCACGGGAACCTGGCTGAAAATCTGAAAATCCTTCGCCTCGTTTTAGATCTGAGCGATAACAGTGTCATGGTAAGTTGGTTGCCCCATTATCATGACATGGGTCTTATCGAAGGGCATCTCACTCCCCTCTTTGTTGGTGCCACGGTTTACCTCATGGCTCCTGCCGCTTTTTTGCAGCAACCAGCCCGCTGGCTAAAAGCTCTGACAAAATATAAAGCAACCCACACGTGCGCGGCTAATTTTGCCTTTGACCTTTGTGTGGAAAGAATAACTCCCAAAGACCTGGCAGGGCTGGACCTCAGGAACCTCCGCACCGTGATCAACGGAGCGGAACCAATTCGCAACGAAACAATTGAAAGATTTCATGAGGTTTTTTCTCCCTGCGGTTTTAAGGCTACGGCCATGTGTCCTGGCTACGGCATGGCTGAAAGCACTCTCCTGGTCACCGATAGCGGCGGCCCCGAGCAAAAACCAGTTACGGTCTGGGCAGATAAAGAAGCCCTGAAGGAAAAGAGATTCATTCCGGCAGACCTGACCGTCGGTCGTCCCCTGGTCAGTTCAGGGAAAGCCGCGCCTGGAATAGAAATTTGCATCGTTTCTCCGGAAACAGGACAACCAATCCCTCCTGGGCAGATAGGCGAAGTTTTATTGCATGGCGCCAGCATTGCTCCGGGATACTGGCGAGCACCCAAAATCAGCCAAGAAATCTTCGAAACAAAAATTCCCGGCCATGGCGACAAGTGTTTTCTACGCACAAGTGATCTAGGTTTTCTCGACAAAGACGGAGAACTTTTCATCTGCGGTCGGATTAAAGATCTCATAATTATTGACGGCGCCAATCATTACCCACAGGACATTGAGGCGTCGGCAGGTAAGGCCCACCCAGCCATGGCGCCGGATGCAGGTGCCGCAATCCCCTGGCTGCACGAAGGCAAGGAGCATTTAGTCCTGATCCAGGAGGTACGCCGTAACCAACGACGCAACATTGACCCCCAAGAAATTTTCGCGGCTGTTGCCAAAGCGATTTCCGAAGAACATGGCTTAGCCCTTCACCGGCTGGTGCTACTACGACCGGGCGCGATCCCTAAGACCTCCAGCGGCAAGATTCAGCGAAGCCTATGTTGCGCCAAACTGCAAGACGGCAGCCACGATATTATGGCCCAATGGCCCGTGCCTCAGGACAATGAAAAACCGCTTGTAGCACCTCTTAGCGCTCCTTCCCTAAAGGTTTGGATCTGCCAACAGGCAAATAAAATCATGGGGTTCAATCAACAGATCCAAACCAACCGTCCCCTGGCTGAATACGGCCTCTCTTCAGTCAATGCCGTCAGTTTAAGCGGCGCGTTGGCTACCCACCTTGGCCAAGATCTTCCCTCGTACCTGCTGTATCAGTACCCCACCGTTGATGCCCTCTGTGATTTCCTGACCGCACATGAAACCGCAGATCAGGCCGCAACTGTTTACCGAGGAGAGCCTGTTGCCATTATCGGCATGGCCTGCCGCTTTCCGGAGGCAGAAAACACCGCAGAACTCTGGAAGATGCTGATCAATGGCCAAGACGCCATAAGTCAAGTTCCCAAAGAACGCTGGGATGCATCCTTCTTGGCCGAGAATGGTCTCAATGCCTCTCAATGGGGCGCTTTTTTAGCTGCACCGGATCAGTTCGATGCCGCCTTTTTTGGCATCTCCCCCCGGGAAGCCGCGTCTCTCGACCCTCAACAACGCCTGTTACTGGAAGTTTCCTGGGAAGCCTTGGAGAATGCGGGCCAACCGCCTCGTTCTTTGCAACATCTTGCCACCGGCGTTTTTGTGGGTGTAAGCACCAACGACTATGCCGGTCTGCAACAAGGCGCGCTCAACAACCTGGACGCCTATCACGCCACAGGCAACTCAAACAGTCTGGCCGCCAACCGGATCTCCTATTTTCTTGACCTGCACGGCCCGAGCATGGCCATTGACACCGCCTGCTCTTCCTCCCTGGTGGCTGTCCACCAAGCCTGTCGCAGTTTGCAGGCCGGGGAGTCCGATCTTGCCCTGGCGGCAGGGGTCAATATGTTGCTGACCCCGGATCTCACCGTGGCCCTTTCAAAGGCACAGATGATGTCGCCCACTGGTCGATGTAAAACTTTTGACAAAGCCGCCGATGGTTACGTCCGGGGGGAAGGTTGCGGTGTTGTGGTTCTGAAACGTCTGGACCGCGCCATTGAGGAGGGGGACCGGGTGCTTGCGATCATTCGGGGTAGCTCGGTCAACCATGGCGGACGCAGTAACGGACTGACCGCGCCGACTGTGAAAGCTCAGGAAACGGTTATCCGGGCCGCCCTTAAAAACGCCAATATTACAGGCGCGGCCATCGACTTCATAGAAGCCCATGGAACCGGCACTCCCCTTGGCGACCCCATTGAAATGGAAGCCCTGGCCAATGTCTTGAGTCCGAATCGATCTGACCGGGAACCCGTTTGGGTTGGATCAATTAAAACCAATATCGGTCATCTTGAGGCTGCCGCGGGCATTGCCGGTTTAATCAAATCAATATTGGCCTTACAAAAAAAGGTTCTGCCGCAGCAGCTACATTTCCAGCATATTAACCCGGACATCCGAGAAAACAGACTCCTGCGGGTGGCTGATCATAAGATTTCATTCTCCCATATCCACAGGCCCTTGCTTTGCGGAGTAAGTTCCTTTGGTTTCGGGGGCGCCAATGCCCATCTGATTCTAGAAGGAGCGCCGACCACAGAGACGACTGATTCAATCGAAACCAAAAACTGCCAACCTGTTATGCTGCCGATAAGTGCGGCCGACAAAACAGCCCTTACCGAACGCGCTGGGGCGCTGGCTGCTTTCCTGGCCCGACCAGAAACAATCAGCTTCACCGATCTTGCCTACACCCTCAACGCCAAGATGGAGCATCTTGAGCATCGAGCAGCGTTCATTGCCGCTTCTGTCGGGGAATTTCGCCGCAAATTGGAAGATTTCGCCGAAGGCCGCAAACAACCGGACGCGCAGGGACAAGCTGCCAATGGCGCTGCCAGTGGGGTGGTTTTCGTCTTTTCCGGGCAAGGCACCCAATGGGTCGGCATGGGTAAAACATTAACGGAACAATCGCCTGAATTTCGCCGTTCTCTTGAGCGGCTGGACGGCTATATCAATAGTATCGCGGATTGGTCCATTTTTGCCGCCTTTGACGATGAAAAACTGTCATCGGATCCTGGCCGCCTGCAACCAACCCTCTGCGCCCTTCAAATCAGCCTGGCCAATCTGTTCAAACATTGGGGACTTTACCCTGCCGCGGTTATCGGCCATAGCCTTGGTGAAATAGCGGCTGCCTGCATCGCCGGATCATTGAGCGAAGAAGAGGCAATGCACGTTGCCATCGCGCGCGGCAAGGTCATGATTGCGGCCCAGAACAGCGGTGGCCTGTTGGCGACCTCTTTACCTGCCGCAGATCTTCAGAAAATGATTGCAACAATCGGCGGCGGCCTGGAACTTGCCGCTGACAACAGTCTTCAAAGCTCCGTGGCCAGTGGGCCGAATCCTGCCTTGGAAAAACTGCGCACCGCCATTTTAGAGGAAGGAGAAAAAGCTTTTCGGCTGGCAGGGAACACCGCCTTTCACCATGATACCATGACACCCCTGCAGCCTCTATTGAGGGATGCCCTGGTCAGCCTAAAACCCTCTCCTCCTCTTCTGCCGATAGCCTCCACCGCCCTTGGCCAATTGTCTCCCAAAACTACTTTTGACGCTGACTATTGGGCACTAAACATTCGCCACCCGGTTCTTTTTAAAACGGCTCTGGCGAGTTTAATAGCTCAAGGGTATCGTCATTTTGTCGAAATAGGGCCCCATCCAGCCCTGACCAGGCATATCGCAACAGCTCTGACCGCTCAAAGCCGCAAAGGAATTCTTTCTGCTATGCGCAGGGATGGGGCAGATCTCAGTTCCATATTGCGAGTCCTTGCCGCTCTCTTTGCCGACGGGCTGATCAAAAAGGTCAACGTTTCCAAAGGGGGTTCCCACGCATTGCTCACTCTGCCAGCTTATCCCTGGCAACGTCAACGTCACTGGCTCACCACCTCCCGGCCTCAGGCGCTGCCGCAGCCTGAGAGTGAGAAAATATGGCAGGAATGCACCAAGGCCGGCACCCGCCAAGCCGCTTTTATCCCTCTGGATCTATCACTGAGTGACTATGGCGCCAAATGGGATGCCTTTAACCGTTTGGCACTGGCGGACATGGAATTGACTCTGCGAGGACTCAATACAGATGGAACCTCATTCCCAGATCCGGCAACGGCAGAAGGGGCCACAGAAGAACGTTTCCACGGCCTTATTCAACGCTGGTATCAAGTGCTGACCGATGCTCACAGGATAGAAAAAAAGAACGGTGCCTACCAGTTAGTCGGCAGCCAGGCCCTGCCCAAACGCTCGGCCCTGATCGCTCAAGCCCGCGAGGTCTCGGCGGATATCGGCTTTCTAACCGATTACCTGATTCGCTGTGGCGATCGGCTACAGGAGATCCTGCAAGGCCGGGCCGAGGCTTTAGAGACACTGTTTCCCAATGGCTCTTGGCAAACAGCGCAAAATCTGTACCATGACTGGTCCGTCCCACGCTACTTCAATGCTATTGCTGCAGAGATACTGCAATCTCTTACTTCTTGGCGCAATTTATCTGCTCCATTGCGCATCCTTGAAGTCGGTGGCGGAACCGGGGGGACGACACGGGCCCTGCTGCCAACATTGTCAGGTCATAGGGTAGAGTATACATACACCGACATTTCTCCCTACTTCATCGAGCCTTTGCGGCGACAGCTGACCGATTTCCCTTTTGTTTCCTTTGGCATCTTTGATCTGGACCAAGAACCTGTTCCCCAAGGTTATCAGGAAAACAGTTATGATGTCATCGTTGGCGCGAATTCCGTCCACACGGTCAAGAACCTCCCCAACACCCTGCGGAACCTGCGCAGCTTACTGGCCCCTGGCGGTATAATAATCCTTTATGAAGTGACCAAACCCCTTCCTTGGTTCGACACTTCGGTGGCTTTAATTGAAGGGTGGGGAAATTTCAAAGATGATCTGCGGGCCGGCACCCCTTTGCTTTCTCCGTCGCAGTGGCAGACCATGCTGGCAGAAAATGGCTTTGACCAATGCCAATCCTTTCCGGCTGCCGCTTCACCTGCCGACCTCCTGGCCCAACATATTATCGTTGCCAGGGCAGCTGTTGCTCAGGATGACCGGCACGGGCTCGATGAGAAAAAAAGCGTTCCGCAGCAGTGGCTGTATCAGCTTGGATGGCAGATTCACCAACTGACTGATGAACCACAAACCAACCCCAGAGGCCCAATCTTAATCATGGGCGGGCAGTACGGTGTCGCAACAGCATTACAACAAAAGATAGAAAGCACTGGCAGCACAGCGATACAAGCACGGAACGGAGTTAGTTCCTTACAAATATCCCAAGTCGATCATATTATCCATCTCTGCAATCTTGACATTGCAGGGATGGATTTGACAGAAGCCTTTCAGCATGGGCTTTACACCGCCCAGAAGCTTTTAAAGACGGTGGCATCCCTGCCGGAAGGACAACGCCCCAAACTTTGGTTTGCAACCTCTGGCGCCTGTCAGGTCGCACATGAAGCAGTTGACCCCAGACAGGCGCCCATCTGGGGATGGGCTCGTTCTGCTGCCGGTGAATTCCCTGAACTGATGGGGGGAATTGTTGACCTTGATCCCGCCGCGACCCCGGAAGAACAGGCCGAACAGCTTGTGGCTGAGATGAGGGCCGGGAAGAGGACGCAGGCAGCTCTACGCCACGGGCAAAGATATGTTTGCAGACTGGTCAAACGCTCTCCCTTCACCGCAAGCAAAATTTCGATAAAAAGAGAAGGGCTCTATTTAATTAGCGGCGGCCTTGGCGTCTTGGGGCAACGCATTGCTATGCATCTAGCTCAGAAAAAGGCAGGCGGGCTCATTTTGCTGTCCCGCCGGGCGGATCGAAAAAACCTTGATGAAACCAGACGGCAAACCATTCAGGCCATAGAAGCCATGGGGACCGCTGTTTATCTTGTTGCTGTGGATATTACCAATGAGGATGATGTCAGCACGGCTCTGAAACAGATCGAATCCCAAACCGGCCAATACATTGTGGGGGTGGTTCATGCTGCCGGTGCTCTTAACACGGAACCGCTGCGAAGCTTAGACTCCAAAGGCTTCAACACCGCCCTGCATGCCAAGGCCCATGGGGCCTGGGTTCTTCACCGCCTGTTTAACGATCGGGCCTTGGATTTCTTCACCATGTTTGGTTCTGCTGCCTCGATCCTGCCACCACCCAGCAATGGTGCCTATGCAGCAGCCAATGCTTTTCTGGACTGTTTAGCGGTCCATCGCCGCCAGCAGAATCTTGCCGCCACAACTCTTTCCTGGGGGAGCTGGGAGCAAGCAGGCGCTAAAGCACAAAAAACCGTCGAAACCCTTAAGCGCCTCTCCCTTGCCCAGATCCCATTTGCGGCAGGTCTTTCCATCTTTGCAGATCTGGCCGCCCATGACCTGCCCCACTGGGTGGTGTTGCCAGGGGATATTGAGACATGGGTGCAAATAAGCTCGGCCTGGATGGGGTTCCCTCTCATGCAAGGTCTGGCCAAAAGCCGCCCGGCCTCAGCAACCGCGGAGGAAAATGCCGCGATTCCGGCCTCAGAGACAGAAAAAATACTATGCTCCGAGGCCGCAAACCTGATGAATCTTCAACCCGAAAAACTGGACAAACATCGTCCACTTCTCGAACAGGGGTTGGATTCGCTGATGATTATAGGCCTCAAGGGCCGTATTGAAAAAATTTTCGGTATCGATGTACCTGTTTCCACCTTGTTCGAGGCGAAAAATCTCACAGATCTAACAATATTGATCAACAGAGAAAAGGGGAAAGAGGCACCATCAACACCAATCCATGATCACAACCACGGGCGAGAAATCATAAATTTATAACATGCAAACTCTGGCAGATCTTCTAGCAAAACTCAATCGGCGAAATATCAATATCAGGGTTGCAGGCGAGCAACTACAAATTGATGCTCCGACCGGTGCCATCGACGAACAACTGCGTCAAGAATTGTTGGCCCTCAAGCCAGAGTTATTGCACCACTTCGGTTCACAAACTAATAACGACTCTTCCAAATTATCAGAAGGCCAACAAGCCTTGTGGTACCAGCACCACCTTGACCAAGGCGGTTTCGCCTATAATGTAGGTTTTGCGGCCCATTTTCTTACCGAGCTTGACATCAAGGCTTTGGCGACCTCTTTGGCCTGGCTGGTGGAGCGCCATCCAATTTTACGTACCGTCTATACCCTCTCCGACGGCATGCCCTGCCAGCAAGTACAACCCCCGAAGGAAAAAATTCTTGAGGTCATCGATGTCGCCGGCATGGGCTGCGACGAACGGCATAAAGAACTTTTGAACCGTTATCGTCAACCTTTTGACCTCACAAATGGGCCGATTCTCAAAGCTGTCCTCTGGCTGGCCGGCAAAAATGAAGCAACCCTTCTTTTAGCAGCGCCACATATATCAGTGGATGGCTGGTCCCTTTGGCTATTTCTCAGAGAACTGCAACAGTGCTACGATGCCGCCCGGACACACAGCCCCTCACCTTTACAAACAACTGCGCCAGCAACCTACACCGATTTCATTACCTGGCAGACAGACAACCTTTCCTCCGGTCCTGCTGAACAACAACTGTGGTCCTATTGGCAGAACCAGCTCAAAGGGGTGCCAACCTGCCTGGAGCTGCCCACGGATCACCCCCGACCAAAACGACAAACCTTTTACGGCGAAAAATGCATCGCTCAACTCGACCGTGACTTACGCGCCAAACTAGAAAATATCGCCAACCAGGAAGGGACGACTCTTTTCACCATTCTGTTCGCCGCCTTTCAAGTTCTTCTTGGCTGTCACACCGGCCAATCTGATTTTGTTGTCGGGACACCTACTGCCGGTCGCACCCAGGCAAGGTTCAATCAGACCATGGGCTATTTCGTCAATCCGGTGGCGATCAGAACCACTATTGATCCAGACCTCTCCTTTACCGAACACCTACGCCGGACAGGGCGGAATGTTGCGCAGGCCCTTGAACATCAAGATTTCCCCCTGCCTCTCCTGGTGGAACGGCTTGACATCCCTCGCGACCCAAGTAGACCGCCTCTGTTTCAGATTTCATTCAACTACCAGGTTCTGACCGGACTGGAAAAATTTGGCCGGGCAATGGTGGTAAACGATCATCACACAACCGTTGCATTCGGCTCTTTGCAAATTCAACCCATTGCCCTGCCCCAACAGGAGGGGCTGTTCGATCTCACCTTGGAGATTGTTCGGGATGGGGATGATCTTATCGCCGCATGTAAATATAACCGTGATCTTTATGACCACCGACGAATGCAAGACCTCCTGAGCCAATACGAGACCCTGCTTAACGATATCACCGCCAACAGCCATC
>DHYV01000023.1 GCA_002414225.1 Desulfobulbaceae bacterium UBA5121 | reverse complement strand
TTCCGCAACGTCATCCTGATCATGACCACCAATGCCGGCGCCCGGGAGCGGAGCGAGCGGGCCATCGGTTTTGTCGGCGGCAGCAAGGACCGCGGCGACAAGGCGCTCAAGGATCTTTTCAGTCCCGAATTCCGCAACCGCCTCGACGCCACTATCGCCTTCAAGGGCCTGGACAAACAGGTCATGGAACGCATCGTCGACAAGCTTATCGCCGAACTGCAATTGCAACTTTCCGAGAAAAAAGTTACCATCTCCCTTTCCGATGCGGCCCGCGCCCGCCTGGCCGAGAAGGGGTACGATCCGGACTACGGCGCCCGCCCCCTGCGGAGGCTGATCACGCAGGAGATCGGCGACCCGCTCACCGAGGAGATCCTCTTCGGCAAGCTCGCCAAGGGGGGCTCGGTTCGGATAGGAATCAAAAACAAAAAACTGTCCTTCTCTTATCAAACAAAATAGAATATGCGGCCGCGGTGGCCCCGTCGGCCGACATCATTAAGATCCGGAGTGGTGGCGCTATCACCCCCCGGCTCTTGACGGCGAAATCCCCCCCATTCATTCCATTTTTCAGGAGTACGGACGTATGCGAAAGAAAATTGCCTATCTTATCACTGGCCTGGCTCTAACGCTGTGGGTCGCCGGCTGTGGCGACAAGGGCCAGAAGGCCGAAGAGAGCAAGCCGGCCACCCAGACCACCGCCACTGCCCCGGCCGCCCAGGCCACCACCCCGGCCGCCGAAGAAGCCCCGGTGGTAATGGTCACCGGCACCGTCAAGGAGGTGATCACCGGCGGCGGCTTCACCTACGTGAAGCTGGACGAGAAGGGCACGGAAACCTGGTACGCCATGCCCGAGAGCAAGATCAAGGAAGGCGAAACCATCACCATCCAGGCGGGCAACACCTTTCCCAACTTCTACAGCAAGGCCCTCAACCGCACCTTTGACAAGCTGATCTTCTCCCCCGGCATGCCGGGTGCCGAAGGCGCCAACCCCCATGCCATGCCCCACGGCGATGCCGCTGCCGCCAGCAACCCGCACGCCGGGGCCGGCGCGCCTGCCGGCGACTTCGCCAAGGCAGTGGCGCAAGAAGCCGCCACCAGCGGCCCCATGGCCAACCCCGACCTGATTTCGCCGGGCAGCGCCAAGGCTGTGGTTCCCTTTGCAGCCCTCAAGGTCCAGAAGGCTACCGGCGCCAATGCCTACACCGTGGGTGACGTCTTTGCCAAGGCTGCGGCCCTCAACAACAAGAAGATCCGGGTCCGCGGCCAGGTGGTGAAGGTTTCCACCAAGATCATGGGCAAGAACTGGGTCCATATCCAGGACGGCACCGGCAATCCCAACAACAACACCCATGACCTGGTGGTGACCACCATGTCCGAGCCGGCCAAAGGCGACACGGTCACCGTGGATGGAACCATGAGCGCCGACAAGGACTTCGGGGCCGGTTACCGCTACAGCGCCATCATCGAGGACGCCACGGTCACCAAGTAAGCCTCGCTTCGGGCCTTGGCCCGAAGACCTGCAAGGTCCCCGTGGACTCCCGCCAAAGACCGGCGCGGCCGCATCAGCGGCCCGCCGGTCTTTGGACTTTTTGCCGGGTCGCGATCGCCGCTAACCATTCTTCCGGGGGAGAGCCAATGAAGTTCGTCGTCATCGGCCCGGGTGCCCTGGGCTGCCTGCTGGCCGCCTCCCTTTCCCTTGCCGACCGCCACTCGGTTTGGCTCCTCGATCATGACCGAGAGCGGGCAGCGATCCTCGACCGGCAGGGCCTGTGCCTCTCCCGGGACGGCGCGGAACGCCGCTGTCCGGTGCGGGCCACCAGCGACGCCCGGGCCATTGCCCCGGCCAGCGACGTCCTCCTCCTCTGCGTCAAATCCCATCAGCTGGCGGCCGCCCTGGACCGGGCTGCCCCGCTCCTCCTGGCGAAAACAACCCTCACCGTCTGCTTCCAAAACGGCATCGGCCATCTGGAACTCCTGGCCCGCCACCTCGCCCAGGGAAGCTGGGCCGCCGGGGTCACTGCCCAGGGAGCGACCCTGACCGGTCCCGGCCGGGTGCGACACGGCGGCAACGGCCCCACCAGCCTGGGCTTTCTGGAGCCGGCGAGCGCTGTCGCCGGCGAGCGCCTCGACCAGCTGGCCGCAGCGCTCTCTGCCAGCGGTATCGCCACGCAGGTGGTCGCCGACATCCAGGCGCGGATCTGGCGCAAACTGCTGGTCAACGTCGGCATCAATGCCCTCACCGCCATCCGCGACTGCACCAACGGCGAGCTGCCCGACTCGGCGCCGGCCCGCGAACGGCTCGCCGACGCGGTGCTGGAGGCGGCCCGGGTGGCGGCGGCCAGCGGCATCCGCGTCGACGACGACCCGGTGGCCATGACCCTTGCCGTCTGCCGCGCCACCGCCGCCAACAGCTCCTCCATGCGCCAGGATGTCCGCAACCGCCGACGGACCGAAATCGACGCCATCAACGGCGCGGTGGTGGCCGAGGGGAGGAAACTGGGCATCCCGGTTCCGGAAAACCAGACCTTGGTGCATGAAATCAAGGAGATCGAAAGAGGTTATCTTGGCGATTCCTCTTGACAGGGAGCCCCCTTCTGTTCAATATTGCCTATTTTACGTATTCACCCTAGACCCAAGCCGGGAACATCCATCACCACCTCCCGACACCGCACCCATTCCCCATTAGGAGCAGCAATGGCTAACTATCTCTTTACCTCCGAATCGGTTTCCGAGGGACATCCGGACAAGGTTGCGGACCAGATCTCCGACGCGGTTCTGGACGCCATTCTCGAAAAAGACCGGCAGGCCCGGGTGGCCTGCGAAACCATGGTTACCACCGGCATGGCGATCATCGCCGGCGAGATCACCACCTCCGCCTGGGTGGACATGCCCCAGGTGGTTCGCGAAACCATCAGGGAAATCGGCTACAACTCCTCCGAGATGGGCTTTGACTGGCAGTCCTGCGCGGTGCTCACCAGCATCGACAAGCAGTCGGCCGATATCGCCGTGGGCGTCAACGAAGGCTCCGGCCTCGATCTCGACCAGGGCGCCGGCGACCAGGGATTGATGTTCGGCTATGCCTGCCGGGAAACCAAGGTACTGATGCCCATGCCCATCACCTATGCCCACCGCCTCACCAAACGCCAGGCCGAGGTCCGCAAGGCCGGGCTCCTGCCCTGGCTGCGGCCAGACGCCAAGAGCCAGGTGACCATCGAATACCAGGACGGCAAGCCCCATCGGGTCGAGGCCATCGTGCTCTCCACCCAGCACAGCCCGGACGTGGACTACGAGGATCTCAAGGAAGGGGTGATGGAGGAGATCATCAAGCCGATCATCCCCGCTGAGATGGTGGACAAGAACACCAAGTACTTCATCAACCCCACCGGCCGGTTCGTCATCGGCGGCCCGGTGGGCGACTGCGGGGTCACCGGCCGCAAGATCATCGT
>DHYV01000019.1 GCA_002414225.1 Desulfobulbaceae bacterium UBA5121 | reverse complement strand
ATGCGATTGTTATATGACTTGGGATTTTAAGCTTTTAGAAGTTTGTAGTAAATTTTTATGATTTGCTCTACTGCCAGCCATGCAACAGCTCCCGCCCCAAGAAACATTGGAAGGCGTTGATCTTGAAGTTTTCCTAAATTGCTAGCCGTTTCGGTAATAGCCACTAAGCCAAAATCAATTGCGGCCACTGCTCCAACACAAGATAGGATAATTGTGGCAAATTTTGTAAAATCTGGTTTTTCTTTTTTGAAACCATGTATTAGAAGATATATCAGACCTAGCCCTAAGCCTATATAGATACCAAGGTGAGTTGGTTGCTTAATCATTTTCAACCTCCTTGGCTAAACTTGAAAAAAGCGCACCAACTGCCCCACCTATGAGAGCACCAATTGCTGGAAAAATTTCATTTCCTATTAATGCACCCCCAATCGCTGCAGGAAGAACAAAGGACATTTGCAGGTATTCAAGCCGGTTAATTAACTGTTTTCTGTCTTGTTTTTTCTTTTCATTAACTAATTCTGATAGTGTATATTCCCATTCATTCAAACTGTTTTCGTAAAGCTCTTTCGAGTTAAAATCAACTGCACCTCTTTGTATCAATGAAGCCCACTTTTCTTTAAAAATGTTTTCCAACTTGCTTATCTCAACAGTACTAAAACCTGCAAATAGAAGTTTTTTATTTATAATTTTAGTAAACTGCGACATGATCTCACTGCGTAGTTCTGGCTCAGTACGAGCAAGAAGATAATTGAGCTCATGAAATTTATCGTCTGAAATTCCCAAAAAACCACTTTGCTCTAAAACCTGAATTAAGTTTTCGGCTTCATCTAGTGAATTTTGCGACTGAACAACTAACTCAGTGAGTTTTTCTTTAGCGTCATTGTCCATATTTGTTACCTTTGAAATGATTAAGGTGACACAAATTTATTTCATATAACGCTACGGATAACCTGACCGCGCCTCGGCGAGTGGCACAAATAGCCCGAGCTTCCCGCGGTCAGGTTAAGCCGATTGTTATATTTTTCCACCCACATACAGCGTTGCCCATACTGCTGCACCACCAAGGATTAAAATAATTATACGCTCCAGAGCCTTGAATGCCTTTGCTTGAAATGTTGCCTTGTATCTGAAATCATTAAATACTAAATATCGTCTATATATATAATTCTGGATGCCCCATGAATTATGAAGACTAGTACATGCACAATATTTAAAAAATACTGCAAAATGCTTCTTAATTTCGCAACTATCTATCTCTCCTGGCTTTTTGTATTTTCCAATAATTATTTCGCTTTCATCGAATTTACCAATATTTGACTGATATGGAGCAACAAAAACCATAACGTGACCGGAAGGACTTTGTGAATACCAGAGTTGAGCATTTTTTTCTTCTGCATTCTCTAGTTTCCCAGACTCTTCATTAATTTTTAAAAAACCAAGATTCCGCTTGCCGGTTAATATGTTTGTAGAATTGATAAATCGGGATGTTGGCGCTCTTGATGATATTATTGGTTCACGATCCTTTGCAGGGTAAAGAAAAAGCCCTCCAAGTACAGATGTGTCGTGCCCTTTGCCTTGTAGTTTTTTAAACTCATTCTCAATTCTCTCATCAAGGTAAGGCCAATTTAAAAATCTTACCCTTGCCTCAAAATCTGCTTTTCGAATTTTCTCAGCACTTTTGGCTAAAGACACTGTCTTTCCTTGAAAATATAACTATATTATTATGCAGCGCTCGTTTTTCGTATGGTCCCTAACCAGCAAAGTGCCTTTGGTGCTCGAAAATCATCTAATTTGCCACATTATCGAGCATGCACAGCGCGATAATATAGCTAGGTTTATTGTTATCGAGCGCTCGATAACAATAAGGGGGGCTTATCCGTTACCCTTGCCAACTGCTACCCAGCTTTTTTTCATATTTTCCTGCGGTAGATATTTCGCTTACTGAGCGGAGCGAAGGTAGGCCGAAGGCCGTAAGAAATACGGCGGTCAACAACTTCCATTTCCCGAACCATGACCGTGGAGGCCACTTGCAACCCTCCTCCCTTTTCCCCTTCCAGGAAAAACGCCTTTCGTAAAGCGCTGCAGGGATCACCCCGGCCGATTGTGCGCTTAGCACGTCAAACCTTGTTGCGCCGGCCTGCCTTATGCCACTTTTTTGATTATCTTTTCTCCATCTATGTGTCAATAAAATTAAACCCCTACGGATTGGCAGGATACGCCGGCCATGCAGCCCTTTCACGCAAAAAGGTCTGAAGCCAGGAACGGGCCGCACATACTCGAAAAGATACTTTTACAGCTCCGGACCAATTCTCGCTCTTGCGCTGTGCCACCGGCGCAGGGGCGAGGATTGGTCCGGAGCTGACGTGACGCACTCCGTATTACGAGGCCACCGCCACCATTAAACAGAAATCCATTGACGCAATAGTGCTCCTTGGGATATAAGTTTTTAAATACTTAATCTTGGAGACCCTGCCATGCCACTTCCCCCAGACAAAGCCATCCTTTCAGTGGCCATTGACGCCAAGGTCAAGGCCATGCTTGAGGACTACGCCGAGATGTTCGACCGGCCGCTGTCACAGCTTGCCCGAAACATGATCTACATCGCCCTGGACCAGTTCAAGCTGTTGAACAATGTCGGCGTTATCCCTGCCCTCAACATCTTCAAGGACCAGATTGAAAGGTTTGTCACTAACAAGAAGGTGAAGGACTACCTACTGGTCATCAAGGATGAAAAGCCGGTGACCATCAGCGTGGTCATTGACGCCGAGGTCAAGGCGACCATCGAGGAGTACGCCGACTACCTGGGGCTTCCCCTCAACATCTTCGGCAGAAACTTGATTTACGTGGGGCTCGATCAATTCAGAATCTTGAATGCACTGGGCTTTGGCAAACTTGAAAAGCTGGCAAAGGCATTCAAGGGCTTCATCGAATCATATCAAAAAGTTAGCAGTGCAGAGCAAAAGCAGTAGTTCCCTATAAACAAGTCGGGCTCAACAAGCTGATTCCTCCCGCGAAGAAGATGTCAGCCAGTGAGCCCCCGCAAACATCTCACAAGGAGATATTTACATGAAAATACCTTACAGTGGGGGTGCGTCTTCTGTCAATCGTCCCGACAGCGCCACCCTCGACCATCAGCACACCATCACTCCCTCTTCTCATTCCTCTGAGCCGGCAGGCTCCGGGGCGGGCTCTGTTGTCCCCGTTGCTCCGGGGTTTGAGTGCTCACAAACCCGTATAACATGTGAGCACAGAGTAGCCAAAAACCTCGACACCTTGAAACTGAGTCTCTGGATTCAATGGACCAATTCTTCTCTCTTTGAAATCCTGGAGCTGGCCAAAAAACTGGCCCAGGAGGCAGACAACGAGTCCGAACCCATCGAAATCGATTGGTTTGAGTGGAACGTGATGCGGAACGGCATCAAGCTCTTTCCCTTCCGCCTCATCCGAGGAGACGTGAAACTCTTCCTCAACACCCGCCAAACCCATTCACCCGACGGGGAAATCCAAAGCATCCCCACCGCTCAACTCGAAATCGGCTCGGTCTCTTGCTGGGCGCCCGGCTACCAGGAGACCTACCAAGCAATCCTCCACATGATCGAAAAGTTTGGCGGCATCGTTATCCGAGAGCGGGTTTCCGAAGCCCACCTCTGTGCCGACGTCATCGGCGTGGCGGTCACCGATCACGACATTACAAACGAAGAAAAGTGGATCACCCGCGCCCACAACTTCGACACGCATTACCACCACCGGAAATTGAGCGGCATCTGCATGGGCAAAGGCAACTTCATGCTGCGGGTCTACGACAAGGTCCGTGAACTCAAAACCAAGTCCACCCACAAGCAGGAACTCTTCCGGGAAGCGTGGGGCCTGAATACCTTCGATGAAACCGACGTCACCCGCGTGGAATTCCAGCTCCGCCGCCCTGTCCTCCGTGAATTCACCACCAACACCCTTGCCGACCTCCTCGACCGCCTCAACACCCTGTGGAGCTACTGCACCAGCGAATGGTGCAAGTTCACCACCGAAGCGGTGGACCGCAACCACCACCAGTCCAGGGCCGAAACCCACCCCTTCTGGAAAGGCATCCAAGAGGCCGATTGGGAGGGGGATAAGGAAGCCAGGCGGCTTCGCCTCCAACAGGTCAAAGATATCCCCCGCCTCAAGCGGCAGATGGCTGGCTTGGGAATGAGCATGGCGGCGGGATACGGCAAGGCCCCTGACGACCTTGAGGGCATCATATCCATTACCCAAGGAACGATAGAAGCGGAGCTCCGCAGACTCTATCGGGACCGGCCGGACTTCATCAAACGGATGCGGCGGAAGTACAACGCCACGGTCAACCCCTTTGATGTCGCCACCGAAGGCGGGGTTTTCTGAGCCGAAATTGGCGCGTGGCAAGGTCCGGCTGCGCAAAAAGAGGTGCGAAAGCAACCAGTTAGCCGGGCCTTGCCGTGTGAGAAACCGTGTGAGAATCCACCATGGAAGCAACGATTGACAAATTCCCCCATGGGGAGATAATGAGACCCGAGGAGGTCGCCCGTTTCTTTAAGAAAAGCACCAGCTGGGTATATAAAAACTGGGGGAAACTGGGCGGCGTGAAGCTCGGGGGTTCAATATTCTTTCCAAGAATGGAGGACCTTTATGAGCATATATTCGGTACAGCCCAAGGGGTGGCGGTACGACTTCACCCTGAACGGCCAACGCTACACAGAGGCTTGGTTTCCAACCAAGCGGGAGGCAAAGCAGGCAGAGGCGAGAAAAAGAGAAGAGCTGAACAACCCGGCCCCGACGACCTGGGCGCAGGAGACGCCAACCGGCATGGGCTTCTTGAAGTTTGTCAACGCGAGACTTGATTACGTCAAGGCGTATCGCTCCGCGCGACACTACCAGGAGCTTGTCTACATGGCCCGGCGATGGGTGCGGCGTTGGGGAAAACTCCGCTGCGAGGAAGTGAGCCCGGCGATGGTGGAAAAATTCGTCCTCACCCGGCGCAAGGTCTCCGCCTTCACCGCCAACAAGGAGATTCGCTACCTGAAGGCAACCTTCAACTTCGGCATCAAGAAGAAGTTGATCAAGGACAACCCGCTGGACGGTTTCGAGTTCTTCCCGGTGGAAAAGCGGATCAAGTACGTTCCTTCCTCGGCGGACATCGACCGGGTCATAGCCCTGGCCGAGCCCGACATCCAGGACTACCTGTGGACGATCCGGGAGACCATGGCGCGGGTGAGCGAGGTGAACCGCTTGACCTGGGATGACGTCAGCCTGGAGAACCGTTACGTGGTGCTCTACACCCGCAAGAAGAAGGGTGGCCACCTGACACCCCGGCGGATTCCCATGACCAACAAGCTCTTTGAAGTCTTCTCGCGCCGATTCCGGGAACGGGACCGGTCAAAACCGTGGGTGTTCTGGCACCGGTACTGGAGCCGCAAGGACAACGAGTGGAAGGAAGGCCCCTTTGGGGAGCGGAAGAAGTTCATGAAGACCCTGTGTGCCAAGGCCGGGGTCAAGTACTTCCGCTTCCATGCCCTGCGGCATGCCGGGGCCTCGATCATGGAGAACGGCAACGTCTCCATCGGCACCATTCAGAAGATCCTGGGCCACGAGAACCGCACCACCACGGAAATCTACCTGCACACATTGGGAGAAGCCGACCGGCTGGCCATGCTGGCCTACGAGCGATTGCGGCTAGATTCTCACACAGACTCTCACACAGAAGAAAAAAGGGGTTAGCCGAAATCGGCTAACCCCTTGATATCACTGGTACGCCCGGTAGGATTCGAACCTACGACCTACGGATTCGTAGTCCGGCACTCTATCCAGCTGAGCTACGGGCGCGTAAATGAAGCCCCTATATACCTTATCCAGCCTCCTTCTTCAACAAGTTTATGCGCCCGGCCCGGAACGGCCCGGCCGGCCGGAAGAACGGCTGCGGCCCGGGGCTGGTGATTTTTTTGATTTTTCCCTTCCCTTCGGCCTACAATGAAAAACCAAATTCAACGGTTACCACTCCATGCAGCAACCACCCGCGGCACCACGCTGCCGGCCGCAAAGGAGAGAGTTCCATGGATCCCGCCGCCCTGGTCCCCACCCCGGACACCATCCCCGTCGCCTGGGGATGGTTTCAGTTCCTGCTGATGCTCACCTTTGTCCTGCACCTCCTGGTGATGAACGCCATGCTGGGCAGCGGCATCATCGCTCTCGTCACTCACTGGACCCATCCCGACGGCTCGCCCGCCATCTGTCGCCTCACCGCCGGCAAACTCACTTATCTCATCGCCTTTGCGGTGAACTTCGGAGTGGCGCCACTGCTCTTCCTCCAGGTGCTCTACGGCCAGTTCCTCTACACCAGCTCGGTGCTCATGGCCTGGCACTGGCTCGCGGTAATCGCCCTGTTGATCCTCGCCTATGGGGCGGCCTACCTCTACGCCCTCAAGTACAAACCGCTGGGCCGGGCCCGCAGCGGAGTTCTCTGGCTGGTGGTGCTGCCACTGCTCCTGATCGGATTCATCTTCTCGAACAACATGACCCTGATGCTCCGCCCCGACGCCTGGCGCCAGTACTTTGACCAGCCCAACGGCACCCTCTTGAACCTCGCCGACCCCACCCTCTTCCCCCGCTACCTCCACATGATCATCGGCGCCATTGCCATCGGCGGCCTTTTTCTCGCCCTGATGGCCCGCTACCAGCTCCACGAATCGCCCCACAACACCGAAAAATCCGTGTCCACCGGCCTCAACTGGTTCGCCATCGCCACCCTTGTCCAGTTCTGGATCGGCGCCTGGCTGCTCGCCGTCCAGCCGGCCCCGATCCGCACCCTGCTCCTGGGCGGCTCGCCGCTCGCCACCACCTTTCTCGCCCTGGCGGTGGCCGGCGGCCTTGCCGCCATGCTGCTCGCCCTCTCCCGCCGGCTTATCCCCACCGTGGCGGTGGCGGTGCTCACCGTAATCTTGATGCCCCTGGTCCGTGACCTGATGCGGCGGGCCAGTCTCGCCCCCTACTTCGCGCCCGCCGATCTCACCATGGCTGCTCAAACCCAGTACGGCCTGATGATCCTGTTCTTTATTCTGCTGCTGGTCACCGTGGCCATCATCGTATACCTGCTGCGGCTCGCCGCTGTTGCCACCCGCGAGGAGGTCTGCTGATGAACTATCCGGTCTGGCAACTTTCGTCCGCCGGCGGCGGCCTGCTCATCGCGGCCATGGCCGTTTTCCACGTCTATATCGCCCACTTTGCGGTAGGCGGCGGCCTCTTTCTGGTGATGACCGAAATCAAGGGGCTGCGCGACAACTCCACCGCCATCCTCGACTACGTGCACCGCCATGCCAAATTCTTCCTGCTTACCACCATGGTGCTGGGCGGGATGACCGGGGTGGGCATCTGGTTCACCATCTCACTGCTTTCCCCGGCCGCCACCTCGACCCTGATCCACAACTTCGTCTTTGCCTGGGCCATCGAATGGCTCTTCTTCGTGGGCGAGATCGTGGCACTCTTCGTCTACTACTACACCTTCGGGCGCATGAACCACCGCGACCACCTGCGGGTGGGCTGGCTCTACTTCATCTTTGCGTGGCTGTCGCTCTTCGTGATCAACGGCGTCATCGGCTTCATGCTCACCCCGGGGGCGTGGCTTACCACCCACAACTTCTGGGACGGCTTCTTCAATCCCTCCTTCTGGCCGGCGCTCTGTCTGCGTACCACCCTGGCCCTGATGCTCGCCGGCCTCTTCGGCTTTGTCACCGCCACCGCCATCAGGGAAGAAGAAGTGCGCGAGCAGCTGGTGCGCTACTGCGCCCTCTGGCTCCTTGCCCCCTTTGCCCTCTTCCTCGCCTCGGCCTACTGGTACGCCACCGGGCTGCCGCAGCCGCTCCATACCCTGATCTTCCGCCGGGCACCGGAGATCGTCCCCTATGTCCGCACCTTCGTGGTGGTTTCTCCTCTCCTCTTTGCCGGCGGCCTGCTGATGGCCATCCGCCTGCCCGGCCGGATCAAGCGGCCGTTGGCCGTGATCATGCTCCTCCTGGGCCTGGTCTATATGGGGTCGTTTGAGTTCATTCGCGAAGGTGGCCGCAGGCCCTACCTGATCTACGACCACACCTACTCCACCTCCATCGCCAAGGCGGACGTTCCCCGACTCCAGGAGGGGGGCTTTCTCGCCTCGGCCCGCTGGGTCAAGAACCGGCAGGTCACCGATAAAAACCGGCTGGCCGCCGGCCGCGAAGTCTACAACAACCTCTGCCTGCCCTGTCACTCCATCGGCGGCCCCATGCACGACATCCTGCCCCTCACCGCCCACGACACCCCTTTGAGCCTGGACGCAAGACTCCGCGGCATGGGCCGGGGCGACACCTTCATGCCACCCTTTGCCGGCAACGCCACCGACCGCGCCGCCCTGGTGGCCTTCATCCTCCAGGGGCTCCACGCCCGGCCGCCGCTGCCACTACCTGCCCCCCTGAACCTCGCCGCCCCGCCGGCAGCAGCACCACTGCCCTTTGACCCGCAAAAAGACGACTACGTACTCCTCGCCTGGCCCGAATTCGGCCTGAACGAGGCCACTGACGCCGACCACCTCTTTGGACTCCTGCCCGCCGGCAACCAACTCAACGCCCAGCTCATCCGCCGCGGCAAATCCCCGCAGGTGGTGACCGACGGGGTGACCCTTTCCGTGCGGTACCACGGCCGCGCCACCGCCCTGACCCAACAGGAAGGGGTGTTCAGCGCCACGATCACCCCCCTCGCCGCCTCGGTACCGGGGCAGGAAGGGTACCAGCCCTACCCCCTGGTCATCGTGGAAGCGCGGCAGGAAACCAGCGGCAAGCTCATCGCCATCACCCAAACGGTGCTGCCGGTGTTCACCGACCTCGGCTGCCGCAACTGCCACGGCGGCCCCTGGCGGCAGGCAAACCGCGCCGGCTTGAGCGACGCCACCGCCAATAACATCCTGGCCGCCCACGACCGGTTGAGCCACACCGATCTCTTGGCCCGGGCCAAGGCGGGCAAGCCCGCCGCCTGCCGGGAGTGCCATGCCGACCCGCGCTTTGCCGCGCCTGGTGAGTCGAGCCGCATCAACCTGTCGGCGGCGCTGCACGGCTTCCATGCCCTTTACACCGGCGGCCACCAGGGATCGGCGGCCTGCCATCTTTGTCACGCCACCGACCCGCGTGGCGCCAGTCGCGCCTTCCGGGGCGTCCACCAGGCGGTGGGCCTTGACTGCGTCAACTGCCACGGCACCATGGTCGATAACGCCATCAGCCTCTTGCGGCCCGAAGTAGAGGCAGGCAAAGCCGAGGCGAGCCGCCTTTTCGACCAGCTCGCTCACGCGTCCACCACCCCGGCCTCGGCCATCAAGCCACGGCGGCCCTGGGTCAACGAACCCGACTGCCTCACCTGCCACCAGGCATTCGGCGCCCCGGAATCCGACACCGCCTTCAACGGCTGGAACCACCAGAAGAACGACCTGTTCCGCAACCGTTTCGACGAAAGCGGCTCGCTGCGCTGTGCGGCCTGCCACAACAGCGCCCATGCCCTCTATCCGGCCGCCAGCCCTTACGGCGCGAACCGGGACGATCTGGTGCCCCTCCAGTACCAGTCCACCTCCTATCCCATCGGCAGCGACCGGGGCTGCCCGGTCTGCCACCGGGAGGAGATGAAGGACGAGATGCATCACGCCAACTCGCTACGGGAGATGCGGAACCGGGAGTAGCAAAAAATTGAGCGGCACGCCGTCACCGGGTGTCGCTCAACTTTTACGACATTTATTAGGCGCCCCTAATTTTTTCAGGAATACACAACTTCCCTTGACATCTCCCTGCCCCATATTTATGGTATGCCGCTAGCATCAAGGGCCGGCACCTGCCCCAGGCACTGCCATGCCCCCTGGCGTTTACGGGACGGCCCGGCCAACCGCTGGGTTGTGCCCAACATTTTTTGATATGGATATTGCCATGGCCCGTATGCCGTTGCGCCAGATGCAGAAAAACCAGTCCGGCACCATCACCGCCGTCAAGGTGGGCGGCGAACTGGGCCGCCGCATTCGCGAGATGGGACTGGTACCCGGCACCGAGATCATTATCCAGGGCCGCGCCCCGCTCTACGACCCGGTGGCCTTGCGGGTGATGGGAGGAACCCTCACCCTGCGCAACAACGAGGCTGACCATATCGAGGTGGAAGTAAACGACTGAGCCTCGCACCGGAGTCCCCATGGCACCGCAATCCATCATCGCCCTGGCCGGCAACCCCAATGCCGGCAAGACCACCCTGTTCAACTCCCTCACCGGCTCCCGCCAGCACGTCGGCAACTATCCCGGCGTCACCGTGGAGAAAAAGGAAGGCGTCTACCTCTGCGACGGCACGCCGCTGCGCATCGTCGACCTGCCCGGCACCTACTCGCTCACCGCCTATTCGGTGGAAGAGGTGGTGGCCCGCGACTTCCTGGTCAACGACCGGCCGCAGGTGATCGTCAACATCGTCGACGCCGCCAACCTCGAGCGCAACCTCTACCTCACCTGCCAGTTCCTGGAACTGGGCATCCCGCTGGTCATCGCCCTCAACATGATCGACGTGGCCAAGGACCGGGGAATTGAGATCGATGCCGCCCGCCTTTCCCAGCTCCTGGGGCTGCCGGTGCTGCCCATCATCGCCCGTTCCGGCCAGGGCACCGCCGATCTCATGCGGGAGGCGGCACGGCTCGCCACCCATCAGCAGGAGTGGCAGCCGCGCCGTCTCTCCTACGGCGAGGATCTGGACCAGATCCTCATGGAGATGGAGGCGCGCATCACCGCGGCCGGCCTGCTCACCGACACCCACCCGGCCCGGTGGCTTGCCATCAAGTATCTCGAAAACGACGAACAGATCATGGCCATGGGCCGCCGCGCCGATCCCGACTGCGCCGCCGCTCTCGCCGACATGGCGACCCGGGTCACCGACCACCTTCAAGCCACGGTGGCAACCTACCCCGAGGCAATGATCGCCGATCACCGCTACGGCTACATCAAGTCCATCCTCCGCCAGGGGGTGATGAGCCACGCCTACGACACCGACCGGCTCTACACCTCGGACCGCATCGATCGGGTGCTCACCAACCGATTCCTGGGACCGGTGTGCATGGTGGCGGTGCTGCTCGCCCTCTACCACGTCACCTTCACTTACAGCCAGCTGCCGGTGGAGTGGCTGAGCGACCTCTTCGACTGGCTCGCCGCCACGGTCACCGCCTTGGTGCCGGCCGGGCCGCTGCGTTCGCTCCTAGTGGCCGGGATCATCAAGGGGGTGGGCGGGGTGCTCGGCTTCGTGCCGCTCATTCTGCTGATGTTCATGGGCATCGCCTTTCTCGAGGACTCGGGCTATCTCGCCCGGGTCGCCTTCATGATGGACAGGATCTTCCGGGCCTTCGGCCTGCACGGCAGCTCGGTGATGCCCTACATTGTCTCGGGCGGCATTGCCGGCGGCTGCGCCGTGCCCGGGGTGATGGCCACCCGCACCCTGCGTTCGCCCAAGGAGCGGATGGCCACCCTCCTTACCGTGCCCTTCATGAACTGCGGCGCCAAGCTGCCGGTGCTCGCCCTGCTCACCTCGATCTTCTTCGCCGCCCACCAGGCCCAGATCCTGCTGCTGCTTACCCTGCTCGCCTGGGGCATGGCGCTCCTGGCCGCCAAGTTCCTCCGCCTCACCGTGCTCCGCGGCGAAGCGACTCCCTTTGTCATGGAACTCCCCCCCTACCGGCTGCCCACCTTCAAGGGACTGCTCATCCACACCTGGGAGAAAACCTGGCAATACATCAGAAAGGCCGGCACTGTGATCCTCGGCATCTCGATCCTGCTCTGGGCCATGATGACCTACCCGGGATTGCCCGCCGCCACCACCGCCCAATTCGCCGCCCAGCGCGCGACCGCCTTGGCCGCCGCATCCCCGGCGGTGGTGACAGAATACCAACAAAGCGGCAGAGCCAATCTGTCGCCGGTGGCCCGCCAGCTCGCCGCCCGACTTGTCGCCATCGACAACCAGCAGTCCGAAGAGGCGCTGCGCCACTCCCTGGCCGGCCGGTTCGGCATCGCCCTGGAAACGCTCACCTGGCTGCCAGGATTCGACTGGCGGACCAACATCGCCCTGGTGGGGGGCTTTGCCGCCAAGGAGATCATCATCTCCACTCTGGGCACCGCCTACTCCCTGGGCGAGGTCAACCGGGAGGAAACCGGCTCGCTCGCCAAGACCCTGGCCCGCTCGCCGCACTGGTCGCCGCTCACCGCCATGGCCCTCATCGTTTTCATCATGTTCTACTCGCCCTGCTTCGCCACCGTGGTCTGCATCGCCCGAGAGGCGTCCTGGAAGTGGTCCCTCTTCTCCATGGCCTTCAACACCACCCTCGCCTTCCTCCTCGCCACCCTGGTCTACCGGTTGGGCAGCCTCTGCCTGGCCCTCTAGCCTCCCGGCCGACCAAGCGACCAAAGCCGTCTCCACCCACCGGGGGAGGGCTCCGGCCTTGCCGCTGGCACGGCCTTTTGAACGCGGTCGCGAAAAGTCTTTTCTCACGGCTTGACAAATCCTTCCAATCGGTGTGACTTATGGAAGTCGGTGGCGAACCGTCTCGCCATCTATACGCACCGGGGAAAAAACATGCAGCAGACCATCACCGCCTGGCTCGCCGGCCATGGCGTACCGGCAGGTTTCCCTCCCTACCTGAGGCCGGCGCTCACCGTCTTGGTCATCGTGCTCCTCGCCCTGGCCGCCAACTGGTTCGGCCGGCGGGTGCTCCACCGCGTCATCGACGCGACGGTGCGCAAGAGCACCCCCCAGTGGGACGACGCCCTTGCGGCCCGGGGCCTCTTCCGACGCCTCATCCGCCTGCTCCCCCTGCTCACCGTCTACGTGGCCGTGGACCTCCTCTTTCCCCAACCCGACCCGATCGCCGAGTTCGGGAAACGGCTGCTCCTGGCCGCACTCGTCTTCCTGGCTGCCTGGGCGCTGGACGCGCTGCTCAACGGCGTCTACGACATCTACCGGGAGCAGGAATTCACCCGCCACAAGCCGCTGCGCGGCTACCTCCAGGCGGTGAAGCTCATCGCCTTCATTCTGGCCTCCATCGGCGCCGTCGCCATTCTCACCAACACCTCGCCATGGGGGATCTTGAGCGTGCTGGGCGGCCTCACCGCCGTCCTCCTCCTGGTCTTCAAGGATACCATCCTCGGCGTGGTGGCGAGCCTCCAGCTGGCCGGCAACGACATGGTGCGCCTCGGCGACTGGATCGAGATGCCTCGCTACGGCGCCGACGGCGACGTCATCGATATCTCCATCCACACCGTCAAGGTCCGCAACTGGGACAAGACCATCGCCACCATCCCTACCTATGCCCTGGTTTCCGACACCTTCAAGAACTGGCGCGGCATGCAAGAGTCAGGAGGCCGGCGCATCAAGCGCGCCATCTATCTCGACATGCACTCGGTCCGCTTCGCGGACGCGGCGCTGCTCGGCGGTCTCCAGCAGGTGAGGCTCCTGCACGACTACCTCCGGCGCCGCCAGGCCGAGATCGACGCCCACAACAAGGAACACGGCATCGACACCACCCTCGCCATCAACGGCCGTCACCAGACCAACCTGGGCCTGTTTCGGGCCTATCTGGTCGCCTATCTCAGGGCGCACCCGATGATCAACCAGGAGATGACCTTTCTGGTCCGCCACCTGGCCCCCACCGCCCAGGGTTTGCCACTGGAGATCTACGTCTTCAGCCGCGACCAGGCGTGGGCCAACTACGAGGCGATCCAGGCCGACATCTTCGATCATGTGCTCGCCGCCGTGCCGCTCTTCGGCCTTCGGATCTTCCAGTACCCCAGCGGCAACGACCTTCGGACACTGATCCCGGCCGAAGCCGGGAGCCAACCATGACCCCCCAGGAGTTTCCATGGATCTGCATCGTTTAGAGGTATTCTGTCAGGTGGTGGAGCAGAAGAGCTTCACCAGGGCGGCGGAGGCGGTCTTTCTCTCCCAGCCCACGGTGAGCGAACATATCCGCACCCTGGAGGAGCTGGTGGGAGAACGGCTCATCGACCGGCTGGGCCGCGAGGTGCATCCCACCCAGGCCGGCCGCATCCTCTTTCGTTACGCCCGCAAGATCCTGCAACTGCGGGCCGAGGCCATGCAGGCCATCGAACAGTACAGCGGCAAGCTTGCCGGCCAGCTCCTGCTGGGGGCCAGCACCATTCCCGGCACCTACATCCTGCCTCACTATGTGGGGCTGTTCAAGACGCTCTACCCGGCGATCCAGACCACCTTGAAAATCAGCGGTTCACGGCTGGTGGCGGAAATGGTGCTGGAGGGGGAAGTGGAACTGGGAACCGTTGGTGCCCGCTGGAACGACACCACGCTCGCCTGGCAGGAGATCTTTGCCGACGAACTGGTGCTGGCCGTGCCTCCGGAGCATCGCTGGGCGCAACGCAAGGCCATCGGACTTGACGAGCTGGCCGGCGAACCGTTCATCCTACGGGAGCGGAGTTCCGGCACCCGCAAGGTGATGGAGCAGCTCCTGCTGGATCACGGCTTCGACCCTGTCCGGCTCACCGTGGTGGCGGAGATGGGCAGCACCGAGGCGGTCCACCAGAGCGTCAGGGCGAACATCGGTGTTTCCATCCTCTCCCGCCGGGCGGTGGCCCAGGATCTCGACTGCGGCGCCGTGACGGTGGTTCCCTTCAAAGGGCTCACCATGCACCGCCCCTTCTACCTGATCCACCACAAGAACCGCCAGCTCTCGCCGATCGGCACCGCCTTCCTGGAGTACCTCCAGAACCACGCCGACCGTTAAGCCGTGGCGCGCGGCGGAGCTACGCGCCGGCGCACTTCTCTTCGCACCCGTAGCGGGGCAGGTAGAGATGAAAAACGGTGCCTGTCGCGCCGCTCTCCACCCGCAAGCCGCCGTGGTGGTTCCTGATGATCCCCAGGGTGGCGGCAAGCCCCAGGCCACGACCGATGAACTTGGTGGAGAAGTAGGGCTCGAAGATCCGCTCGATGGTGTCGGGTGGAATCCCCGGCCCGGTGTCGCAGATGGCGACATGCACATAGGCACCGGCGGCAAGCCGCACATGGCCCTGGCACTCGAGTTCGGCGTCGTGATGCTCGTTCACGGTACGCACGGTGAGGGTGCCGGCCTCCTGTCCCATGGCCTCGATACCGTTGGTGAGGATATTAAGCAACGCCTGACTGAGCTGACTCGGGTCACCCTCCACCGGCCAGAGGTCTGGGGCCAAATCCTCCACCACGGTGATACCGCTGCGCTTTTCCTTGCAGGCGAGCACCAGCACCTCCCGCAGCAGGTCGTTGGGGGCCATCTCCAGCGGTTGCTGCTTGCCCCGCCGGATATAGGTTTCCATCTGGCGGGTCAACCGCACCATCCGCCGCACCGCTTCCACCACGTTCCGGGCCAATCCCTGCTCGGGCTCAGGTATGGACGGCGAGCGATGCAGCAACTCGGCATAGCCCAGCACCGAGGTGAGGATGTTGTTAAAATCGTGGGCAATGCCGCCGGCCAAGGTGGAGATGGACTCCTCCTTCTGGCGGAGAAAGAGCTTGGCCTCCAGCTGCTGGCGCTCATGCTCCTCCTGGATCCGCTGGGAGATATCGCGGCCCACGACGATAACCCCTACCACCCCGCCCTCCTCATCGACGATGGGGGTAGCGTAAATCTCCAGGGTGATGCTCCCCATGCCCTCCCGGGTCAGCCGCTCGACGCTGGGACACTTGAAGGGCTGGCAGGAAACCAGCACCTCTTGTATGGGACAGGGAAATTCCTCGCGCGGGCAGGGCCCGCTGCGATTGCGCTTCACCAGATAGCAGAACTCCCCTTCCCCCCCCGCCTCGCAACCATAATGGGTGCGGGCCGTCTTGTTCATCATCATGATCCGGTAATCGCTGCCGATGACCATGATCGACTCGCTCATCCCGTCGATCACCGACTGGAGAAAGGTATGGGCGCGGTGCAACTCGCGCTCGGCCCGCTTGCGCTCGGAGATGTCCCGCACCACCACCAGGGCGGCCCGCCGCCCCTCGTACTCCGTGGTGCCCACGTTGCACTCCACTTCAATGGGGGTGCCGTCGCGGTGCAGCCAGCGGGACTCGAAACGCATGGATTCCTCCCGCCCGGCATGGAAGGCGTCGTACCACTCCCGGACCTGAGCCAGGGAATCGGGGCAGACCAGCTGGGTCACCGGTACGCCGAGCAGATCGGCCAGGTGATACCCCCCCATTTTAAGAAGCTGCTGATTGACGTACTTGAGCCGGGCGTCCTGGACGATGCAGATGCCGTCATTGGCGTGCTCGGCAAGGTTACGGTACTGGGCGGCACTCTTGTAGAGGGCCCGCTGCGCCCGGCGATGCTCGGTAATGTCCTGGGCCATGACGATGACCGTCTTGCCGGCGTCGGTGTTAATGCGCAGGAAGTTCAGGGTGAGATAGCGGCCGTTGAGTTCCACCTCCTCCCCCTGCACCAGCTCCTTGTTGCCGTTGGCCGAGCGTACCAGTTCCGCGAGCCGCGGCCGCTGCTCCTCGGTAAAGAGGCCGACGAATCCCTTGGAGAGCAACCGCTCCTCGGCCCGCTCCACCAGATAGGTGGCGGCGGGGTTGACATAGATAATCTTATCACCGTTGGTGATCTCGAAGATCCCCTCGGACATGTTGTCGAAGATCACCTCGAAGTGTCGCTTGATGGCGAGCAGCTCCCGGGTCACCTCCCGCTGCTGAAGCCCTTCGAGGCCGATCACCCCGTCGAGCCGCCGGCCTTCGCCCTTCTCCAGATGATCGAGCACCGACAGGATGTTGGCGGCACACTCCTTGAGCGGTCCCTTGGCCACATAGGCATCGGCCTCGAAACGGGTCAACTCGTGCTGCTCCTCTGCAGCCAGGCTGGAGAGGATGACCACCGGCACGTCCTTGAGATGGGGCATCGCCCGCATGGTGCGATAGAGCTTGTCACCGCTGATCTTGGGCATCACCAGATCGATGATCACCGTGTCGGGCAGCCATGATTCCATGCACTCCAGGGCGGCGAGGCCGTCGGCGGCGGTCCGTATCGTATAGCCCCGCTCCTCCAGGGTGCGCTGCAGGAACTTGACGATCAGGGGGTTGTTGTCGACAACGAGAATTTTTTTGATCATCTCTTGGGCCAGACGGTCATCACGGCCCGGCACGGCCGTGTTCAAAGGGGGCAAACAGGGAGCCCCGCCAACGAAATTCAGAGCGAACGACGAAGCATACCTTCCCGCCGCCAATCTTTCAACCTGAGAACAGGCGCTCGGGCACAGCGGTCCAAAAGATCATGGCAATAGCCGCAGGCGCGGCAGTCGCCGTCGCAGCCGGCGAGATGCTCGAGGAAATCGGCCGGCAGCCGTTCATTGGCCACATGGAGTTCACCGGCCAACCACTCCATGGTGTCGGTGAGGGCGAGGAGGTTGCCGGCAAAGCCGCCGTCGAGATAGGCGGCCACGGTGCGCAGCAAAAACTCCGCCCCCAGGGTGCGGCCGCAGAGCTTGATCACCCCGACCAGCCCCTCGTAACGGCCGAGATCCTCAGGCCGGATGAAGGGCGAACGAAAGAGCCGTTCGGGCCGTTCGGCAAGCAGCCGCCGGCAGCCCAGCGCGGTGTTCAGCGCCCCGCTCGCCTCGGGCGCAAGCCCGGTGTTGGCCAGCGCGATGTGGGCGTCGTGGGCGAGCTTAAAGGGGCAGCGGTAAAGACAGCCCTCGTTGGCAAGCAACGCCAGGGTGAGGGCAGGGAAACGCTCGCGGCAACGGCCGGCGATTTCCGCAAGCCGGGGCAAGGCGCGGTTCAAGTCCCGGTCGACAACGATCTTGGCCGGCGGCCGAAAGCCGGCCGCGGTCGCCGCCTCGCACCAAGCGGCAACCGCGGCGAAGGAATCGATGCGGCAGTTCACACTGGGCACGGCCTCGAACTCGCCGCAGAGTTCCGGCGCGGTGTCGGCCAGGGCGCGCAGCAGGTAATAGTCGGCAAAGACCAGCCCGTCGAGCTGGCCAGCGGCGCGCAGGCGCCCCAGCTGGCCGGCCAGCGCCCCGAGCCCGGCCCGGTCGAAGTAACGGCCCGGCGCCAGGAAACGGCTGTTCAGCAGGGCATACTTCCGCGGTCCAACAACCGCCGAAAGCCCAGCGACAAGCCGCCCCTCTTCCTCCCCTTGGCAGGCCAGGCGGGCGTCCAGGGCCAGGGAGCCCGGCAGCTGGAAGTGAAGGGAGTGGAGGCGGTCGGCCCGCTCGGCGAGGAAGGCCACGTAACGGTCTTCGGCCAGGAAAGGCACCTCCAGCCGCAGCCGCTCTCTCCCGGGCCGGCTCATGCCAGCAGCCCGGGGTAACGGCGGCCGACGAAACGGCGGGCCAGGGGATGGAGGAGCCGCTGGAGAAGGTTCAGGTTGTGGAAGGAGTGGAGAAACTCCAAGGCGTCGGGAGCCGCCGCGATCCGGTCCATGAGCCGGGCGTAGTTATCGCGGCCGAACCGTTCCCAGAGGTAGCGGTTGACGAGGCTCGCCTGCAGCCGCCGGTCGAAAAAGCCATGCGCCGCCGCCTCGTAGTCGGTGTGGTCGATGATGCTGCGGGCGGCGAGGTAGCCCGAGGTGATAGCGCTGCGCATGCCGAATCCCCAGAGCAGATCCTGGAGCCCGGCCGCCTCGCCCACCCGCAGTCGCCGCTCGCGGCAGTAGACCGGGGAAGCGGCAAAGGAACCCAGGCCGCCCACCGGCCGGGGGTCGCGGATGTCGAGATCGAGCCGCTCCCGGAACAGCGCCTCGGTGGCGGCCTGGCAGCGGTTGATCTCGCCGAAGCGGTCGAAGAGCACCGTGCACATGCAGCCGTAGCCACCGCTCACCAGCAGGTAGGAGTACCCCTTGAAGGCGGCGTCATCGTTGACCAGCCCGTGGGCCTGATCGGCCATGGTGGTGGTGAAGGCAATGCCGCGGGCGATGGCGAAGATGTGGTGGGGACGGGGACCGGTGGCGACGATATCGGCCCGCTTGGCGGCGAGCTGGGTGGTGTAGCGAATGGTCACCCCGGCGGCCTCGGCCTGGTGTTTCAGCCCCTGGTCCAGGCTGCCGGGGATGTCGCCCCGCTTGACCAGATAGAAGGCGGGCTTCTTACAGGAAAAATGCCAATCGCGCTCGCCGTTGGTGACCTTCAGTTCGGAAAAGGGCTGGCAGTGAAAGTTGATGGCAAGCCCCATCTCCTCAAGCTGCTCGACGATGTCGCCGGCCACCGACCAGTTCTCGAGCCCCTGGATGTCGCCGTGGAACCGCTGGCCGCTGTCCCGATGCTTTTCGTACACCGTCACCGCGTAGCCGGCCCGGGCCAGGTTGATGGCGGCGGTCATGCCGGCCGGGCCGCTGCCGGCAATGCGGATGTTTTTCATCGAGCTGCCCCCCTGACCCCTGCCAAAGCCCCCCCCACGGGCCACCAGCGCCCGCTCAGGTTTTCTCCACCGTGAAGCAAAAACCGTCGCCCTGCGGCTGGCGGTTCACCACCCGGCCGTCGGCATAGGCCACCACCCGCACGATCCGTTCCGCCTGGCCACCATCGACGAGAAAACGGAACCGTTCGCCGGCCCGGCTCTGCTGCAGGCGTAACCTTACGCCCCGGAAGGCCTTTCAACAGTCGCCGCGGTAATCGAACTGCTCCATGATTCTTCCTCACTTCGGGGCCGGCTCAGGCGGTGACCACCGGAATCTCGGCCCAATTGGTGGTGGCGGCGGCAGAAAGATACTCCCGCCGGTTGCGCCACGGTCGGACGAGGCCGGCGCCACCGGATCGGATGGTATCGCGGCCCCAGCGCTGGTTGACCCGGTCGCAAGCCTCCATCAGCGCCTCGGCCGCCGCCGGGCCGCTGCTGGCGAAGAGTTCCCCCTGACGCATACCTGCCGGCGAGAGTCCGGCAAGCACCACGCCGATCTTCCGGTAGCCGTAGCCGGGCCGGAACAACGCCTCAAGGCAGCGACGGGCCGGGGGGATCAATTCCGGCGTGGCACCGGTGGGCCGGGCCAGGATGACGGTACGGCCGCCGCTGTACTGGGGGGTGGTGGCCTGGAAGCGGTCGGTGGTGAGATAGACGTGGAGTGAAGCGGCCACAAGCCCCTGCCGCCGCAGTTTTTCGGCGGCCAGCGAGAGGTAGGAGATGAGTGCTTCGCCAAGCTCCCCCCGGTCTGAGACCAGACGACCGAAGGAGCGCGAGGAGGCGACGGAGTGACGGGCGGCGGGCGCCTCGGCCAGGGTGAGACAGGAAACACCGCGCAGCTCCATGGCGGTGCGCAGGCCGGTGACGGTAAGCCGCCGCCGCAGCCAGGCGTCGTCGCCGCGCTTGAGGTCAAGGGCGGTGCGCAGGCCGTGGGTCCGCAGCAGGTCGGCCCGCCGGCGGCCGATGCCCCAGATCTCGCCCACGCCGACCCCGGCCAACACCGCGTCGACGGACGCGGACGCGAGGACAAAGACCCCGCCGTGGTCCGGCTCCTGCTTGGCAAGCCGGTTGGCCACCTTGGCCAGGGTCTTGGTGGCCGCAATCCCCACCGACACCGGGATGCCCACCCAGCGCCGGATCAGCTCCCGCAGCCGCCGGCCCTGTTCGGCGAGTTCTGCCGGGGCTGCCGCCGGCAGCCGGACAAATGCCTCGTCGATGGAGTAGACCTCCACCTCCGGCTCCAGCTCGCGAAGCAGATCCATCACCCGGCGAGAGAGATCGCCGTAGAGGGTGTAGTTGGAAGAGAAGACTTGGACGCCGTGACGACGGAGGAGGTTGCGACAGCGGAAATAGGGCTCGCCCATTGCCACCCCGAGCGCCTTGGCCTCCTCGGAACGGGCGATGACGCAGCCGTCGTTGTTGGAGAGCACCACCACCGGCCGTCCCGCCAGCCGCGGCGCGAACAACCGCTCACAGGAGACATAGAAGTTGTTGCAATCGATGAGGGCGTAGGCGGATGGCATGCAATACCCCGATAACATGACAAGAACGGTCTGGGACGGAGAATCAGATTATACCGCCGCCAAGCCGCCGTTGTCACCCTCGCTGCCGCCATTTTTTTCACTCCTCGGACAGACGCCCCCCTCTGCGCCTCCGCCGCTGCCCCCCGGCCGGCGCGGGACAAGAGGCGCCGCCCCGTGCTTCCTCCTTGACAACCGAAGCGGACCGTACTATTTAATTTTGAATAATTTTGCAGGCTTCGCCTTTTCAAGAATGATCATCGGCCCATGGGCCCACCTGCCACCCCCAGGAGCACCGTCGTCATGGAAGCAAGCAGCTCCGAACGCGCCCGGATCGTCATCCTCGACGACGAGGTGGTCACCGTTCGCCGCCTGGTCCACGCCCTGAAACGGGACGGCTACCAGACCGAGGGCTTTGTCGACACCATGGAGGCGATGAGCCGTCTCCGCGAGACACCACCCGACGTGCTGGTGATGGACGTCCGCCTCAAGGATGCCGACGGCGTCGACCTCATGCAGCGGATCCACAGCCTCATCCCCAATACGGCGGTGATCCTGATCACCGGCTACGCCTCCATCAACCATGCCGTGGAGGCCACCAAGAAGGGCGCCTTCCACTATCTCGCCAAGCCGTTCCGCCTGGAAACCCTTCGGGAGGTGATCGCCAGCGCCCTGCAGCATCGCCAGCAGACCCGCCGGGAAGACACCCTCACCGACACGGCCCGGCGCGCCCACCGCTTCGGCGAGATCATCGGCGAAGCCCCGTCCATGCAGGCCATCTTCAAAACCATCGCCCAGGTGGCGCCGGTGGACTGCAACGTGCTCATCCGCGGCGAATCGGGTACCGGCAAGGAACTGGTGGCCCGCTCGCTCCACCAGAACAGCCCCCGGGCCGGCGCCCCCTTTGTGCCCTTCAACTGCGGGGCCTTTGCCGAGGATCTGGTGGCCAACGAACTCTTCGGCCATGAGAAAGGCGCCTTCACCGGAGCAGTGAGCACCAAGAAGGGGTTGCTCGAATCGGCCAACGGCGGCACCGTTTTCCTGGACGAGGTGGGCGAAATGCCCCTTTCCATGCAGGTCAAGCTCCTCCGGGTCATCCAGGAACGGACCTTCCTGCGGCTGGGCGGAGTCAAGCCCATTGATCTCGATGTCCGCTTCATTGCCGCCACCAACCAGGAAATCGAGAAGATGCTCGCCACCGGCGCCTTCCGCCAGGATCTCTTCTTCCGGCTCAAGGTGGTAATAATCGAGCTGCCGCCGCTGCGCAAGCGGCACGAGGATATCCCGGCCCTGGTCGCCCACTTTGCCGCCACCTCGGCCAGGCAGTTCGGCAAGCATCGGCCGTCGGTGGACGACGACTTCCTAACCGCCCTTACCAGCTACCCCTTTCCCGGTAATGTTCGCGAACTCCAGCATCTCGTCGAGCGGGCCGTGGCCCTCACCCAGGACGGGGTGCTGCGGGTTGCCGACCTGCCGCCCGACTTTTCCCTGGCCACCACCAAACCAGTACCTCCGGACGAACCGGCCCGTCCGCTCAAAAGCCTCGAAAAGGACCACATCTTCGAAGTTTACCGCCAGACCGGTTACAACCAGAGTGAAACCGCCCGGCTCCTGGGCATCTCCCGCACCACCCTCTGGCGCCGGCTGCGCGAATTCGACCTCCTCCCCCCCAAGGGGCTGCCGGGTCGCTGAAGGCTCCCATCTTTCCAAGTTGCTGTTTCATTACTGAACAGTTGTTTCAAATGCACAAACATCGCCATTTCAAGGAATTCCAGGTCGCCGTGCCAACCTGAAACACCCCTAACCAGCGACCCGCTCCACCGGACAGCGACCCTGTCGACATTTTTTTCTATTCAAAAACAAAACGTTACAAAAGAAATAAAGCACCCCAAGGAAACCAGGCACGTTCTTTGCTTTCCATGGCCGCCAAAATGTAACCTTCCAGTAAGGTTTGCGGCAAGACAAGGACAGCGACAGGTCACATGGAAAACGGCATAGCAATTCTCATCAAGGGCGACTCGGCCGACCTGCAGGCAAGCCTGCATGCCATTGAGCTAGCCACGCGCACCACCAAGGTGGTGCACGCCGTGCTGTTCGGCATGGATGAGAAAAGCGGCGACGGCAATCGCGACAACCGCTTCCGCGACCCCCTGCTCAACGCCGTCTGGCTGGGACAGGCGCGGGGCGTGACGGTCCACTGTCACACCCTAACCCATGCCTCCCACGAGGAACTGCTCGCGTTCTTCCGAGCCAACCGGATATTCTGTCTGATCATCGGTGCCCAGTCGCCCCCGGCGGAAAGACAGGAGGTCCAGTGGGTCGAAGAGCTGCGCCGCAAGCTGGAAAGCGACGCCCACTGGTATCTGCATACCTTCTGGGTCTTGGTTACCAAACCTTGGGACAACACCGCTTTTGAACGGGTTGTAAGACAACTGCCCCCCCGGCAACCGAACCAGCCGGACCCGCCACAAACAGAAGCACCGGGGTCTGGACCGGCGGTCGGGGCAAGGCGGAAAGAAGTTTAACGAAACTTAATTTCTTAACACGGAGGAGAAAAAAATGTTCATGTACCTTCCAATCGCCCTGACCAGCGTCAATTACCTGTTGGTCACGGGCCTCGGCTTGTTCGTGGGGCTGCTGTCCGGGCTCTTCGGCGTCGGCGGCGGCTTCCTGATGACGCCGCTGTTGATGATGATCGGCATCCCGCCCACCATCGCGGCGGCCACCGACGCCAACCAGATCGTCGCCGCGTCCGCTTCCGGCACCCTGGCCCACTGGCGGCTGGGCAACGTTGATGTCAAGATGGGCATCTACCTCCTCATCGGCGGCTTCATCGGCGGGGCGGCCGGCGTCCAGGTGATCAAGGTTCTGCGGGCCTCCGGTGGCGCTGACTTCCTGATCAAGATGACCTACGTGGTCATGCTCGGCCTGGTGGGCTCCTTCATGTTCGTCGAGAGCCTCCACGCGCTGCGCAAGAACAAGGCCGGCAAGGATTCCGCAGCGCCGGCCAAGAAGTCGGGCGGCTTCCTGTCGAAGCTTCCCATGCAGACCGAGTTCGTCAAGTCCGGGGTCACCCACTCCGCCCTGGTCCCCCTGGCCCTGGGGGTCTTCGTCGGCGTGCTGGCGGCGATCATGGGCGTCGGCGGCGGCTTCCTCATGGTCCCGGTAATGATCTACATGCTCCGCATGCCCATGCACGTGGTGGTGGGCACCAGCCTCTTCCAGATCATGTTCACCTGCACCGAGGTCACCTTCCTGCAGTCCTACAGCAACCACACCGTGGACTTCCTGCTCGCCCTGCTGCTGCTCATCGGTTCGGTGTTCGGCGCCCAGATCGGCACCATCTTCGGCCGCAAGCTCAAGGGCGACCAGCTGAAGATTCTGCTCTCCCTCATCGTTCTCGCCGTAACCGTTAAAATCATCCTGGAGCTGGTCATGGAACCCTCGCTCCTGCTTGCCTATGCTGGAGGTCACTAATCATGTTGCGCAATAACATTCGTTCCTACGGCCGGGTTCTCCTGGCGGCCACTGCCCTCTTCGTCCTCTCGGCTCTGACCGCCGAGCCGGCCCGGGCACTGACCTGTCAGGTAACCCCCGACAACATCGGCATCAGCCTCATCTACAACGGCGCCACCCTCACCATTACCGGCGAGAGCACCCCGGGCGACGACCTGATCGTCAAGGTGAGTTCCACCCAGTACACCGACGTGCACCTGAAGTACAAGGGCAAGGCAAGCGGCATCTTCTGGATGAAGCTCGGCACCATGGAATTCAAGAACGTGCCCAACGTCTACATGCTTTACTCCACCGGCCCGCTGAACAACATGATGGGTGCCGAGGCCCGGGCCGCCAACCAGATCGGCTACGACGCCATCCGCGCCAATGCCACGATGGAGCGCTCTGACCATGCCGAGGTGGGCCCTGAGTGGTTCGACCAGTTCCTCAAGTTCAAACAAAAGGAAAAGCTCTACAGCATCACCGAAGGCACCGTGACCCGCAACGGCAACCAGTTCAAGCTCGAGGCCCACTGGCCCTTCCAGGCACCGCCCGAAACCTATAACGTACAGGTGCTGGCGGTACGCAACGGCCAGGTGGTCGAGCAGGCCACCGCCCCCATCACCGTAGCCCAGGTGGGCATGGTGAAAAAATTGTCCGGTCTCGCCTTTAACAATGCCGCGGTCTATGGAATAATGGCCATCGTAATTGCCATGGTGGCCGGCTTCGCGGTGGGCGCCATCTTCAAGAAGGGTGGAGGCAGCCACTAACCAACCGCGGGCCAGGGTGTGCCCTTGGGGGCAGCCGCCGCTCGGCAGGCGGCGCCCCCTTCCTCGAACATGGTCTCGGAGAGAAGCATGCCCCTGGTCCAACGTCTGCGTGAACGCCTCTCCCAATGGCTCCATCGGGACACGGAGAACCCGGCGAAACTGATCTTTGAACGGTTTCGCCGGGTTTTGCATGCCAACAACCGCGCCCTCACCCTCATCGCCGACATGGGCGAGAAGCTGAGCGGCGAATACGTCTTCGATCAACAGTACATCATCCAGAGCGTCGAGGCCCTCACCGTCACGGTGCGGGAGTCCATCGATGCCCTCAACGTTCTTACCGGTCACCAGCACCCCGACCTCTATCCGGTTTACGACCAGCTCACCGAGCGGCTCCGGGCGATCATGGCCCACCGTGAGGACCGCCGCGGCCCCCAGGTTCTCAACCTCGACGCGGTGGCCCCCCGGGACTGGGCCATCGTCGGCGGTAAAATCGCCCATCTCGCCGAAATGCGCAAGGATCCGCTCATCAGGGTGCCGGAGGGGTTCGTAATCACCACCTGCGCCTACCACGAACTCGTCGATGCCAACGGCCTCCGGGACGACCTCGACCGATTCGAAGCCCTGATGGGCGATTCGACGGCGGACGCCACCGCCCTGGACGCCCTCCGGCAGCGGCTGGGCGAGGGCGTGCTCGCCGCCGCGCCGCCGCCCGGGCTTCTGGCGGCCCTGGAGGAAGCCATCGCGGCCACGGGCGAATCACTCGGCGTCCCCTTCACCCTGGCCATCCGCAGCAGCGCCCAGGAAGAGGACATGGACTTTTCCTTTGCCGGCCAGTTCCAGTCGGTACTGAACGTCGCCGCCACCAGCGAGGCGGTCTTCGCCGCCTACCGGATTGTGGCGGCGAGCCTGTTCAGCGAACGGGCCATCGGCTACCGCCGCCAGGTCTTCCCCGAAGAGGGCCAGATGTCCATTGCCGCCGGCTGCCAGCGGATGGTCGACTCCCAGGCGAGCGGGGTGGCCTACACCGTGGACACCATGAACCCCACCGCCCTCCAGATGGTGGTGGTGGGGGCCTGGGGCCAGGGCGAGGCGGTGGTGGAGGGCAGCAAGCCCACCGACACCTTCCTGGTGGAAAAGGCCGAGCCACCGAGGATCCTCCAGCGCCACATCACTACCAAGGAGAGCGGCATCTACCTCGCCGCCACCAGCGGGCTTGCCGACCGGCCGGTGCCCGAGTCGCTGCGCGCCCGCCCCTGCCTCGACGACGCCCAGCTCGCCGACCTCGCCCGCCAGGCCATCCATCTCGAAAACTTCTACAAACGGCCCCAGGACATCGAGTGGACGGTGGACCGCCAGGGCGAACTCTTCATCCTCCAGGCCCGCCCCCTGCTGCTCATGGAGCTGGGGGCCGAGAAACGGACCCTGCCCGAACAGTTGGGCGCCTATGAGGTGATCACCGCCGACCAGGGGCGGGTGGCCCAGCACGGCATCGGCTGCGGCCCGGTCTTCGTGGTCAACTCCCTGGACGATCTCGACCGCTTTCCGGACGGCGCGGTGCTGGTGAGCCGCCGCGACTCATCCCAGTTCATGCGGGTCATGCAGCGGGCCGCGGCCATCGTCACCGAGATCGGCACGCCGGTAAGCCACATGGCCACCCTCTGCCGGGAGTTCAAGGTCCCCTGCCTGGTCAATGTCGAACACATCCTTACCAAGGTGGCCGGGGGCGAGGAGATCACCGTGGACGCCGACGACCGCCGCATCTACCGGGGCCGGGTGGCGGAACTGATCACCTACCAGGCCACCAACAGCATCAATCTGGCGGTGAGCCGCGAGTTCCGCCTCCTCCGGCGGCTCCTCCACTCGGCCTCCCGCCTCCATCTGGTGGACCCGCTCATGCAGGAGTTCTCCCCCGCCGGCTGCCAGACCTACCACGACATCCTCCGCTACACCCACGAAACCGCAGTGATCAAACTCGTCGACCTGGGCCGCGACGAGCGCTCCCTCTACGGCGGCCAGCTGGTACGCCCCCTGGAACTCCCCATCCCGGCCGGCATCCTGGTCATCGATATCGACGGCGGCGTGGCCCCGGACGCGCCCAAGAACCGCCTGCCCTTCACCGCCATCACCTCGCTGCCCTTCCGGGCCATCCTCCAGGGCATGCTCTTCCCCGAAGTCTGGCATCGGGAAACCATGCCGGTGGGGATGATGGATCTGGTGAGCAGCATGCTGAACGCCCCGGCCGACACCCTCAGCGGCCAGTACTCGGGCCACAACATCGCCATCATCAGCAAGGAGTACGTCAACCTCTGCTTCCGCTTCGGCTACCACTTCAACATCATCGACGCCCACTGCAGCGAACGGGAACGGGACAACCATATCTATTTCCGCTTCCTGGGCGGCGCCACCGACCTCACCAAGCGGTCACGGCGGGCCAAGATGATCGCCGCCATCCTGGAGGCGTTTGACTTCAACGTCCGCACCCGCGGCGACCTGGTCATCGCCCGGGCCGGCAACATGGTACAGGAAGAGATGGAGCACACCCTGGACATCCTGGGCCGGCTGGTGGGATTCACCCGCCAGCTCGACGTCCGCCTGGAAAACGACGCCATTGCCAAGCGCTACGTGGAGGCATTTCTGGCCGGTGACTACGGCGCGGTGAACCAATAAGGTAGCCCCCGCAGGGCACTGCATCTCCTTCGTTATCGCCCTGTTCGCATACCAAAAGTATCGAAGTCTTCCTTCGGTCGCTTTTCTGCTCTCAGGGCGATGCCTCGGTATCTTACGGCACCCTGCGGAGGCTTATAAAAACGCCGTCCAAAAGGCAACGCCATATGGATGGAGCTGCTGGCAGAACTTGCTGATTTGGTGCGGTTTTGCCTATTACCAAACGCCAATGGCCAACGACTCCCCAGTAGAAACGACCGTTTCCGGGCGAGAACGCAACAAAACCCGCGCAAGGGAGAACAACGCACAGATGACCGACCGACCCCGTAACGATAAAACCTGGCGACTGCTGGTGGTGGACGACGAGCCCATCGTCGGCAAGCGCCTCCAGCAGGTCTTCGGCAAGATGGGCTTCGCGGTGGACGCCTTTACCAGTCCGGAGACGGCAGTGGCCGCCATGGCGAAGGAACCCTTCGACATCGTGGTCAGCGATCTGAAGATGGAAGGCATGGACGGCATCGAAGTGCTCCGCCGCGCCAAGGCACTGAACCCGGCGGCCCGGGTGATCATCATCACCGGCTTTGCCGAGCCGGAAACCGCGGAACGGGCCTATGCCCAGGGGGTCTTCGACTTCATCGCCAAACCCTTCCGCCTCGACGAACTCAAGCAGGTGATCAACCGGGCCCTGGCCGAGTTGCGCCAGGAGGCCGGCGAGATCACTGCCGGGTGTTGAAACCATGCCGGACCAACCCTTGCCGCAGCATCTCCCCAAGCTCCCGCCAGCCGCTGGCGCCCCCGCGGGCGCGGGCGCGGACCCCGGCGGCGCCCCTGCCAGGGTCCGCTCGCTCCGCAGCAAGATCACCATCAGCCTCCTGGCCCTCTACCTCCTCGGCGCCCTGGCCGCCACCACCGCCCTTCTCTCCGGCGCCCGGGTGGAGGGCAAGATCGAGGTCGTCGAATCGTTCTACCAGCTCAACCAGGAGATCCTCGAAACCCGCCGTTACGAGAAAAATTTTCTTCTCTACGGGAACTTGCGCGACCTTACCAGCGCCCTTGACCACCTGGACGGACTGCGCCTCGCCATGAATCAGGTGGAGCACCTCCTGCCCGCCACGGATCGCGGACCCCAAATCCACCTCGACCGGCTTGAGGAGTACGCCCTCCTCCTCCACCAGCTCAACCACCAGCTCAGCCACCCGGGCCTCACGCCGGATCGCCTGGCCAACCTCAAGGATGAACTGCGCCGCCGCGGTCACGAACTCACCACCATCGGCATCGAGATGGACACCCGGGCCCGGGAGGAAGTCGCGCACGAGGCGCAGCGCTACCGCCGGATCGCCATCACCATCCTGGCCACCGCCCTCCTGCTGGGCGCCCTCCTCTGCTTCCTGCTGGTGCGCTGGGTCACCGCCCCCTTGCGGGCCATCCGCGAGGCCATCGCCCGGGTCATGCACGGCGAGAAGTCCACCATCGCCCTCACGCCGGCCATCCGCAGCTCCGCCGAGGGCATCGAGCTGGTCAACGCCCTCAACCTCATGCTCTCGGCGCTCGAGACCAAGCAGGATCAGCTCATCCACTCCACCAAGCTCGCCGCCATCGGCAAGGTCACCGCCGGCCTGGCCCATGAGATCAACAACCCCCTCAACAACATCTCGCTCACCGCCGAAGTGCTCCTGGAGGATCTGCCTGATCTCGACTGCGCCGAAAGACTCGAGATGATCAACGACGTGGTGACCCAGGCCGACCGGGCCCGCAAGGTGGTTCGCCAGCTCCTCGATTTCTCCCGCCCCCAGGCCCCCTCCGCCTGGGGGGAGGTGGACCTCGCCAGACTGGTACGCGAATCGCTGGAGCTGCTCAAGAATCAGGTCCGCATCGGTCAGGTTCGCACCGAAACCGAGTTGCCCGACAGGCCGCTACGGGTGATGGGCAACGCCAACAAGCTCCAGCAGGTGCTGGTCAACATCATCCTCAACGCCCTTCAGGCCATGCCGGACGGCGGCATCCTGCGACTCGCTGCGGCCGCCAACCCGGCCACCGGCCAGGCGGAGCTTACCATCAGCGACAGCGGCCATGGCATCCCGGCAGAGAACCAGGCCCAGATATTCGACCCCTTTTTCACCACCAAGGACGACGGCACCGGCCTGGGGCTCGCGGTGAGTGCCGCCATTGTCAGCGAACACCGCGGCGCCATCACCCTCGCGAGCGATCCGGGCCAGGGCACCACCTTCCGGATCACCCTGCCCCTGCACGGTCAGGAGGGGTGAGCCGACCGGAAGCTGCCCCCTGCGGACGACTCGGGAAAAAATTTGCAGCCCTGAAAAAAAACAGCGCCTGGGACACCATCTGTCCCAGGTAGGGAGGTAATGTGGAGGCAACCACAGAGAAGGAGGAAACCCAACTTCCTGATCCCGGGACAAAGGGACGGCAGCGTGCGGGCCAGCCCTCACCGGTTCAGGAGCTTCCCCGAGCGACCTTCAGGAGACAAGGCGATGGCAACGACACAAAGGGCATTCATAGCGGGATTCATGGCGGCAACGCGGCTCTACGAGACGGAGCCCCAACAAGCGACGGCACAGGAAAGCACGCCGCGACCGAAGCGGCAGGCGCCGCGTCCGGAGACGGTTCGACAGGGGGGCCGGGCGCTGGAGAGCTACCTGACCATCCCCACCTTCATACGTCAGGGCAGGGCCATCGGCCTCTGATGGCCGCGCCGCGCCCCTTCCGGTGCCAGGTCAACGCGGCCCAGGCCGGCCTGCCCTTGGCTGAAGCCATGGCGGCCCGCTTTCCCTACCTCCCGGCCGCGACCTGGCAGGAACGGATCCTTGCCGGAACGGTGCTGGTCAACGGCCGTCCGGCGGACCCGGCGCGGCGCTTGGCGGCGGGCGATGCGATCGAAACCAGGTTCATCGACCACCGGGAACCGCCCCCGACCGGAGAAATCATCACGGTTTACGAGGACGAGGCATTCCTGCTGGTGGAAAAGCCCGCCGGCATGCCGGTGAGCCGTACCGGCCACATCGTCCACAACACCCTGGTCAACCTGCTGCGCCACCAGCACGCCAACCCCGAAATCCAGCTCATGCACCGGCTGGACCGGGAGACCGGCGGCCTGCTCCTCTGTGCCCGCAGCCGCGCCGCCTGCCGTGCGCACCAGCAGCACATCGCCACCATCCTGGCCCGCAAGTTCTACCTGGCCGTGGGCAGCGGCCGGGCGGGCTTCCGCCGCCACACCCTCGCTCTCCCCCTGGCCGAGAAAGAGGGGAGCCCCATCCGCTGCCAGATGCACCCCAACCCCCGGGGCAAGGAGGCGAAGACCACCTTCCTCGCCCTGGCCGTGAACGAAACGGCCACCCTCTTTCTCGCCGAGCTGCACACCGGCCGCAAACACCAGATCCGCGCCCACCTGGCCCACCTGGGCCTGTCGCTCTTCGGCGACAAGATCTACGCAATGGGTGGCCGCGCCTTCCTCGACCGCCTGGCGCGCGACCTGACCGCCAGCGACTACCAGGCCCTGGGGGCCACCAACCACACCCTGCACGCCTGGGCCGTGGAACTCCACCTGCCCGGCCGGCCGCCGGGCCTTTTCTTCTCCGAAACCGTCTCCGATGACCTCCGCCGCCATCTGGCATCCTTTCCCGACTGGCGGAAACTCGCCCGCCAGGGCCTCGCCGAACTGGGGGTGACGGCCCTCAATCGGTGACCGGACGGACCTCGCCGGCCCCGCGCTGGAGCACCACCGTGGCCAGGAGGACAATGAACACCCCGGGCAGGGTCATCAGCGGCGGCAGCTCCCGGCCCAGCAGCCAGTCGAGCACCAGCACCAGGCCGGGGTAGAGGTAGCTGTAGGCCATCACCCGGGTGGAGCCCAGGATGGGGGTTGAAAAATGGGTGAGAAAAAAGGTGATCACCGTACAGAAGACGGCGAGGTAGGCGATGCCGGCCCAGACCAGCGGCGCCACCGCGAGCCAGGCGATGGCCGGCAGGCGGGGGATGGAGAGGAGCAGCAGCCAGCCGCAACCGGTGACCAGCACCCAAAAGGTCATCACCGCCATGGGTTCGCCCCGGTAGAAGAGCTTGACCAGCGGCGTATAGAAGGCCATGGCGAAACAACCGGCGAGAAAGAGCAGATCCCCCCGGTTGAAGGCAAGCGCGAACAACAGGTGGAGATCCCCCCGGAAGATCACCCACAACGCTCCCACCATGCCGAAGAAGAGAGCGAGCAGCCGGTGCAGCCCCAACCGCTCCCGCAGCAGCACGGCGCCGTAGACCCCGGAGATTCCGGGCACCAGGGTAAAGAGGGCGCTGGTATTGAGAGCCGAGGTGAAGCGCAGGGAGGCGAACATGCACCAGAAAAAAGCGACCAGCGCGGCGCTGATGGTGGCGTACCCGCCCAAGGCACGCCAGGAGGGGACCTTGAAGCCATGGCGACGCCCCACGTAGGGGCCGAACAGGAGGGCCGCCAGGGCAAAACGGACCAGGGTGAGCACCGCCGGGTCAAGACCGTCGGCAATGGCCTTGCCCACCACGAAGGATGTGGAAACCAGGGTGGCGGTGAGGGTCATCAGACTGTGAACCCGCCCCAGTGAAGGGTGGGCTGGCTGGTGGTGACTCATGGCGTGTGCGTTGTTTTCCATGTTAAGGAATGACTGACAAGAAGGGGGGCAGGAATGCGCCCCGGCGTCACGGTTCCAGGATGGCGACAAAACCGGCCCGGTGATGGAAATCAGGCCGGACGCCTGGATGGGCAAGGGCCCAGTAGCCGAGATCACCGTCGCGGTAGCGAAGGACGGAGCAGAGGTTCACCGCAAGCGGCGCCCCCCGATCCAGGCCGGCCGGAAGAGGGAGGTCGGCAATCAGATCGAAGGCCGCACCCCCGTGGCGGCCGGTCACGCTGACCTCGGCCACCGACGGCTCGGGCATCAGGCCGTGGCGGTAATCGGCCAGGGCGTAGACGTTCCAGTGGCCGGCGGGCGAAAGGTTGACCTCCCAGTAACGATCCTCGCCCTGTCGAGCGAAAAAACACTCGAAACAGGTCGCCTTCCACAACAGGTCACGCCGGCCGGGATTTGCCGCCCGGGGCGGGATGTCGAGGTCGGCCAGGCCGGTCCCGGCGATGGCGAACGACAGCCGTAGCCCGCTATCCTGAAACGCCACCCGGGCCGTAAGCCGCAGCCCCCGGGCGGCCGGGGCAAAGGGGACCAGGGCGATGGATCCCGGCGTCATCGGAGTTCCTCCACCAGGGAGCGGATCACCCCCTCTTGGGCCTCGATCCGCTCCACCAGGCGGAACTGGACCAGGGCCCGGCGCAGGTTGTGCTCCGGGTCGGTGACCTTGAAGTAAGGGTTACCGGCCAGGTAATCGCTGTAAAAACGGAGCCCCAGCTCAAAGGCGATGAGGCGGACGGCATCGTAGAGGGCCGCGTAGTCGTGGTCGGTGAGAAAGGCGGCCGCCTCGCCCAGGTAGCCCTCAAGGAGGGCGCGGCAACAATCGGTGTCGAACTCCACCTCGGTTGGCGCCGCCTCCTCGCCGGCCGGATTGCAGCAGGAACGGAGGCAGTCGCCGAGGTCGTACTGAACCAGGCCGGGCTTCACCGTGTCCTGATCCACCAGGCTCACAACCTGACCGCTCTCCCGGGCGAGGAGGAAGTTGTCCACCTTGGGGTCACCGTGAATGACCCGCAGGGGCAGCTCGCCGCGGGCGCGCCGAACCTCGAGCACCGGCGCCAGAGCCCGGCGGCGGCCGATAAAGCGACGGCAGAAGGCATCCTCGCTTCGGGGGCCGGCGCCAACCAGCGCCTCATAGCGGGCAAGGTAGCCCGGAGTGACGTGAAAGCCCGGCAGGGTATCGTGGAGCGCGGCCGGGGCGAGATCGCTTACCAGGCCATGGAACCGGGCCAAACCGTGGCCCACCTCCCGGGCCTCGGCCTCGGTGGCCAGCCGATGGCGCACAAAGGTGGACTCGATATAGCGGAGCAGCCGCCAGGCGCCGTGGTGGTCGGTCACCAGCCAGTGGCCGCCGCCATCACAGGCCACTGGCTCAAGGATCTCCCAACGCTGGTCGCCCTGCTGATCGAGCCGCTGCCGCATGTGGCCGGCAACGGTGCGGAGGTTGTCCATCACCCGCTGCGGCTCGCGGAACACCTCGGAATTGAGCCGTTGGAGAAGATACCGCTGGGGCCGCCCGGCCAGGGTCACCAGAAAGGTATCGTTGACGTTGCCGGTTCCGTACGGAACCACCGCCTGCACCGCGCCCGGCAGGCAAAACCGTGCCGCCACTGCCAGCAGATCCATAAAAAGCCTCACTCCCCCAACCGGCTGTCTGCCGCCTTGAAAGGCGACGGCCAGCCGGGTACACTGCAACCGCCCCGCTAACCGGACGGCGCGCCAAGCGGCCGCCTGTTCACGTTGTCCCTTAAACCAGGAAGGCCATGGGTAAACGACAGACCGCTCGCCACCAACGCCGCAAAGCTCCCGATTTCCGCGTCCCCGGCCACGGGCAGGCGGCCACGGCCGCCCGCCACCAGGCGCCCGCCTCTGCCCGCCGGGACCGGCGGGGGCTCAGGCAGCTCGCCGCCCATGAGGAGCCGGGAACACGCTTCGCCGCCGAGGAGCCAAGCTTTGCCGAGGCATTCGAGACCACGGTGAGCAGCGATGCGTTCCGCACCGCCCTGGCGGAAAAAAACGACCGTCTCGCCCCGGCCAGCGGCCGCGCCGCCGCCGCGGCCATCACGCGCTACCCCACCCCGGAAAACCAACTGGACCTCCACGGCTGCACGGCCGCCGAGGCCGAGATGCGGGTGGCGGCGTTCGTCAGGGCCGGCCGCGGCAAGGGGCTCCTCACCCTGCGGATCATCACCGGCAAGGGCCGCCACTCCGCAGGGAACCGGCCGGTGCTGCCGGATGTGGTGGAACGACTGCTCCTCGACTTGAAACGCGAGGGAATCGTCCTCGCCTTCCACTGGGAAAAAAAGGAAAAACACAAAAGCGGCGCGCTCCTCGTCTTTCTCCCCTGAACCTGTAGCCCCCAAAAACAGCAACGGCCCGCAGGATATCTCCCGCGGGCCGCGCTGGTGGTCGGGGTGTGCCTCACTTCATTCCCGATGAAGTTTACCGCTTGGCGGCTCAGCCACCGCCAATGGTGCAGGCCGCGCCGCCCTGGTCACCAGCGGTGACCGCCATGCCCATGATGTAAGGCCGGGAAACCTTGATCCGCACGTTTTCAGCCACCTCCAGGGTCACCACCCTGTCGGTGAGGCCGGTGATCTTGCCCTGGATGCCGCCGCTGGTCACCACCAGATCCCCCTTCTTCAGGTCGGAGAGCAGCTGCTGATGCTCCTTGGCCTTTTTTTGCTGGGGGCGGATGAGCAGGAAATAGAAAACGCCGAAGATAAGGACGAGCGGCAGCAGGGAAAGGATGCCGCCGCCCTGGGTGGCGCCGGCAGCTCCGTTGGCTGCGTATGCTACTCCGATCATAAGAATGTTCCTCCGAATCTCTTGAATGAAAACGCTGATTGCGTGGGCAGATCAATCCTCGCGCTGCCCGTAAAATTCCTTCCGGAAGGCGATGAACCGATCCTCCTCGATGGCCCGCCGCATCCTCGCCATCAGCCCGACAAAGTAGTGCAGGTTGTGGATGGTGTTAAGCTGCGAGGAAAGGATCTCCCGGGTCATGTACAGGTGCCGCAGATAGGCGCGCGAGAAGTTGCGGCAGGTGTAGCAGTCGCAGTTCTCGTCCAGCGGCAGGGGGTCGCGGGTGTACCGAGCATTCTTTATAACAACGCGTCCGGTGGATGTAAAGAGCATTCCATTGCGGGCGTTGCGGGTCGGCATCACGCAGTCGAACATGTCCACCCCGCGGTAGACCGCCTCCACCAGATCCTCGGGGGTGCCCACCCCCATGAGGTAGATGGAATGGTCCTGGGGCATGAGGGCGGCGGTATGTTCGGTGATCTCGTACATCTTTTCATTGGGCTCGCCGACACTCAAGCCCCCGATGGCGTAGCCGTCGAAACCGATCTCCACCAGCTGCTCCACGGCCCGGGCCCGCAGGTCGGGATACATGCCGCCCTGGACGATGCCGAAGAGGAGCTGGTCGCGGTTGCGGTGGGCGGCCCGGGACCGCTTCGCCCAGCGGGCGGTGAGTTCGGTGGCGGCCACGGTTTCGTCGCGGGTGGCGGGGTGGGGGATGCAGGTGTCGAGACACATCATGATGTCCGAGCCCAGCGCCTCCTGCACCGCCACCGCGTCTTCGGGACTCAAGAAAAGATCGGCGCCGTCAACGTGCGACTTGAAGGCGGCCCCCTCCTCGGTGATCTTGGCCAGATCCCGGAGGCTGAAGATCTGAAAACCGCCGCTGTCCGTGAGGATGGGGCGGTCCCAGTGCATGAAGCGGTGGAGCCCGCCCAGCTCCCGGATGAGTTCGTGGCCGGGGCGGATGAAAAGGTGGTAGGTGTTGGCGAGGATGATCTGCGCCCCCAGCTCCTTGAGATTCTCCGGGGTCACCCCCTTGACCGTGGCCTGGGTGCCCACCGGCATGAAGATGGGGGTCTGGATGGTGCCGTGCGGGGTGCGCACTTCGCCCCGGCGAGCGGCGCACTCCGAAGAACGGCAGTGGAGGGTGAAGGGGGAACCACTCATGCTCCCTCCTGCCAGTGGCCAAGAAGTTGCCCAATCCCCTGTTGGGCCAGGGTGAGCATGCGGTCGAACTCGTCGCGGCCAAAGGGGCGGCCTTCGGCGGTGGACTGCACCTCCACCAGCCGGCCGTCGCCGGTCATCACGAAGTTGGCGTCCACCTCGGCCCGGGAATCTTCCTGATAGTCGAGATCGAGGTAGACCTCGCCGTCGACGAGCCCGACACTCACCGCGGCGATGGGCAACAGCGGCAGGGATTCGACAAGCAGCCCCTCGGCGTGAAGCCGGGCCACGGCGCGGCGCAAGGCCAGCGCGGCGCCGGTGATGGCGGCGGTACGGGTGCCGCCGTCGGCGTTGAGCACGTCGCAGTCCACCCGCAGGGTCCGCTCGCCGAGCCGCTCGAGATCCACCATCATCCGCAGCGACCGGCCGATGAGCCGCTGGATCTCGTGGGTACGGCCCGAACGGCCGGTGGCCGTTTCCCGGCGATAGCGGGTGTTGGTGGCGCCGGGCAACATGCCGTACTCGGCGGTGATCCAGCCCTGGCCGGAATCGCGCAAAAACGGCGGCACCGCCTCTTCGCGACTCACCGCGCAAACCACCCGGGTGTCGCCCAGGCCGATGAGCAGGGAGGAGTATGCCTGGGGTTGGATGCCCCAGGTGAGGGAAACCGGCCGTAACTGGCCTGCGGCTCGCTGATTGTGGCGCATTTTTTCTGTAAATCCAAAGAAGAGGTAACGGTTACGGCAGGAGGCTGGGGCCCTTGCCGCAGCCTCCTGCCCAAGAGCCCTTCACAATAGCACAGCAGCGGCCAAAAGCAACCGTAACCGAAGCCATTGGTCGGCATTGCGCGCACACCCGTTATCGACCTCTCCGTCGGCCTGCCTTGTCGAAGTCTCCCGTGGGTCGCTTGTCTGCGAACAGAGCGATGCCGCGCTCCCCAAGGCTCGGCGCCCTCCCCCCGCCGAGTGGTTAACAGAGGCCATGCAAACGGTAATCCCCGCCGCCGGCAGCGCCGCTGCCGGGCGGCCCTGCCAAACCCCTTCCGCCACCGAAGCTTGGCCGGCGGTCGCCGGCCCCATCTTTTCCTTTGCCCTGCTCCTTGGAGCTGTAGTAAGGTTTTATCTATTTTCAATCCCAACATTCCATCCCTGCCGACCTTTCTCGCTGGCCAGACGGTCCAGCCGTTTCAGGAGGGTGCCATGTACGATCATTCAAAACCCCTCGTCGACGACCGCGACCGGCCCGGCCCCCTGGGCAAGCTGTTCAAGTTCTTCGTCGGCCTGGTGGCCTTGGTGGCGCTGGCACTGGTGGGGCTGTCGCTCTTCATCCGTTTCTATCTCACCACCCCGCGCCTCAAGGCACTGCTCATCCCGCCGATGGAGAAGGCCCTGGGCCGCGCCGTGACCATGGGCGACATCGACGCGGGGCTGTTCAGCGGCATCTCCGTCCAGGGCCTCTCCGTCAAGGAGGCGGACAAGAAGACCGATTTCGTCTCAATGGACCGTTTCGCCCTCCGCTACCGGCTTCTGCCCCTGCTGCGCGGCAAACTTGAGATCGCCGAACTCACCATCGACCAACCCTTCTTCCGGCTCCACCGCGACCTCGCCGGCCACTTCAACTTCGAATCCCTGGCCCCGCTCGCCGTCAAGCCGGCGCCACCCGCCACGGCAAGCCGCGCCGGCATCAGACCGCCGCTCGCCCTCGACATCGACCGGCTCACCGTAAACCAAGCCCGGCTCACCCTGGACGATGCCAGGCAGGAGTTGCCCACCGTGACCGCCACCGGTTCGGCTCGCCTGGCGGTCACCATACCCGGCGCCCTGGCCAATCTCCGCTGCCGTGGTGACTTCGACTTCATTGCCGACCTGCGCCACGGCGAGCTGACCCCGCAACTCAACGGCAAGGGGGCCTTTGCCGACCGCGGTGCCACCTGTACCGTCACCATCGGCATCGACCAGCAGCAGATCACCCTGGCCGCGACAGCCAACGATCTCACCGCCACCCCCCCCCTGTCGCCGCTGCGGCTCGACATCAGCAGCGACACCCTCGACCTGGACCGCCTGCTCGCCCTTGCCGACAAGCTCCCCAAGGCGGCCAAGGAATCGACGGACGAAAAAACGCCGCCGGGCCTTGACCTGGCCGGCACGGTCAAGATCCATGCACTTCACTCCCACGGGCTGGTTGCCAATGACCTGGCCCTGGCCTACACCCTCAAGGCTGGCGTTGCCTCGGTGCATGACCTTGCCCTGCGGATGGCCGACGGCCAGGTGACCGGCACGGCCATCGTCGACTTCACCAAGGCCGCGCCCCCCTTTCAGGGCAAACTGGCGGTCAAATCGCTCCAGCTGCAAACGCTGCTGGCCACCCTGGTCAGCCCGGCGGCCAATATCCTCTCGGGCGCCATCGACTCGAAACTTTCCTTTGCCGGCGCTGGCCTCGCCCCGCCAGAATTCATGAAACACCTCGCCCTGGACGCCGACTTCACCATGCAGCCCGCCCGCCTCACTGAAACACCGCTGAGCGCCGCCCTGGCGGGCGTCCTCCATCTCGATGCCCTCCGCGCCCCGACTCTGGATCAGGTGGCCGGCAACCTCCACATCAAGGAAGGGCGCCTGCTGATCGATTCGCAGCTGGCCGGCCAGGGACTTGCCGCCAAGACCGCGGGCACCGTGGACGTGGACAGCGGTGCTCTCAACCTGCCCCTGGAACTCGAATTTTCAGGGCCACTGGCCGCGCAGCTCCGCAAAAAGGCCTCGGTGCTCAAGTACCTCACCGATCGGGACGGCACCATCCGCGTCGCTCTCACCCTTACCGGCTCGACGGCCCAGCCGCGCGCCACCCTCAACCGGGCGACGGCCCAGCATCAGCTGCAGCAAAAGGTAGAAGAAAAGGTCATCGAAACGGTGGGCCGGAAGCTGCCCGGGGCGGTTGCGCCGGCGCAGCAACTCCTCAAGGACATCCAGGAACAATGACCGCCAGCGCCCCCGACGACAGAACCAGCCAAAAGCGCGTGCCCTTTTCCGACTGGCTGTGGCAGCGGCCCGCCGGCGACGAATCCCCCTGGCGGCAGCGGCTGCGGCTTTTCTGCCGCATTGTCGCCATCTTCCTGCGCGAGTTCGATCACGACGCCATTCCCCTGCGGGCCAGCGCCCTCACCTTCACCATCATCCTCTCCATGGTGCCGATGCTGGCCCTTTCCACCGCCGTGCTCAAGGGCCTGGGGGCGGGCAACCAGATGCGCACCGCCGCCTACCAGTTCATCCAAACCATGGAAACCCCAACCGCCGAGGAGCAGGCCGCCGCTCCGGCACCGCCGGCGGTATCCCGCCCGGCGACACCCGCCAATGGCGAGGGCAAGGGCGCGCCCCACGCCACTCCGCCCCAGTCCCTGAGCAGCCATCTCAGAAAGGCGGTGGACACCGTCTTCAACTACGTCAACAAAACCAACTTCGCCGCCCTGGGCATCTTCGGTATCGCCGGTCTCTTCCTGACGGTGATTTCCGTGCTCAGCACCATCGAACAGGCGATGAACGCCGTCTGGCAGGCGGAAAGCGGCCGCGCCCTGGGCCGCAAAATCATGGATTACCTGGCCCTGATGCTGCTCCTGCCGCTGGCGGTCAACATCGGCGTGGCAACCATGGCCGCGCTCCGGAGCCAGATGACCCTGGACATCCTCCAGCACATCTTTCCGGTGGCCTGGGCTGGCCCGCTCCTCATCCGACTGTTGAGCTACTCCTTCCTGGTGATGACCCTGGCCCTCCTGTACCGCTTCCTGCCCAACACCCGGGTGCCGCTCCGCCCCGCCATGACGGGCGCCCTGGTGGGCGGCATCGGCTGGCTCACCATCCAGTCCCTCTTCATCAGCCTGCAAATCGGGGTCGCCAGGTACAACGCCATCTATGGCTCCTTTGCCACCCTGCCCCTCTTCTTTCTCTGGATCTACGTCGGCTGGATGGTATTTCTGGCCGGCGCCGAGGTAGCCTTTGCCGTCCATGTCCGCCACCGCTACCAACCCCTCTACCTCGATCATCTCCTGCCGCCGCGGGTGGAACTCGCCCTGGCCTACGACCTCATGGCCCTCCTCCTCAACCGCTTCCAGAGCCGCCAGGCCACGGATTTCGATCTCCTCTGCCGCCACCTCGACTACCCGGAACCGGCCATCACCGCCGTGCTGGCCAAACTGTCCCGCGCCGAGCTGGTGCGGACGGTGGAGGGTGGAGATACCGCCTCCTACCTGCCGGGCACCGAAGCGGGCCGGATCGCCACCGGCGAGGTTCTGGACGTGATTTTCGGCCATACCGGGCCGGCTTCCGCTGGCGGTCGTCTGTCCAGCCAGGCCCTGGCCGGCGCCCAAACCGCCCTGGCCCGCACTACCATGGCCGAGGTGACGAAAGCCGCGGCCCAGGCTGCTTCCCCCCACCCCGACGACTAACTCCCGCCTTCCCCATCAAAAAGAAAAGGGCCGCAGTGGATATTTCCGCCGCGGCCCTTTTCTTTTCATGGGTTGCGGTTGCCCGGCGCAGCCGGTGCAACCCCTTATTCGCCGTGCTTGGCAAGATAGGCGGCCACCCCCTCGGCGGTGGGCTGCATGGCGTCCTCGCCGGGCCGCCAATTGGCGGGGCAGACGTCGCCATGCTCTTCGAAGAACTGCAGGGCGTCCACCATGCGGATGGCCTCCTCCACGTTGCGGCCCAGCGGAAGATCGTTGATCACCGCGTGGCGGACGATGCCCTTGCGGTCGATGAGGAAGAGGCCGCGCAGCGAAATGCCTTCGGGCAGCAAGACCCCGTAGGATTCGGAAATCGATTTGTTGAGGTCCGCCACCAGGGGGAACTGAATGTTGCCGATACCGCCTTCCCTGACCGGGGTGTTCTTCCAGGCCAGATGCGAGAAATGCGAGTCCACCGAGACGCCGATCAGTTCACAGTTCCGCTTCTCGAACTCCGCCTTGGCCCGGTTGAAGGCCAGTATCTCCGATGGGCAGACAAAGGTGAAATCCAGCGGGTAGAAGAAGAGAACGACGTATTTATCCCGCAGGTCAGAGAGGGTAAGCTCGACAAAGGAGTTGTCGGGCATCACCGCCTGGGCGGTGAAGTTGGGCGCTTCCTTGGTTACCAGTGTACACATGGCAGGTACCTCCTGATGAATTATGCCAGATTCAAAATTGATTGGACCGGCGGTCATGCCGGGATCGGTCATTTGATTGCTGCGCGGCCGGCGGCCGTAATCGCGTACTTGCAGCGGGCCGGGCTCTCCACATAGCCCCTGTTCTTCAGCGCGGTGAGCTTGCAGCTCACCTCCTTGCTCTCCATGCCGCTGGCAGCAGCGACCTCCTTGGAGCCGCAAGCCTCTGGCTGCCCGGCCAGGGCAGCCAGAATCTTCTTCTGTTCGTCGGTCAATACCGCTTGCTTTCCACATCCCTTTGTAGCACAGGCCATTTCTTTTCCTCCATTGATTTGTCAACTGCCGAGCTTGGTTTGCCCATCTGGTCGGTCAGGACCGGGCGTGCCCAGCCTGCGGCTATGCCGCTAACCCTCTTCCAGCCACTGACCGTTCTCCTGGTGCGCCCGGCGTTCACGCTCCGCCGCCAGACGGATCTTGTAGGCGCAGTCCTGCACCACGCCGTAGAGGAGGAGGCAACCATCGTCGCTGGCCGCCGCCTGGCCCTCGTCGGCAAGGATGAGCATCTCGCGGGCAAGCTGGAGAACCCTCCGTATGTTGGCGTTATCTTGGCGCATGCCCCCTTGCATTTCAAACCGTGTGCCAAAGGCTCAAAAAATATAAAAACACCTTGCAAATCAAAATGTTATCCGCACCACACGGCTCACCCGACGCCGTGCCGCGAACTGTCCCACAAATAACCAAATGAGACATAACCCCGAGCCAGAACCTTCCTGGCAAAACAAAACTATCTGATTTCAAATTAAAAAAACAATGAGAACCACCAGGCGAGACACAACCGGGACATCCGAGACATTCGAGACAGAATCGAAAAATTCAAGACACGGGGTGCTTGGCGAGAAAACGGTAAAGGGTGGCGCGCCCCACCCCCAGGTGACGGGCGGCCTGCAGCCGGTTGCCACCGGTGGCGGCCAAGGCGGCCTGCACCGCTTCAACGGAGAGCTTGCCCCGCCGCCGGCCGGCGACTCCCGCCATGGCCGCAACCCGCACCGGCAGGGCCGCCTCCCGGAGGAGCTGGGGCGGCAGATGGGCGGGCTTGAGCAGCTCCTCGCGGCAGTGGACCAGGGCAAAACGGATAACGTTCTGCAGCTCACGGACATTGCCGGGCCAGGGGTAGGCGCACAGACGGTCCATGGCCTCGGCTCCGATCACCACCCGGTCGCCGCGCCCTTCCTCGGCCAGGGTAAGGGTGAGAAAATGACGGACCAGAAGCGGGATATCGCCGGGTCGCTCGCGGAGCGGCGGAATGACAAGGGGAACCACGCAGAGGCGGTAGAAGAGATCCTCACGAAAGCGGCCGGCGGCGATTTCCGCACGCAGATCCTTATGGGTGGCGGAGATCACCCGCACGTCAACGGTGATTGTCGACTCGCCGCCCACCCGCTGGAAGGTGCCGTCCTGCAGCACCCGAAGGAGTTTCACCTGCATGGCGGGCGAAATATCGCCGATCTCGTCGAGGAAGAGAGTGCCGCCGTCGGCAAGCTCGAAGCGGCCTTTCTTGTCACGCACCGCCCCGGTGAAGGCGCCCCGGACATGGCCGAAGAGTTCGCTCTCCAGGAGGTGCTCGGGCAACGCCCCGCAGTTGACCGGCACAAAAAGCTTGCCGGCGCGACGCCCCTGGCTGTGAATGGCCGCCGCCACCAGTTCCTTGCCGGTGCCGGATTCGCCGGAGAGGAGCACCGCCACCCGACTGCCGGCCAGGTCGGCAACGGCCCGAAACAGCTCCACCATCTTGGGGTCGCGGCCGATGAGGCCGGCAAAGGTGTCGGCTTCACCGAGCCGGGCCGCCAGATCGTGCTCGCGGGTAAAATCTCGAAACGAGGCCACCACCCCCACCAGGGCCCCGAGAAGGTCACGCAGCGGGATGACGTTCATCTCGAGATAACGGGTCGCCCCGTCCCGGGCCAGCAGCTCCAGGGGATAGGGCTTGTCGGGGAGGGACGGCTCGCCCTCCCCCGACGCGCAGAAGGAGCAGCGACTCTTGCAGAAGCCCTCCGGAAAGATCTGGTGGCAGTCACAACCGAGCACCTCGCGGCGGGAAAAACCGGTGATCCGCTCGGCGGCCCGGTTGAAGAAAAAGATCCGCCGCTGGCGGTCGTGGGCCAGAACCCCCTCGGAGAGATTATCCATCACCAGCTCGGCGTCCCGGCGCGCCTGGGCAAGGGCGGCGAGATACCCCTGCCCGACGAGATCGCCAACCAATTCGCGGATGCGCTGCCACAACGCCTGGTCGGCGGCAGGATCGTCATCGCCCTCGGGCCCGGCCACCCGCCAGAGCACCTGCGCCGGATTGCCGGGCAGGGCGGCAAAGAGCGGCCGGGCCGGCGGGTCGGCAAAGCAGACCACCAGATCGTAGGCCGGCACCACCACCTCGGTGAGCGCGTGGACCTTGAGCGGCCAGGCAAGCCCCAAAGCCGCCACCCGCCGGACCGCCGGGTCGTGGTCAGGATCGCCGGCCGCGGCCTCGGCGCGCACCCTGGCGAATCCAAGGCGCGCCACCGCGGCCGCGGCCAAAACAGGCAGGAATGGCGAGGCAGCACTGGCGAAGAGGATGGTTTTCATTCGGCTGTTGGCTGTTGGCTGTTGGCTGTTGGCTGTTGGCTGTTGGCTGTTGGCTGTTGGCTGTTGGCTGTTGGCTGTTGGCTGTTGGCTGTTGGCTGTTGGCTGTTGGCTGTTGGCTGTTGGCTACGAGTCTACCCCTTTTTCGCCGTTCCTTCCGCAATCTTTCGTAAATTCCAAGACAAAACCGCCCCGGCCGTGCTAGGGTTGTTCGATCCCGTCGGCCGAGCAAGCCCTCTGCCGCAGCACCCCAAAGTCACCAGCCGGTCCGTTCCATGAGCGACATCCGCAACAGCCGCATTCTCGTGGTCGACGACACCGATTTCAACCTGATCATCCTTTCCGCCATTCTCGACAGGGAGTACGGCGTCCTCACCGCCACCGCCGGCCCCCAGGCTATCGCCATCGCCGGGGCCGAACGGCCGGACCTGATTCTGCTCGACATCATGATGCCGGACATGGACGGCTTCGAGGTCTGCCGGGCACTCAAGGCGGACGCCGCGACCCGAGATATCCCCATCATCTTCATCACCGCCCTCAAGGGAGCCGAACACACCTCCCAAGGCTTTGCCGTGGGCGCCGTGGACTATATCACCAAGCCCTTCGACGACACGGAAATCCTTGCCCGGGTTAAGACCCATCTCTCCCTGCGCAAGACCCAGCAGGCCCTCGAACGCCAAAACGCCCTCCTCCAGGAAACCATCGCCAAACAGCACCTGGGGATCAACCTGGCCAAGCAGATCATGGCGCTCATCAACGGCACCCCGCCACGCTACGTCCTGCTGGACGAGGGCCTGGCCTTGCGGGTCGCCGCCCTCACCTCCCCCTGCCACGCCGAGGGGGGCGACCACTACTTTGTCCGGGTTCTCCCCCCCGACGCCGCTCATCCCGAGGGCCGCACCGTCATCAGCATCAAGGATCAATCGGGCCACGAGGTAGCCTGCATCCTGCGCAGCATCATCACCGACCTCGCCCACAACGCGCTGCTGAGTCGGGCCGGAGCAACCCCGGCGGCAACGATCGACCGGCTCAACAACGCCATCTGCGCCAGCGGCTCCTTTGCCGACGACGCCTTCTGCACCACCATGACCGCGGAACTGGACCACGCTTCCCGAATCCTGCGCTTTGTCTCGGCGGGCCATCCGCCGTTTCTCCTCGTGCGGGACAGCCGGGCGGCCAGCATCCCCCGGCCAGGCGAGCCGGGGCTGAACCTGCCGCTGGCCACCGTTGACCATGCCAGTTACCAGGCCGGCGAAGTCAGACTCGCCCCCGGCGACCGGCTGCTCTTTTACACCGACGGCCTCACAGAGATGCCGCTGCGCCATCGGCAACAGATCCTCGGCCGCCGGGAACTCGAGGAACTGGTGACCGGACTGGTGACGCAACAGCCGGCAATGCCCATCGACACCCTCATCCGGAAACTGCTCGTCGCCGTTACCGACCTGAGCGGCGAAGAGGTGCAGCCCGACGGCAACAACAGCTCGGCGGACGACGTCTCGATCCTCGGCGTCGAACTCCGCGACTGGCGCCACTCCGATGAGCGGGTGATCCGGCCCGCAAGCCCCGCCGATCTGGACGGGCTCGCCTCGGCCCTCTTCAAGGAGCTGGCCCCGGAACTCCGCCGCCATGGCTTTTCCGACCCTGACCTGCGTATCGGCTTGGTCCTCGGCGAAGCGCTGGCCAATGCCTGGAAGCACGGCAGTGGCGGCAGCCCGGACAAACCGGTGACCATCCGATGGCGTTTCGACGAGGATTTCATCCTTGAAATCCTCGACCAGGGCGGCGGCTTCGACCCGGCCGCCGTGGCCGATCCGACCAGCCCGGTCAACCTCACCAAAGTCAGTGGCCGGGGCGTCTTCATCATCAACCGGCTCGCCGATTTCCTGGCCTGGCGGGATGGCGGCCGGCATCTGGTGGCCGCCTTCGACAAGACCCCGCCGGCAACGCCAGAAGAAAACGCTTCTCCCGCCAGGTCGCGGTTGCTTCGCCTCTGGTGATTTAGGTATAGTTGCAATGGCAAGCTCACCTACCTCGCCAAGCCGCATCACTTTCACAAGGGACGCATTGTCCGCCGCCCCGGTCGCCCGGCGCCCGAGGATCCGCGCCCCGCGGCGCGACGACGTACCGGTGGCCGAGGCCACCCGGGCAGCTCGGCAATCGTCCCCTAACGCACCCTGGCGGACCGCCCCCTTCGTTCGCTCTGCGCTGGAAAAGGGAACACGTCAAGGAGAAACGCTATGGAATGCCAAGTAAGCCAGCAAGGCGATACCGTTCTGTTCCGACTTTCAGGCAAGGTTGACGAGCAAGGCGCCGAACTTCTCAAGCAGCACTTCAAGGCTCTGTCGCTGCACAAGGTCCGCCATCTGACCATCGACATGGCGGAGTGCAGCTACATGGGCAGCTCCGGCATCGGCAAGCTGCTCCTCTTCTACAAACATCTGGCGGGCCATGACGGCACCCTGGCCTTGATCGAGGTTCCCGGCGCCATCGCCCAGCTGTTCCGTGAACTCAAGCTGGACACCCTGTTCACAATCTCTCCGGCCTGACCCTGCCGGCCCGCAAAGCCCGGCCCGGCGTTGTTGACGTAACGCGTCCGCAGGCAGGGCCAACCGGACCGCGCCGCCCGCGGCGCCTAGCCCGAGGAAATCACCATGCGTTGGAACAGTCTCAACATCAACCGCAAGATCACCGTGGGCTTCGGCATCGTCCTCACCCTCTTCGTCGCCACCGGCCTGACCAACTTCTTCGGAGTCGAAGGCGTCATCTCCAATGCCGAGCAGGTGATCAAGGGCAACCAGCTGGACAGCGTTCTGTCGCAGCGGGAGGTGGACCACCTCAACTGGGTCAACAAGGTCAACGCCCTGCTCACCGACGACCACGTGACCACCCTTGACGTCGAAACCGACGACCACAAGTGCGGTTTCGGCAAGTGGCTCTATGGCCCGGGCCGCCGGGAGGCGGAACGGCAGATACCCGCCCTGGCGCCGCTCTTCAAGCAGATCGAGGCCCCCCACCACGCCCTCCACCAGTCAGCCATCGCCATCGCCCGGCTTTTCAAACCCGCCGACCTGAAACTGAACGCCTTTCTCCGCGAAAAAAAGATCGACCATCTGATCTGGATGCACAAGGTCAAGGACGCCTTCCTCGACCCGGCCAGCACCAACATCCAGGTGCAGATGGACCCCACCCAGTGCAGCCTCGGCCAATGGCTCTACTCCGAGCAGGTTACCGAACTCAAGCAGCGCGACCCTGACTTCCAGCGACTGTGGCAGACGATCATCACCCCCCACCAGGCCCTCCATGAAAGCGCCAAGGAGATCAACGTCCTGCTCGCCGCCGGCAAACGCCAAGCCGCCATCGCCTACTACAATGCCAACACCAAACCCCAGGCCGAACAGACCCTGGCCGCCCTGGACGCCATGCTCAAATGGCAGGACGACCGCGTCAAGGGATTCCAGGAGGCCAACGCTGTCTATGCCTCCCAGACCCTCCCCGCCCTCCATCAGGTGCAGGAGATTCTGAAAAAGATCCGCGCCACCGCCAAGAGCGGCGTCATGACCGACGACGCCATGCTCGCCGCCGCCTCCACCACCAGATATTCGGTGGCCGGCATCACCGTGGTGGCCATTGCCATCGGCATGTTCATGGCCTTTCTCATCGCCACCAACCTCACCAGGATCCTGTCGCTGATCACCGACACCCTCCGTGACAACGCCACCCAGGTCGCCATGGCGGCCAAGGACATCTCAGCCGGCAGCCAGCTCCTCTCCGACCGGGCCTCCCGCCAGGCCGCCGCCGCCGAGGAAACCTCCGCCACTCTTGCCGACATGGCCGCCATGGGCAAAACCACCGCCGAACTCACGGCCGGCTCCGGCCGCTTGATGAACGAGAATATCGAAAAATCGGCCCTGTCGGTACAGGCCCTGGTGGATCTCACGCAGAACATGACCCAGATCGAAAAGGACAGCGGCCGGATCAGCCAGATCATCACCACCATCGGCAGCATCGCCTTCCAGACCAACCTCCTCGCCTTGAACGCGGCGGTGGAGGCGGCCCGGGCCGGCGAGGCCGGGGCGGGCTTCGCGGTGGTGGCCGACGAGGTCAAGAATCTCGCCATGCGCACCGGTGCGGCGGCCAAGGACACCCAGGTTCTCCTGGAGGGGACGGTGACCCGGCTCACCGAGGGCACCGCAGCGCTCCAGAGGATCAACACCGACTTTGACGGCATCATCGAATCGGCCACCACCATTGGCGACAAGACCGTGGCCATCACCGAGGCCACGGCCAACCTGGCCGACCGTATCGCTCAGATCACCGAGGCCCTCGACCAGTCCAACGATGCGACCCAGCAGATCGCCGCCACCTCCGAGGAGTCGGCGGCCGCCTCCGAGGAACTGATGACCCAGGCCGAGCGACTCGAAGCCGTGGTCAGCGAACTGTTCCGCATCGTCCACGGCCAGGCCAGACAACCGGATCAACCCGGCCGCCGCCACAAACTCGCTCTTCCCCATGACCCAGGCACGGCGGCGTAGCGATCTTCACGGGAGCCTGCACTCGCCGCCCTCCCCGAGGCTCTTCCCTCCGAAATATCCATATTTTTGCAACCTTAGCAACAGCATAACCCCATGGCACAACTCACCCTGCAAGGCATTACCTTAAGTTTCGGCGGCGCCCCGCTTCTGGACGGCGTTGACCTGCGCATCGAACCAGGCGAGCGGGTCTGCCTGGTGGGCCGCAACGGCGCCGGCAAGTCCACCCTGATGAAGGTGATCAGCGGCGAAATCCAGCCTGACGGCGGCGAGATCCTCTGTCAGCAAGGGCTGCGCGTCAGCCGCCTGGAGCAGGAGGTGCCGGCCGCGGTCGAAGCGGCGACGGTCTTCGACGTGGTGGCCTCCGGCCTGGGGCCGCTCATGGGGCTGGTGGCGGACTACCACCGGTTGGGCCGGGCACTTGCCGACAGCGGCGACGACCGGACCATGGCCGAGTTCGAACGAGTGCAGCACGCCATGGAAACCGCCGGCGGCTGGCTCGCCCAGCAGCGGGTGGAGACGGTCTTGAGCCGCTTGGCGCTCGCCGCCGACGCCCCCTTCGCCACCCTCTCCGGCGGCTTCAAGCGTCGCACCCTGCTCGGCAAGGCCCTGGTGGCCGCCCCCGACCTGCTGCTGCTTGACGAGCCCACCAACCATCTCGACATCGACGCCATCGGCTGGCTCGAAGAGTTCCTCCTCGCCTTTTCCGGTGCACTGCTCTTCGTCACCCACGACCGCATGCTGCTTCGCCACCTGGCCACCCGGATTATCGAACTCGATCGCGGGCGGCTTGCCAGCTGGCCCGGTGACTACGACACCTATCTCCGCCGCCGCCAGGAAAATCTGGATGCCGAGGCGGCCCAGCAGGCCCGGTTCGACAAAAAGCTCGCCCAGGAAGAGATCTGGATCCGCAAGGGCATCAAGGCCCGCCGCACCCGCAACGAGGGCCGGGTGCGGGCGCTTGAAGAACTGCGCCGCCAGCGCCGGGCCCGACGGCAGCAGGCCGGCACGGTGCGCCTCTCCGCCCAGGAGATGGAAAAATCCGGCAAACTGGTCATCGACGCCAGGGACGTTGACTACGCCTGGCAGGACCAGCCCATCGTCCGCGGCCTCACCACCACCATCATGCGCGGCGACCGGGTGGGGATCATCGGCCCCAACGGGGTCGGCAAGACCACCCTGCTGCAGCTCCTGCTGGGCACCCTCCCTCCCCAAGGTGGCATCATCCGCCTGGGCACCCGGCTTGAGATCTCCTACTTCGACCAGTACCGCGCCCAGCTCGACGAGGAACGCTCGGTGCAGGAGAATGTCGCCGAGGGCAACGATCAGGTGACCATCAACGGCCGCCAGCGCCACATCATCGGCTACCTGGGCGACTTCCTCTTCACCGCCGAGCGGGCCCGCAGCCCTGTGAGGATCCTCTCCGGCGGCGAGCGCAACCGGCTGCTCCTTGCCAAGCTCTTCACCAGGCCGTCGAACCTCTTGGTCCTCGACGAACCCACCAACGATCTTGATATCGAAACCCTGGAACTCCTTGAAGAACTCCTCCTCGACTACCACGGCACCATCATCCTGGTGAGCCACGACCGCGCCTTCTTGAACAACGTGGTGACCAGCACCCTCGCCTTCGAGGCGGATGGCCGGGTCGTCGAGTATGCCGGCGGCTACGACGACTGGCTTACCCAGCGTCTGGTCGAATCGGCGGCGCCGTCTCCCAAACCGGCCGCGCCGCCCAAAAAGGACAAACCCCTCTCGCCAACCGATAAACGCAAGCTTACCTACAAGGAAACGAGGGAACTGGAGGCCCTGCCCGGCCGCATCGAGGCCATGGAGGCAGAGCAGACCGAACTCCACGCCACCCTTTCCGACCCCGATTTCTACCGGCAAACCGACGGCGCTGCCGTCGCCGCGGGCACGGATCGACTGGCAATTCTTGACCGGGAACTCGCGGAGGCATACCGCCGCTGGGAGGAACTCGAAGCCCTCGCCACCTGATGCGGGACGGAAGCCCGTCGCGAATTTTTGGCGCCTCCCCTGGTGCCTAACCAATACATCTGGCCCGGTAATCTTCTGGTAATGTGGCCCATCACGGCCCCGCCCCTCGCCGGGCAGGGGCACCATGATAGTTCCCCTTGTTTTTACTTGTTCTTTCGGTCATGCTGAGTAGTATGTAAACGTTTTAGCAGGTAGTCGCGTCACCCGGGCACCCATAACCCCCAAATGGTACCGCAGGAGGACAGATACTGATTTCCCATCGGCCGCTTTTCTTCCGCATCCCGACCTCTCTCCCTCTCCCGGTGGCTGGCCGTGGAAGCCGCCGGCCACCGCGCGCCAGACCGGCTTCGGAATCGCGATGATTCTCAAAACCATCTCCATCAGCATGGTGCTCTGCGGTATCTTCCTGCTGGCCCGCTCCCTCTATCCGGTCCACACCATCCGCCACGACGACGACCAGCACCGTGCCGGCTGGGGCATCCTCTACTTCCTGATCCTCTTTTTTATCGGCGGCTACATCACCTTCTGCTACATCCTGCTGCGCGAAGCCGTCTCACTGGATCACTTCGTGGTCGCCCTAATCCTCTGCGGCGGCAGTATCTTCGTCATCATCGTCACCCGCATGAGCCGCAATACCATTGCCAATGTCAAGCGCATCGCGGCTCTTGAACGCCATAACGCTCTCCACGACGACCTCACCGATCTGCCCAACCGCACCCTGCTCCACGAACGGATCAAGCAGGCCATCCTCCATGCCAGGCGTGATTTCGAGCCCATGGCAATCCTGGTCATGGACCTGGACCGCTTCAAGGAGATCAACGATGCCCTGGGCCACCACTACGGCGACTTCCTCCTCCAGAACGTGGCCACCCGGCTGCAGACGGTGATCCGGGAGTCCGACACCCTGGCCCGGCTGGGCGGCGACGAGTTCGCCGTGGTTCTTCCCTCGGTGGACGCCGGCCAGGCCATGCGCATCGCCGGCAAGATATCCCAGTCCATCCAGCTGCCCTTCATGATCGAGGGCCACAGCCTCAACATCGGCATCAGCATCGGCATTGCCCTCTACCCCAACCACGGCCAAGACAGCGACACCCTGCTGCAGCACGCCGACGTGGCCATGTACACCGCCAAGTCCTCCGAGTCCCACGCCGCCCTCTACGACGCCTCCCAGGACCAATTCACCCTGAACCGCCTGATGCTGCTCGCCGACCTGCGGGAGGCAATCCGCAAGGAACAGCTGGAACTCCACTACCAGCCCAAGGTGGTCCTTAAGGGCCGGCGGATCGTCGGCGTCGAGGCCCTGGTGCGCTGGAACCATCCCGACCTGGGCCTCATCCCCCCCGACCACTTCATCACCCTGGCCGAGCAGGGCGGCCTGATCCGGCCGCTCACCCTCTACGTCCTCGAAAAGGTGGTGCGGCAACGGGCGGCCTGGCGCGACGAGGGCACCACCCTCATCGTCTCGGTGAACCTCTCCATCAAGGATCTCCAGGATCTCATGCTCCCCCTCCACATCAAGGAACTCCTCAACCGCTGGGGCATCGACCCGGCCGAACTGATGCTGGAGATCACCGAAAGCAGCATGATGCTCGAACCGGATCGCACCTATGAGGTCATCTCCAACCTCCACGCCCTGGGGGTGCAGCTCTCCATCGACGACTTCGGCACCGGCTACTCCTCACTCGCCTACCTCAAGCAGCTGCCTGCCGAAGAGATCAAGATCGACAAATCCTTTGTCATCCACATGACTGAGGATGAAAACGACGCGGTGATCGTCCGGGCCACCATCGACCTCGCCAAGAACCTGGGACTCAAGGTGATCGCCGAAGGGGTGGAAACGGCCGAGGTGATGCGTCAGCTCGAGGATCTCGGCTGCGACATGGTCCAGGGCCATCACATCTGTCCGCCCCTGCCGGCCGCGGAGTTCCGGCAGTGGCTCGCCTCCTCGCCCTACGCCACTGAACGGTAGCGGCTTCCCTCTCGGCCTCCCTTACCGGCAGACGATATGGAAATCATTCTCATCGCCGCCATGGCCGCCAACCGGGTGATCGGCCGGAACAATACCATCCCCTGGCATCTGCCCGGCGAACAGCAGCGCTTCAAACGGCTCACCATGGGCCACGCCCTGGTGATGGGCCGGCGCACGTATCAGTCCATCGGCCGGCCGCTGCCGGGCCGACGCACGGTGGTCGTGAGCCGCAACCCCGCCTACACCGCGCCAGGCTGCACGGTGGTGCAGGGCCTCGACGATGCCATCACCGCCTGCGCCGGCGAGGAAAAAATCTTCATCGCCGGTGGTGGCGCGATCTACCGGCTCGCATTGGCAAGGGCCGATGCCCTCTACCTCACCACCCTGCACCGCGAGGTAGAGGGTGAGGTCTTGTTCCCGGTGTTTTCTGAACAGGAGTTCGAGCTGGTGGAGCAGGAGGAGGTGGCCGGCGAGGAGGAGCCGTACACCTTTGCCGTATGGCGGCGGCGCTGAAGACAAGACCCTTAAACGCGACAAGGCCCGTCCGGAAATCTTCCGGTCGGGCCTTGTTTGTTTTCAGACAGCAACTACGTTGCCGCGCCCTGAGAGGCAATAGCGCTTGCAGGGTGCCGGAGATGCGCCGCGAAGCCGATAAGCGCAGACTTCGAATGCCCTTGGGGTGCGAGGCATCCCCTCTGGTCGCTCTCCTTTGGGGATGCGACCAGGACGATAACGAAACAGGCAAGCGAGCAACGCGAGACTCCGGATTCGGTGCCCTGCGAGCGCGTACCCCAAATCAGCGGGTGAGCGGCCGATACTTGATGCGGTGGGGCTGGTCGGCCTCGGCGCCGAGCCGCTCCTTGCGGTCAGCCTCGTACTCCGAGTAGTTGCCGTCGAACCAGACCACCTTGCTGTCNNGCTGATCACCACCGCGCAGCCGGCAAAATTCTCCAAGGCCTCCTCGAGCGCCCGCAGGGTGTTGACATCAAGGTCGTTGGTGGGCTCGTCGAGCAGGATGACGTTGGCGCCGGATCTGAGCATCTTGGCGAGATGGACCCGGTTGCGCTGGCCACCGGAGAGCAGCCCCACCTTTTTCTGCTGCTCGGTGCCCGAGAAGTTGAAGCGGGCCACATAGGCGCGGGAGTTGACCTCCCGGTTACCGAGCCGGATGACGTCCTGGCCGTCGGAGATCACCTCCCAGATGGTCTTCTCGGGGTCGAGGGCGCGGCTCTGGTCCACGTAGGCAAGCGTCACCGTCTCGCCGGTGCGGAAGGTGCCGCCATCGGGCTGCTCCTGTCCGGTGATCATCTTGAACAGCGTGGTCTTGCCGGCGCCGTTGGGGCCGATAACCCCGACAATCCCGCCCGGTGGCAGGCTGAAGGTCATGTTCTCGACCAGCAACCGCTCGCCGAAGCCCTTGCGCACGGCCTGGGCCTCGATGACCACGCTGCCGAGCCGGGGGCCGGGCGGAATGTAGATCTCGAGATCCTTGGCGTGCTTCTCGCTCTCCTCGGTGAGGAGTTTTTCGTAGGCGGTGATCCTCGCCTTGGACTTGGCGTGCCTTCCTTTAGGCGACATGCGGATCCACTCGAGTTCCCGCTGGAGCGTCTTCTGCCGGTCGCTCTCCTGCTTCTCCTCCTGGGCAAGCCGCTTCTCCTTCTGCTCGAGCCAGGAAGAGTAGTTGCCCTTCCAGGGAATCCCCTGGCCGCGGTCGAGTTCGAGGATCCAGCCAGCCACGTTGTCGAGGAAGTAGCGGNNGAAGTAGCGGTCGTGGGTGACGGCAATAACCGTCCCCTCATAGCGCTGCAAGTGGTGCTCGAGCCAGGCCACGGTTTCGGCGTCAAGATGGTTGGTGGGCTCGTCAAGCAGCAGGATATCGGGTTTCTTGAGGAGCAACCGGCAGAGGGCCACCCGCCGCTTCTCGCCACCCGAGAGCACCTTCACCGGCGTGTCGCCCTCGGGACAGCGCAGGGCGTCCATGGCCATCTCAAGCCGGCTGTCGAGATCCCAGGCATCGAGGGCGTCGAGCTTCTCCTGCACCGCCCCCTGGCGGGCGATGAGCTTGTCCATCTCGTCGTCGCCCAGGGGTTCCGCGAATTTCATGTTGATCCCTTCGAACTCGGCGAGCAGATCAACGGTTTCCTGCACCCCCTCTTCAACCACCTGCCGCACGGTCTTGGCCTCGTCGAGCTGGGGCTCCTGCTCGAGATAGCCCACCGTGTAGCCGGGCGACAGGGTTATCTTACCGTTGTATTCGGCATCGACCCCGGCAAGGATCTTGAGGAGCGAACTCTTGCCCGAGCCGTTCAAACCCAGCACGCCGATCTTGGCGCCGTAGAAGTAGGAGAGACTGATGTCTTTCAACACCGGCTTCTTGTCATAGAACTTGCTCACCCGGATCATCGAGTAGATGATTTTGTTCGGTTCGTTGTTGCTGGCCATACGCCATTCACTCCTGAAACGAAAATTTTTACGAAGGAATCAACCCGGAAAAGCCATCGAAAACGTCAAACACGAAAATGTATCATGGGCGGCCGAAAAAGCAAGCGATACCTCGGCATCAAGGCCACCCAGCCCCGTTGCCGGGGCGCGTCGCGGGGTCGGGAGTAATTACCATTTGACATTTCCCAATTTCCCAACTATTGGTAAATTTCATATTTGGATAGATCCGTCGGGAATTCGCCGGCGTTGCAAGCTTTTAAATATTTTTCACTTCAGAGGCGTCTTGCAAAAGCCGCCGTTCCGGCCGAAGGAGAAGCACGGCCAAGATGAAACGCACGGCGTATCGCAGCATGCGAAGATAGCCGGGCATTTTTTGTTTTGGCAGCTCGCCGTCAATCGGACGAAAGGGCGATTTTGCAAGGCAGCCACCAGAGGAGGCAGCTTCTCATGAGCCGAACCACCAAACCCCTTGTCGAACGCAGGAAGTACCACCGCACGCCGTTAACCATTTCCGCCTTTGCCGTCATCGCGGCAAGCTCGGGACTGATCACCGAAATCAGCCCGGACGGAATGACCGTGCACTCCATCGATCGCAAGGCCCGTCTGGAGTCCCAGCAAGTGCTGGACATCGTCGTTGACGCCCCCTTCTGCGATGAAACCTCCTTCTGCCTCAAAGACCTGCCGTTCAGTCTGGTTTCCACCAGTTCCATCCCCAGGAGCCTGCCGGACAGCTCTCCCAGCGTCCGCCGCATGGGCCTGCAGTTCGACGAACTGACCGATGCCCAGCGGACTGCCATTCAGTGCTTCATCGACACCGTGGAAACGGCCAATCTGCGGACCCAGGCCCTGGCCGTAGGCTGAGGGCCGCTCCCAATCTCTAACGGGTCGCAACCTGGTTGCGGCCCGCTTTTTTTGCCCGGTAGAGCGCCTGATCCGCCGCCTTGACCACCTGCTTCGGCGTCTCCTGGCGGCTGGCCGGCCCGGCCACGCCGATGCTGACCGTGACCGACACCATGGCACCGCCGCCTTTGCCCCGCTTTCCTTTGCCCTTGCCGCCTCCCCGCCGGCGGCCGTTGCGCAGCCGGAAGCCGCTGGCCGCCACCGTCTCCCGCAACGCTTCCAGATGCCCCGCCGCCTCTTCGGGCGACCGGCCCGCAAAGAGGATGGTGAACTCCTCCCCCCCGTAGCGGAAGGCCTTGCCACCGCCCCCCACCCCGGCAAGCCGCGTCGCCACCATCCGCAGTACCTGATCGCCCACCTCGTGGCCATGGGTGTCATTGAACTTCTTGAAAAAATCGATATCGACCATGGCCAGCGCGTAACAGCTGCCGAGCTTCAGGAGCGCCTCTTCCAGTGCCCGGCGGCCGGGTATCCCGGTGAGTTCGTCGCGAAAGGCCATGCCGTGCGCCGCCTCGATGACCCCGACGATGAGCACCAGGCCGGCCGTGGCGAAGTAGAACGAAATGGCGGTCGCCGAGTGGCGGGTGACCAGGGCCATGAACACGGCAGCACCGGCCCAGAGGAAGCTGTTCTCCATGGCGGTACGCCGCCGCACATAGCCGAGGAGCACCAGCAGGAAGCCCAGGGCAAAGGAGATGAGCGCCGGCTCGGCCAGGGCAAGGGAAGAGATGTTTGGCAGGGGCCACGGCGACCAGGTGAGCCAGCCGTGGAGAACGTCCGGACGCCAGAGCTGGAGGGCCGCCACGACCACGGGCTGCAGCCCGAGGAACAAGAGGCGGACCAGGCCCCGGCCGGTGGTAAAGCCCCGTTCGCTCATCAGGGCGAAGTAGGCCAGATTCAACGGCAGGAGCACCCCGGCGGCACCGACCACCAGCGGCCGGTGGCTGGCGGCAAAGGGCATGACCAGCAGCCGCTCCACGGTGAACAGGGCGAGCAGGGCAAAGACCAGCTTGCTGCGGTTGAACCGCCAGCCGAGCAGCATCCCGGCGGCCGCCACCCCATAGGGGGCGAACCGCAACAGGGCCGGGGGCAAGTGGCCGCTCCAGCCATGGTGCACTGCCAGCACCGCCCCGATCCAGAGAATGCCGCCCGGCACCCAGAACCGGAAGAGATTTCGTGTCAACACCGCGCCCATCTGCCCCTCGTCCCCGGATGTTATTATCCTGCCCCACTGTACGGCAATCGGCCTCTCCCGCTGCCACCGGCTGGCGACTGCCGCCCATCATACCATACCGCCCCTTCTCCATTCATCCTTTTCCCGCCGCTTTCCATCCCCCACCCGGCCCGGAGAGGGAAACGCCGGGCTCCCGCCCGTTGCCTTCCCGCCGCCCTCCCCTGATGTCACAGAAACCCGAATATACCCGCAAATTCCCCTTTTCTTTTGGGTCGTTTCAGATAAAATCCGGCCATGCTGCATACGCGCCAACCACCCCATTGTCCCCTCACCCCGGAGATCCTCCGCCTGGTCGCCGCCCTTGACGAGTGCAAGGGCCAGTGGACCTGTCTGGGCAAAATGCCGCCCCACCACCTCGCCGCCCTGGAACACCATGCCCTGGTTCAGGGTACGGCGGCCGGCCTGCGCCTCATCGGCGAGCAGATCACCGATCAGGAGGTGGCAGCCATCCTCGTCGACCCTGCCAGCGGTGCCGGCCGCGCCAACGGTATCGCCGCCCACGCCAAGGTGCTCCAGCTGCTCACCTCCTCCTCGACCAGCATTCCCTTCACCCAACACCACATCAAGCAGCTCCACCGGGTGCTGGTTTCGTCAGGCACCGCTGCCCAACGTGGCCAGTACCGGCCCGAGGCAAACGAGGAGATCGGCCGGCAGATGCACCAGCTGGTCACCTGGACCAGCGAGGCCCTGGACGACCAGCGGCTCCACCCCCTGCTGGTGGTCGGCATGTTTCTGCTCCGCTTTGTCGCCATTCGCCCCTTTGCCGAGGACAATCAGCGGTTGGCCCGCCTTCTGGCGCTCCTCCTGCTGCTCAAGAGCGGCTACGACTTCATCCGCTACTACGCCCTGGGGCGGGTGATTGAGGAGCATCAGGCCCTTTTTGCCAGCGGCCTGGCAACCGGGCGCCAACGGCTCGCCGGGAAGGACGAAATCGCCGAGGAGTGGCTGCTCGTCTTTCTGCGCATCCTCCACCACCACCAGGACGGACTCCACGCCGCCATGGTCAACCTCCAACAGAGCACGGCCAGACCGGCTCTGGAACAGCAGATCCTCGACCTTCTCCGCCGCCACGGCCAAGCCACCAACAAGACGATCCAGACCGAAACCGGCGTCAGCCGCAACACCATCAAGGCCCGCCTCAGGCGGATGGTGACCAACGGTGAAATCGTCCGCCACGGCACCGGCAAGGGAAGCCGCTACACCCTGGCCGGGCCGGCCTAGCCCCCCCTTTTTTGCCGGCGCCGGACCGGGCAAAGATGGTATCTTGCCGCAACCAGAGTCCGCGCCCCGATTCTTTGCGCTTTTGTGTAAGGAGAACCTCCATGCTGCAACTCGACGTGCCGGTGATCGGCATCCTGCGCGGTATCGACGCGGCATTCTTTGCCGAGCTGATGCCAGCCGCCTTTGCCGCCGGCCTTGATGCCCTGGAGGTAACCCTCAACACCGAGGGCGCCGAAGCAATCATCGCTCGCGCCCGGCCGCAGGTACCATCTGGCAAGCTCCTCGGCATGGGCACGATCAGGAACCTCGCCGAGGCGCGGCGGGCCGTGGCGGCCGGGGCCATGTTCCTGGTCACCCCCAACCTGGACCCCGCGGTCATCGACTTCGCCAGGGCCGAGGGCGTCCCGGTGGTGGCCGGTGCCCTCACCCCCACCGAAGTCCATGCCGCCTGGGCATCCGGCGCCGACCTCATCAAGGTCTTTCCCTGCGGCGCCATGGGCGGACCCGCATACATCCGCGACCTCCTGGGCCCATTCGACCAGGCGCCGCTGGTGGCCGTGGGCGGGGTGAGTGCCGCCAACGTCGGTGAGTACTTTGCCGCCGGCGCCCGGGGGGTCGGGGTGAGCAGCTCGCTCTTCGGCCGCACGGCTCTGGCTGAAAAAAACACCAAAAAGTTGGCCGAAAATGTCACGGCCTTCATTGGCCGTTGCCATGCCGGCCGGAATCATTTATAATCCCGCGTTTTACCGTCCAGATTCATCACGAGGAGAGACACCATGTTCAGACCGGAAATAAAAGTGATTGACTGCACCGTGCGCGACGGTGGCTTGATGAATAAGTGGCAGTTTGACGACGATTTTGTCCGCGGCGTCTATCACGCCCTCACCGAGGCGGGGGTGGATTACATGGAAATCGGCTATCTGAGTTCGGAGAAAAGTTTCTCCCGCGCCGAGGTCGGGCCGTGGAAATTCTGCGCCGAGCCGGACCTGCAGCGGATCATCGGCGACTCGGAAAAGAAGATCAAGTTCTCGGCCATGGCCGATATCGGCCGCATCGACTACGACGACATCCGACCCAAGGCGGAAAGCTCGCTCGACATGATCCGCGTGGCCTGCTACGTCCACCAGGTGGACGCCGCCATCGAGCTGGCCCATCACTGCATGGACAAGGGCTACGAAACCACCATCAACCTGATGGCCGTCTCCACCGTGGGCCTGCGCGAGCTGGACGAGGCGCTCAGCGACCTCGCCAAGAGCCGGGTGCCGGTGATCTATCTGGTGGACAGCTTCGGCGCCTTCTACCAGGAGGACATCGAGACCCTGGCCAAGAAGTACATGGAAGCCCTGCCGGGCAAAACCATCGGCATCCATGCCCACAACAACCAGCAGCTCGCCTTTGCCAACACCATCAGCTCCATCATCTCCGGGATCAACTACCTGGACGCCACCCTCTACGGCATCGGCCGGGGGGCTGGCAACTGCCCCATCGAGCTGCTCCTCTCCTTCCTCAAGAACCCCAAGTTCAAAGTGCGCCCGCTGATCCGGGTCATCGAGGACCAAATCCTGCCCTGGCGCAAGAAGATCGACTGGGGCTACTTCATCCCCTACATGGTCACCGGCGTGCTCAACCAGCATCCCCGCTCCGCCATGGCGATCATGGAGTCGGACAACCAGGACGACATCACCGCCTTCTACGACTCGGCGGTAAGCGCCACCGAACTGGGCTGATCGCGTAACGCCAGCAAGCGGACCCTGGGCACCGCATCACTTTAGGCCCGCGCGTCCCGAGAACACCCTGCAACCGCTTGCAAGGCAAAGGCTCCGCTTGCCGGCGGCCATTTTGCCCGATCACACCCCTTTGCACAGGGCGCCGGATCCTTCGGGAAGCGGCGCCCTGTGCTTTTTTATCGGCCCGTCACTCGTCAACCACCCCGTGCCGCAGGCTCAACATGGAAGAACGACTCACCGAACTGGAAACCAAGGTGATGTTCCAGGACCAGACCATCGAGGAACTCAACCAGGCCCTCTGCGGCCAGCAGCGGCAACTCGACCGCCTGGAGGCGGAACTCGCCGCCCTCAAGGGGCGCATGGCGCAGCTCCTTGCCCTGCTGGGGGATGAGGGCGACGATCAGGCGCCATGACCGACCTGCCCATCACCCCGCTGCTCCCCCGGCTTGCCGCCACCCTGGCCGACCATTGCCAGGTGATCCTCGCCGCGCCGCCGGGCTCGGGCAAAACCACCGGGGTACCGCCGGCGCTGCTTGCCGCGCCGTGGTTGAGGGATAAAAAGATCATCATCCTCGAACCCCGGCGGCTCGCCGCCCGAGCCGCCGCGGGCCGCATGGCCGAGCTGGCGGGTGAGGCGGTGGGCGAAACGGTGGGCTACCGGATCCGCTTCGAGCAGCGGGTTTCGGCCCGCACCCGCATCGAGGTGGTCACCGAGGGCATCCTTGGCCGCATGCTCCAGGCCGATCCCGAGCTTGCCGACGTTGGGCTGGTGATCTTCGACGAATTCCATGAACGGAGCCTCCACGCCGACCTTGCCCTGGCCCTCGCCATCGACGTCCAGAAGGGGCTCCGCGACGACCTGCGCATCCTGATCATGTCCGCCACCCTGGACATGGCGGGGCTCGCCGCCCTGCTCCCCGAAGCGGCGCAGCTCGCCGGCGAGGGGCGCGCCTTTCCGGTTGAGATCCGCTACCTCGACCGCGACCAAGATGACGATCCGGTACGGATCGCGGCCGGCGGGGTCGCCCGGGCGCTCGCCGAGCAGCCGGGCGACCTCCTGGTCTTCCTTCCCGGCGGCGGAGAGATCCGGCGGCTCGCCGCCCTCCTTGCCGCCGCCGGCGACCCGGACTTGCGCGTCCACCCCCTCTACGGCGACCTGCCCCGCGCCGCCCAAAACGCCGCCATCCGTCCCGATCCGGCCGGCCACCGACGGGTGGTGCTGGCCACCTCCATCGCCGAAACCAGCCTCACCCTCGACGGGGTCACCACGGTGGTGGACACGGGCTGGACCCGACGCCCCCGCCTCGACCCAAACTCGGGCCTAAGCGGCCTGGCGACGGTGCGGGTTTCCAAGGCCGCCGCCGATCAGCGGGCCGGCCGCGCCGGCCGCACCGGCCCCGGGGTCTGCTACCGGCTGTGGAGCCGCCACGTTCAGCAGGGGCTGGTCGAACACCTGGCCCCGGAGATCGCCGAGGCGGACCTGGCGCCGCTGGCGCTCCAGCTCGCCCACTGGGGGGTGGCCGACGCCGAGGCCCTGACCTGGCTCGATCCGCCGCCCCGGCCGGCCCTGGCCCGGGCCAGGGCATTGCTCGCCGACCTTGACGCCCTGGACCACCAGGGACGGATCACCGCCCTGGGCCGCCAGATGGCAGCCCTCCCTCTCCATCCGCGGCTCGCCCATATGCTCCTGGCCGCCGATGCGGGCCAGAACCCGCTCGCCTGCCGGCTGGCGGCCATCCTGGCCGAGCGCGACCCCCTCAAGGGCGGCGGCCGCTCGGTGGACATCGAGGAACGGCTGCGGCTGCTGCAAGTCTTCGAAGCAGAGGGGAGCGAGGCGGTACGGGCACGAAACGGCGACCCGGATCTCTGCCGCCGACTCCTCCAGGCCGCAACGCAGTGGCGGCGCCTGCTGCCCCGGGCCGCCACCGCCGCCCCGCCGCTCTCGCCTGGCGCGCTGCTGTCGCTGGCATACCCTGACCGCATCGGCCAGCGCCGGGGCGCGAGCACCGCCACCTTTCTGCTTGCAAACGGCCGCGCCGCCCGCCTGCCCCCGCATGAGCCCCTGGCCGCAAGCCCCCTGCTGGTGGCGCCACAACTGGACTTGGGCGCCACCGAAGCGCGCATCTTCCTGGCCGCGTCTCTCTCCGTGCCGGAACTCAGGGAACTCCACGGCCACCGCATCGTCCGGCAAGAAACCGTGACCTGGGAACCCCGCCAGGAAGCGGTACGCGCCTGCCGTCAGGAACGACTGGGCGCCCTGGTGCTCGCCGAAACCGCTCTTGCCCATCCTGATCGGGAACAGATCCGCGCCGCCCTGCTCGCCGGCATCGGCGAACTGGGCCTTGCCTGTCTGCCCTGGGACAAGCCGGCCCGGGAACTCCAGGCCCGCATCGCGTCCCTGCGCGCCTGGCAGCCTGAAACGACCTGGCCCGACGTAAGCGACCAGGCCCTGCTCGCCACCCTTGCCGAGTGGCTCGGCCCTTATCTCGACGGCATCAGTCGCCGCGAGCAGCTCAGGAGCCTCGACCTCGCCGCCATCCTCCGCGACCGCCTGCCCTGGCCCCTCCCCCAGCGCCTGGACGACGATGCCCCCACCCATCTCGCCGTGCCCAGCGGCTCCAGGATTCGCCTCCAATACCAGCCGGACGGCGGGCCGCCGGTGCTCGCGGTCCGCCTCCAGGAACTCTTCGGCCTCGCCGACACGCCAACCGTCTGCGGGGGAAGGATAGAGGTGGTGCTCCACCTTTTGTCGCCGGCCCAGCGCCCCATCCAGGTAACCCGCGACCTGCGCGGCTTCTGGGACCATACCTACCCCGAGGTCAAAAAGGAACTCGCCGGCCGCTACCCCAAGCACCACTGGCCAGACGATCCCTGGTCGGCCCAGGCCACCGCCCGGGCCAAAGCCCGACGCCGGTAAAGCAGCCAAAACAGCTTGACGGCCAAGGCGACCCACCTTAGGGTGAACCATGGCCTGCGCATTGGAAGCACTCGACTGGCTCCGAGCCAGGAGTCCCGCGTGCCCCCCCTTGCCTCCTTCGTATCATGCGGATCGCTTGCCGTTGCATGACGCGCCGGACGATACCCGCGCCCCAAGGGCATCTGCTTCGCGGCACTTCGCCGGAACCCTGCAAGTGCTTGCAAGACGCCACGCAAGCGGCAACACCCCGGGAAAATTACTGACCCCTTTCTCTGACCACCCAGCGGAAAACAAGGCCGATGCCCCTGACTACCTCATCAGCCCAAAACCACAAACCGCAGGATGCGCGCTACCACTTCCAGGTGGAACAGGCACTGGCCCTGATGATCCTGGACGGCGCCGGGGCCAGCTCCCTTACCGCCTACGCCCTGGCCCTGGGCCTCGTCGTCGTGCTTCGCCACCATGCCCCCACGGCCCCCCTGGTCGGCTGGCTCGCCGCCATCTCCGTGCTGCTGACCCTGCGCCTAACCGTCTATGCCCTGCACCGGCAAACCCCGCCGGCCGCGGATAACGACACCGCGCTGCCCCCCTTGTTCCGGCCCTATGCCCTGCTGGTGCACATCTTCGGGGTCTGCTGGGGCATCGGCGTCCTGCTGCTCTTCCCCTCGGGCTCGCCACCTCTCCAGATGGCCTTCACCTTCCTCTTCGCCGGCGTCACCTCCGGGGCCGTACCCATCCTCTCCCCCAACCTCCGACTCTTCCGGAGCTATATCCTCTCGGCCCTCCTGCCGCTCACCGTCATGCTCTTCCTTGAAGGCGGCGAGATCTACATGGTGCTGACCCTGGCCCTGCTGCTCTATGTCACCATGCTCCTTCAGCTGGCCAACAAACTCCACCAGGCCCTGGCCTCGGCGCTTCGGATGCGCTATTACAATGAGGCGCTCAACCGGGATCTGCTCGCCGAAATTGAACAACGCCAGGCGGCAGAACTACAACTCCAACGGGCCAAGGAACGGGTGGAGGCAGCAAGCCAGGCCAAGAGCGAGTTCCTCGCCAACATGAGCCACGAAATCCGCACTCCCATGAACGGCATCCTCGGCACCCTGCAGCTTCTCCTCCAGGCCCCGCTCGATCCGAGGCAAAGGGAGTTCGCCACGGTGAGTTACGCCTCGGCCCAGTCGCTGCTCGCCATCCTCAACGATATCCTCGACTTTTCAAAAATCGAGGCCGGCAAACTGGAANNCAATCTGCTCAGCAACGCCATCAAGTTCACCGAGACGGGCACCATCGCCATCCGCGTCACGGTGCAGGAAGCGGACGCCACCTCCTGCCGCGTCCGCCTGGCGGTAGAGGACTCCGGCATCGGCATCGATTCCCAGCAACTGCACCGCCTCTTCGACAGTTTCACCCAGGCCGACAGCACCACCACCCGCAAATACGGCGGCACCGGCCTGGGACTCGCCATTACCCTGCAGCTGGCCCAACTGATGAACGGCGAGGTGGGGGTGGAAAGCACCCCTGGCCAGGGCTCCACCTTTTGGTGCGACATCCCCTTTGCGGTGGCCGCCCCCTCCGCTACGGCGCCCCATGCTGACGCCCCGCCAGAGGAAACGGCGGCAGCCGCCCTTGCCCTTGCCGGCCGGGTGCTGCTGGTGGAGGACAACGCCGTCAACCAGATGGTGGCGCGCCGCATGCTCGAACGTCTCGGTCTCGACTGCCAGTGCGCCGTCAACGGCGAAGAGGCGCTGGCGCTGATTGACACCACCCCCTTCGACCTCGTACTGATGGATTGCCAGATGCCGGTGATGGACGGCTTCACCGCCACCCGCCGGCTGCGCGAAAAAGAGGCGATGACGGGCCGACCGCGGCTGCCCGTCATCGCCATGACCGCCAACGCCATGAAAGGCGACCGGGAACTGTGTCTCGACGCCGGCATGGACGACTATATCGCCAAACCGGTCAAAATCGACCTCCTCCAGAACGCCCTGGTCCGTTGGCTCGGCAGGCATTCCCCATCTCCACAACCGACGAGCGACCCCCTGCCATGACGATCTCCCCCGCCCCGTCTCCGGCCCTGCCACGCCTCACCGTGGCCGCCGACGCCTGCCTGCACGGAGCACCAAAGCCTCTCATCGAAGCACTCAAAAAGGAACTCACCATCGCCAACCCCCAGTACCAGGACGCCAAGAAGTACGGCCGCTGGATCGGCAAACGGCTCAAGCCCTTTCTCTACTTCTTCGAGAACCGGGCCGATGGATTTCGCTTCCCCCGGGGCTTTGCCAAGCAGGCACTGGGGATCGCCCGGCAAGTCATCGGAGAACTGCCTGAGATCGTCGACCTGCGCACCGAACTCGACCCGGTGGATCTCGCCTTCCATGGCACCCTGCGCCCCTACCAGGAGCAGGCCCTCACCGCCATCCTCGGCCGCGACTTCGGCGTCCTCGAAGCAGGCACCGGTTCGGGCAAGACGGTGGTGGCGCTGGCGGCCATCGCCAGCCGACGCCAGCCCACCCTGATCCTGGTTCACACCAAGGAACTCCTCCATCAATGGGCGGAACGCATCGCCACCTTCCTCGGCATCGAGCCGGGGCTGGTGGGCGACGGCCACTTCGACCTCAAACCGGTGACCGTGGCCATCGTCAACTCGGCCAGGAACCGCCTGGCCGAACTCACCCCCCACTTTGGCCAGCTCTGCGTCGACGAATGTCACCGGGTTCCGGCCTCGCTCTTCACCGAGGTGGTCACCGGTTTTTCATGCCGCTACCTGTTGGGACTCTCGGCCACCGCCTTCCGCCGCGACGGCCTCACCAAACTCATCGCCATCTACCTGGGCGCCACCGTCCACCGGGTGAGCAGCCACCACCTCCACGCCACCGGCGCGGTCTTGAAGCCCCTCTTCGTTCAACGGGAAACCGGCTTCACCTTTGCCTACCGGGGCGACTACCAGGCCCTGATGACCACGCTCACCACCGATGACGGCCGCAATCGCCAGATCGTGGGCGACATCATGGCCGAACTCGGCACGGGGGATGCCACCCTGCTGGTGGTGAGCGACCGGGTGGCCCACTGCGAGCGCCTCGCCGAGCTGCTCGCAGAACGCGGCCTCGAGGCACCGGTGCTCACCGGCGCGCTCGCCAAGGAGAAGCGGACCGCCATCGTCGACGACGTACGCGAGGGCCGTACCCGGGTGCTCATTTCCACGGTGCAGTTGATCGGCGAGGGGTTCGACTGCCCCGGCCTTTCCACCCTCTTTCTCACCACGCCGATCAAGTTCAGCGGACGGCTGCTGCAGGTGGTGGGCCGCATCCTGCGGCCGGCAGAGGGCAAGCAGGCCAAGGTTTTCGACTATCTCGATCCGGTGGGGGTGCTCAAGGCATCGGCCAGGGCCAGGCAAAAAGTCTATCAGGAAGAGTTACCCTATGAGTAGCCGGAAGGATGAAGATATCGAGTTGATGGAGGGAGATATCACGAAATTGAAGGTGGACGCCATTGTCAACGCCGCCAACACTTCTCTGCTCGGCGGTGGCGGGGTGGACGGCGCCATCCACCGGGCTGCCGGACCAAAACTCGTCGCTGAATGCCGCGCCCTCGGCGGCTGCCCCACCGGCGAGGCCCGGATTACCAGGGGCTACAACCTCCCGGCCAGGTTCGTGATCCACACCGTGGGGCCGGTGTGGCACGGCGGCGCCGGAGGGGAGGCGGACAAGCTCGCCAGCTGCTACCGCCACTGCTTCCGGCTCGCCCGGCAGCACGGGATCAGGACCATCGCCCTGCCTGCGGTGAGCACCGGCGCCTACGGATTTCCCCATGCCGCGGCGGCTTCCATCGCGGTGCGCGAGGCCCGGGCCGCCCTGGCCGAGGGCGGGGGGATTGCCAAAATCGTCTTCGTTTGTTTCGGGGCGGCGACCAGACAGGCATATGAACAGGCCCTGGCGGGTAGTGGCCGTTAGCTCTTGGCTATTAAGAATATTTTGATTTGAATCGGTTTTGCCAATCGCCAAACGCTTACTTCCAAGAGATTGCCGGCGATAATGCATAAAAGATGTGTTGCACAAAAAGGAGGGAATAGATGACGGCCTGGTGGTGGTCGGCCTTGGCGGCGCTCGTCCTGTACGGGCTGTGGGGATTTCTGCCCAAACTCGCCATGGGCCATATCTCCCCCCGCTCGGCCCTGGTCTACGAGACGGCGGGAGCCCTGCTGGTGGGGCTCGTCGCCTTGGGCCAGCTCGGCTTTAAGCCCGAGACCAACGCCAGGGGCATCCTCTTTGCCGTGCTCACCGGGGTCGCCGGCATGGCGGGCACCCTCTTTTACTTCCAGGCGGCCCGATCGGGAAAAATCTCACTGGTAGTCACGGTCACCGCCCTCTACCCCCTCCTCACCCTGCTCCTGGCGGTCCTGATCCTCAAGGAACCCCTCACCCTCCGCCAGCTCTGCGGCACCGCATTGGCACTCACGGCGCTTTACCTCATCGCCGGCTGACCCGCGCCCCAGCCAGGCATGCCAGAAACCGAGCGGAAACCGTTCTCATGCCTGCGGCTCGCCCCTTCCCGCCGACGGCGGCACCAGATGCACGTCGTGCTGCGGGAAGGGAATGGTGATCTTGGCCGCGGCCAGGGACTGATGCACGGCCAGATTGGCCCTGTAGATGGTCTGGAAGTACTTCTTGGTGGGCACCCAGTAGCGCATGCCGATGGCGATGGCCGAATCGGCAAAGGATTCGATGCCCACCAGGGGGGCTGGTTCCCGGCTGATCTCCCCGATGCCGGCCAGGGCCGCCTCGATCACCCGGATCGCCTGGGCGGGATCGTCACCGTAGGAGATCCCCACCGACGCTTCCACCACCCGGTTGGCAAAGGAGTTGTGGATGATCTCGCCCACGACGTGCTTGTTGGGGATGGTGATCTGTTCGCCGTCTTCGGTGGCCAGCACGGTGCAGGCCAAGTGAATCTCATCCACCACGCCGCTCACCCCCTTGACGGTGATGGTGTTTCCCACCACGAAGGGCCGGCTGATGATGATGGAAAGTCCGGCCCCGTAGTTGGACAGCGGCCCCTGGATGGCGAAACTGCCGCCAAAGGCCAGGGCACTCACGGCGGCGATCAGGGGCGCCACCGAGATGCCGAACTTGCCCAGGGCGATGATGATCACAAAGGCGAGGACCACGATCCGCACCGCACCGGCCAGGAAACCGGTGAAGGTGGGATCGAGTTTCTTCCGCTCGCCAACCCCCGCCACCAGCCGGGCCAGCCAGTTGGCCAGCTTGAAGCCGACCAGCAGGATGATGACCGCACCGATGATCTGAAAACTGTACTGAACGAGAAACTCCACCACCGTGGCATAGAGTTTATGAATAACCGTCATCTCTTCCATGACGCAAATTCCTCACAGCAAACGGCTGCGCAAAGGGTTGCCGGCCGCATTCTTTCAGATGAAACGCCTCCCTGGCCACAAAAAACCCCTTGTCATCTTCACCGTCGGGAAAAGACAAGGGGCGCGAGAATGCGTCTTGAGCCCAGGAAGGGCTATTTTTTGGGAATCGACTGAAGCTTCGCCTCCCACTCTTCCTCGGGGATGGAGGTGCCGGGGACCAGCCGCAGATCCTTGGTGCGGGACTTGATCTCGCCGTTGAGCACTGCGCCGGACTCCACCGACAGATCGGTGGTCTCCACCTTGCCGTTGATGGTGCCACCCTTGATGACATGGAGTTTCTTAACGTTGACGTTACCCTCCACCCTGCCCTGGCAGGTCAAATGAGCCACCTCGACATCACCGTTGACATTGCCGCTTTCCCCGACAATGAGGTAATCGCCCATGATGTTGCCCTTGATCTTGCCGTCCAGACGCAATTTACCCTTGAAGCAGACATCGCCCACCATGGTCATCTCCTTGCCGATGATGCTGGGGGGAACATCCTTGTCACTGGGGCTTAAACTCTCCGCCTTGTCCTTCTTGAACAGATTCATCGTTTTTCCCCTGGAACTGGAGGTTGAGGGAAGGTGACGCCTTGCCACCGGCCTGAGACTGCGCAACGTATTTGGCGACCCGCATGAACTTGATGGGGTTCACCGGCTGGCCGTGGTACAGCACCTCGTAGTGAAGGTGCGCCCCGGTGCTGCGTCCGGTGTTGCCCAGGTAACCGATCAACTGTCCCCGGGTGACCTTGTCACCGCTCTTCACCAGCCGCTTGAACATGTGAAAGAAACGGGTCCGGAAACCGTTGCCGTGCCGGATGACCACGTAGTTGCCGAAGCCCTGGGAAAAAGCGCTTTCGTCGACCACGCCGTCGGCAGTGGCCTTGATGGGTGTTTTGAGCTGGTTCTTGATGTCCACCCCCTCATGAAAGGCGAGGCGGTTGTTGATGGGATCGACGCGGCGGCCAAAGGGCGACGTGATCGTCCCCGGCAGCGGTGCCCCCAGTGGAATGGAATGAATGGTCTTGAGATAGTGATCGACCTTGAAGGTGAGATCATCATAGTTCTGACTGCCAAGCCCGACAAAGGGACCACCGCTGTTGGCAGAATTTTCGGCCACCTGCACGTCAACGCCCACGGTGTCGAGGACCGACTCGATGGCTTCGCTGCGCTTGTTCAACTCGGTAAGCGCGGTTTTCAGCTTGCACTCCTTGTCCGCCTCTTCCTCCGCCACCTGTTGCTGAAAATTCTCGTACACCGACCGGACCTGATTGAGATCCCGTTGGAGAGTGGCCGCCTTCAGACGCAAGGCTACGTTCTGACACGAAAACTTGAATCCGGCGATGCTGACCACGGAAAGAACCGCCAGCACCACCAGGGATGCGCAGAGGCCATGCTTCAGTTTGGTTTTGGAAATGGAATACGACCTTGTTTTCCCCCGCTCACTGGTGAAAACGATCAACAGTTTGTCTTGCATGCGCTGTTCCCCTCTTGCCATGCGGTTTTGTAACGAGTGGCCGTTCAAAAACTGTTGTCCACAGCGGAATGCCCTAGCCACAGGCCCTTGGCAGCCATGAAAAGCAAACAATCTCAGTCTTCTGTTCCGCAGACAGGCAGCCGATGTCTCCCGGCCCCCCGGCCAAGAGACGGCACTTCCCACCGGAAACGCCGGGCCGCGGCCCGGTTTGCATCTCCGCGGATTCAGACCGAGAAAACAACCGGTCTATAAGGTATGCCCCCATTTTTTGCATAGTAACAGGCAAGACGCCACCGACCAACAAAAAACGTTCTCATGGCCGCGCCGGCCGACCGTCTCCGCCAGTCACCAGCAGGTGCCGCGAACCGATCTGCACCCGGTCCCCGGCCCGTAACTGCCGGCCGCGCCGGATTTCCACCTCACCGTTGACCTTCACCTCGCCGCCCTGTACCCGAACCTTGGCTTCGCTCCCGCTTTCCACCACGGCGGCAAGCTTGAGCAGCTGGCCAAGGCGGATGGTGTCGGTGCGAATGGGAACCTCGGTGACCGTTCCTGGTTGATCTGACATAAAAATCATAACCTTTAAATTAACCAACATAGGGGCTTTTTCAGCGATCTGCAACGGAAAACCCGTTTCAGATCACCTGGCCCACGTGATCCGGCCGCAAAAAAACACAAACCGCCAGCCAAGTCCCCTGCCGGTGTAGTAATATCGGCGTATTGACGGGAAACTTGATCTCCTCGACCAAAAACTTGCACCAGCCGGCCGCCTCCCTCCCCCGCAGGGGCAGACGGTGAGTCGGCCGTGACCACGAAATCCGATGCGAAACGCAAAACAGCCCGTGGCCGGGACAGAGCCGGCCGCGCCTCGGCAGGCCGTTGCCGATAACAGCAAATTCGCCGTCCCGCTTGCCGATGGCCTCGCCGTTGAGGCAGTCTACTACGGCAGCGGCACCCTCTGCCTCTCCACCCAGGTGGGCTGCGCCATGGGCTGCCCCTTTTGCGCCTCAGGCGCCGGCGGCCTCCAACGCAACCTGCGCCTGGACGAACTTCACGCCCAGTTGGCGGCGGCCCGGGAGCGGGCGTTCCGTCCCGCCCGCCTCACCCTTTCAGGAATCGGCGAGCCCCTTGCCAATCCGGAGGTAGTGGCGCGGTTCCTGCTGGAGCGCCGTAAAGCAGGGCTGCCGGTATCGCTCACCACCACCGGCCAACCCTTGGCGCGGCTGGCCTCCTTCCTGAACCTGCCCCACAACGGTCTGATGCTTTCGCTCCACGCCGGCTCTCCAGCCACCCACCGCCGCCTCATCCCCCGGGGCCCTGACTTCGAGGCCCTGTGGCGACTCCTTGCCGCCGCCTGGCCGCGCCTCTCCCGGCGCCAACGCCGGCGGCTCGGCATCAACTACCTGCTGCTGGCCGGGGTCAACGACCGGCCCGCTGAACTCGCCGAACTCGCCCGCCGGCTGCAACGGTTTCCAGAACTGACCCTCCACCTGCTGACCGCCAACCGGGTGGCAGGCAGCCCCTTTACCAGCCCGCCTCCCCCGGCCCTGGACGAGGTCTTCCGCTTCCTTGCCGCCCGTCATCGCCACGTCCGGCGGGCCAATCGCTGGCGGCAACGCCAGGAAGGGGGCTGCGGCACCCTGGTAGTCGGCGGCGCGGCGCGGCCAAGCGCTCCGACTGGCCTCACGACGGAACAGTATCCAGCGCCCCGGCTGCGTCCTTAAGGGGCGCTTCCATTTCCAGCCGCGTTCCCCTGCCCGGCGCACTGTCCACCTCCATGCGGCCGTTGAGAAGCTCCAGCCGTTCCCGGATGCTGAACAGGCCGAATCCCGCCGTCTGGCCGGTACGGCAGGCAACCTCGGGGTCGAAACCGACCCCGTCGTCGACAATGGTGATTCGGATGCACCCCGCCTGCTCGCGCATGGAGATGGTCACCGTCTTGGCCGCGGCATGCTTGAGAATGTTGTTGAGCGCCTCCAACACCGAGCGGTACAGCACGCCCCGCAGGTCCTCGTCAAGGGGCTTGGGTGCCCCATCGTCCTCGGTGCGACAGACAATGCCGTGCCGGTGGGCAAACCGCGCCGCCGCCCACTTCACCGATGCCTCAAGGCCGATGTCGTAGAGGATCGGCGGACTCAACTCGAAGGTAAGACTCCTGGTGTCCTTCATGGTCAGGTCGAGAAGGGCCGCCACCTCCCGGAGCTGGGCCGCAATCTCGGAATCCGCCACCTGCCGTTGCAGCGCCCCCAATTTCAGGTTGAGTACCGACAGGTTTTGGCCAATGTTCTCGTGGAGGCCGGTGGCGATCTGGCGGCGGGCCTGCTCCTCGGCGAGCGACAACCGCGAGGCCAGGGACCGCAACTGGGCTTGGTAGGAGAGGAGCTTGGCCTCGGCCTCCTTGCGAGGGGTGATGTCCCGACTGTTGATCACGTAGGCCGCCGGGGGCAGATTACGGCTGAGCCGTTTCCCCGCCGCCTCCAAGATCCGCCAGGAACCGTCACGGTGGCGGCAGCGCATCTCAAAGGTTTCGCTCTCCTCGGGGGCTCCGGCCAGCCGATGCAGTATCTCCCGCAGCCGGGGCCGATCATCGGGGTGAAGGATCTCGGTCAACGGTTGGCCCAGCAGCTTAACCGGCTGATGGCCGAGAACCCGGGCAAGGGACGGACTTTCAAAGATGATCACGCCGTCGTTGTCCAGCACCGTGATGATATCAAGGGCGTTTTCAATGAGCGACCGCACCCGTTCTTCGCTGCGCTGCAACGCCTCAAGGCTCCTCTGCCGGGCATCGTTGCGCTGCGACATGCCCACATAGCTCAACCCGATCCCAAGCAGGCCCAGCGCCCAAAGCAGCAAATGGACAATCCAGATACCTTGCACATGTCCCTCGACCGCCGAGACAAAGGGGGCCATCGGAACGGTGATGCTGATCCCGCCCATGACCTCGCCCTCCCGGTAGCCATGCCCGGCATGACATTTTTCAAGGCAGAGCTGCTTGGCGAAAAACGGCCGCATCAGCCGCACCTGACGCTGGGTGCCCGTGCCCTGCAGGGCACTCTTCTCACACGAGCCTCCCCGGGCGAATTCGGCGATGGCCGCCGCTTCCCAGGGGTCGGCCATATCCTCGGGCCGAAGCGGCCTGATGCTGACCACCCGGGCCCGGGGCGGATTCTGACCGGGCAGGGCGCCATACAGCTGGCGGATCATGTCGACGGGATTGATCAGGGTAAGGAGGCGGCCCGAGGGGGTGGTGATCTCGCGTTCCGGGACCAGTTCGGGATCCAGATAGGGGTTGGGGGGCGTTTGCGGCGTCACCGGCACATAAACGCCTCCGTGAACAACCCCCCAATGTCGGAAAATGGCGTCCTTGTCGAGGTTGGTCCGGGCGACGTTCTGGGCAATGGAGACGATCTCCCGGTCGTGCTGGTAGAGACTCCACTGAAGGGAAAAGGCGACGACCAGGGACCACGCCACGGCCACGGCCACGGCTCCGTGCGCCAGACGTAATTTCTCCACGCTGCCCCACATCGTCTTCTCTATCCCCCACGTCCCCAGGCAGCACCCGGGCCGGCATCGCAAAACGGCAAGCTTCCTCGGAAAGAATATCGTTCTTTCAATCTTTTGGGAAGGATTTTACGACAAACGGATGGCGGCGCGACCGGGAGGTACCCTGATTGCCGCAAACGCCGCACCAGGAAGGCGTCGGCAAGGTGCGCCGGGGGGAAAGGAAGGCGGAATCGGTCCGAGGCGAAGCGGTCCGGGTCAATAGGTCTCTTGGGTCCACATCTCGGAACTGAACCCCCTGGTGCGATTCCGCCCCTCCTCTTTGGCATGGTACATGGCCACGTCGGCGAACTTGATCGCTTCCCAGAAACCTTCGGTGTCGGTGGGGAACTCGCTGTAGCCGATGCTCATCGTCTTCTTCAGAACGCCGCCGCCGGGCAACTTGATGGCGGTGATCTCCATGGTCTTGCGGATCCGCTCGGCCAGGTCGGCCACCGCCGCCCGGTCCCGGACATCGATGAGCAGGACCAGAAACTCCTCGCCGCCGAAACGGATCACCATGTCCGAGGCTCGCACGCAGCTCTTGATCACCTCGGCGGTTTTGATAATCGCGGCATCGCCGGCCTCGTGACCGTGGGTGTCGTTGACCTCCTTGAAAAAATCCATGTCGCACATCAATACCCCGATGCTCGACTTGCGGCGCCTGCAGTTGGCCACCAGGGTGTCCACATAGGACTCCAGGAACCGCCGGTTGTAGAGATCGGTCATGGGATCCTTGAGGGTGGTTTCCTTGAGCACCATGGCAAACCGCTTGGCCTCCACCACCGGCGTCGCCTCCTTGAGGTAGCGCATGGCCCAGTTGACGGTTTCCTCGAATCGCTCCAGCTCGTCGGCCGGACAGTTCTTGGCGTGGAGGAACTGCACCAAGGCGATCACCCGACCGCCGGCGATCATCGGCACGCAGTGATGGACATACTTGTCGGCAAAGGGGAAATGCTTACAGATATCGGCATGCTGGCTGAAGGAGATGGAATGCCCGGTGCGCTTGGCGCGGCAGAGGTTGACGTCGGCCATCACCTCTTCGGCACAGAGCAGTTCATGGTCCGAGGCATAGGCGACGCTCATCTTGTTGCTGTTGCCCAGCAGCTCGTAGATGATGACCTTGTCGAAACCGTAACGGTCATGAAGCAGCTGGGCGAGCCGGCGATGAACGTCGGTGGTGGTTTCCTCTTCCTCGATGATCGCCTTGAAGCTGTTGAGGCTGAAGATATTGTCCACCAGCTTGTTGAGCTGCACGGCGAGCTGCCCCACCTCGTCCTTGGTCCGGACGTCGATCTGGCGAGTAAGGCGGCCCTTACCCTTGGCAATGCCCTTGATGTTCTCGAGGATAGTCTTCAGGGGCTGGACGATCATCAGGATGTAGAGGATGGTGCCGAGGCTCAACACCACCGCCGCCACCAGGCTGATGACGATGGAGGTGCGCTTGGAGCTGTGCAGTATCCTGAAGGCATCGGCAACGACCCCCTTGTGCTCGCTGTTCACCTCCATGCTGAAGGTGATGAGCAGACCGTAGAGATCGTCCATGGAGCCGAGAAGGTCTTCCAGTGCCTCGGCGCGTTTGTCCTTGTCGGCGTGGTGAAAGACGGCGTCGGTAAAGGTGGTGAAGGACGCGTCAAGGTCGGTGAGGGCGGCGTCGATGTCGTTGAGGGTGCCGTACATCGGCGACGCCTTGGGCATGGGGGCGACGTTGAAAACATCCAGGGTTTCGTTGGAGATGCGGGCCACGTCGTGAATGGTGCCCCCGGTCCGCAGGGTGGCAACCATCCTCCGGAACTCATCAATCCGCTGGCGGTTGAGCACCACGTCGCGGTTGAACTCGGCGTTCCCACCGCCCGTCGGCTCCTCGCTGAGGATATGGAGGAGGGAGATCTTGAAGCCGTTCAACTGCCGCAGCACGTACTGACTCACCTTGTACTGCGGCATGCTCTGGTCCCGCAGTTCCGCCAGCCGGCTGTCAATGGCCCGCAGGGCGAGCGAATGCTGAATGGTGACCAGACTGAAGCCGAACAACGACACGATGAGCATGCCCACCAGTTTGCCGGTAATACTGGTATTGAAGCAAAGGCCCAGCATGGGGCATTCGGAGAGCCGGAAGAGTTTGTTGCTGGCCTTGGAGGACGAGGAGTCGGTTTCGGACATTGTGCGGAACTCCCGGCAAAGGTGAACAACCAGAAGGAATATTTCCGAAAAACCGCTGTAGAGGGGCCGCCGGCACGGAAAAACAACCAATTACGGAGCCACCCGGTCATTCGTGACCGCGACCGGCATCACAAAACGACAAAATTACAACGATTTTATTCATATATTACACAGATGGGCCGCCTTGCAAAGACAAAAGACGTTTTTTTCCGGTCGCCCGCAAGCGCCGTCGAGCCGCTTGCCTCCGGCGAGACGGCTGGCATGAACAATATCCCCCCCTGGCATGTGGCGACAGCCAGTAAGGGGTTAGCGCCAGAGGGGAAAGAAGGTTCGGGCAATGACCGAGTCGAGAAACTCGTCACTGTGCAGCGGGAAGGCACGTTTCAGCAACTCCTTCAACTCCCCGGCAACCTTTTCGTAAGGCGGCAGAGGGGAGATGAGGGGCAGATAGTGCTCGATGGGCAAGGGGGCCTCCACGGCCAACTTCCTTTCCAGAACCTCGGTGAGGCCGATCTCCATGCCACCCTCCATGCCGCCGCTCACCGTAGGGTTGCCCAAGGAACGAAGAAAGCCCATGATGGTGCCCAGGTCGTTCTGCCGATAGAAGACCTTGATCTCTTCGTCGATGTCGTCATGGAGAGCCATCAGTTCCTCGAACTTCTCCCGGTAGCGCTCGACATGGAAGGCCAGCCGCTCGTAGCAGTCTTCCACCAGATTCCGAAAGCAGTTAAAGCGGGTCAGGCCCCTGATTCGCACCCCCTCGAAGACGCGGTTGCGAATCTCCTGGGACTGCACCAGATAAGGGTCGTAGAAGAGGTGTTGCCGCAGCTTGATCAGATCGAGAAACGCCTGGATGAGTTCCTCGTCCTTGAGCAGGATATAGATACGGATGAGATCGAAGCTGATACGCTTTTCGAGGATAAAGGAGTACTGCCGGAACTTTTCGGTGAGATCGAGCTTGTCCTCCTCGATGAGTTTGCGGAAGCCGAAGTAGCGGTCGGCAATCTCCTTTTTCAGCTCATAGGCAAGAACGTCTTGGATATTGGCCGCCATCGCCCGCTCCTCTCCTGATAAGATCGGCAAAACGTCCGGCACCGGCCCCAAGGGGGGCTGGACTGACCAAACGATAGCACCTGCCGTCCCCAAAAGGCAATTTTTCCTTATCCGGCCAGCAGCACCTCCTCCGGCGTCGCCCCGCGATCGCTTCCCCGCGGCACTGCTGACCAGTCCCACCTCGGGAGAATGCGACCATTTTGGGCTTCGAACCGGAAACGCCCTTGTTCCCGTTTAGAGGGATTCCACCGGCAGATAGTCGGGCAACCAGGCCATGCCATCGAGCAACTCGGCCAGCCGGGCAGGGTCGTTCTGGTGCTGGAACGCGCTGAAGGCGCATCTGCCGGCCACGCCGGCGCGGATCGCCGCCTTGCCCACCGCGAGCGCCACCTGCCGGCAGATGACTCGCAACTGCCGCACCTCGGGCAACAGGATCCCCTGCCGGAGATCCTCGTCGCGCACCATGGCGGCCACGGCGTGGGCCGCGGCGGTAAAGAACTCGGGGAGCACCTCGCTCGCTCCCGAGGCGAGAACTCCCAGCCCCACGCCGGGAAAGACAAAGACGTTGTTGCACTGGCCAACCCGCACCGACTCGCCCCCCCGCGCCACGGGCGGAAAGGGGCTGCCGGTGGCGACAAGCACTCGCCCGTCGCCCCACGCTTCGATATCGCCGGGCGTGGCCTCGGTCTTGTCGGTGGGATTACTGAGCGGCAGGATCACCGGCCGCGCACTGTTGGCGAGCATGGCCGCCACCACCTGCCGGTCGAAGCCGCCGCCCTGGCCCGAGGTACCGATGAGCACCGTCACGCGAGCCTTGCGCACCACCTGGAGCAGCCGGCGGTCTTCCGCATCCTTGAACCAGGGAAGCGCGGCGGGATCCTTGGCAAAGGACTGCTTGTACGGCTCAAGATCCCGGTCGCGGGTCACCAGCCCCCGCCGATCGACGGTGAAGATCCGGGCTCGGGCCTGGGCAACCGAGAGCCCCTCGGCGGTAAGCGCCGTTTCCAGCTGCTCGGCGATCCCCACTCCGCCGGCCCCGGCGCCATGGACGAGAAAGACCTGATCGATCAGGGACTCACCCTTGATCCGCATGGCGGCAAGGATGGCCGCCATGGCCACCGCACCGGTGCCCTGGATATCATCGTTAAAGGAGATCATCTCGTGGAGGTAGGCGTTGCGGATGGCAAAGGCGTTCTGCTTGGAAAAATCCTCCCACTGGCAAAGGGCGTGGGGGAAAACCGCCTTGAAGGCGCGGGCAAAGCGCTGCACGAAGTCGATGTAGGCGGTGCCGCGCAACCGCTCATGACGCCAGCCCAGATAATCGGGATCGGCGAGGAGTTCGTGGTTGTCGGTGCCCACGTCGAGCGACACCGGCAGACAGTGCCAAGGGGCGATGCCGGCCCCTTGGGTATAGAGCATCAGCTTGCCGACACAGATGGCGATACCGCCGGCGCCCTGATCCCCGATGCCCAGGATCCCCTGGTTGTCGGTGACCACCGCCACCCGGATCTGCCGATGGGCGTATCGCCGGAGAATGGCCTCGGCCCGCTCGATATTGCCGGGATAGAAGTGAAGGCCGTTGGCCTTGCGGAACAACGAGGAGTAGTGGCGGCAGGCAAGCCCCACGGTAGGCGTATAGATAATCGGCAGGTAGCGGGTGATGTCGCTCGCGATCAGGGCATGGGCCAGGGTGACGTTGCGGTCAAAGAGTTCTCGGATATAGACGAACCTTTCGATGTCACTTGCTTTTTCTGCCACTCGACGCTGACAGTTGGCCACCTGGCTCGCCAGCGGCCGAACCGCCGGCGGCAGGGCGCCCTCCAATTCCAGGAGCCGCCGTTCCTCCAGGGTAAAGGAGGTGCCCTTGTTGCTGAAGCTGTTTTCGTAAACCTCGATGCCCCGGGCGCGGGTAAGGATCTTCTCGGTGTTGCCGTAGGGACCGTAGGCAAAGGTGTAGTTGTCGCGGGGCATGCTGCGCTCCTCCGGGAAGAGAGATGGTCACCGAATTCTCTAACCAACCTGCCTATCTTTATCCCAACCCGAGGCAACCCGCAGCTTTTTTTATATTTTTCTATTTGGCAACAGGCGCCGGCATCCCCCATTTTCATTTGACAAAAAAACGGTCGGCAGTGATAGACTCATCGGAAGGAACGGCACACCTCACCGCCGTCAATCCATCCGAGGGGTGAAACAACTCGTGTTCGGAGTTTGAACCGACCACTGTACGCCTTTACGGGATGCCGGAGACGCGCGGCATCGGCCTGTTCGCTCTACCATTTGGGGTACGCGCAGACTTCGCCGCAGATTCGGTGCCATGTGAAGGCTTGCACGTACGCCGCCAGAGCCGCCCATGCATCTAACCCGCCTCATCGCCCCCCTTGACCTGCGCGGCGTCCACACCGTGCTCTGCGCCCTGTTGCGGCTGCTGGCCCTGCTGCTCATGGTGCCGCTCGCCATGGCGCTGCTCTCCGCCGACTGGCGACTGGCCGCGACCTTTGCCGGTGTCGCCGTCACGGCCGCGCTCCTCGGCCGCTTCCCATCCCAGCCCTGGACGCCGGAACTCGGAGCCCGCGAGGCCATGGTGGTAACCGCCCTTGCCTACCTTCTCTTCGCCCTGGCCGGCTCGGTTCCCTTCCTCACCGTGGCCCCGTTCATCGACAGCCTCTTCGAGGCCATGTCCGGTTTCACCACCACGGGCTTGAGCACCCTGGACGCCGCCGCCCTCCCCCGCACCCTCCTCTTCTTCCGCGCCTATGCCCAGTGGCTGGGCGGCGCCGGGATCATCGTCCTCTCCCTGGTAGTGCTGATGGGGCCGGGCCAGGCCGCCTCCGCCCTCTATGCCTCGGAGTTCGGCGAGGAGAATCTGGTGGGCAGCGTCATCGCCACTGCCCGGGTGGTGTTCAGGGCCTACCTCACCCTCACCGGCCTGGGCTTCCTCGCCTTTCTGGCCGTGGGCCTCGCCCCCTTCGACGCCCTCATCCACGTGCTCGCCACCCTCTCCACCGGCGGATTTTCAAGCCACGCGGCGAGCATCGGCCATTACGGCGCCGCCCCCGCCGTCCAGCTGGTGGTCGCCCTGTTCATGCTGGCTGGCGCGGTGAGCTTTCCCCTCTACTACTTCCTGCGCCACGATCCGGACCGCGTCCGCCGCGACGAAGAACTCCGCGCCCTCGTCGTGATCGCCGCGGCCGCCACCCTCATCGCCTTTGCGGTCAGCGGCTTTGCGCCCCACCGCCTCATCCCTTGGCTCTTCGAGATGGTTTCGGCGCTCACCACCACCGGCTTCTGCCTCACCCCGCCCGACCAATGGCCCCACGCCATCCGCTTTCTCGCCATCCTGCTGATGGTGATCGGCGGCACCGCCGGCTCCACCGCCGGCGGCATCAAGATCGGCCGGCTGCTGGTCCTGGCCAAGGTGGCCGGCCGGCAGCTCCTCGAACTGCTGCTGCCCCGGGAAACGGTGCTCACCACCAAACTCGACGGCACCCCGATACACGACGCCGAAATCCGTCAGCTGCTGGCCTTTGTCGCCCTCTACCTCGCCATCCTGGCCTGCTCCACCCTGGCCCTGACCCTGGGCGGCTTCCCCATCGATGGCGCCCTGTTCGAAAGCACCTCGGCCTTAAGCACCGTGGGGCTGTCGGTGGGGATCACTGGCCCGGCGCTCCCGGCCGCCCTCAAGGGGGTGTTGATCTTTGACATGTGGGCCGGGCGACTCGAAATCCTGCCCGTGCTCGCCACCCTCTATCCGGGCCGCTGGTGGCGTCCGGCCAGGGAATAGCAGTTAGCGGTTGGCTGTCGGGGAAATATCATGATTTGGTTCGGTTCCGCCAAACGCCAATGGCCACCGGCTGGCCGGGATGGCGTGCGGCCGGACGCTCACGGATTCAGGCAAGGAGTTAAAAAAATGCGCGTGGTTATCGTGGGAATGGGCGATATCGGCCGGGAACTGGCCGGTATCCTGAGCCGCCGGGGCGGCAACGAACTGGTGCTCATCGACAGCGACGAGAAGACCTGCACCGAACTCGCCGCCACCGTGGACGGTCTGGTGCTGCACGGCGACGGCACCGACCCGGCACTCCTCAAGAAAGCGGGGCTTGCCGAAGCCGACGCCCTGGTGGCCACCACCTCGGCCGACCCCATCAACACGGTAATCGCCATGCTCGGCCACCGGCTGGGGGTGGCGAAGATCATCGTCAAACTCAACCGCATGGGGCTCAGGGCCGCCTGTCAGGAAATCGGCGTCACCCGGATCATCGCCCCCAAACTCTCCGCCGCCGCCGAGATCGCCGGCGCTCTGCACGGTGTTAACCGCCTCGATTTCTCGCTGGCCGTGCAGGGAGGCCTGCGACTCATCGAACTCGACGCCGGAGCCGCCGTCGGCAAGAGCCTCACCGAACTGGCCCTGCCCGACGACCTGCTGGTGGTCGCCATCCAGCGTGGTCAGGAGGTCCATATCCCGCGCGGCGCCACCACCTTGCAGGAAAACGATATCCTGCTGGTGCTGGCCGAAAACCACGGCGCAGAAGAAAAACTCAAAAAAATCATTGTTTCGTAAAGCGCCACCATTTTCCTGCTTGCTTTTTGCAGCCGGAGAGGTATGAAGGCGAACACGACCCTGTGCGAAAGGATGCCACTGCACCACAATGGAAACCCGCCTCACCCTTGATATTCTGCCCCAGCCCGACGACACCACCTGCGGCCCCACCTGCCTGCAGGCGTTGTACCGGTACTACGGCGACGCCATGCACCTGGCGCAGATCATCGCCGAGGTGAGGGTACTTGAAGGCGGCGGTACCCTGGAGGTGCTGCTCGCCTGCCATGCCCTGCGACGCGGCTACCGGGCCACCATCTACACTTACAACCTGCAGGTCTTCGACCCCACCTGGTTCACCGCCCCCATCGGCGATCTCGAAGACCGCCTGGCCCGGCAGCTGGCGGTCAAGCACCACAACCCCAAGCTCGCCGTGGCCACCGCCGCCTATCTCGACTTTCTGCGCCTGGGCGGCACCCTTCGCTTCCACGACCTCACCCCCAGCCTGATCCGCAAGTACCTCAAGCAGGGTAAGCCCATCCTCTGCGGCCTCTCCGCCACCTACCTCTACCACTGCGCCCGCGAGTACGGACCGCGCAACGAATACGATGACATCAAGGGCCACCCCTCGGGCCATTTCGTGGTACTCTGCGGGTACGACCGGGAACAGCGTACCGTGCTGGTGGCCGATCCCCTGCGTCAAAACCCGCTGGGCGTTGGCCAATACTACGAAGTGGTCATGGACCGGCTGCTGGGCGCCATCCTGCTCGGCATCCTGACCTATGACGGCAACCTGCTGATCATCGAACCGCACAAAAAACATGCCCGGAGCAGCCGCCCATGACGACCCTGATCATCGTCGAAGTGCTTAAGAACTGGCCTCTGAATTTGCCCGGAGTGGAGATCGTCACCGCCCGCTCTTATCTCACCGATCCGTCCTACTCCACCCTGCGGCGGGTCAAGGTCTTCAACCTCTGCAAATCCTACCGCTACCAGTCGGCCGGCTACTACGTTTCCCTGCTGGCCGAGGCCCGGGGCCACAAGCCGGTGCCGCGCCTGGTCACCATCCAGGACATGAAGTCGCAGACCATGGTCCGCTTCGTCTCCGACGATCTCGACGCCCTGATCCAGAAGAGCCTGGCCCCCATCCAGTCGGACAAGTTCGTGCTCAGCATCTACTTTGGCCAGAACTTGGCCAAACGCTACGACCGCTTAAGCGCCCAGCTCTTCAAGATGTTCCAAGCCCCGCTTCTGCGTGCCCAGTTCGTCTACCAGAAGAAATGGGTGCTCCAGTCCATCAACCCCATTGCCGGCAGCGAGATTCCGGACTCCCACCGCCCCTTTGTCTTCGAGGTGGCCAGCGAATTCTTCAGCCGCCAGCGGCAGCGGATCGCCAAGAAACCGCCGACCCGCTTTGACCTCGCCATCCTCCACAACCCCGATGAGAAGGAATCGCCCTCCAACGACCGGGCACTCCGGAAGTTCATCAAGGCAGGGGCGGCGCTACAGCTCGGAGTGGAACTGATCACCCGCGACGACTACGGCCGGCTTGCCGAGTTCGACGGCCTTTTCATCCGCGAAACCACCAACGTCAACCACCACACCTACCGCTTTGCCCGCCGCGCCGCCGCCGAGGGGCTGGCGGTGGTCGACGACCCGGAGTCGATCTTGAAGTGCACCAACAAGGTCTTTCTCGCCGAACTCCTCGAACACCACAAGGTGCCCATCCCCAAAACCATGATCATCCACAAGGACAACCTGGCCGAGGCGGAAGCACAGCTGGGGCTGCCCTGTATCCTCAAAAAACCGGACAGCTACTTCTCCCAGGGGGTGCAGAAGGTAAGGGACCGCCACGAGCTGCTCACCAAGGGCAAACGGCTCTTAAACGACTCGGAGTTGATCATCGGCCAGCAGTATCTGCCCACTCCCTTCGACTGGCGGGTGGGGGTGCTCGACAAGAAACCGCTCTACGTCTGCCGTTATTACATGGTCAAGGACCACTGGCAGATCATCCAGCGCAAGCAGGACGGCACCAAGATGGACGAAGGCACCTTCGACACCATCCCCATCTCCGAGGCGCCGGTCAAGGTGATCCAGACCGCGCTCAAGGCGGCAAACCTGATCGGTGACGGCCTTTACGGGGTTGACCTCAAGCAGGTGGGCCACAAGGTCTACGTCATCGAGGTCAACGACAACCCCAACATCGACGCCGGCATCGAGGACCGTTTCCTCAAAGACGACCTCTACCGGCTCATCATGCAATACTTTCTCACCCGTATCGAACGCCGCACCGAACGGCTGACGGAAAAACCATGAGCAGCAACCTCACGCTGGGGCTTTTCGCTGGGTTGGGCATCGAACTGGAGTACATGATCGTCGATGCCGATACCCTCGACGTCAAGCCGATCACCGACCGGGTGCTCCACGCGGTGACCGGTTCCTACTCACCGGAGTACCTCAAACCCGGCATCTGCTGGTCCAACGAACTGGCGCTCCACGTCATCGAACTCAAGACCGGGCTGCCGGTGGATTCGCTTCCCGCCATCCTGCCGCTCTTCGAGGCCGACATCGCCCGGATCAACGGCATCCTCGCCGAGCACAACGCGCGGCTGCTGCCCACCGGCGCCCACCCCTGGATGGACCCCTTCAGGGAAACCCGCCTCTGGCCACACCACTACAACGAGATCTACGAGGCGTACAACCGCATCTTCGACTGCCGGGGCCACGGCTGGTCGAACCTTCAGTCGGTGCATCTGAACCTCCCCTTTGCCGATGACCAGGAGTTCGGCCGGCTGCACGCCGCCATTCGCCTGCTCCTGCCCCTGCTGCCCGCACTCGCCGCCAGCACCCCCGTCGTCGACGGCCGGCTCCAGCAGGCGCTCGACCATCGACTGACGGTCTACCGCACCAACTCAAGCCGCATCCCCTCCATCACCGGGGCGGTGATCCCCGAACCGGTCTTCAGCCACGCCGACTACGACCGCGAGATCTTCCAGCGGATGTACCGGGACATCGCCCCCCTGGATCCGGAGGGCATCCTCCAGGACGAATGGCTGAACGCCAGGGGGGCCATTGCCCGCTTCGACCGCTCGGCCATCGAGATCCGGGTGCTCGACATCCAGGAGTGCCCGCGGGCCGATCTTGCCATCGCCAGCCTGATCTTCGCCACCCTCAAGGCACTCGTCGAGGAGGAATGGGCGCCCTTCCACGCGCAGCAGGACTGGCAGGTGGAACCGCTCGCCGCCATCTTCACGGCCACGGTGCAGGACGGCGAGGCAGCGATAATCGAGAATCCCGCCTATGCCGCCCTCTTCGGCCTCGCCAGAGGCACGCCGGCCACCGCCGGCCGCCTCTGGCGGCACATCCTCGCCCAACTCGACCGGGCCGGCCGGGCTCCGGCAGACTTCGCCCCCGAGCTGGCGGTGATCCTCGACCAGGGAACCCTGGCGAGCCGGATCCGCCGACGGCTGGCCGGCGACTGCTCGCACTCGGGCCTTGTCGCCCTCTACCGGGAACTGGCCGACTGCCTGGTCCAGAGCCGCCTGTTTGAGCCCTGAACAACCGTCGCGCGTTCCAGCCGCCCTTTCCGGCCAGCAAATCGATTCGGATAGACAAGTCCTGAAATTGAACATTCCTTTGACAATCATTCACCGAACCGACTTTCCTTAAAGAAAGGCATGATCAACCCTTTCGCCCCAAGAGGCATCGCCTTGCCCGCTTCTCACCAACTCGTCGTCACCTGCGAACACGCCACCAACCATCTGCCCAGGCGGTACGCCCTCCTCTTTGCCGACCGACCGCAGTTGCTCGACACCCACTGCGCCTACGATCCCGGGGCGCTCGAGCTGGCCAAACGGCTGTCCCAGCGCTTCTCCGCGCCCTGCTTTACCGCCACCGTCTCCCGACTGCTGGTGGACTGCAACCGCTCTCTGGGCCACCGCCACCTCTTCGCCCCCGAGCTCGACGCCGACGAACGCGCGGCCCTGCTCCGCGACCACTACCTGCCCTACCGCCAGGCGGCCACCGCCGCCATGACCGAAATCGTCTCCCGGGGCGCAACCGTGCTCCACCTCTCGGTCCACACCTTTACCCCCTGGCTCGACGACACGGAACGGCGGGCCGACTTCGCCCTGCTCTACGATCCGCGCCGCAACCCGGAGAAGGCGTTCTGCCACGACTGGCTAACCGCCCTGGCCCGGCTGGCCCCAGGCTTGCGGCTGCGGCGCAACTATCCCTACCGCGGGGTGGCCGACGGCTTTACCACCGCCCTGCGCCGGGAATTTCCCGAGGAACGGTATCTGGGCATCGAACTGGAGGTGAGTCAGAAGTTTCCGGCCGCCAGCGGGGACCACGGCTGGCAGTGGCTGCAGGAGATGATCGGCCGCAGCCTGGCCACGGCCGGCTGGGGCGAAAAGGACTGAGTTCAGACGCGAGCCTATATCACAGAGGGGCACAGGCAACACCGCCGTTTCCAGCCCAACTTTTGATATAGTTCGTTTTATACGTCTACGTAAGGGGTTAGGGCTCAAGGAGGGGGGGGGAAATCAGGCCCGGGCTGACTCCGATGGCGGCGACACCAGACCGTAGGCGGCCCCCAAGCGGCGGACCAACTCCAGGAAGTGGTGCGGCAGGGGCAAATCGCGCTCGGCGAGCAGCACCCCGCGCTCCTTGGCCCGGACCAGAAAATCGGTGCTGTCATCAAGCCCCTCGCAGGAATCGCAGAGGAACTGCATGCGCAGCGCGTCGGTCAGCGGGATGAGAAACCGCTCAAAACGGCTGGGGAAGTCGGCCAGCGCCGTGTCGATCTCCTCGCGGTTGGCGTCCATGAAGGCGATGTAAGCCTCGTTGGGGTTGGCCACCCCGAAAAGATCGTTCAAAACCCCGGCGGCGAGCCGACCAGCTTCGTTGGCCCGGTCCGGCCGGGTGGCCGAGAAATAGTCCCGCAACTCCTTGAAGAGGATCATCCGGACCACATCCAGGGCCTGGCGGAGAATGGGAAGCAGCCTGCTGTCGATTGCCGGCGGTGCCTCCTGGCTGGGATCGGTCATCTTGGCCTCGCTTGTCCAAAAAGGTGGGGTGGGGGGTCAGGCAGAGGGTTGTCTCGTCAACTGAAAAACCTTTGTACCATCTTTTCCCACCGCACGCACCATTTGCAGGCGTTCCAGGCGGCCCAAGGCACTTTCGAGATCCGTCTCCGCCAGGGCGGTGGTGGCGGCCAGATCGGCCAGCGAGGCGTTGCCGACCTGGAGGCGGGCGATGATCCGCTGCTGCACGTCGGTGAGCTGCCACCGCCGCGTGTCGCGCAGGATCCAAGACTCGCAGACCCCGGAGGGCGACAAGACATCCAGATAGCACTTACGGCACAAAAAACGGCCGTTATGCGCGGTTTCTGCTCCCAGGGCCATTAACGTACCGCACCGTTCACACTGCATCCGCTCCCTCTCCCCTCCTAAAAAAGCATTGCCTGCCGATTACGAATGGTTATTCTACTCGATTTACCAACCGTGGCAAGCAGCTTTTGCCGCCACGGCGACTACCAGGAAAAAGGGGAGCCGGAAGTTGCAGGTTGCTTTCAGGCAACCTGCCCCGGTAAGCGGACGCAGGTGCCACAAATAAACATTGCCAACAGCCGCGCGATGCTGTATGGTTACAAATTCTTAATTATTGTTCGTGCCCGACACGTGCTGCAAAGTGCTTCCTTCCCGCCCGCGTTTGTTCCAAGAAACGCCACAGGCTGGAAAAAAGCCTGTGAGTGATCATTTTTTCCCTACTCGACAGCAGTATCCTTCGCACCAGAGAAGAACACCGTCCGCCAGGCCGGCGGTGGTCTGTTTTTTATTGATCCGTCACGGCGGCCGTGCAGGCTTTTCCGGCCACCGCCGCCAAACATATCCATGCCGTTTCACCGACTGCGGAATCAACCGCAAGGTGCCACGGCGGCAAGAGGAGTATCAATGCCCTTTCAATCGTTTGACCTGAAACCCGAAATCACCGCCGGCATCAACGCCTGCGGCTACACCGCCCCCACCCCCATCCAGCGGCAGACCCTGCCGTCAGCGCTTGCCGGCCGCGACATCCTTGGCCTGGCCCAGACCGGCACCGGCAAAACCGCAGCCTTCCTGCTCCCTATCCTTCAACGGCTGCAGAGCGGCCCCCGGGGCAGGGTCCGGGCGCTCATCGTCGCCCCGACCCGGGAGCTGGCCGAGCAGATTAACGACTCGGCTCGCGAGCTGGGCCGCCAGACCAAACTGCGCACCGTCACCATCTATGGCGGGGTGGGCAAAGGTGGCCAGCTCCAGCAGCTCCGCCAAGGGGCCGAAATCGTCATCGCCTGCCCCGGCCGACTGCTCGACCACCTGGACGCCAAGGCCATGGACCTCTCCCGGGTGGAGATGCTGGTGCTCGACGAGGCGGACCAGATGTTCGACATGGGCTTTCTTCCCGCCATCCGCCGGATCATGAAGTACCTGCCGGCCGAACGCCAGAACATGCTCTTCTCGGCCACCATGCCCCAGGACATCCGGGGGCTCGCCAACGCCATCCTCCGCGATCCGGTCACCGTGCAGATCGCCCACCAGAAACCGGCGGAAACCGTTGCCCAGGCCCTCTTCCCGGTGGCCAAGCACCTGAAGCCGTCGCTGCTGCTGGAACTCATGCAGCGCCACGACACGGGCGGCCGGACCCTGATCTTCACCCGCACCAAGCACGGCGCCAAGGGGCTCGCCAAGAAGCTCGAAAAGGCGGGCCACAGCGCCGCGGCCCTCCAGGGCAACCTGAGCCAGAACCGGCGCCGCGAGGTAATGGACAGCTTCCGAACCGGCAAGGTGCGAGTGCTGGTGGCCACCGACATCGCCGCCCGGGGCATCGACGTGGCAGACATCTCCCATGTGATCAACTTCGACATGCCCGAAACCCCGGAAGCATACGTGCATCGCATCGGCCGCACCGGCCGCGCCGAACGGAGCGGTCAGGCGTTCAGCTTCGCCAGCCGCGACGAGCAGGATCAGGTGCGGGCCATCGAGCGGCTGCTCGGCAAGCGGCTTGAGCAGCAACAGCTCGACGGCTTCGACTACTCGGCGCCGGTCCCCCAGGAGAGCGAGTCGCCAACTCGCCCCGTCCGGTCGGGAGCACGGCCCCAATCCCGCCCCTCGGCCCGCTCCGGCGCAGGCGGCCCGTCTTCCGGCAGACCCCGCGCTCCCCGCAGCCGGGCGGCATCATCAGCCGCCAGCACCTTCGGCCTGTCTCCGCAACGGAAGGCGAACAACAACGCCCATAACGCCAACCGCGCCCCCCGCCGGACACCCACCGGCAACCGGTAACGGTTTTTAAGACCAGCGATCGGCGCGAATACACGCGGATCGCCCCGTCACCATACAAATGCCCCTGTCGCCGACCCGGCACAGGGGCATTTTTTTTTCGCCGCACCTCCCTAAGAGAGTCCCGTTTGACTTAAGTCAATGCCCCATTCCGGCGTAGCCGATACATACCTTCGACATGGGGCAGGAGCTTACCCGCAACCAAACAATTTACGGAGGAGACAATGAAGCAATTTATGAAAGGGTTTTCCCTGGCATGCCTCGCCGGCCTCCTGCTGGCGGCGCCAGCCACGGTGCTGGCCGGAGAAAGCAAATGCATCGGCTGTCACAAAAAGGTCACCCCCGGGGTGGTAAAGGACTTTCTCGGCGGGGCCATGGGCAAGGCCGGCACCGATTGCGCCGATTGCCACGGCACCGCCCACACCGGCGCCAACGACACCGCCAAGGCGGCCATGCCCACTGAAAAGACCTGCCAGAAATGCCATCAAAAGCAGCACGGTCAATACGCCGAAGGCAAGCATGCCCTGGCCTGGGTCGCCATGTCGGCCATGCCCACCAACGGTATCCAGCCCCACCCCTATATCCAGGGCCTGAAAGGCTGCGGCGGTTGCCACAAGGTCGGGGCGCGCACCGAGGAACAACGCGCGGCATCCCCATTCGGCTCACCCTGTGATTCCTGTCATACCCGCCACAAGTTCTCCAAGGCCGAGGCCAAGAAGCCCGAGGCCTGCCGTACCTGCCACATGGGCTTCGACCATCCTCAGTGGGAGATGTGGTCCGGCTCCAAGCACGGCGTCATCTACCAGACCGAGGGCGACACCGGCCGGGCGCCGACCTGCCAGACCTGCCACATGGAGGAGGGCAACCACCGGGTAATGACCTCCTGGGGTTTCCTGGCCCTGCGGCTGCCGGAAGACGATGCCGAATGGATGGGTTACCGGGCTACCATCCTCAAGGGCCTCCAGGTGCTTGATCCGGCAGGCAACGCCACCGGCCGCCTCGACGTGGTCAAGGCCGGCAAGGTCGCCCGCCTCAGCAAGGAGGAGTGGCAGGCGGAGCGCGACCGGATGATCAAGGTCTGCAGCAAGTGCCACAGCAGCAACTACGCCAAGACCAACCTCGCCAACGCCGACGCCATGATCAAGGAAGCGGACAAGCTGATGGCCGAAGGCATCGAGATCGTCGCCGATCTCTACGGGAAAGGGATTATCAAGCCCCAGGCCAACAAGATCGCCTATCCGGACCTGTTGACCTTTTACGATGCCATAACCCCCATCGAGCAGACCCTCTACGTGATGTTCCTCGAACACCGCATGCGGGCCTTCCAGGGCGCCTTTCACATGAACCCCGACTATGTGACCTGGTACGGCCTGGCCGAGATGAAAAAGGATCTGGTGGAGATCAAACATGAGGCCCAGCGGATGCTCGCCGCCGGCCATTGATCGTCGCAACCGTTCCGCCACAAAGCCGCCGGGAGGAAATATTCGGCTCCCGGCGGCTTCCCCACCCTTCAACGGTCGGCACCGGCGGCGCCTCGCCGCCAAGGGCTCCGGCCGCAACCGTCCCTCGCACATCAAGGAGTCAACCAGTGAAAAAAATTGTCCTCATCGCCCTGCTGCTGCTCTGTCCGGTGGCGGCCGCCCACGGCAACACCCAGGAGAACCCGCTGGCCGGGACCAATGCCGCCAACCTCACCCGGGCCATCCAGTACTCCGACCAGGGCTTCACCAAAAAAATGCTCTTCAAGGGGGCAACCTACGACATTCTGCTCTTCGCCTTTCGGAAAGGGCAGCAACTCCCCGCCCACACCATCCCCCTCGACGCCTTCATCCTGGTGCTGGAAGGCAAGGCCGCAGTGACCATCGACGGCAGGGAGCAGGAGGTGGCGGCCGGAGAAAGGATAGCCCTGCCGAAGAATCTCTCCCATGCCTTGATCGCCAAGGAAAACTTCAAGATGCTGCTGGTCAAGTAAACACTGGCCGCCGTCAACAACGGCTGCCTGCCGCCCCGCCCGGCCCGCCCCATCGCTCGGAACGCAGCGCCCTTCCTGCCAGGATAAGCTGATCCGGGCGGTGGCGGGCCGGCTCCCCTCGCCACCTCGCCCGCCCCTTTTGCCGAATCCGGCAGAATTGCCTTGCCCCGCCGGGCCGGGCATGCTAAAAGTTTCCCCTTTTCATTGAAGTTCCGTGCGGATTCCCCATTCTACCGCCGTCGCCACCCGGCCCCGGCGAATTGCGCCCTTTTTTCATCACGACCATCCTTGACGAGAATCGACCATGATCCACCTGACCAATATCACCAGACAACACGGCTCCCAGATCCTCTTCCAGAACGCCAGTTTCCAGATCCTGCCCGGGGTCCGCACCGGCCTGGTCGGCCCCAACGGCGCCGGCAAATCCACCATTTTCCGGTTGATCACCGGCGAGGAGGAGCCGGACAAGGGGGAGATTTCCTGCGGCAAGAAGACGGTGATCGGCCACTTCTCCCAGGAGGTGGGCGAGATGTCCGGCCGCTCGGCCCTGGCCGAGGTGATGTCGGCGGCGGGCGAGGTGGTGCGGCTCGGCGAGGAGATCAAGGAGATGGAGGCGGCCATGGCCCAGCCCATGGATGACGAGGCCATGGCCGCCCTGCTCGAACGCTACGGTGATGCGGTGGAGGAATTCGAGCACCGCGGCGGCTACGATCTCGAATCCCGGGCCCAGGCGGTGCTCACTGGCCTGGGCATTGGCCCCGGCGACTACGACCGGCCGGTGGAGGAGTTCAGCGGCGGCTGGAAGATGCGGATCGCGCTGGCCAAGATCCTCACCATCACCCCCGACGTGCTGCTCCTCGACGAGCCCACCAACCACCTGGACGTGGAGTCCATCGTCTGGCTCGAAGAATGGATCGTCAAGGAGTTCAAGGGGGCGGTGCTGATGACCTGCCACGACCGCGACTTCATGAACCGCATCGTCTCGCGGATTGTCGAGGTGGCCGGCGGCACGGTGACCACCTACTCGGGCAACTACGATTTCTACCTCCGGGAGCGCGAGGTGCGCCGCGAGCAGCTGCTGGCGAGCTACCGCCGCCAGCAGGAAATGCTCGCCAAGGAAGAGGAGTTCATCGCCCGGTTCGCAGCCCGCGCCTCCCACGCCGCCCAGGTGCAGTCCCGGGTCAAGAAGCTTGAAAAAATCGAGCGCATCGAGCTGCCGCCCGAGCAGCGGGTGATCAAATTCGACTTCCCCGAACCGCCGCGCAGCGGCGAGGACGTGGTGGCCATCGAGGGGCTCGCCAAGACCTGGCCGCTGCCCGACGGCGGCGAAAAACAGGTCTTCAGCGGCATCTCCGGCATGATCCGCCGCCTGGAAAAGGTTGCCGTGGTGGGGGTCAACGGCGCCGGCAAGTCCACCTTCCTCAAGGTCCTGGCCGGCCAGGCCGAGCCCAGCGCCGGCCAGTCCACCATCGGCGCCAGCGTCAACCTGGGCTACTTCAGCCAGCACGCCATGGAGATTCTCGACCCGGAACGCACCGTCTTCGACACCGTTCAGGACGTCCTGCCCCAGGCCAACATCGGGGTGATCCGCAACATCTGCGCCGCCTTCCTCTTCCAGGGCGACGAGGTGGAGAAGAAGGTNNAGCCCACCAACCACCTGGACATCCAGTCGCGGGAAATCCTGCTCGAAGCGCTCCAGAAGTTCACCGGCACTGTGGTGCTGGTGAGCCACGACCGCCACTTCCTCCGCTCCCTGGTCAACCGAGTCTTTGAAATCGACCACGGCGAAATGCGGGTCTACGAAGGCGACTACAGCTACTATCTCGAAAAGTCCGGCCGGCTGAACCAATCGTAACCGCGGCTCCGGTACAGGTCATAAAAAAAAAACGCCCCGGCCAACGCGACCTCGGGGCGCTTCTTTTTCAGGCGGCGAGTTCTGTACCGTGTCGGCCAGGGTGCCGGCAAGGGGAGCGCTTCTTCTTCTGCCATGCCCCCGGGACGTAGACCATGCCGCCGTGGCCCGGCGATTGCCGAAAGGCTAGTCACCCTCCGCGGCTACGCCGGCCAAGGTCGGACATAAAAACCGCCCAGCCCGACACCCTTCTTTCCGGCAAGCATCACGCCCCCACCAGAAACGAAAATCAGCCGCAACCTGCCTTACAGGCCACGCTCCATCCGATTGTTGCAATTTTTCGCAAAAAAGGTATTGACGAGTCGCGAAAGTGGAATAAATTGAGGTGTTGGGAAATTGATAAAGGTTCCGGTTGCCAAGATTAACTTGGTGTAATGATTTCGAAACCAGAGGTGACCGACAAGGTCGCCGACGGATCTTTGAAAGAAGCGTCGGGGTTCGCCAGAACGACGCTGCGATAATCGCAGGGTTCTGTAACCTTGCTCGTGAGGTGGTGCGTCCGGCGAGAGCCAGCGGCCGAGGTGGTGAACCTTGGCAGGATTCCGAACCGACTCATCGGGGAGTTGGAACCGGACGCAACGAGGAATCGCAAGAGACAGTCAACGCCGGCCGTTACAGGCGGCGCCCAACGTCGTTACGTTTTTTTGGCGTCGTGGATGCGGGACGCCCGTCCACAACAACATTTGTGAGTTTTTTACGTACAACCCAAAGTGTCGTACTGCGCCTTTGCTCCATACCTGTCCCTGGTACAAAGGCGACCGTGATCAACCGTGGAGGTCATGATAGAGCTGGTGGGCCTTATGCCGCACCAGATTACATAACCACGGACTCACGGTAATGTTCGACCACTGCCGGTAGCAGTAGCGATCCGGCGCAAAACCGCCAGTTGTCCGGCGCGAGCGACATCAAGCTTGCCGCCACACGCCTCATGTGACATGAACTGGTAATTTAACATACGTTGCATGAAGAATGCACTAATTAATTATCGGACAGGATAAAAAACCCTTATACGGATAAGGCGACCGAAAGGCCGACCCAGAAGGGAAGGAGACGTGCCATGAACGCTAATATCTATTTGAGCCGGGCCCGCGCACAATGGCGGGCCCGTTTTTCATCACACCCGGGCAGAAAGTGGTTCATTCTTTGGACCGTCCTGCTCGGCGCAACCATGTCCGCGCTGGACGTCAGCATCGTCAGTGTCGCGATGCCCACCTTGAAGAGGGGATTCAATGTCTCCATGGGGCTTATCGAATGGGTGGCCGTGGCCTACATGCTTGCCCTGACCATCTTTCTGCCGCTCTTTGGGAGGCTTGCCGACATCTACGGCAAGTCGAAGCTCTATAACATCGGCTTTGTCGTCTTCTCGGCCGGCTCGCTGCTCTGCGGTCTGGCGCCCAGCGCCGAATTCCTTATCGGCGCCCGCGTCCTCCAGGCCATGGGGGCTGGGCTGCTGCAAGCCAACTCGGTGGCGATCATCACCCAGGCTTTTCCGGCCACCGAAAGAGGCAAAGCCATCGGCATCCAGGGGGCGGTGCAGGCGGTGGCAATGGCCGTCGCACCCTTTCTGGGCGGCATCCTGATCACCGCCGTGGGCTGGCGCGCCATCTTCTATGTGAACATTCCCATCGGAATGCTCGGCATGGTGGCCGCGCTCCTTATCCTGCCGGCAGACGCCAAGAAGCAACACGTGCGGGTGGACTACCTGGGCGCCGCCCTCTTCGCCGCCGGTCTGGGCAGTCTGCTGTTGGCCTTGAATGAAGCGGTCAAGCTCGGCTGGGAGTCGCACACCATTCTCGCCTACTTTGTCTGTGGCGTGATCATGCTGGCGCTCTTCGTGGTCACCGAACTCAAGGAGAAGGAACCGCTCATCGATCTCCGGCTCTTCAAGAACTCCACCTTCCTGCTCGGCAATATCAGTGGCATGCTTTCCTACTACGTCCTCTTCGCCCTGATGTTCCTGATGCCGTTTTACCTGGAAAGGGTGCGCAGCTACAGCGTGGCGCTCACCGGCGTACTCCTGATGCCGCTGCTCCTTGCCATGGCCGTGGCGGCACCGGTGGCGGGGCGGATTGCGGACAGATACGGCTCACGGATCATCTCCACCGTCGGCATGCTCATCTCGGCCCTGGCCTGTCTGTGGCTGTTCTACAGGGGCGAGTCGGCGAATCTTTCGGGCATCGTCGGGCTGATGATCTTTTTTGGACTGGGGCTCGGCATCTTCATCCCCTCCAACAACAGCGCCATCATGGGCGTTGCCCCGGTCGACAAACTCGGCATGGCCGGCGGCCTGCTGAACATGACCCGCTCCCTGGGCCTCATCTTTGGGGTAAACATCTCGGGCCTGGTGTTCACCAGTCTTGAACACGGTTACCTGGCCGCCAATGGCTTCCCCAACGCGAGCCGGATCTTCAGCAACTCCAACATCCCCATGACCCTCAAGGACAACGCCTTCATGCACGGCTTCATGACCGTGGTCCTCATCCTGCTTGCCGTCAACATGGTGGCGGCGGTCCTCTCCGCCACCAGGAAGAGCTGTGCGGTGGGGGTGGTCGACCATGACATGACCTGCGCCATCGTTGTCTCTTCCGGGTTCTTCGGCGGCTTCAACCAGCAAACCACGGGGATGGCCATCCTGGTTCTGATTCTCCTGCTGGCCGGCTATGTCGAGTCCTTTTCCTTTACCAGGCCCCGAATCTGGAGCACCGCCACCACTGCGCCAACGGCCATCAGCTCGACGGTGGCAGCAGGCCGCAACGGTCCGGCCCCGACAGACACCCAGCGCCTGGCCCTTGACTACTATGCCCGGAAATTCAATGACCGGGACGTCTCCATCGACACCGAGAACCTAGGGAACCACGCTGAGGCCGATGTCTACAAGTACGGTTTTCTCGTCAAGAGGCTCGACATCAGCGGCGGCAAGGTTTCCGAAGAGAAAACAGGTATCCGGGACTTTATCATCGACCAGCTGCTGTTTGCCGTGAACTGACTGGACCGTCAGGCCCCGTTTCGGTTGTAGGTTGTAACCCAACTTTCGCGCCCGAGCCGGAAACGGCCCTCCCTTTCGATCTTGCCCAACCGGTGCTCCCAATGACCGGCTCTGCATGCATCCTCTAAGGTGGCCCCCCCCCAGACGCGCTGATTCGAGCCGTATGGCGTCGAACCGCCCTGACGCTGCCCGGAAGACTCGCGGACAGGTTAGCCAGGTTTAGGGTTTACATAGCGTTCGTCGATTTCCTGATCACGAACGAATGCGAGCCGTTGCGGCCCTTGGCAGCTAAAACACCGAGGGCCAGAGAGAGGGACAGCGGGCTTCCGAGCTGATCTGCTTGGGAGCCGTCAGGCTTGTCTCTGAATCACTAAAAAAATGGAAACCATATGCATTACCCCCCACTGGAACCGAGCGCATATCGCAAAAAACTTCAACCATCACGGCTTTTTGCCTGACACGGAGAGACCACCCCCCGCAAGGTGGCGTCACCGAAAAGCCGAACCCGTTGCCCGCGCAACGGATCCGACCAACCAAGGAGCAGCAGTATCTATTTCGCAACTGGCTGTAATGGTTACGAAAGGCAATTTCAATTCGTCAAATTTACGGAGGTTTTAAAAAAAATGAGCACGAAAATGCAGTTCCCACATCCATTTTTTTCGTCACGTTCGACGTGGAAATGGTTCATCCTTTCTACGGTGTTGATGGGCGCGACGATGTCCGCTCTCGACGTGAGTATCGTCAACGTTGCCATGCCCACGCTGAAAAGCGACTTCGGCGTCTCCATGGCAAAAATTGAATGGGTGGCCATGGCCTATATGCTCATGCTCACCATCTTCCTGCCCTTCTTCGGAAGGCTTGCCGACATGTTCGGCAGATCCAAGCTGTACAACCTGGGCTTCGTTGTCTTCTCCATCGGCTCCTTCTTCTGTGGCATGGCGCCGTCAGCGAACTTCCTGATCGGCGCCCGGGTCTTCCAGGCGATCGGCGCCGGCCTCCTGCAGGCCAACTCGGTGGCGATCATCACCTATGCCTTCCCCGCCTCTGAGCGTGGCAAGGCGATTGGTATTCAGGGCGCCGTGCAGGCGATCTCGATGTCGATTGGTCCGTTCGTCGGCGGCATCCTGATCGCCACCATCGGCTGGCGGGCCATCTTCTACATCAACATCCCCATCGGCCTCATGGGCACGGTGGCGGCCCTGTTGATCCTGCCGCCGAACCAGAAGGTCGAAGACAGAGGCACCATCGACTACCTCGGGACCGTCCTCTTCGCCACTGGCCTCGCCCTGCTGGTGCTCGCCTTCAACGAGGGGGTCAAGCTGGGCTGGGGATCGCCCACCATCATCACCTACTTCATCTCCAGCACCGTGCTGCTCTCCTTGTTCGTGTTCACCGAACTCCGGGTCAAGCACCCGCTTATCGACATGCGGTTGTTCCAGAATTCCGCATTCGTTATCGGCAACCTGACCGGTATGCTGTCGTACTACGTCATGTTCGCGGTACTGTTCCTGATGCCTTTCTACCTTGAAAGGGTCTTGGGCTACAGCACCGCCCTGACCGGTTCGCTGCTGACCCCGATCCCGCTTGCCATGGCTGTGGTGGCTCCGTTTGCCGGCCATATCTCCGACAAGTACGGCTCCCGGATCATGACCACTCTGGGCATGGCCGTGGCCGCCATCTCCTGTGCCTCCCTGATGCTGTTGGGAGTAAACGTATCCTTGCCGTTGTTGGTCGTCGAACTCATCGTTCTCGGTATCGGCATGGGCTTCTTCACCCCGCCGAACAACAGTGCGATCATGGGCGCCGCCCCCAAGGATAAGCTGGGTACGGCCAGCGGCGTGTTGAACATGATGCGTTCCCTCGGCCTGATCTTCGGGGTGGACATTTCGGGCGTGATCTTCACCACCCTCGAACACCGTTACCTCACCGAAAAGGGCTTCCACAACGTGGAGCACGTGTTTGCCAACTCCACCATCCCGGTTACGGTCAAGGACGGGGCCTTCATGCACGGCTTTGTCTACGTGATGGGCGTTCTGCTGGTGCTCACCGTGGCCTCGGCATTCTTCTCGGTTTCCAACAAGAGCGAGCCTTTGGATGCAGAGGCGGCGGAAGCTGCCAAGATAGCCATGGTGGAAGGGTAACCTGAAAGCCTGAAGGCTTGGTTGAAACAAAAGGAGGGCCGCCCCGACGGGGCGGCCCTCCTTTTTTATCGTTCGGAGGGGTCAGGCGGATTTTGCTGACTTTCGAGGACCGAGGTGTCGATCTGATAGCCGAAAGTCCAATTCGCCCTTCTGATCAGCTTTTGGATATCCTGCAGGTCGGCTGTTTCGCCAAAGAACATCTTGCTCTGGCCCTCCTCGGTTTCTATTTGCAGATAGTAGCCGGCCTTCAATACGCCGGCCAGGCACCACAGACCGGCCGCGGTCATCACCCACAGGGCCAGGGGGATCAGCTGGATATTGAAGCCGTCGGGGTTGATGCTGATCGGCAGAGCGCCTCGGAAACTGGCGAAAAAAGAGACAATGATGCCCAGGGCACCGATCGACAGGAGGGTAAAACCCGAAAAAAACAGAAAAAATGGATGGCGCGAGAGGGTTTCGTGGCTCAGGCTGATCTGCCGGATCTTCTCCCTCGGAACGGCGAGTAGCGTTTCTTCACCGTCAAATTCACGGATCATCGTGCCCAGGATCTCTATCCTTGAGCACCTGTTGGGATTTTGGCCGTCATCCATGAAAATTTTCCAAGGAGAATCCGAAATCGCTGCGCCGGACCGCACGCCAAGAATCAGGGCGAACCCGACACTCCGCCCCGGCTCCTGACAAATTATTTCACAGACCTTACGCTGTCAAACAAAAATCGGCCCGGAATATGCGCCGCAGGGCCGCCCGGTGGTCGCAGACTTCCCGGCTACCGGGCCGCAGCCCCCTTCAGACAGTTGCGCCCCCCGGACTTGGCCCGGTAGAGCTGCGCATCCGCCGCCTTGATCACCTCGGCGGCCGAAACCCGTCGGTGTCCGTCGATTACCGTAAACCCGACGCTGATGGTGAGAAAAATCTCCTTGCCGTCGAACTCGAATCGGTGGGCTTCCACCAGTTTTCGGAGCTGCTCGGCGACAAAAGCCGCTTCCTGGCCATCCGACTCGGGCAGCAGCACCACAAACTCCTCGCCGCCGTAACGAGCAAAGACCTCCTCCTGGCGCAGCCGCCCGGCAATCAGCGCCGCCAGCTCACGCAGCACATGGTCGCCGGCCAGATGGCCGTGGGTGTCGTTGACCTTCTTGAAAAAATCGATGTCGAAGATGATCAGGGCGAGCTGCCGGTGGTGCCGGTGGGCCCGCCACAGTTCACGCTCCAGGGCCTCGCCGAAGTACCGCTTGTTGTAAATATTGGTCAGGCCATCCTTGATGGTCATCAGGTAAATCTCTTCGTGGTAGGCCGACTCCACGTCGCTGCCCACCAGATATTTGAAGATATTGTCCCCCACCCGCAACAGATCGCCGTTTTTAAGATAACCAGAGGCAACGGGCACGTCGTTGACGTAGGTGCCGTTGGTGCTCCGCAGGTCGGTCACCAGCCGCAGCCCGGCCTCGCCGGTCAGCTGCGCGTGATGCCTGGAGACGGAACAGGAAGGGATCACGATGTGGTTGGAGATATCGCGGCCCAGGTTGACGGTGTGGCTGTCGAGGTTATACTTGCGGCCCAGATTCGGGCCAGGCGGGTAGATGAGCACCAGGGCATCGTTGTCCGGCCCGGGTGGACAGAAGCCCACGCCACCGTTTACCCGCGTCGTAGCGTCGAAGAATTCGGTGTTCGGCATCCTTCTGTACCCTGCGTTGTCTTCCTGCCCCAAGGCATTGCGGCCGCTTCTCACTTCTACAGAAGGTTATAGAATATCGCGCCACTTGCAACAAGACCAGAAAAGATGCCGTGGTCGGTCAACAGGTTTATGGGGTCAGAACGCCGGGATCACCGAGATCCCGGCGCGACATAAAGCCGGACCAGCACCTGGCCGAAGCGAAAATCCTGATTACCACCGGTTACGTGGGTGCCCGGTCGGGGGGAACGGACCGGGCGGGGCCGGCGGCTAAGTTCCTCCTCTTTATGCGCCGGGCGGGTGCCGGCCAGCAGGCGGCAGCGCCTTTCTAAGGCGCAAGCCAAAACGACGCTATCGCCACCTTCCTGACTTATTCCTGGATTTTTATTGACTTTTATCCTTTCCCAGGAAACATTGTCACCAGCTCCGGCAGGAAAAGACGAGAGGCGAACTGGCTACCGCGCAGACGGACTCGTGGAAAACAAAAAAACTTGCTGGTTCACGGCCTGGTTCCACTGATTCCAATTTCTGTGCCTGCGACGGGGGGGGGGTGACCGTCTTCCTCCACCGGTTCGGCAAACGAACCGGCTATCGCCTTTATGAAACTACCGGCTAAGCCATGGTGCCTCCAGAGGCTTAAATTGACTCCCGGCAGGCGGATTTTTTTAAAGTTAAGGAGAAATCCAATTGGCACGCATCGGCATCCTCACCTGTTCAAACTGCACCCAGGACGCAAACTGTGCCTCTGTCGTCTGTCTTGGCGATCTCCGCAAACGCAGAGGCTTGTTTGAACGGTACAAGGACGAGGCAAAACTGGAATTGATCGGCATCATCAACTGCGCTGGCTGTCCAACCACGGCCGCGCCGGAAAAAATTCTTAACAGGACGAACGCATTAACGGGCTACCGGATCGATGCCCTGCACTTTTCGTACTGCATGACCGCCCTCTGCCCCTTCCTGGCCAAATACGAAAAGATCATCAAGGAGCACCATCCGGGGCTCGCCATCGTCCACGGAACCCATACCCCGAGGGACAAAAAGCTCTTCCAGAAAGAAATCAAAGAGATTCTGTGCCCCACCCTCTCCGCGCCCCAGGACATGAACAACGTCATTAAAGGCACGCTCCAAACAGGGAGGTAATACGCTCCGCAAACACCCACGACAGGCCAAGGGGCTGGCCCAGGGAAGTTAGTTCGCAAGGCTCCCCCCTAACTTCCTTTTCCCGGGATGCCCCCTGTTCCGAGGCGATTTCCCCCTCGCGCTGCCTCGCCAATCGCACCAGTTACCAGCCCATGATGGCACTAATTGCCATTCACAAACAGCCTCTCCTGCCAATCCTCTTCACCGATGCTGCCTAAAATTATCATTGTCAGGGCCACCTCCGGTTCAGTACTGTAAAAAAACAGCTCCATTCCTTTGCAAGTTGGGAAAAACCCGGCCTTTCAGTGAGGCTGGCCCGGAATCCGCTCCCGGCCGGTTTTCTGTCACCATTTTTTCCTTCCCTGCGGTGCCATTCATCGAGCTACGGCGATGAACAACGACCTCAAGACCTGTATGGCAATCCTGAGCCCGCGCTACCGGGGCCTGCTTGCCGCCCTGCTGGTCATCGGCAGCTGCGCCGGCGGCATCATCTACTTCGAAAACTCCCTGATCCAGGCCCTGGTCCAGGAAATCAGTGCTAACGCGGGGCAGGAGCAGTCCGCCCTCGCCATCTCCCTGCATCACCTGGCCGGAACAGGCCAGGCGCCCTTTGTCTTCCTGGCGACCATTTTTGTCGCCGGCCTGCTCCGGGCCGTCCTCACCGAAAAAAAAACCGTCTTGAGCCTCGGCATGTACGCCAGCGCCCGGGATGAGCTGGAGCAAATGATCCTCGGCAACCTCCTCCGCCGGGACGATAACTTCTACAGCAACCACTCCCTCGCCGAGATCATCAACCGCCTGGAGGTAGACGTCGCTCGGGTCGTGGACCGCCGCCTGACCCTGGTGGACGGCTGGTGGGCTCTGACCATGATCGCCAGCAACCTGCTCTTCTTTGTTCTCACCGATTGGCGAATGGCCATCGTCGTGGCCCTCCTCTGTACCGCCGGAACCTTTTACATCCACTACGTCAGCCAGCCGATCCAGCGGGCAGACCGGGAATACTTCCACAACAACGATCAGGTCAAAAAAGACTTCGAAGACTACCTGCAGGCCGTGCCTGAGATCCAGGTCGGCGGCCTCTTCGATACCGTTCTCCGCCGTTTCGCTCACCCCCAGCAGAAAAGGTTCTCAGCCTACATGGACTGGATCACCGCCAGCGCCAAGGTTCTCTTCTCCCAAACCATCTGGCCGGTGACCGCCCTGCTGGTTTCGGTGCTGATCATTCTCCTGGGCCGCCACCAGGAAACCCGGTCGGCGGCGACCCACGCCAGCGTGGTGCCGGTGCTGATCTTTGCCCTGCCCACCATCTTCGACAACCTGACCAAACTGCTCACCCTGCGCATCAGCTATCAACTTGCCGCCAACAGCGTGGGCCGGTTGCTGGAATACGAAACCCGCCCGGAACAAAAGTCTCAGTCGGGTGGAATCGTCTTTGCCGACAGGGAAAAGGGGCTTGTCATCGAAGCCGAGGCGGCCACCCTCCAGTACCGCAACCGAGGCGGCGAACACCACGGCGGCGTTTGTGACATCAGCGCCACCTTCCCGGCCGGCAACTGGGCCGCAGTGGTCGGCGCCGCCGGCTCGGGAAAGTCGACCATGATCAACATGATCCTCGGCCGCCAACCCACCCAGGGAGGAGTGATCCGGTACCACCTGGCGGACCGGGATGGCGGCGAAGACGAAGAACTCTCCTCCATCTGTACCCTGATGCCGCAGAAGCCGGTGCTCTTCGACACCACGATCCGGGAAAACCTGCTCCTGGGACGGAAGTCCCCCGCTGGCGACCACTACCTCACCGCCATGGAGCTGGACTGGCTGGAAAAAATAGGCCTGGCGGCCATCTGCCGGCAAAAGGCGCTTGAGATGCGGCCGACGGCCAGCGACCGCCCCCTGCCCGGGGAATGGCTCGCCGAACTGCGCCAAAGGGCACGGCAGGCGGCAGCCGAACTGGGGATTCCCCTACAGCCCTTTGAAACAGGGGAGATCGATCCCGCGGCCCCGGCCTGGGATGCCCTGCTCGGCGGCAGAACCGATGCCGAGGCAGTGGCGGCCCTCCTCTTGCAGCCGGGCCGCACCCGCCTCGCCGGCAGGCTCGCCGCCTCTGGCCTCGCCCCCCCGCTCATCGAGCGCGCCAGGCGGCTGCTCGCCAGTTCCCGGGAACTTCTGCAGCTTGACTCCTTCTCCGACTTCTGCAACCGCTCGGATCTCAAGTTGCCCCGCCAGGTTTGGGAACTGCGGCGCCAGTGCCTCGGCTCCCTGGCGCGGCCGCCTTCCCGCCACGAAAAAAGACTTCTCTTCCTGGTGGGCATCTCCTCGCTGCCAAAGGAGTGGGACAGCAGTTCCGAGGAAATCAAGTCCCTTTGCCGGCGACTCCAGACGTTCAACAAGGAGATCGAGCTGCTGCGGGAGGTGGTACATCCCCACTGGCAACCGTTCGGCCATGATGCGACCCACCCCTACCTCAACTGGCGGGACAACCTCCTCTACGCCACTGCCCGCGCCCCCGACCAGCGGCTGCGGCGGGAACTGGAAAACAGGATCGCCGCCCTCCTGGCCCACGGCCCGTGGCAGGAGTTCTTCATCGAGCAGGGGACGGCGTTCGAGGTTGGCCACGGCGGGTCGCGCCTCTCCGGCGGCCAGCGGCAACTGATCGCCCTGGGCCGGGCACTGCTCCGGGACACCCCGATCCTGATCCTGGACGAACCCACCTCGGCGCTGGACCCCGCCAGCCGCGACCGGGTGAGCCGGTTCCTGCGGGAGGAGTGGCGGCAGGACCGCGTCATCATCTCCATCAGCCACGATCCCGAGTTCGTCCGCCATGCCGATACCATCCACGTAGTGAGCGAAGGCCGGCTGGCCGGAAACGGCAGCTTCGCCACCTTGCAACGCCACTGCAAGGCTTTCCGTGAAATCTTCAAACTCCCGGAAGAGGCACCCGAACAACCGCGCCCCACCGCCAGCCTGCCGACGCTCCTGCCCCTGACACCGCACCACGGCCGCCGCTGCCTGCCGCCTGCCACGCCGCCACCCACCTGCCGCCGCCCGGCCCCGGCCTGCCGGGGAAAAAAAACGCCCCGATCCCGCTTGGGTTCCCGAAGCGCCTCATGGTTTCCTTGGCCGCGTCTTGCGCCGCGATACGGGCTGTTCACCGCTGTTTCGCCCCTGGGACTCGGCGACAGCCGGACAGACCAGCCGGCCCAGGGTGACCTGCTTGCCGACCGGGTCGGAATGGCTGGGCCGGGAGGCCTCGGTCCCGCCATCAGGGTTCCAGACCTCAGCAATAAATTCCAACCCCTTCTGCAGAAAGACGGGCCGTTCACCGCTGACCAGCCTGGCCGCGCGCCGCCACGGCAGGCATGCCGCCCAGAGACACTCAGCGGCCGCCCGCCGCCATGAGAAAATCCCCTATGGCAGTGTATTCAGCGAGGCGCCCCCCCGCGCCGTCCAGTCCTGATTTACGGAAGGGAGACCCGCCAGGCGAGGAGAGGTTCAAACAGCGCCAGCGACCAAATTCCTGCGCCTCGATCGAATCGGCACATCGCGGCCAGGGAGGACCGCGCGCTGGCGATGCGAAAGAATGCGGCGCAGAAACATGGTCGCCATCCCCTGCCAAAACACATAAAAGAGGAGTTTTTCGATGCCAAGCGCTCTTCGTCTGTTGGGGTTATTGATGATCATGGCCACTGTCGCATCGGCGCCGACGTCGGCGCGGAGTGACTCCGCCGCCTCGGGAGAGGACTGGCTTCTGCTACAGCTCTCCCACAACGTACAAAAGGATACGAAAGTCGATCTCCTGCGTCAGCGCCTGCGCACGATCTTCCGCAACAGTGATATCGATGGCAATGGAGTGAGCGCCCGGGATTATGAACTCGCCCAACAGATCAAGCAGGCCCAGAGACGAGCCGAGATGCTCAGACGGTGGGGACGCTGGGATCTGAACAACGACGGCAAGGTGACCCGAGCGGAAATCGAACTTTTCTTTACCCCCCAGACCCGTCTGCCCCTTTCCGGCCACGGGGTGCCTCTTGAGCCAACCCCTGAACAGAGCGCCGCCATGTTGGCCAAGCTCACCACCGAAGCGCTCGCCTGGGACCGGGACAACGACGGCACGATAACCTTTGCCGAGGTGCGCGAGGCCGCCAGCGATTCGGCGGCGAGATACCGCAGTGGCTCCTCCCCCGACCTCGTACCGCTGTCGCTGGACAACGACCATGACGGTACCATAAGCTTTGCCGAGTTTGATGCGGCCACGCAGCAAGTGCTCGCCGCCATCGACCAGGACGGCAACGGCACGATCAGCGCAGAGGAGGCCACCGCTTTCCGCGCCCGAGAGAAGGCAATCAGGGAGGAGTACCAGAAGGCCAAAAGAGCACAGGCTGAGCAGGAAAAGCTCCTCGAGATGGCAAAGGCATGCGGCCTGCCGTCCCCAGGTGCGCACAGCCGTATCGTTCTGGTTGGCGCCTACGAAGGTGCGGGGCTTTCCACCGTCAGCCTCGGCGACGAGGACAAAACGGTGACGGTCAGCGACATCTCGGTCGAATCCGGCTCCGAACCCCTCTATGTCGTCCTGACATCTTACACGGCCAACATCTGGCGCTTCTCAGGCTCGGTCGAGAGGATCGAGCGGGTGGTGGCCGGTGCCGTGACAGGCGGGGCAGGCGATCTGCCACGGGTCGGGGTGATCAGCGTGGCCAAAGAGCGGGTGACCATCACCGGGCGCAACGGTTGTCTCCCCTATTTCTACAAACCGAACAGCGTTGAGGCGAGACGCACGCTGGAGGCCATCACCCTGGCGGTTGGTCGTCCACCGGACAGCATCACCGGAACATACAGCGCCGACAGGATCAGTATTCCCTTGGGAAGCCAGGACGACAAACACCCCCTGGCCGGGCCCCGCGTTTTCCCCCATGGCGGCCCGGCGGCCCCCCTTTGGGAGCAGGCCCAGCAGTACAACCCGGCCGGGATCATCGAGATCGATCCGTCCACCGTGGTGGCCGCCCTGCCGGTGCAACGCTTTGCAATCTTACCCCAGCAGGCGGGTCTCGCCCAACTCGTCGAACAAGGGGCGCTGGAAATTTTCCGCAGCAACCAGGCGCTGGCCATCTCGAACGGCGGGGTCCGCAAAATCATGCTGCCCACCCAACTGGTGATCCGCAAGAAGATGCGCTTTCCGTCAGGACTGTACGGCGGCCATTCGACCACCTTTATCCTGCCGCCCGGGGTTGCCGAGCCCGACGGGAACCCCGGCCATTCACGGGTGATCAGGGGGACAGAGGCGGCGGCGCTGCTCGAACAGCAATCGCGCCCAGGCACAGCATCCCAGAATTGAAAACATAGCAACCGCCCGGGGTCGCGTCGGCCTCCGGGGCGGTTGCGGTCTGTCTCCAATCGTTCCCTGCCCACACGGCACAATTCCTCGCAGAGTCGCCACCTCCTCGTGGTAAATCAGCCGACAGGCCACATTCACGGTCACTGCCGGCTTGCCCCTTGTAGTCCGTACCCGGGCGAGGGGGAGGCCGGTGCGCAAATTCCGGAAAGAAGCTTGGCGCCGGCCAGACCGATTATCGGCCAGAGAGAACGGCAATCGGCTTGAGAACCGCCTTGAGATCGACCTGCCGGGAGAGCTGCTTCTGGCCCAGCATGATCTTCTCGGTCTGTTCCCAGGCCTGGTGATCGATGGTGCCGATGGCAAAACCTGGGGTGGGCTGCACCAGCTCACGGGTGATCCGCAACTGCTCGGCGAGGATCGGCCGTGAGCTGGTGTCCGGATCGAACTGTTGCAGGGTCTTGATGGCCTCCTCTTCGTTCTTGGGATCAAGCGCCTGCTGCCAGCCCGCCAGCAGGGCGGCGAGAAACCGCTGCACCAGCTCGGGCTTTTCCTCTAAGGTGCGCGCCTCGGTGACCACGGAGTTGGCCACGAACCGTACCCCGAAATCGGCGGGATTGAAGTAAGCGGTTGCTTCCCCGGCCTTGGCCAGCTGGTCGCTGATCATCGGCCCCTGGGCGTTGCGGTACACCGGCCAGAGCTGCACCCGGTGGCGGTAGAAGGGCGTGTAGTCGAAGCGGACGCTGAACAGGTCCACCTCGCCGGTCGTGATGCCGCCCTTGCCGAGCAGGGTGCGCATGATGGTTTCGTCGTTGCCGCCGTAGGTCACACCGATGACCTTGCCCTTGAGGTCGGCAAGTTTTCCGATCCGCACCTCAGCCGGCCGATAGAGCCACTGGAGCGGATTGACCTGGAACAACTGGGCGATCACCACCACCGGCGAGCCCTTGGCCCGGGCCCGCAGCACCTGATCGGCCGAGGCGGCGCCGAAATCCGCATACCCCAGCTCCAGCTCCCGGATGGCGTCCCGCTCAGGCCCGCCCGACTTGACCTCCACGGTAAGCCCCGCCCTCTCGAACAGGTGATGGGTCTGGGCGTAGAGCGCCCCCACCACGCTGACGTTGTAGAGCCATTTCAGCCGGTAGGTCACCTTGTCAGCGGCCAAGGCGCTGCTCCTCCACAGGATCGCCACCAGCAGCAGCCAGGCCGCCAGCACTCTCTTTTCTGTTCCGTTCTTCACCGTTCCTCCTTACGAAAGGGCATTGCCGGTCCAGGCCCGTTTCACCGCCGAGCCGAGCAGCTCCAGCAGCCCCTGGTAGGCGGCGATGGTGATCCCGATCAGGAAGAGGGCGATCACGATCTTGCCCAGATCGCTCTGGTAGAGGGCGATGCGGATGCTGTAGCCGATGCCGGCATCGGCGGCGATGAACTCCGCCACGATGGTGCCGGCCATGGCCAGGGTGGCGCTGCCCGAGATCACCGTGGTCAGCTGGGAGAGGTTTTCAAAGGCCCGGATCTTGACCTCCAGCTGCCAACGCATCTTGCCGGTGGCCCGGTAGAAATGCTCGATGTCCTCCACCGGCTTGGACATAATCCCCAGCACCGAGAGGAGCACCGGAAAGTAACAGATCATGGCCGCGATCAGCAGCCGGGTGAGGAAGCCGTCGCCCAGCAGGATGAAAAGGATCGGGGCCAGGGCCACGATGGGATAGGCCTGGATATTGTAGGCGGCGACCTTGATGAAGGAGCCGAACCAGGTGGAGCGCCGGCCGACGATGCCGATGGCGAACGCCAGGATCACCGACAGCACCTGGCCCACCACCGCCACGGTCAAGGTGTTCATGGTGGCGAGGGTGTACTGGCGGTACTCGGCAAGCAGGGTCTGGAAGATGGCCGCGGGCGCCGGGATCACGTAATCGGAAAGCCGTAAGCCATACTTGACCAGCATGAGGGTGCCGATGAAGAGACAGTAGATGATCAGGAACTGGAGGATCCGCCTAGGCAGCATTCATGATCTCCAGGAGCGTGGCGTCCAGGGCCGAGCGCGACAGGCTCTCCCCGTCCCGGAGGTTGCCCCCCTGCACCATCACGGTCTGCGGCGCCTTGTCGGCGCTGCGAAAGACCAGGATCGCATCGCAAAACCTGGCGACCTCCGTGACGTTGTGGGAGATATAGATGAAGTAGCGCTCGGGAAAGAGCGCCTTCACGGCCAGGATGATCTTTTCCCGGGTCAGTTCATCGACATTGGCCAGGCTCTCGTCCATGATCAGCAGGTCGCAGTCCTGGAGCAGGTAGCGGATCAGGTTGACCCGGTTGCGCTGCCCCATGGAGAGGCGGTTGAAGCGGGAGCCGATGCAGTCGGCGAGCCCGAAGATTTCCACCAGTTCCGCCAGGCGGCGGTGCTGCGAAGGCGGGATGACCCGTTCCAGGTGGCGGCCGACGCTGGACCAGCCGGGGAGCCGCTCGGTGTTGTAGGAGTAGAGGAGGGTTCTGAGGCCGGCGCTGGTAACCGTGCCGGAAAAGCGGCCGATACCGCCGGTGATGATCCTGGCCAGCGAGGTCTTCCCCACCCCTGATGGTCCGAAAAAGGCATGAAAGCCCGGTGCCGGCAACCGGAACGACACATTGGAAAAAAGTGGGAGCGCGGCGTCGGGATAGGTGAAGCCAATACTGTCGCAGATCAAGGACATAGCCTGTATTTACAACTGGCGGACTCGCATCACAAGCAGAACAAGGCGAAAAAACGAAAAAAGGCGGGCAGGTTCCGGAAGATCCCCCTTTTACCGAGGGGGACAGCAGGGTGACGCGAGGCGCTCCGAGGCTGGAGGGCGGCCATCCGCTCCGCCCTCCCCGCATCATGCCGGCAGGCCAAGACATAACGGCCGGTGGCTCAGTATCTGCAAGACGCTAAAATCACCGCCGCGAACCCGACAACTCATGTATATTAGAAGAAAAGATGGCGCTGGAACGCGGCACACAAGCCAACTCCAGGGAGTCAGGCAATCGGTGTCTCCTTCGGCGAGAGAAAGGAATTCATGCCCAGCTGGCCGGTGATCAAGAGTGTTGCCTACTGCCTTGCCCATGTGCCGGATCTGGTGCGGTACGGCTCCAAGCCGCGTCGGGAACTGGCCAGGGCGCCGGAGCTCGCCAGCCAACTCGCCCACCGGCTGCGCTCTTTTAAGGAGGCCGTTTCCTACCCCGCCAACCAGACCTTCATCGGCAACCTCAGCCCGGAGGCACTGGGCGGCATTGAGCGCCCCTGGTTCCGGCCACCGCCGGACGCCAAGGCGCCCAGCCGTGGCCCCTTTGGCGAGATCATCGACCAGGAAACCTTTTACGGCCTCTTGCTCCGGGCCGACGCCCTGCAGCCCCCCCTCCTCATCTGCGACGACACGCACCGGCAGCGGCTCGCCCGCCGGCTGGCCGGCCATCCCCTGCTGGCCCATTTCGGCGCCGATCTCGCTGACCGGTCCATGGAAAGCGCCCCGGCCGCGGCACCGGCGGCGGCCCTGCCCCTCACCCTGCACGACGAAGTCTTCGGCTCTTTTCACGGCGACCTGCGGGCCGAGGGCAGCGACGATGAGAACCTCGCCGCCCACCATCTCCTGGAAAACCTCTGCACCAAGGCCTCGGGCGGCCTGGCCCTGACCTGGCTCCTCCACCGGGCGGGAATCGACCCGGAAGAGGTCGACTTCGTGATCAGCTGCGGCGAGGAGGCATGCGGCGACCGCTACCAGCGGGGCGGCGGCGGCATGGCCAAGGCGATCGCCGAACTCTGCGGCTGCCCTAACGCCTCGGGCATGGACCTCAAGAACTTCTGCGCCGCCCCGGCCTCGGCCATCATCACCGCGGCGGCCCTGGTCCGGGCCGGGGTCCACCGCCGCGTGGTGGTGGTGGGCGGCGGCTCGCTTGCCAAGCTGGGCATGAAGTTCCAGGCCTTTCTCGACCACGAGATGCCGATCCTGGACGACGCGCTGGCCGCCATGGCCTTCCTGGTCGGCGAGGACGACGGCGAAAATCCCGTCATCCGCCTGGATCCGGGGGCGGTAGGCAAGGTGCCGGTGGCGGCCAGCACCTCGGACGAGGCGGTCTTCCGCCACTACCTGTTGGCGCCGCTCACGGCCCTGGGGCTCAAGCTCACCGACATCGACCGCTTTGCCCCGGAGCTGCAGAACCCGGAGATCACCGAGTTTGCCGGCTCCGGCGACGTGACCAAAAAGAACTACCGCAAGATCGCGGCCATGGCGGTGCGGGCCGGGCAACTGGCCAAGGAGGAGATGGAGGCGTGGATCGGCCGGGTGGGCATGGTCGGCTTTGCCCCCACCCAGGGCCACATCCCCTCGGCCGTTCCCTACCTGGGCCACGCCATGGCGGCCATGGCGCGGGGCGAGATCAGGCGGGCCATGTTCCTGGCCCGGGCCAGCATCTTTCTCAACCGCTGCACCAACCTGCTGGACGGGGTTTCCTTCATCATGGAACGGAACCCGCGGGCCGGTACCAGCTGACAACTGAATCAGGGCAAGGGAGGTATGAACCATGCTGCAGGGCAAGAAGGCCATCGTCTTTGGCGAACGGGATGATATCTCCGGGACCACCATCGCCGCCTGTCTGCGAGCGGCGGGCTGCGAGATCCTCTACGAGGCCACCGCCTGCTTTGTCTGAACCGCGGCCGGCGCCGTAAGTTTTACGGAGCAGGAAGAGGTCAAGAACCTTGCCGAACGGTACGGCAACCAAGAACTGCTGGTGGTGACCGGCATCAACCAGCCCAGCGCCCTGGCCATCATGGCCACCACCTTCCGCAGCGGCGACCCGAGCTTTGCCGGGCCGCTGGCCGGGGTCGGACTGGGGCTCGCCACCTACCACATCATGGAGCTGAAAGGAGAAATCCCGGCCCCGGTGTGGGAGGAACAGATGGCCATCTACGAGCTGGAGTTGGAGGAAGAGGCCCTGGCCGCCATCCTCAAGACCCTGGGGGAGAAGCGGGAAGAATAGGGAAATTTCAGGAAAAAACCTGCTGGCCGCTCACTGGGGTGGCCAGGGCCTGGAGGGCCCGCTCCACCAGCTGCCTCCGCAGCGCCCGCTCCTCGGCAACCGTCTTGGCCGGGTCGCCGAAGGGGTGGGGAATGGCGACGGTGGGCACGATGCGGTTGGCGCCCACGGTGAGCGAGATGGGAACGATGGAGCAGCAGTGCACCACCGTGATCCCGGCCCGTTCGATCTCCTTGACCATCGTTGCCCCGCAACGAGTGCAGGTACCTCAGGTGGAGGTGAGGATCACCGCCTGCACCCGGGCCGACAGCAGCCGGTGAGCGATCTCCTGGCCGAAACGGCGGGCGTTGGCCACCGAGGTGGCGTTGCCCACGGTGGCAAAGTAGGTTTCATGGAGGCGGCCGATGCGGCCCGTTGCCTCGAGTTCCCGCACCGCGTCCAGGGGCAGCACCCGGTTGGGGTCGTCGTTGGCGTAGGTGGGGTCATAGCCGCCGTGGGCGGTCTGATGGCTTGCCGGGCTTAAGGCCGCCAGGCCGGTGAGCGAATAGGCGCCGTACTTCTGGGCGTTGGCCGCCTCGATGCGGTCCGGGTTGCCCCGGGGGACGATGCCGCCCGAGGTGACCAGGGCCAGGGTGGCGCGGCTCAGGTCGGCAATGGCCGGGGCCGGCTCCACCCGGTCGAAGACCGGCATGGCGTACTCGGTGGCAAAGGGCTCGCCATGCAGCTTGGCGAGCAGCATGGCCACCGCCCGCTGCGCCCCGCTTTCGGCCGCCCAGACGTTTCTGCGCAACCCCTGGGGCAGATAGCCGTCCCGTTCCGGCAGTACCTCCACACCTTTGACAAGCTTCCCGCCCAGCGCGGCCATGCCGCCAAGCGCCGCCGCCATGCCGCCCACGTCCAGGGCGGTGGCGACCATGGGCACCGCGTGGCGGTACTGCTCGACCCCGGGGTTTTCAGGGGCCATGGCGGTGACCACCGGTATCCCGTACCGCTCGGCCACCGCCTGACAGACCGCGCCGCAGGCGAGCCCGTACCGGCCGGCGTTAAAGGCGGGGCCGGCGACGAGCAGCTGCGGCCGCTCCTCCTGACCGGCGGCAAACAAAGGCGCCAGCAGGTCGAGGATCTCGGCCACCATGGCTTCGGGACGCTCGGCCAGGGCGTTGTCGCCGCAGACCACCGTGGCCACCACCAAGAGATCCGGGTGGAGCCGTTCCAGCAGGATGCCGGGCCCCTTGGCGCCGGCCACCAGGGAGGGACCGACTCCGGCCTGCTCCTCGCCGCCCAGGCCGCCGAAGAACTGGTTCAGATAGTGCACCACCCGTATCGCCATTCCCTACACCTCCCTGGCCCGCAAGCGCTGCCAGCCCAGCTGGTTGGTGGCGCCGATCAATCCCTGCAGCTCGATCTCCACGGAACCGTCCGGCCGCAGGCTCTGGGGATAGGCCCCGGCCAGCCTGCTCAGGTCGGCAAGGGGCCCCAAGGTGCGGGCCATGGCCGGCAGGACGATGCGTGCATTGGCGTTGCCCGCCGAGACGATGGCGTCGGCCTCGGCGGTGATATCGGCCAGGGACTGGGAAGCGCCGTCCGGGCCGGCGTACTCGTCGGTGATCGATACCGTCCTGATCCCCGCCTGCTCCAGGCCGCGGATCAACATCATCTGGTCGGCGTCCGGGTTGCCGAACCCCTCCTTGCTGATCACCACCCCGGCCGGGGCCAGCTCCATGAGAAGGGCCACGGCCCGACGGGCCGACGCTTCCTTGTCGGCCAAGCGCACCGGCTCGTTGGTGAGCACCACGCCGACGAAATTGAGTTCGCGGCCGTGGCGGGCCAGCAGCTCGGCAAGGAGCGGATTGTTCTGGTGATGAAAGGTGGTGTTCTTGTCGCAGGCGCTGACGCAGTTGCCCGAGGTGATGGCTCCGTCGAGGAGCGCCAGGGGGGAGATGTCGCGGGGCAGCCCGCCTTGGGCGTTTTCTCCCAGGACATAGGTGTCGTGGAGCAGACCCTGGCTGAGCAGCATGTAGAGATAGGCCACCCGGGGCAGTGAGGGGGAACCGGCGCTCGCCACGAGTTCCTCGTAACACGCCACCGCCTCGGGCCGCGCCTTGCGCGCCGCTTCGGCCAGGAAAGCGGCGGCCCGCAGCCCGGCAAGCCGGACCGCCTCCTCGTGCTGGTGGGGGGAGAGGCCGTCGACCACCGCGATATCCAGCACCACGTTCATGGTCTGGCTGAAGGGCGAATGGGCCGCACCCGGGCCGCGCATGTCGATGATCCCCTCCTGGAAGCCGACGATCTGGCCGCAGGTGACCACCGCCACCCCATTGAGGATAAGGGTGCGGCCGACGCCGATCCGGTCGCCGGCCACCTTCACCCGCGGCTCGATGACATCCTTGACGCAGACGATCCGGCAATCGTCGCCGGGGCTCGCCAGGGAGACATCGATCCGGGCGAGTCGTGCGTCGCTGCCGCGAAGAAAATCGTCAAGCTCTTCACGCCCCACCACCAAGGTCCGGCCGGCGAGCCAGGTCGCCTCGCCCAAGACGACCTCCTCGACCATGATCCTGCCCAGTTCCAGCGCCATCAGCCCTCCCTTGCCGCAGCCAGCGCGACCAACGCCCCGGTTTGCCGAATCTCTCCCAAAAAGAGTAGCGCAGCGGGGGACAGGAATGCAATACACGAAGCGCCGGCGAAAACCGCCTTCCTGACAGAAACACTCACTTGCCGCCGCCCCAAAATTAGGCTTAAATGTTTGCCAGTGATTAATTTTCTCCACGCCGAGGACGAGGCGCATAAACCATGCTCAAACCCTACCAAAAGAAGATGCTCGACTCCCTGGTCCGTCAGGAACAACTTCTTTGCAAGCTCTATTCCCTTTTCGCCGCGCAGTTTCCGCAGCACGCGGAACTCTGGAACACCCTTGCCAAGGAGGAACACAAGCACGCCAGCTGGCTGCAGCAGCTCCATGAGGCCGCCGACAAGGGAGTGGTGCTCTTCCAGGAGGGGAAGATCAAAACCTACACGGTGAGCAGCTTCATTGAATATGTCGAGCAGATCCTCGCCAAGGCGGAGGACAACCAGCTCACCCTGTCCCATGCCGTAGCCGCCACCGTTGACCTGGAGCGCTCGCTGCTCGAAAAAAACATCTTCAACCACTTCGACGGGATGACGGAGAAGGCGCGCTCCGTGTTGAAACAACTGGCCAAGGAAACCGAAATTCACCTCGCAAGAGCCCAGGCGGTCAAGGACGCCATCGGCTGACCCGCCCCCCCTCTCTCGCTGCCAAGGATACCCGATGGAAACCCATACCCTGCTCACGCTCTATCAAGGCGCGGAGGCCAGCCGGGACTCGGTCAACGCCCTTCTCTTGACCTATCTCGACTCCCTGTCGCTGATCCGGGACGACGCCCTCCAGAAAAGCCTGCTCAGCGAGCTGCTCAGATCCTACGTCCGGCTCGAAAAACGAGTGGACAGCCTCCTCAAGAACACCTTGCCGGTCGGGGTGGCCGATGAGATCAAGTACCGCAGCCGTTTTACGCCGCGCCGCTATCAGTGCACCATCCTCTTCACCGACTTCGTCGGCTTCACCGCGCTGGCCGAAAAGGTTCCGCCCGAACAGCTCGTCGAAACCCTCGACACGATCTTCAGCGGCTTCGACCGACTGGTGGCCGACGCCGGCGGCACCAAGGTCAAGACCATCGGCGACTCCTACATGGCGGTGTTCGGCGCCCCCGAGGAGGTGGCAGCTCATCCGGTCCTGGCGATCCGGGCCGGTCTGGCCATGCAGGAATTCATCCGCGCATTCAACCGCGGCCGGGAGCACCCCCTGGCAATGCGGCTGGGCATCCATACCGGCCAGGTGATGGCCGGAGTGGTCGGCACGGAACGCATGCAGTTCGACGTCTTCGGCGACGACGTCAACATCGCCTCCCGCTTCGAGTCGGCGGGACTCCCCGGCCGGGTCAACGTCTCCCAGGCAACCTATCGAGAGGCCGAACACGCTTTCGCCTTCGAAAAACGAGGGGCCATCACCCTCAAGAACAAGCCGGCCATGGTCGCCTATCTCGTGGCCGACGAACGCCAACACCCCGCAGAGGTATGTCAGTCATGATGGAACCCGCGCAGATCGACCACCCGGTAACGGTTGCCGACGGCATCTACTGGGTCGGCAGCCACGAGGTGGATGCCAGCCTCCACTGCAACCCCTATCTGGTCGTCGACGGCGACCGGGCGGTGCTCATCGACGGCGGCAGCCGCGCCGACTTCGCCAATGTGATGATGAAGATCCTCCAGGCCGGTATCGACCCGGCAAACATCACCGCCCTAATCTATCAGCATTACGATCCCGACCTCTGCGGCTCCATGTCCAACCTGATCGACATCTGCAAAAACCCCGAACTCAGGATTCTGTCGACGCAGCCCAACAACCTCTTCATCTCCTATTACATTCACAAGGACCACTATCCCCTCATCGAAGACATCGGCCAGCAGGACAATGCCGTTCTGCTCAACAACCGCCGGCTGCGCTTCATCAACACCCCTTACGCCCACAGCCCCGGCAGTTTCGTCACCTACGATGAGGCCACCGGCACCCTGTTCAGCAGCGACCTCTTCGGCAGTTTCTACTACCACGCCGAGGATATCTTCTTCTCCCTCGGCTCGCGCTGTTACAGCTGCAACGATATCTCGTCCTGCCCCGAGCACCGCCCCTACTGCCCCATCCAGGCCGTATACGACTTCCACCGCAAGGTGATGACCAGCGACAAGGCGCTCCACCACGCCATGAACCAGATCCGGGGGCTGCCCATCCAAACCATCGCCCCCCAGCACGGCAACATCATCATCGGCCCCCGCGATATCGAACTGCTCATCGACCGGCTGGCGGCGCTGGATGGGGTGGGGATAAACGGGATTGCCTGACAGGTAATCGGCTGGCCGGCGCTGGCTCTCCGTGAATTGCCTCTCTTCCTCGCGGTCGCCGGTCAACCAGGCCAGGCCGGCGGCTCCACGGCATCGGCCTTGAGATGGGGGCAGGCGCGGCCTGGCCTAAAAACGTTAGTCGAAATCCGGCAAGGTGTCCTCGTCGTCACTAACAAAATGGTTTTCCTGAATTCGTTATTCAGCCACGACCAGATCTCTAAAAGCCTGCATGGCCCTGCTTGTGTTATCCGTGTGGTGACGAACAAACCAGGTTGTCAGGGTGCCAAAATGATCGGGCAAGGAGTGCAGCGCGCAAATTTTGCGAATGTGTGCTTTGTCGACAACCGAGCGCGGCATGAAACCAACCCCCATGCCGGCGGCAACGCAGCCGATAATTCCCTCAATTGAGCCGATTTCAATAATTTGATACGGCAGTCGCCCGGTGCTATGCAGCCACTTCTCCAGTTGTGCCCGGCAAGCGCAGTCGGCACGCAGAACAAGGATCTTGAAATTTGCCAGTTGTCCCGGGTCATCAACATCCGGGGGGGTCACGAGAACCATTTCCTCTTCATGGGCCTTCTCGACGAGCAATGCTTCTTGAGAAATTTCTCCCGCCACCAGAGCCCCATCGATTTGATAATCAAGCAGCCGTTTTAACAACTCTGCCGACGAACCGGTGACCAGGCTCAACTCGACTTTCGGATACAAACGATGATAGCTGGCCAGAAGTGGAGGCAGCCGCACAGCCGCGGTCGTTTCCATGGACCCGATCAAAAGCCTGCCTTTCGGTTCTCCTTGGTCGCGGATCACCTCCTCGGCTTCCTTGGTCAATCGGATAATTCGTTGCGCATAGTCCAAAAGGAGCTGCCCGGAGGAGGTCATGACCACCCCCCTGCTTTTCCGGTGGAAGAGAACGGTGCCCAGCCGCTCCTCCAGCTGCTTGATCCGCGCCGTGACATTGGACTGGACGTAGTGCAATTCCTCTGCTGCCCGTGAAATGCTGCCCTGTTGGGCAACGGCTAAAAATATTCTGAGGTCGCTAATCTCCACAAATCACCAACAGTGATAGCTCACATCCGAAGTATTCATTTGTAATGATAGTTGCCAATGGTTAAGCTGTCAATTCCGGAACCGAAATCACCTCGAGTCGAGCCATCAGCCGCATTTCCCATGAACATGGTGAAAAATGTGGAACCAGCCTTTCCGAAAGGAGATGGGCAAGGGGGGGAGATTAACCATGAGCAAGCAAAATGATTTCAGCTGTAGCAAATGCAGCGCCGCCTGGCGAAAAAGCGAAAGCACCAATTGCTGGAGCGTTGACCCGAAAAACAAACCGGCCAAACCGGGCAACTGCCCGACGAGAAACCATGCCGAGATTATAAAGGAATCATTTGAACTCTACAAAGAGAACACGGAAGATGCCCGTATAGCCAAGGTCGCGGCCCAGGTGGAAGGTCTCGGCTACCAGTCCGCCGCAGGCAGTGATGCAATCAATGCCCGCTGGACCAGAGTGGAAGACACCATCGCCTTTGCCAAGTTCATGAAATACAAGAAGATTGGCATCGCAACCTGTATCGGCTTGCTGGATGAGACAAACCGCCTGGCAGCCATTTTGGATGCCCAGGGTTTCAAGACGGTCAGCGTCTGCTGCAAATCAGGCAGTATCGACAAGTTGGAACTTGGACTCACGGAGGAAGAAAAGGTTCGCCCCAACACCTTTGAGCCGGCCTGCAATCCAGTGGCTCAGGCCAGGCTTCTGAACGAGGCCAATACCGACCTTAATATTATTGTCGGATTGTGCGTGGGCCATGACATTTTGTTCACCAGATACTCGGATGCTCCGGTTACCACCATGGTGGTAAAGGACCGGGTTACCGGCCATAATCCGGTATCCGTTCTCTACGGGCAAAACCTCTATTACAAGCGATTGCAGAAGCAGCCCCTTCTCCGGGACAAATGATATCTCTTTCAACCATGGCCGAACCGAGACTGCCGTGACCGCAGAGCGGCCAGCTGACCGCTGGTGAACAAGATGTCGATCTTTGCGTTCGGCGGCCAATGCTGGCTAAAACGGCAGTTCCTCGCAGACCCGCCCCTGGGATTCGGCCACGTCCGGACAGATCAGACGGCCCAGGTAAACGTTAACCCCGCGCCGCAAGGCGACGTTCTCTACCACCGCCTGGCGGAATCCCTTGTCGGCCAGGGCCTCCACTAGGGGCAGGGTGACGTTGGTGAGCGCAAAGGTCGAGGTGCGGGGCACCGCACCCGGCATGTTGGCGACACAGTAGTGGAGAACCCCGTCCACCTCATAAACCGGTTCGGAGTGGGTGGTGGGGCGGGAGGTTTCGGCGCAGCCGCCCTGGTCGATGGCCACATCGACGATCACCGAACCCTTCTTCATCAAGCCCAGCATCTCACGGGTGATGAGCTTGGGCGCGCTTCGTCCCGGCAAGAGTACCGCCCCCACCACCAAGTCGGCGCGACGCAGCTCCTCTTCGAGATTATGGCGGTTCGAAAACAGGGTGGTAAGCTTGCCGGCGTACAGAGTTTCGAGGGCGGTCAACTGATCGATGCGCAACCCCAGCACCGTCACCTCGGCACCCAGCCCCATGGCCATCTTGGCGGCGTTGCCGCCCACCGTGCCGGCGCCGATAATGGTGACATGGGCACGCTCCACCCCGGGCACCCCTCCCAGAAGCACGCCCCGGCCGCCGGCCTCCTTTTCGAGGAACCGGGCTCCGGCCTGGATGGCCATCCTGCCGGCCACCTGGCTCATGGGCGCCAAAAGCGGCAGGGAACCGTCGTCGGGCCGCACCGTCTCGTAGGCGATCCCGATCACCTTGCGGTCAAGAAGCGCCTGGGTGAGTTCGGGCAGCGGCGCCAGGTGGAGATAGGTGAAAAGGATCTGGCCCTCGCGCAGCAGCCCGTATTCGGCCGGCAGCGGTTCCTTGACCTTGACCACCAGCTCGGCCCGGCCATAAACCTGATCGGCCGCGGCGACGATCTCGGCACCGGCGGCCCGGTATTCCGCATCGGCCACTCCGCTGCCCGCCCCGGCCCCGGCCTCCACCAGCACGGTGTGGCCTCGATCCGCGAGGCTCTTCACCCCGGCCGGCACCATGCCGACCCGAAACTCCTTGTCCTTGATCTCCCTGGGTACGCCGATGATCATCCCTTCCTCCTCCCTCAACAGGGTCACCCCTGAACAATGAACCGCCTCCATCCTTGATGGCCAGCCGCCGAAAACGAGCAATTTCGTTCGAAGGCAAGGCGCGCCGGAACCCAAAAGCCTCACTCAAACAAACAGGGATAAACTCCGCGTACAGGAAGTACGCAAGCATTTGCGACGACCAGGCAACGCAGCCATCGGGCGAAAGGATCCTTTCCGGACCTTAGATAGGTAAGATATGCACTTCCCGCCGCACCGGGTGCATACCCTTGAGCAGCAACCCCTTGCGGCCGTCGATGGTGATTGGGTCACCGAAACGGATTTCCTGGCCGTTGATCTCGGCCCGCTCCTCGGCCTCATAAACCCGGAGGCTGTTGCAGCCCACCAGACAGGTCTTCTCAAGCCGGATCGCCACCACCGAGGCATGCGAAGTCTGGCCGCCCCGGGCGGTGAGGAGCCCGTCGGCCATGGAGATCTCCTTGATGTCCTCGGGCACCGTGTCCTGGCGGATGAGAATCAGCGGGGTGTCCGGGTCTTCCTTGCGGAGCCGGCGGATGTTATCAGCGGTGAACACTGCCCGGCCGGCGAGCGCCCCGCCGCTCACCCCGATGCACTTGCTCAGCTGGTGGGCGGCGATATCCACCGAATCGGCGAGCACGTCGAAGCTCTCGTCCTTCTTGATGGTGATCATGTCCCGGGTCTGGAGGATATAGAGATCCTTCACGCCCTCGCCCTCGAAGGTAAACTCGATCTCCTGGGGGTTCCATCCCTTGTCGTAGACCAGCTCGCGGGCCAGGGCGAGAAGCTCCTGGTAAATGGCGGGGAAACGCACCTCCAGGCTGTTCTCCTTGGAACGGCCGTCGATTTCGGCCTGTTCCACCGAAATGGGATAGGTGGTGACCAGGCCGCTGACGATGTCCTCGCCCTGGTCGCCGGGAGCGTAATCGCCCCACAGCGCCACCCGCCGCACCTTGCGGTAGGGGTGAGCGGTGAAGAGCACGCCGCTGCCCGACAGCGTCCCCTGGTTGCCGAACACCATGGTCTGGACGATCACCGCCGTGCCCCACGCCTCAGACATATCCATCAACGCCCGGTAGTCGCGGGTCTTGACCGTATCCCAGGAATCGATGACCATCTCCACCGCCCCCACCAGCTGCAGCCACGGGTCGTCCGGAATGCCGATCCCCACGCTACGGATGGTGCGCTGATACTCAAGGGCCAGTTCCTTCATCTGCGCGGGCGTGAACTGCCGCTTAACCTTGACTCCGTGGCGGGCCTTGGCCGCGTCCATCAGGGCCTGGAACTCCTCGCGAGCCACCCCGCGGGTCATTGCCCAGGACTGCAGGAAGCGCCGGTAGTTGTCCCAGGCCAGGTAATCCTGGCCGGTGGCAGCGGCAAACTCCTCGACAATCTCCTGGTTGAGGCCCACGTTGTGGATGGTGGCCATCATGCCGGGCATGGAAACCGCGGCGCCACTCCGCACCGAAAGCAGCAGCGGCCAGGCCGGATCGCCGTAGTTGCGGCCGGTGAGCTTTTCAAGCGCGCTCAGCGAGTGGCGGAGTTGAACCATGAACTCCTCCCGCGCCTTGGCAAAACTCTTCACCACCGGCCAGCAGCGGAAGATCTCGGTGGTGACGATGAAGCCCGGCGGCACTGGCTTGTTGTCACCGGCGAGCAGGGTGAGGTTGTAGCCCTTGTTGCCCAGCAGGATAAGGTTGTTGGCCCGGGGATTGCGCTGATGAAGGAAGCTGATCGCCCGCTCCGGGTTATAGGTCATCAAAAGATCCAGGCTCTCCTCGTCGAGCAGTTCCTTCTGGCTCTCCAGGGTCTGATAGATCCGGGAAATGAAGTTGTCGAGATGCTGGAGGCCGAAGGTGGTGGAAATGAGGTCGCGCAGGAATGACTCCGAGAGACGATGCACCGAACTGTCCACGTCATCGTCCCAGAGGCCGCGGTACTTGGTGAGCAGGTTGCCGGCGCCGATCTGGGGGATGATAATCGACAGGTTGTTCTCGTGGATATTGGTGTAGTAGGCGTAGATCACCGTCTTCACCCCCTCGGAGAGCCCCCTGAAGATATCGAGATACTGGGTGTAGGAAAACCGCTTGATCCCCAGCGACCCCGACAGCAGCGACATGTAGGTTTCAAGCTGGCGGCTGGTGATGCCGTCGATCTGAAGCGCTCGCAGGTAGAAACGGAGGCACTTGATGATCCGAATGAAGGTGGCCCGGGTAATGAAGGAGAGGTTCACCTTCTTGGGCAGCTTTTCAAGATAGATATTGGCCAGGTTTTCGAGCCGGAAGGTAAGCCCCAGGGCGTCGAACTTCCTCTCGCGGTAGCGACCGTAGACCGAGGGGATGTCCACGGCGATGTGGCGCTTGTAGTAGATGTCCTCCTTGGCCTCGAACTTTTCCGGGCTCAGGATGGTTTTCTTGAGCGCCTCGAGCTGGCCGAGAAGGGCGTCCAGACACTCGAAGGTGTCGCAGATCTCCAGATCGGCCAAGAGCTGCTCCATCTCCGGGAAACCGCTGTTCACCGCCTGTTCGAGCTGGCGGCGGATCTCCTGGAAGCCCAGGTTGTACTTCTGGTAGAGGAGCCGGTACATGCTGACCAGGAGGCGGAAGCGCCGGGTTTCGTTCTCGGCCAGATCCTTCTGGCCGTCGAGCCACAGGGCAAGGCGATGGTCCTCCCAGTCGAGGAGGTCTTCCACCCGCTCGATATCCTTTTCGGCAAAGAGCCGCACCATGAGCTGGTGGAGAGCATCCACGAAGGGGCCTTGCGGCTGCACCTGGAGAAGAACCTCGGGCGGCAGAAAAGAAGTGAGCCCCTCCTTGTCCAGGGTGTGCCAGAACTCGAGAATCGCCTGGATGAAGCCGACGATGAGGTTGCTGCTCTCCACGTGGCTCTGCTTGCGCAGAAAGTGGATAAGCCGGTCCTTGCGGCGATGGATCTCGTCAAGTTCGGTGGAGACGTCGCGCAGCACCCCCTCGGCGCCGATCTCGTTGAAGAAGACCGGCAGGAGTTTCGCGAACTGCTTAACCAGATTGTAGACCGGCTCAATGGGGTGATTCAACAACCGGGTGATGTCGCGCTGGAAGAGGTCGGTATCTTTGATGCAGGTTCCGGAGAGCTTGAGGTTGATGATCAGGGCCGAAAACAGGGTGGAGCACCACTTGGGCTCCTGCATGATCAGATTCAACCAGACCCGGATGTTGGCGAGGTGGGCGGGGTTGGCGAGCGGCTGCCAGTCCTCGTCGACGCCGGCGACGTTGGCGTACTGGAAGCCGAAGCGCACCGTCTCCCAGAGAAAGGCCTCCACCAGCCGGCTGTTGCCGCGGTCGAAGACCTCGGAGCCCAGCACCTGGATGCACTGCAGCGAGGTGTGGGGGTACTTCTTGACGTTCTCTTTCAGGAGCTGCAGGGTGGTGAGCAGGAAGCTCTCGATCTCCTCGAAGGTCTGCTGGCGGATCAAGTGGACCAGACTTCGGTTGATCTCCCGCAAACTCTCCTCGTGAATCAGGGCAAGCCCGGCGGTATCCATGATCCGGAAGAGGAAGAGGAGTTTTCTGTTCTCGGCGAAGCGGTCGCCGCCGGCCGCCTCGGGCGCCACGGACTTCACCGCCACCAGTTGGGCCGGGATCTCCTTGTAGAGGCGGACGATATCCATGTGGGAGGGGAGTTCGAGGATCTTGACCACCTCCGCCGGATTGGCCTCGATGTCGATGGCTTCGAGCGCCGCCTGGTGTTCCCGAAGCCGCGCATGGGAAACGGCGGCAAAAAACTTGCCGGACTCCCAGCCGTCGCACATCTCAGCGCACTGCTGGTTAAGCCAGGGCAGCGGGTCTTCCTCGGCGAGCCAGTAGCGGTAGTTGAGGGCGAAAATCCGCTTCAGGAGCCGCCCCAGGGGACGCAGGTCGTAGACCCCGGTCGCCTCGGACTGCCGCTGGGCAAAGGAAACCAGGCGGCTTGCGATCTTCTTCATGGGGTGATGGCCCTGCACCACGTGGAGCAGGGTCGGATCATCGAGTTCGCCCAACCGCTCGCCGCAGTAGCGCAAGGGGGCCTCGTAATCATTCAGGGTGGCCGGATCGAGAGAGCCCACCAGATTGTCGATGTAGGCAAGCAGCCCCTCGATGGCTTGCCCCATGAGGGCTTCGTTCTTGCGCGATTCGGCGATGGCGGAAAAAAAGATCCCGGCCAGGAGGGGAACTGCCGCGGGCCCCTTGGCATGGCGCCGGAAGTGGCCGCCGTTCTTGAGCACAAAGGCGCGGAGCTTGGGCAGGATCAGGTTCCAGTTGTGAAAGGGGTGACTCACCTCATAGAGCAGCTCTTCCAGGCTATTGAGTATCCCCTTGTAATCCCTGACTATATCGGTCAGAAGCATGAAGGCGGGATCGATGGTCACCTCGGTGACCGCCGTCTCCAGCAGGTTGGCCTTGAGGGCGTCGGATTCGATGACAAAGGCGGTGTTGTCGGTCATGGGCGAAGGGACCTGAGCAGAGAAAGACCGGCGGAAGACGCGCCAAGACGCCTTCCGCCGACAAATTTACCTAGTTCCCGTCCGGAAACGGCCCTTTCGCCCGATGGCGGCGTTGCTTGGTCGTCGAAAAATGCTCACGTACCTCATGTACGCTCCGCTTTTTCGCCTCCCGCGCGCCTTGCCCTCGAACGAAATTTCTCGTTTCCGGATGGAAACTACCTAGGGTGATACGGCCTGTTTCCGGCCTGGCCGTTCACGGAGTTACCTTTAAAGCGGCTTCTGGGCCTCCATGAGCAGAATCAGGTCAAGCACCCGGTTGGAGTAGCCCCACTCGTTGTCGTACCAGCTCAACACCTTGACCATGGTGGAGTCGAGCACCTTGGTGGAGAGGGCGTCCACCACCGAGGAGTGCGGGTTGCCCTGGTAGTCGATGGAAACCAGCGGTTCCTCGGAGTAGCCGAGGAACCGGTTGGCAGCCTCTTTAAGCGCCTGATTCACCTCGGGAACGGTCACCTCACGCTCCACCTCGATCACCGCGTCCACCACCGATACGTTGGGGGTGGGCACCCGGATGGCCATGCCGTCGAACTTGCCCTTGAGATCGGGGAGCACCAGGGAAACGGCGGCGGCGGCCCCGGTCTTGGTGGGGATCATGGAAAGTGCCGCGGCACGTGCCCGGCGCAGGTCGCTATGAGGGAAATCGAGGATGCGCTGGTCGTTGGTGTAGGCATGCACCGTGGTCATCAGCCCCCGCTTGATGCCGAAGCGATCGAGGATCACCTTGGCCATCGGCGCCAGGCAGTTGGTGGTACAGGAGGCATTGGAAACGATATGGTGCTCCAGGGGATCGTACTCGTGCTCGTTGACCCCCATGACGATGGTCTTGGCGTTGCCCTTGGCGGGTGCGGAGATCACCACCTTCTTGGCGCCTGCGTCGAGGTGGGCGCTCGCCTTCTCGCCGTCGGTGAAGTGGCCGGTGGACTCGATGACGTAGTCGATCCCCATGTCGCCCCAGGGAATGTCGGCCGGGTTGCGGTGGTTAAAAACCGCGACATGACGGCCGTCGATGGCGATCCCCTTGTCGTCGGCCACCACCTCGCGGTCGTAGACTCCCATCACCGAGTCGTACTTGAGGAGGTGGGCCAGGGTCTTGTTGTCGGTGAGATCATTGATCGCCTTGATCTCGATATCCTTGAAGACCGGATCCTTGTCCAGGGCGCGCATGATGTTTCTGCCGATCCGTCCAAAACCGTTGATGCCGACTGTTACAGCCATTGCATTGCCTCCTTGGCAAAATTGTCTCCGTCGTTTACCAACGGATTCCTTAGAGTCATGGGATGGGTTGCGGCCAGTGGCCCCAACCCCCTTTTCTTGCCGTGGCGCCGTAGCGCTATTCCATCGCCGCCGCCATGGCGGTGGGTGCCGGGCCTGGGGCCTGTACGGCCGGCCGCAGCTGAAAGAGCCGTCGGTGCGCCTCCTCGCAGTCCCCGTTCACCGCCAGTGCCCGCCGGTAGGCCTGCCGGGCCTGTTCATACCACTGATCGTCGAGGTAACTGGCCGCGGCCAGGCAGTAACCGGTTTCGGGCATCAGGGGGTACATCTCGACGAACAGGGCGTCGAGCCCCTCGCCCCACCAGGAGGCCACCCCCTCCTCCTCTTCGAGGAGAAAACGGACCAGCAGGGCGTTGCCGGCCTGCTCCGGGAGCATCAGCCGCAGCAGGTAGCTGCCGCGGTTGAACAGCGAGGCGATGTTCAGCATCTGCCGCCGGATCTCCCGGCCGGTACGCTCGATGAATCGCTGCCCCTCGACCCCGCCGAAGCGGAGGCAGTCGGCTGCGTGGCCGGCCTGCAACTCCTCGACCAGCGGCCGGTAGTACTTGTACATGTAGGCATTTTCCTTGAGCTTCATCGCCTCGTGGAAAAGCGAGCCCAGGGCCCAGTCGAGAAGTCGGCCGTGGAGTTCCTCCTTGGGATCGGCGTCACGCCACAGCCGGTGGCTGCTGTCCTTCAGCCGCCAGAGCAGCCCCTTGCGGCTCTCGTTGCCCACCAGCCGGTCGATCTCCTCGAAGGATGCCTCGTCGCGGGTAATATAATGCTCGTATATCCCGACAAAGGTGTCAAACGTTACGAAAAATTCCTGAAAGAGATTTCTGACCATCAGATGCCGGCGACTGGCCACCCAGCGATTGGCTGCAGGCTGCATGGGCGCTTCCTTACAAATGAAGGGGTTAGTCCGTAGTCTTGGGGCGGAAACCCGGCCAGCGTTCCGCCTTTTCTCTCCGCCTTGGCCCTGCTCACCCCGCCAGCCGTTGGGCCTCGCCGTAGAGTTCGAGGTAGCGGTGCACCACCACGTCCCAGGTGTAGCGGTCGCGGATCTCCGCCACCGCGGCCTGCTGCATGGCGGTGATCTTCGCCGGCTGCTCCCGGAAGACCTGAAGCGCCCGTTGCATGGTGGCCATGAGGGCGGCGGCGGCGTGGTCGCGATACGCAAAACCGGTGACCCCGTCGCGCACCTTGACCAGACCGCCCACGTGGTGAACGACGGGCAGGGCGCCGAAGAGCTGGGCGATGAAATCGGTGAGGCCGCAGGGCTCGTAGCGAGAGGGGATGAGGAAAAAATCGCCGGCCGCATAGATCCGGCTGGCCAGTTCCTGGGCATAGCCGCGCAACACGCAGACCCTGCCGTGGTATTCCTGACGTTCGGCCAGCCGGACCAGCCCGGCCTCGATTTCCTTGTCGCCGGAGCCGAGGATGAGGATCTGGAAATCGGGATCAAGCGGCAGCAGGCGCTCGAGGGCGTCCAGGAGCTTGTCCACCCCCTTCTGGGCGGTGAGCCGGCCGATGAGGGTAAAGAGCGGCAGATCGAGCCGGCCGGCGAGCATACCGCTCTGCGCCGCATCCCGGACCCCGCCGTCGGCCAGGGCATCGACCAGCTCGCGGCGGCAGCGGTGCTTGCCGGCCAGGTCGCCGGCGGCCGGATCGTAGCCAACCGACAGGCCCAGCTTCTTGGGCTTGGTGGTATCAAAGGCGGCCGGGTCGATGCCGTTGGTCACCCCCCGCAGGATCACTCCCCGGCTGCCCAGGGCATGGCCGAGCCAGCCGGTGAGTTCGTCGTCACCAGTCTCGCGCAGCTCCCGGGCGTAGTTCTCGCTCACCGTGTTGAGCACCGCGTAGGCCGCCGCAGCCAGGAAGGGATCGAAACCGCCCTCGAGGAGGTTCGCACCGATCACCCGTGCCGGCAGGCCGGTGACCGCCTCGGCAAAGGGCAGGTCGCCCACCTCCTGGTGGTAGCCGCGGCCAGCGTTGTGGATGGTGACCACCAGGCCGGTGGCGCGGAAGTAGGCTCGGTAGCCTTCGCGCTCGCGGATCAGCGCCGGGATCAGGGCGGTATGACCGTCATGGCAGTGGATGACGTCGGGGTGCTGGCCGGTGGCGAGCATCAGGTCGAGCGCCGCCTTCTCCAGCAGGACGTTCATGGCGAAGTAGTCGTAATGGCCCGAGCCGCGGACATGGTGCGAGTCGGCCGCCTCTTCGACGGCGGTGTAGGTGTAGATCCCCTGTTTTTCCCGGAAACGTTCGGCATCCACCAGCACGACGTGCACCCGTTCAATTCGCCGCTCCCAAAAACTGACCTTCTCCCGCCGCTCCTCCCCCACATAGGCCATGTCCACCTGCAGGACGAGGCCGTCGAGCCGCTTGAAGCCCAGCGTCTCGGGGTCCATGAAGCCGTAGAGGGGCATCACCACGGTGACCGTCCTTCCGGCGCGGACCAAGGCCGCTGCCAGCTGCCGCGACACGTCCTTGACGCCACCGGCCCCGGCAAGCCCCTCGTATTCACGGGTCACCATCCACACCGACTTAATCGCTTCTCCGCCGTCCGCCGCACTCATCTGCCCAGCTCCTTAGCAAAAATTTCGGACGATTTCCCCCGCCCCCCATGCCGCTCCAGGTGCGAGGGCACTCGCCGGGTGCCGGAGGTGCACTGCTATTTTTTAATGGAGTACCGGTCTTTCTGGTTGAAGAACGTAATGTCCCGGTAGCCTTTCTTTATTTTGGCGCTATGCACTGCCCCTTTTGGGATGAAATAGGTGTCACCCCTTTTGAAAAGGTGCTCTTGTTCTCCAATTTTCAACTCAATCTCGCCCTCCAGGACCACACCCCACTGGGCTTGGTGAGAGTGCGCCGGGATTTCGAGATCATTCTCAAATTCCATAAACAGAACTTGCTGGCTCTCGCCTTGCACGAGAAACGCCCTGACCTTCTCAATTGGGATATCCGCCTGCGGCAAACTGGTGATTATTTCGGGAAACATGTGCATCCTTAAGAAGTTGCGGCCGCCAGCAAGGCAGCGACGACGCCCCCTACCACGCCCGATCCTGACAGCGAATGGCGCGCTGTCGGAGGAGGAAATCGGCCAGGGTGAGACGCACCATGGCCTCGCAGACCGGCACGATGCGCGGGATGGCCGATATGTCGTGGCGGCCCCCTATCTTAATGGACACCGGTTCGTTGGCAAGGTTCACGGTATGCTGCTCTTTGGCGATGGAAGGAATGGGCTTCACCGCCACCCGGGCGACGATGGGCGCACCGCTTGACACCCCGGCCAGGATGCCGCCGGCCCGGTTGCCGACAAAACCCACGGGGGTGAGGGGGTCGTTGTTCTGGGAGCCGGTGAGTTCGGCGGCCGCGAAGCCCGAGCCGATCTCCACCCCCTTGACCGCGCCGATGGACATCAGTGCCCCGGCGAGCGCGCCGTCGAGCTTGTCAAAGACCGGCTCGCCGAGACCCGCCGGACAGCCGGTGGCCATGATCTCGACAATACCGCCCAGGGTATCGCCCTGGGCCTTGACCTCGGCCACCCGTGCCTCCATGCGTTCGGCCGCCTCGGGGTCGGGGCAGTAGAAGCGGTTTTCATTGATCGCGGCCAGGGAGGTGGCCATATCCTGGGCCTGGGCTCGAATGCCGCCCAGGGCCACGGTATAGGCGGTAACGGTAATGCCGGCCTGGGCCAGCAACACCTTGGCCACCGCGCCAGCCGCCACCCGGGCGGCGGTTTCCCTGGCCGAAGCGCGGCCACCGCCGCGATGGTCGCGAAGGCCGTACTTCTTCAAATAGGTGATGTCGCCATGACCGGGCCGGAAGATCTCCTTCAGGTGATCGTACGACTTGCTGTGGGCATCCTTGTTGTTGATGACCAGGGAAATGGGAGTGCCGGTGGTTCTCCCCTCATAGACCCCGGAGAGGATCTCGGCCTGATCGGGTTCCTTGCGGGGACTGGCCGCCCCACCGCCGCCGGGCCGCCGCCGATCCATCTCCACCTGAATCACCTCCGGGGTGAGTTCGAGCCCCGGGGGACAGCCGTCGATGGTGGCGCCCACTGCCGTGCCGTGCGATTCGCCCCAGGTGGTCACCCGGAACACCGAGCCAAATGTATTGCCTGCCATATGATTTCCTTCCTCTCGAACCTCTGGGAAAATGAACATCTACTCCGAACGGCTAAAAATACCCTGTGCTGCATTTTCAATGTCAAATCGCCCCTCCGTTGCGCGGCTACGCTTCCGGACGATTCAACCTCTCAGCCCTGCTCAGAATATTTTCTCTCGATCTCGCTACGAAGTTCGTTTTGCAAAGGGCTGTCAATAAAAACTGATAATCAGCTATCGCGTTGTCTTGCCGCCAATGCCGCCTCGATGCGGGCCACGATCTCCTCAGGAGTATGGCCGGCCGTGTCCACAGCCAGATGCGAGCCCTGTAGGTAGAGGGGAAGTCGCTCGCCAAGCACCGCCTCGACCTCGGCAAGGATGGAGGCCCCGGTGAGTGACGGCCGCTGGCCGGGGCTGGCGCTGTCGGCAGCAAGACGCTTACAGATGGTTGCGGGGTCGGCGGTGAGCCAAACCACCAGGCCGGTTGCCATCAGCCGCAACCACACCCCCTGGTGCATAATGGCGCCGCCGCCGGTGGCGACCACCAGCCGGTCGCGCCCCACCAGCTCCGCCAGCAGCGCCGCTTCCCGCTGCCGGAAATATGGCCAGCCGTGGGCGGCGACCATCTCGCTGATGGTCGTCCCCTCCCGAGCCTCGATCTCCTTGTCCATGTCAAGAAAGGCGACGCCCAGCCGACGGGCGAGCAACCGCCCCACCGCGCTCTTGCCGCAGGCCCGGTAGCCGGTGAGAATGACTTTGCGTTGCAACTGTACCATGGCCGAACGGCACCCCGTCAAAGGAAAAAGCGATCAGCGCCCACGACGCCCTTGGGGAAAACAAAAATGCCAGTCGTTACGATACTCAAATTTGCCACGCGCGTAAATTGCTCATCGCCCGAAAAAGGTTCCGCGGAGACCGAGGCAATACGCCGCCCCCGGCCCCAAAACGCTACCGAGAAGAATATTGACATATTTGTCAATATCTCATAACATAAATACTTTTGCCTTATGAGTTCCACGGAAGCCATGCTCCGCCGTTGCATCCAGCGGCGCGATTCCAATAGTTTTGCATTGACCCGAAGGACTGGGAACGGAGAAGATAAGGAATGGAAGTAGAACGGACAACCCCAACACGCCAGCAAACCCCGCGTCAGAGGAAGAACTGCATGCGGATCACCTGCCCCAACTGCGGCAATGACCGAGATTTCTTCGAGGTCGCCGATGGCGTTATCCTCACCACCCGGTACGTCCAGAACGACGACGGCAGCTTCACCCAGGACGGCGACGAATCACAGATCCTCGGCGAAATCAAATTTTTCTGCGCCGAATGCAACGCCGACCTCTCCGCCTCCCACCAGCGGTTTCTGGAGATGCTCTTCTAGGCGCCCATCTCTCTTTGCAGGAAGATCCCTTGGCGGACCAACCCCGACTCATCACCAATAACCATAGCCTACGGCAACGCTACGACGACCTTGCGGCGGGCGACTGCTTCGTCGGCCGGGTGCGACTCAAGGCGAGCGAGGAGGCCCTGCTCCTCGATCTGGTGGAACGGGGGGTACAGATCTTTCCCGCCGCCCTTGCCCAGCTCGCCTGTCGCTCGAAATGCCTTCAGGCCCACCTCTACAGCCGTGAAATGGTGCCGCTGACCCGGGCCATCCACGACCTCCACGACCTGCAGGAGACGATCAACCTCTACCAGCAGCACGAGGTCGGCCGGGTGGTCACCAAGCATGACCGCCGCAACGCCGGCATGGGCATCCACCTGTGGAACTCCACCGAGGAGATCTTTTCCCTGGCCTCCTTCGGAACCATGCCGCTTCCTTTCGTCCTCCAGCCCTTTGTGGCTGATGGCCGCGACATCCGGGTCATCGTCCTTGGGGAATACGTGGAGGCATACTGGCGCCACAACCCCCACAACTTTCGCAACAACCTCCACTTTGGCGGCGAAAGCCGTCCCTGCGAACTCACCGACCCGCAGTGGCGACTCTGCCGCCGGGCCATGACCCGGGGCAGGTTCCCCTATGCCCACATCGACCTCATGGTCACCCCGGACGACCGTTGCTATCTGGCCGAAATCAACCTGCGGGGCGGTATCCGTGGCGCCAGCATCACCCCTGCCGCCTACCAGGAGAAGGTGGACGCCATCCACCAAGCGGCCATCGACGCCTTTCAGAGCACGGTGTCGACGCCAGTCGCAAAATGCTGCCTCGGTGATCGATAGCCGGCGGGCAAGCGAAGAGGCCCTCCCCCGCAAGTCACCTCAAGGCAGCACGGCCACATAAGAAAAAAGGGGAGAAGACGGGATCCTGCCCCGCCTTCTCCCCGGCTGCACAACTGCCTGCCTTGGCACCAACGGCCGTCAGCCGCCGGCCTGTTTCTCGACGGTGACTCCGGTTTCTCCTGCCGCACTGCAATACGCACACGGCAGGAGAGGGTCTTCACAGCGGTCAATCAACTTCCACTTGCCCAGCAGGATACTCTCCGCATTCTTCTTCTTGCACGGCTCACACACCCATGACTCGATAAACCCTTCCGCACCCCTTTCGATCCGATATTTAAAACGCTTCTGCATAACACCCTCCTCGACAACTCCCAGATACCCAGCCGTCACACTTTTACAAAAACCGCATCAGCTGTTGCCGCTGCAGCCGGGAGAGATTATCAAACTTCATGGCAGCTGTATAACGGGAATCAATCCGCCCGGACCACATGACCACGCCGACAAAGACGACCTCGGGTGACTTTTTCAGGACGATAGTGGTCGGGGTCAGAGGCGGCAGGAGCTGCTCGGTGCCGAACTTGATTCCACCCATGCCAATGTCAATGGTTTCCGATGAATAGGTGCGATTGTCCACGGTATAGGAGATCTCCTCATGAATGGCATGCCTTTCATGTCCCCGTTTTTCCGGCCCCATTCAAACTCCTGCGATTGCGCATGCCTTCGGATGTCAACGGCGGCAAGCCGCCCTCCCTGGAGACGCCAGCCGAACAAAACTTTTTTTGTCCGGACCTTATCAAAACTTAAATATGTATTTGAATTATCTACAAAAAACTAACCCCAAACAACCAAAAAGAATAGGGATGGCTTCCCCGTACTAAACACCGAAGGACTGTTTTTTTATTTCTAATAATTTCATGTAAATATGAATAAACTCGCCAACAAAAAACACCAAACTAAGCACTACCACCCCGTATTTTCCCCCTGAAAACGAAACAGGTCTCCGGGCCGGCCCCAGGGGGCCTTTGGCGGTTCGCCAAAGCCGTAGCGAGAGCCCCCCCGGGCCCGGAGGGACATCCAGCAAGAAATGCAATGTTCCGGGGAGATACGTAAACGGTAGCGGCGACAAAGAATGGCGAAGGGTGAGGGGAAGAAACCGGGCCGCTGTCGCGGAAAGGCCCTTTCATTTCTTTCAGGTACCCCCCCCGGGCCTGGTTGGGGGGGGTCTCATAAAGCTTGGCGGTTCAGGGAGGGGGCCTTTAGCACAGGCAACGCAGCTGCTTTATTGCCGATTCTTGCGTGCCATTATTTTCTGGCGGCCGTTCTTTTGGAAAAAGCTTCCCGCGAAAATGGTGGCCACGGATAGGCTGGACGACGACTTGTCGCACAGGGAGTGCAAAAAGACGGCCTGCTTCGGATAGGCCCGAAGGGCCACGCTCCGCTAAGCAAGACAAGCCCCCGACTTTGCCGGGGGCCGATTCGTATTGACAAACAGGGACGCCAACCCTTTGTCCACCTCACGAAGGAGAGCGACATGCTCCGCCCCCAGCCGGGCGTTCTTGGCATCGCTTTCGATCTTGAAGGCCACTTCCGCCCAATCCGCAAGCCCCATGTTAAGGAGTCCGCCCTTGAGACTGTGAGCCGCTAAACGGACAGCCGAGGCATCGCCCGCCTCCAGGGCCTGCCTGGCCTCGACGACATAGCCGACCAGGGTCCGCCGGAAGGTGTCAAAGAGGACATCAACACGCTCGCGCGGCATCTTGCAGACATTGATGAGATGGGCTTTCACCTGCTCCGGGCAGACCGGCGCCCTGACCGAGGAGACGGCAGCCGTGGCTCCGGGAACCGGCTTCGCGGCAACCACAGGCTGCTGCGGCAAGGCCTGGATCAGGCGCCAGAGTACGGCGTTGACGTCTTCAGGCTGGAAGGGTTTGGTGACGTAGTAGTCCATGCCGGCGGCGAGACACATCTCGCGGTCCCCGGCCATGGCATGGGCCGTCATGGTGATGATGGGGGTCCGGGTCCCTTTGACCATCCGCACCACCCCCTGCAGCAGCTGCTGATCCACCTCCTCGCCGTACGGCGCCTCCCCCTGCTCACAACGGCGCAGGAGTCGGGCCACGGAAAGGCCGTCCAGGAGCGGCATCTGAACATCGAGGAGGATGGCATCGAAACGCGTCCGGCTCAACTCCCCCAGGGCCTCCAGGCCGTTGACCGCCTCGGTGACCACATGGCCGCCGTTTTCGAGCACGATCCTGGCCAGTTCCCGGTTGGCATCGTTGTCCTCCACCAGCAGCAGTTTGAGGGAAGGTAAGCCCGACGGCGTCTGCGCCGCCGCAATGGCAGAAAGCTTTTGCCGGGCAAGGCCACAGGCGTTGCAACTCTCGCCCCTTAGCGCCGCCTCCATGGCGCCCTGCAGCTCAGCCTTTCCCACCGGCGTCGCAAGGCAGAAGAGTATCCCGGCCTCGCGGCAGCCCTTGCACGGCGGGACGGCTACCGTGGAATGGAGAAGGAGGATGGGAAGCCCGGCGTAGCCCGGCACCTTGCTCAACTGCCCCAGCAAATCATCGTCACCGTGACTGAGAAACCGTTGCTCGAGCAGGAGAAGCGCGACGGGCGCCCCTCCCCGGCATGCCTGGTCAAGTTCGGCAATTACCTCGCGGCCGCATTCGGCCTCCATAACCGGGAAACCCCAGCCGTTGATCATTTCCTTGAGGATGGCCCGGCCTTCGGCGCTGTGGCCGGCAAGCAGCACCGACTTCTGCTGCCCTGGAGGCCAGCCCGTCGGCAAAGCGAAGCAGGGCTCGGGTTTCACCACTCCCCTGGCGAAAGAGGCGGTGAAATGAAAAACGCTTCCCTCCCCTGGCGCACTCTCAAGCCAGATCATCCCCCCCATCATCTCACAGAGTTTCTTCGAGATGGCCAAGCCGAGCCCGGTCCCCCCCTGGGCCCGGGCGATAGTGGAGTCGGCCTGGGTGAAATCGTCGAAGATGAACTGCTGCTTGTCCGCCGACACCCCGATGCCGCTGTCAACGACTCGGAAGTGCAGGGTGACGCGATCCTCTTCACCCCGGCCGCTGCTTGCCACCTCGCAGTAAAGCGCGACGGAACCGCTTTCCGTGAACTTCACCGCATTGCCGAGCAGGTTAAGAAGGATCTGCTTGAGCCGCATCTGGTCGCCGATCAGCCCCCGGGGCACATGCCGGGGAAGCGAGCAGAGGATTTCCAGATTTTTTTCATGACCGCGGATCGCCAGGGTCTTCACGGCAGACTCCATGGTGGCACGCAGATCAAAGGGAAGCTGCTCCATGGCAAGTTGTCCGGCCTCGATCTTGGAGAGGTCAAGGATGTCGTTGAGCAGTCCCAGGAGGCCGTTGGCGGCATCCTGCACGGTTTTCAGGTAGCGGTGTTGCTCCATGGTCAGTTCGGTATGCAGGGCCAGGCGGTTCATGCCGATGATGGCGTTCATCGGGGTGCGGATTTCGTGACTCATGTTGGCCAAAAAGGCGCTCTTGGCGCGATTGGCCGCCTCGGCCCCCTCCATGGCCAGCCGCAAGGCCTCTTCGACCCGGCGCCTTTCACTGATATCGCGGATAACGGCGAGAAAATGAGGAGATCCCTTCATCTCGAAGCCCGCTCCCCGCACCTCGATGGGGAAGCGGCGGCCATCGCTTTTGATTCCCTCCACCTCCAGCTGCTGGCCATGCCGGCCGCCGCTGGGCGCCATGAAGCGTGACACCTCGCCGTGGAATCCTGACGGAAAGATATCCGGCCGCGAGCGGTCGATGAACTGCTCATAGGCATAGCCGTACATGATGCATGCCTGGCGGTTGACCTCGACGATTCTTCCCCGGGCATCGAAAACCAGCAGGGCGTCGGTGGTGGAGTTGAAGATCCGCCGGTACTGCGCCTCCCGCTCGCGCAGGGCCTCTTCAGCCTGACGCCGCTGGGTTATGTCACGGAAGATGATCACCCCCCCCGAAATCCGCTCTGACTCGTCCAAAATCGGTGCGGTAGCGTACTCCACAAGAAACGACGAGCCGTCCTTGCGCCAGTAAACCTCGTCGCAGACGGTCATCTGTTGGCCGTTGCCGAGGCACTTGGCGGCGGGACACTCCCCATCCGGGTGGCCGGAATCATCCCGCCGCAGGCCGTGGACACACTCATGCTGCCGCCTGCCCAGCAACTCTTCGGCTTTCCAGCCCAGCATTTTCTCCGCCGCCTTGTTGCAGAAGGTCACCCGCCCCTCGCTGTCCAGGCCGAAGATGCCTTCTCCGGCGGAATCGAGAATGAGAAGGAGGTGGCGGCGGATAGCCTCTTTTTCCTGCTCCACCTGCTTCAATTCGGTGACATTGAATACCGAGCCGATGAGGCCGACCACAGCCCCGTTTTCAGCGGCAATGGGCGTTTTGTAGACCACGAGGTGCTGCCCGGGGCCGCCCGCTTCCTGGTACGCGGTTTCGTACTGATCGATGCCGCCGGTAGCGAGGAGTTCCTGCTCCCGCTGCCGATGGCACTCGCTCTGCTCCTTGAGATAGACGTCGTGGGCCTGCCTGCCCACCAAATGATCCGGCGCGACGCCGAGCAATTCGGCATGGGCCTTGTTGCAGCCGAGGTACCGCCCCTCGGTATCCTTGTAAAAAACCGGGGTGGGGAGGGAGTCGAGAAGCGCCTGTTGAAAATACAACCGCTCGCGGACCTTTTCGGCAAAGAGGCGATGCGAGCAGAGGAGCAGCAGGCTGAGCAGCGTCACCAGAGCGTAGGAAAGAAGATAGCCCTTGTGGATGGCGGCCGCGGCGGCGTCCGGGGCATAGGAGTAAAGATAGCCCACCGCCTGCCCCTCTACGTTGGATACCGGGACGAATACGGCAAGGAAACTCTCGCCCCCCACCGAACAGCTGACGACAAAGGGCTCCTCGGCAGCGAGTTTGCGGGTAAATCTGCTGGACTTGATGGCCCGGTCGATCTTCAGCAAAATGGCGTTGGAGAGGTGCTGACGATGGTCGGGTGGGTTGGCGACATCGTTTTTCCCCCGCAGATAGTCGCCGTTCAGGTCGGAAAACTCGTAGTTATCCCTTCGGGAAACCAGCAGTTTGCGGCCAACCACTTCTTGTTTGAGCATGAAGAAGTATTCGGCGGGATAGGAACGGCTCAGAGCTTGCTGGACACTGACAAACGGCACGCAGGTTTCGACACTGCCGACGTGGCTCCCCTCCTGGCTGAACAAGGGAAAGACAAAGCGAAAGGCGTGGTAGTGACGCCCTTCTTCAAAGCCTTGCACATCCCGTTTTTCCGTATTGGCTATTCGCACGCTTGCCCGAACCGGAAACAAAGCGTCACCGAACTCCTCCGGCCGCTGCATCCGCAGAAATGAGATACCGTTGGGGAAATGGAACTGGACCTGAAAAACTCCGTTCTCCTGCAACCGCTGGTAGGTTGGAAGCAGCTTTCGGTACAGATCTTGCCTGAGTTGCGCCTGGGTAGCGGCATCGGCGCGATAGGCTCGCCGAAGAATGTCGGTGATTTCCGGCCGGTTGAATGCCTCGCCGAAAACAACCCTGGAAATTTGGCCGTAGGAAAAGAGAACGCCTCCCAAATCCGATTCAACCCGGGTGATGACATCCCGATGGTAAAGATTTCGCTCCTCCTGCTTGTCGTAGAACAGAAAACCGACCAACAGACATTGCGAAACCAGAAAAACAAGTAGATAGGTGCGGATATTTGAATCGATTAACTTTTTTATCATCCCAACCCCTTGTGGCAGGCGGCAGCCAACGGTCGGTGCCCCTCTTCCCCAAAACCAGACGCAACGGCGCAGCGCCAGAGCTACGCCATGCCCTCTTTCGATGCACGCGCCCCCACGTGACCGCGATGGCCGCCAGCTGAAAGCGCGGCAGGCGCACTACAGCTCTACCGATCCTTGGCCTGACCACAAAGCCGGACCATGAGCAGCACCTACCAGAAAACAGCCCTTTCGCACGCTGGCAGTCCGGCCCCCCCAAAAAAAGAAAACACAGCGCCTGTTAGGGTAGCGCAGGGGGGGGCCCGCCCCACGGGACATGTTCATCCCCCCACGCACCCAGCCACCAACGCCATTCCCTTCGGATAAACACTAGTTACCGTTACCTTTCATCTTCATGATCCGGAATCGCGGCGTCAATTGGCATTCTGTTTACATCCAACTAAAAAAACACCAACGCCACGCGCCCGTTGCGATAAAAAAGGCTCTTGGCGGTTTGCCAATGACCTATCGCGCCCCCCAACGGAACGCTTATCAAACCGCGCCGTATTGCGTATAATGGAACCCAGCTTTCTGTCGCCCGAGCCGTGCGCGGCCTGGGCGCGGCATGAATTTTTTTGCAGCGAGGAAACCGTGACCACCGCACAAACCCACTGCCGCCAGTGCGGCACCTGTTGCCGCAAGGGCGGCCCAGCCCTGCACCGTGACGACCTGGAGCTGATCCGGCAGGGCCATTTCAGCCACCACCAGCTGATGACCCTTCGCCGTGGCGAGCCAGCGTTTAGTCCAGTCGATGGCCGCCTGGAGCCCACCCGTCGCGAACTGGTGAAGATAAACGGCCACGGCCGGGAATGGGTCTGCCTTTTTTTTCAACCCAAGACCGCGCGTTGTGCCATCTATGCTCACCGGCCCCTGGAGTGCCGACTCCTCAAATGTTGGGCACCGGAAGCGCTGCTGGCGGTCGTGGAACAAGACACCATCACCAGACGCGACCTGCTCAACCCCAATGATCCGGTGCTCGAGCTGATCGCCCTTCACGACCAGCAATGCCCGGCCGAGGCGGTGGCCGAGGCGGTGGCGGACTGGCGGCAGAAGCCGGATGAATCCCGGCACCGCGCCGCTCTCGTCGATTTGGTTCGCCGTGACCTGGCGGTGCGCCATCATGCCCTGACGGAGTTCGGGCTGCCGCCAGCGGTGGAGTTCTTCGTGTTCGGCCGACCGCTCTTTAAGCTCTTGGGCGGCTACGGGGTCACCACCAGCGAAGCTGCCGGCACCGTTGAACTCCGCTGGCCCGGCGAGTGACCCGGCAATTCAAACACAGCAGAGGGAGAAGAGGGATTGAAAGGAAAGCATTCCGAAACCAACATTTTCATCGCGCTTGAGGCGCTGCGCCAAGAACTCAAGGGCATTGTTTACGATCAGGACCAGGCGGTGGACGCCGTGGCCGACGCCTTCATCCATATGGCGTACAAGCCCCTGGAAGCCCCGCCGCGAGCCCTTTTCACCTTCCTCGGTCCCAGCGGGGTGGGAAAATGTTTTCTGGCCCAGGCCATGGCCGAGTGTACCGACGGCCTGCAGGGAATCAAGATCTTCGACATGGAACAGTACTGCGACCTGGAAGAGGGCAGCCGCCTTTTCGGGGTTTCGGGCGGCTACGAGGGGGTTCCGGACGGAGAGCTGGTTCAGTTCATCCGCAACAACCCCAACGGGGTGGTGGTGTTCGACAGCATCGACAAGGCGGACAACAAACTCCAGCTCTCCCTGCTTGATCTGCTCACCCGGCGGGGCGGCGAAAACGACCCGGACTGCTCCGGCCTGGTGGTGATCTTCACCTCCACCATGGGCAGCTCCCTTTACCAGAGCAAGGAGTTCTTGCAGGACTTCGCCGCCAACCGGCCCCGCGCCCAGGGCCTGCTCATGGAGGCGCTGGCCGCCGAGAAAAAGGTTCTCTATGATGTGATCCAGAACGCCATTGCTCCCAAGCTTCTCGCCACCATGTCCCGAAGCTACGTGGTCCTCTTCACGCCGTTGAGCCTCGATTCCATGCTCAGGGTGGGCGGTGAGTCCCTTGCCCGGCTGGCGGAACATTTCTCGACCAAGAGCGGCATCGAACTGCGATTCGCAAAATTCGCTTCACTGGTCCGGCTGCTCACCCTCTCCCTCGGGCCCATGGTCAACATGCGCCGGGTACGGCAAAAACTCCCCGACGCCATCCTCGACAAGATCACCACCTGGGTCCGTGAGTACGGACAAACTCCGGAACGGATTACCTTTACCGTTGCCCCGGCCGCCGCAGCCGCCCTTGCCGAACTCCGGCGCGAAAACGGCGACCTCCTCCGCCGCCTCTTCAAGAGAAACGAAACCGTGGAGCTTGCCTGGCACCACCACCGCCGCGCCGGCCGGCTGACCTTTACGGTGGACGCGGCCACGGTGCGGCAACTGAAGCCGGCCGGCGAATGGCTTCGCGAAGACGGACCGCGCATCGCTTATTCGGAACTGGGCTTTGCGGATATCGCCGGCAACACCACCATCAAGCAAGATCTCCGGGAGATCATCACCATCCTGCACGCCGCGGCGGAGGTCAAGCGGTTCGCCATCGACATGCCCAAGGGGGTGCTCCTCTCCGGCCCGCCCGGGGTAGGCAAGACCATGCTCGGCAAGGCGTTTGCCCACGAGGCGGAGCTGCCGTATATCCATGTGCCGCGGGCAGAGCTGTTCAACCCGAGCTACCTGCGCGCCGCCTATCGCAAGGCGCGCGAGTACGCGCCAAGCATCGTCTTCCTCGACGGGGTAGATGTCAAGGGCCTGGTGGAAGGGGTGGTGACCCCGGTGCCGGTGGACCCGCTGGTGATGGAGATCGATGCCGTGGCCGCCGAGCCCGGCGAGTTCGTTTTCACCGTGGCCACCGCCAACGCCCGCGAGGACATCGGGCCAGCCCTGCTCGCGCCGGGGCGTATCGACATCTTCCTTGAGGTGCCGGAACTCGATCGGGAGGCGCGACGCTTCTTCATCGACAAGATCCTTGAAAAACCCAACGACGGCAAAATCGACGTCGACAAGGTGGTGCGCTACCTGTCGGGAATGAGTTGTTACGACCTGCAGCGCATCGGCAAGGAGGCGGCGCTCTCCGCCATCCGGCAGGGGCTTGACTGCATCACCGAGGCGATCCTCATCGAACAGATCAACAACATAAAATACGGCAGCAAGGTGGAAAAGAAGCAAATCCGCAACCTGGAGGAGGATCTCAAGGTCACCGCCTACCACGAGGCTGGACACGCCGTGCTCTCTTACCTCCTGCTGCCCGAGATCAAGATCGAGCAGGTCACCATCGCCCCTCGCCTCCAGACTCTTGGTTTTACCGCCTACTCCACCGACGACTTCATCGGCAACGTCACCAAGGAGGAGGTCTTCAACAATATCTGCGTGCTGCTGGCCGGCCGTGCCGCCAACATCAAGCAGTTCGGATCCCGCGGTCTGGACTCGGGCGCCGCCAACGATCTGGAACTCGCCAGCCACCAAGCCTACATGGCAGTGGCCACCCTGGGCATGGACGACCAGCTGGGGAATGTCCAGGCCGACACCCTTTGCCAGAACGTCAACCGGCAGCTCTTCCAACAGACGGTGGAGGAACGGGTGCGCCAGTGGATCGCCGAGGCAACCAGCCGGGCCGATGAACTGGTCAACCGTCACTGGGCCAGGATCGAACGGCTCGCCCAGGTGCTCATCACCCGAGAGATCGTCGACGGCGCCGAGCTGGAGGCGATCATGGCCGAAACGGAAAGCCCTGCCGGCGCGCCATCCTGAGCCGGCGGCCGCGCGCTAACGGCATATTGGCATCAGATGCCCTGGGGCCTATTGAGCATCTGCCGAACAAAAAATTTTCCTCGGAAAGCATTTTTTACTGGCGCTGAATCGCGATTCATTTTAGAAAACGTTTTATGCTAGGCGATTAGATACTTTTAGGGCTTTTCCACCCTAAGCTTGCTTATCGATAAATAAATGGATAGCCTATTGCACTGGTGGCTTCATCCACAGTATTTCGATAAATTGGAAAATTTTAGTGATCCTCGGGCACCAAAAGATCACTATTCAGCAATTTGCCTAAGTTCCATGCATTAACAGCTATTATTTGAGGAGAAAGGAGGAGGAATGGCTACTCAAAGGAAAAGATTCAAAAAGCTTGCATGTCTCCTGGGGATGACTGCCTTCTTGGCGGCATCCGGCCTGGCCGGGCAAGCGTTGGCCGCGCCTGCGTTGGGCGTCGACGACTGTATCAAATGCCACGACAAAGAGCCCCGCGCCATTGAGGCCAATGGCCAGAAGCACAAGACCAAGGTAACCTGTGTCGACTGCCACGTGGGCCATCCACCCAGGGTTGCGGATAATATTCCCAAGTGCAGCAAGTGCCACCATCCGCAGGATCGTGCCCATTTCACTTTGGACGACCCCAAGACCCCGGCAAACGAGTGTCTGCAGTGTCACAACAATCCCCATACCCCGTTGGTCATCACCCTGCCCGACAACATCACCAAACCCTGTTTGACCTGCCACACCGAGGAGTATGAGAAGCTGCAGAAGTATCCCAGCAAGCATACCACCAAAGTGGCCTGCAGCACCTGTCACCGCGAGAAACATGGTTTCATCCCGCAATGCCAGCATTGCCATTCGCCGCATCTGGACGGCCAGAAGCAGTCGGATTGCCTCACCTGCCACGATCCGCACAAACCGCTGATGGTGACTTATCCCGACAACATCGACTCCAAGTTCTGTGGCGCCTGCCACGAACAAGAGCTGACCCAGCTGCGGGCAAGCAACGCTAAACACAAGACCTTTGCCTGTGCCTTCTGTCACCCCAAGAAGCACAAGACCGTGCCCCAGTGTCAGGACTGCCATGGCCTGCCGCATCCCGAGAAAATCCACAAGAAGTTCCCGAAATGCGGTCACTGCCACAACATCGCCCATGACATCATTAAATAGAAGGGACATAGGATAGAGAGATGAAATCAAAACAGACTATCTTTAGAAGGATGTTGTTCGCGCCCGGGCTGCTGCTGGCGGTCGTCTGCGTGGCGCTCATGGCCGGCTCGGCTAGCGCAGAGACGGTGAAGATCCCCCACACCCCCGAACTGTACAAGGAGACGCCGACACCGTTGCTACCGGTACAGTGCGGACAGTGCCATGTGAAGCAGTTCAAGAACCTGCAGGACGATGGCCGCCACCATCAGTTTGCCTGCCAGAACTGTCACAAGGTTTTCCACGCCTACAATCCGCGCAAGAAGAACTACGACGACATCATGCCCAAGTGCAAGAACTGCCACTTGACCCCGCCGCATGGTGACAAGTTCACGGATTGCTTGACCTGTCACGCCAACCCGCATACGCCGCGCAACGTACCGGTCACCAAGCACCTTGAGGCCAACTGCGGCAACTGCCACACCGCTGAAAACGATATGCTGACCAAGTTCCCCAGCAAGCATACCAAGCAGGGCTGCCGGGCCTGCCATGACACCGACAAGCACGGGGTGATCCCGACCTGCTTCAAGTGCCATGAGCCGCACATCCCGGGCCAGACCTTCGAGGATTGCAAGACCTGCCATAATCCGCACAAGCCGCTGCAGATCATGTTCCATGGCGCTGACACCAAGGTCAACACCTGCCAGGCCTGCCACGCCGAAGAATACGACAAGTGGTCGCACACCCCGAGCAAGCACGGCACGGTGAACTGCGCCCGCTGTCATCTCAAGCACGGCCAGATCCCCGAGTGTACGATGTGCCATGGCCATCCGCACGGCGAGGCTCTGCACAAGCGGACCCCGCGCTGCCTCGATTGCCATCTCGACGTGCACAACCTGCCGGTGAAGCGCAAGAAGGAAGACAAAAAAGAAGAAAAGAAGTAAACAGTTCATCCGCGTGACTTCTGCCGCCCGCCCCTCAGTAGGGGCGGGCGGTGGCTGCAACGCAAAAAAAAGGCAGAGCCCGTCATGACGGGCTCTGCCTTTTTTTTGCTTCTGCTCTCCGCCTGCGACCGGCCGGCGGGAGCAATCCCCCGCGCCTTTTCCGCCACGACCAGCAGGGCACCAAGGTCTCGAAGGAAACCGGACCCGCAACACCCCCGGAGTCTGCGCATGCCCGCCGTTTAACTAGCTCTTCACCTTGCCGGGTTGCCGGGCGAGGAGAGGACTTGCACCGCCAAGGGAACGTGCCGGGCGCACGCAAAAAAAAACGCCCCGCGGAAAACCGCGGGGCGTTGGAGCTTGCAGCCTGCTAATCTTTACGATTCAGTTACGTAGATTAGGAAAGCTTAACGACATTTGAAGCCTGGGGGCCTTTGGCGCCGTCAACCACATCGAACTGGACCCGCTCGCCCTCGGCAAGGGACTTGAAGCCCTCACCCTGAATAGCAGAGAAGTGCACAAACACGTCCGGACCATTTTCCTGGGCAATAAACCCAAAACCCTTGCCATCGTTAAACCATTTTACCGTACCTTCAGCCATGTCCTAATCCTCATGTTTCGCTGATTCTTGCCCCCAACCGGGAGGCATTTCCTGTGCAGGATCCAACAGCCGAACAAAAAAGGCCGCAGCAACCTTCCACAAGGTCGTGCGGCGTTTTCGCTGGCTGACCATTTGGTGGATCTACTACACAAACTCTAAAGCAATAAATCATACAATCACCTCCCTTCAAAAAAAGCAAGATTTTTTTAATCTTCTTTTTTGCTCCATTCCGACATAATAACGCCCTTCACCATGGAAAAGAAGCCGGCTCGTCAGCCAGGATGACACCGGTCATGACCGAAGAACAGTCATGCCACCCGTTTAAAGCCATCACTGACACGCACTCCGCAGACACGATAGGCACCACCTTCACAGGTGGGCCACTGACCGCTCGGGCAAACAGCCCCATACCATGCAGTTCCCTTGCCGACCTGGCAGCTTTTGGCTATGTTGAAGCCATGCAGATCATCGCCTTCCCCATTCCCCGCCGCCAGCCATGAGCCGCCCCTTTCTACCCGCCAGCATGGAGGAGATGGCCGCTCGCGGCTGGCAGGCAGCGGACGTCGTCTTGGTTACCGGCGACGCCTATGTCGATCACCCCTCCTTCGGGGTGGCCCTTCTCGGTCGCTGGCTTGAAGCCCACGGCTTCCGGGTGGCCATTCTCGCCCAGCCACGCCACGACCGACCCGACGACTTCCTGCGCTTCGGCCCGCCACGCCTTTTCTACGGCATCACCGCCGGCAATCTGGACTCCATCGTCGCCAACTACTCGGGCAATGCCAAGGTGCGGGACCGCGATGACTACTCGCCCGACGGCTCGCCCTACTTCGGCACCATCAAAGCCAAGGAGGAGCGGCGCCGACCCGACCGGGCGGTGATCCGCTACGCCAACCTGGCCCGGGCCGCAGCCCGCTCCACCCCCATTGTCCTTGGCGGCCTGGAGGCGTCGCTACGCCGCTTCGTCCACTACGACTACCAGCAGGGCAAGCTCCGCCAGTCGGCGCTGGCCGACGCCAAGGCGGATCTGCTGGTCTACGGGATGGGTGAGCGGGCCGTGGTGGAGATCGCCCAACGGCTGGCCGCGGGAAAAGGTCTCAGCGGTATCCCTGGCACCTGCGAACGGCTCACCGACCGGGAGTATGCCGAACGCGCCCTGGCCGAGCCGGTGCTCCTCCCCGACTGGCAGACGCTCCAGGCCGAGCCGAATTTTTTTCTCGACGCCGAACAGACCGTCGATCGCGCGGCCCGAGCCCTGGCTGCCGCCCCCATTGTCCAGCGTCAGCAGGCAGTGTGGGTGATCCAGCACCGGCCGGCCGCCCCGCTCGCCACTGCCGAACTCGACCGCCTCTACGCCCTGCCCTATGTGCGCGCCCCCCATCCAGCGGCCGGCCGGGTGCCGGCCTACGAGATGATCCGCCACTCGCTCACCATCGTCCGGGGCTGCTGCGGCAACTGTTCCTTCTGTGCCATTGCTCGCCACCAGGGACCGGTGGTTACCTGCCGCAGCCCCGAGTCGGTGCTCTCCGAGGTGGCCGAGGTGGCCAAGATGCCGGACTTCCGGGGCACGGTGAGCGATTTGGGCGGCCCCACCGCGAACCTCTACGGCACCTCCTGCCGGACGAGCACGGCCTGCAAACGCCACGACTGCCTCTACCCCGAGGTCTGTCGCCAGCTTGTGATCGACGAGAACGCCCTGGCCGACCTCCTCGACGCGGCCGCCGCCATCCCGGGAGTGAAGCACCTCTTCGTCTCCTCGGGGCTGCGCATGGAGCTTCTCCTCAAAACACCGGCGCTGCTCCGCAAAATCCTCCTCGCCCACACCCCCGGCGCGATGAAAATCGCGCCGGAGCACGCCGACCCCGAAGTGCTCCGGCTGATGCACAAGCCGGGCTCGGCGGTGCTCGCCGAGTTTGTCGCGGCCTGCCGCACCGTCGGCCGCGAGGCAGGCCGCGACATCCATCTCACCCCTTACTTCATCGCCTCCCACCCCGGCTGCACCGAGGCGGCCATGGCCAGACTCGCCGAAACCGTGCGCCTTCTTAATCTGCCGGTGCGCCAGTTCCAGGACTTCACCCCCACCCCGGGCACCATGGCCACCGCCATGTACGTGAGCGGCCGCGACCGGGACCACGGCACCCCCCTCTTCGTGGCCCGCTCTGCCAACGAGCGCCGCGCCCAGCGGCAGCAGCTCGAAGCGATCAGCCACCAGACGCCACAACATCAGCCCGGGATGGGCCGTTCCCGGTTACGGCCGCCAGGCACCGGAAGCCAGGCCGCCGCACCGGCCAAGACCAAGCAGGCCAGGCACCGGGGCGGCAAAAAAAGCCACTAAGGCCATGCCCGCCCCAGCGAAATATGCTACAAATTTTGGGAGTTATTCACTAAGCTGAAATCGAGCCAACGTGCATGTGTTGCCGGTGCCAGCGACGTCAACCGACTGCACCACCGTTCTCTCACTCAAGACTCCGAGGTTTCCCGTGGCCTGGCTCTCCCGGACCCTTTCCTCCTCCATCGGCAAAAAGGCGGTAATGGCCGCAAGCGGTGCCATTCTTGCCTTCTTCGTCCTAATCCACGCCTTGGGCAACAGTTTTTCCTATCAGGGCCGCGAGGCGCTGCTCAACTACGCCGGTCACCTTCACGCGTTGGGACCACTGGTTCCGGTTCTTGAACTCCTCCTCGCCGCCGTCTTCCTGGTCCACATCGGCACCGGCCTTCTCCTCTTTCTCGAAAATCGCGCCGCCCGACCATGCCGCTACGAGGTCCACCGCTGCCCTAGCGCCACCTCCCTGGCCGCCCGCACCATGCCCTATTCAGGGCTCCTGCTTCTCCTCTTTCTCGTCTTCCACCTGCTCCGCTTTCGCCTTGCCCCACCCGACCTGCCCCTGCCCGACCTGCTCCGCGCGACCCTCGCCCAACCGGCCAACGCGGTGCTCTACCTCGCCGGCGTGGCAACTCTCGCTCTTCACGCAAACCACGGCCTATGGAGCATCTGGCAGACCCTGGGGATTGATCACCCAAAGCTCTCCCCTTGGCTCAAGAGCGGGGCCATGGGCTTCAGCCTGGCCCTGGCCGTGCTTCTGGGACTGATCCCGATTCTCTGTCTCCTCAACCCGAATTTTCTCCGGTGAGCCATGCTCCTTGATGCAAAAATCCCTGATGGCCCCCTGGCCGACAAGTGGGACAACCACTTGGCCCGCTGCCGGCTCATGGCTCCGGCCAACCGCAGGCGCTACGAGATCATCGTGGTGGGGGCCGGGCTTGCAGGGGCCTCGGCGGCGGCATCGCTTGCCGAACTGGGTTACCGGGTCAAGGTCTTCTGCCTCCAGGACTCGCCCCGGCGCGGCCACAGCATCGCCGCCCAAGGCGGCATCAACGCTGCCAAGAATTACTGTAACGACGGCGACTCGATTTATCGCCTGTTTCACGACACCGTAAAGGGCGGCGACTTTCGGGCCCGGGAGGCCAACGTCTACCGGCTCGCCCAACTTAGCAACCGCATTATCGACCACTGCGTGGCCCAGGGGGTACCCTTTGCCCGCGAGTACGGCGGCGGGTTAGCCAACCGCTCCTTTGGCGGCGCGCAAGTCTCCCGGACCTTCTACGCCAGGGGCCAGACCGGCCAGCAGCTGCTGCTGGGCGCCCATGGCGCCCTTCTCCGCCAGGTCCGCCAGGGGCGGATCACCATCTACCCCCGCCACGAGATGCTCGATCTGGTAGTGGCGGAAGGCCGGGCCAGCGGCATAGTCACCCGCGACCTGATCAGCGGCCGCATGACGCGCCACGCCGCCCACGCGGTGGTGCTCGCCACCGGCGGCTACGGCAACGTCTACTGCCTCTCCACCAACGCCCGGGCCTCCAACGTCACCGCCGCCTTCAGGGCCTACAAAAAAGGGGCCTGGTTCGCCAACCCCTGTTTCGTGCAGATTCATCCCACCTGTATCCCGGTACATGGCGCCGGCCAGTCCAAGCTCACCTTGATGAGCGAGAGCCTGCGCAACGACGGCAGGGTCTGGGTGCCCAGGAAATCCGGCGACCGGAGGCCACCCGCCCAAATCCCGGAGGCGGAGCGGGACTACTATCTCGAGGAACGGTACCCGAGCTTCGGCAATCTGGTGCCTCGGGACGTAGCCTCTCGCAACGCCAAGGCACAGTGTGACCTCTTCAAGGGGGTCGGGGAATCGGGGCTTGCCGTCTACCTCGACTTAGCCGACGCCATCCAGCGCGACGGCAGAACGGTGATCGACAAGAAGTACGGCAACCTCTTCGAAATGTACGAACGGATCACCGGTGTGGATCCCACTCGGGAACCGATGATGATCTCGCCGGCGGTCCACTACACCATGGGCGGCCTGTGGGTGGACTACAACCTGATGACCACCGTCCCCGGCCTCTTTGCCCTGGGTGAGGCCAACTTCTCCGACCACGGCGCCAACAGGTTAGGGGCGAGCGCCCTGATGCAGGGACTCGCCGACGGGTATTTCATTCTGCCGCCCACCATTGGCGCCTATCTTGCCGAAACCGGCGGCCAGCACCCCGATCCAGACCACCCGGCCTTTGCCGACGCCGAAGTTCAGGCCGCGACCCGGCTTACCCGCCTCCTCGGCATCAAGGGGAGGCGGAGCGTGGACGACTTCCACCGCGAGCTAGGGCTCCTGCTCTGGGACCGTTGCGGCATGGCCCGCAACGAGGCGGGACTGCGCGAGGCATTGGCGCGGCTAGCCGCCATCCGGGACGCGTTTTGGGGAAATGTTTTGATCCCTGGCGGCAAGGAAGAATTGAACCAGTCCCTGGAACGAGCCGGCCGGGTGGCCGATTATTTGGAGTTTGCCGAGCTGATGGTCTGTGACGCCCTGGCACGGCGGGAGTCCTGCGGTTGCCATTTTCGCGAAGAGAGCCAGACCGAGGAGAACGAGGCGCTGCGCGACGACGCCAACTACGCCCATGTGGCGGCCTGGGAGTATGCGGGCGAGGACGTCACGCCCCGGCGCCATGTGGAGCCGCTTGCCTTTGAAAACGTGCACTTAAGCCGGAGGAACTACAAGTGAGCCGCTCCATCACTCTGACCTTGAAGATCTGGCGCCAGACCGGCCCCGAGGCTCCGGGCCGCTTCGAAACCCACCGGATTGGGCCGATTTCCACCGACCTGTCGTTCCTCGAAATGCTGGATGTATTGAACGAGGAGCTGACCCTGGCCGGCAAGACGCCGGTAGCATTTGACCACGACTGCCGGGAGGGCATCTGCGGCATGTGCGGCGCAGTGGTCAACGGCGAGCCCCACGGCCCGCAGCCGGCCACCACCCTCTGCCAGCTCCACCTGCGCCACTTCAAGGACCGGCAGACCATCGTCATCGAGCCCTTCCGGGCGCGCGCCTTCCCCATCGTCAGGGATTTGGTTGTGGACCGTACCAGCCTTGACGCCATCCTCATCAGCGGCGGCTATATCTCGGTGAACACCGGCGGCGCGCCAGAGGCCAACTCCATTCCCGTGCCGGCCGCTCGGGCGGAGCAGGCCCTGGACGCGGCCCAGTGCATCGGCTGCGGCGCCTGTGTGGCCGCCTGCCCCAACGCCGCGGCCATGCTCTTTGCCGCCGCCAAGGTTTCCCATCTCGCGCTCCTCCCCCAGGGCGAACCCGAACGGACAAGTCGCGTCCGCACCATGGTGGCCGCCATGGACGGAGCGGGCTTTGGCAACTGCACCAACGTCGGTGCCTGTGCTGCCGCCTGCCCCAAGCAGATCTCGCTCGCCAACATCGCCCGGCTCAACCGCGAGTTTCTGCGGGCCGCCCTGGCTCCGGAGGATGGTGGCTAAACGCCGACATCGGGAATTCGGCCTCTCTTCCCCCAAAAAAAAAGCTAGCAAAGCGCGTGGGCTTTGCTAGCTTTTTTGCTGTCTGTCGCCTTTGGGGTGACTGGCTATGCCTCACCCGACCTGGCAATTATTAGAAAGCAGCCTCAAAGGTGAGGTAGACCTGATCCATGTTTTCAATCGGGGTATAGAACTGGGCATTAAGCGGATCGTTGGCCAGCTGGTCGATATCGAGGGGCTCGCCGAGCCAGAAGCCGCTGCCGGTGTAGTTGTAGTCGTAATGCTGATAGCCGAGGCGCATGAATGCCTTGCCGTACTTGGAAACCGCCTCGCCGGCCGGGATATCCCAGATCACGTAAGCCTCGTAGACGTTACCGCGGGTGGCAAGCTTGGAGGCATAGAGATCATCATGCCCCGGGGTAAAGGAGATCCAGTACTTGGAGCCCCAGTTGTACTCCAGACCGAGCTTGAACGGCGCATCCGGCATATCGTAGCGGAGACCGGCATAGAATGAGTAACCGTTTTTGTCATCCAGATAGTTGGGATCCCACCAAGAGGAAAGGAGACCGGTGCCCAGTTCGTCAACCCCGCGGGGGTTGGTGCGGCTCCAGCCACCGACAACGAAGTAGTTGAGATTGTTAATCTTGTCCATATAGACGCCACTGGTATGCCAGATATCACCAAGATTGGCACGGTCAAGAATCAGATTCTTGCTCGGATCCAGGGGGTCGTACTGGGTGTTGTCGATCTTCCAGAACGCATACTCAAGGGGGTTGGTGAAGGTCACGCCGTCCGGCACGTTAAACATGTTCATGGCCAGGAATGACTGGATATTGGCAAAACGGTCGCCCTTCTTGTAGATATCCCAGCTCACGCCGGCGAAATCGGTGTCGTTGATGCCGGTGTTGTCCTGGGTCGGACCAGCCTCGAAGCCACGCCCATAGCAGAACCGGATCCGGCCGGGGAAATCCTCGATGCCGAAGAGGCTCCGATATGCATACCCCACGGAAATACCGTCGAAGGGATAATCCATGTATTCCACCGGGGTTGCCATGCGGGCGTCCATGCCCATGCGCAGCTGGGCCGGGGGACCGTCAGAGGTAGGCCGACGGCCGATGGAAAACCAGATCGGCAAACCGCCGATGTTGTTCCAGTTAACAAAGGCACGGTCAACCCGCAGGACGTTGTCCTGGGGCTGACGGGTGGTTGCACCGTCCATGCCGGACATGGAACTCAGCATGAAGGGACCGCCGCCGTTCCCGGCATTGTACTGTTCGTCCACCGGATCGCTTTGCATGCCCCAGGCCTTGTACATGGCCAAACGGCCCTTGAACTCGACATTCTCGGTGGCCTGGGCGCGCAGGTTCAAACGCAGCCTGGTGGTCCAAATGGTGTCGTTGTCCTGATCAGCCGCCGCCTGTGGCGTATAGCCGCCGGTAAGGGCGCTGAACACCGTCTTCCGGGCCGAAGGGCTTAAGTTTTTCATGAAACCAACCAACGACTGGGCGTTGGCAAAACTGGACGCAATGTCGCCAACGGTGGTACCCGCCGGCATGGACGCCAACATGGCGCCGACCTCGGGATTGTAGAAGATGGCAGCGAGGTCGTTGGCCTGCTTGGCGGTAAGGGCGGAACCGTTGCCGTCGTTGTCAACTTGGGCGGCGGTGGCAAATGCCGTCGGTGTCCCCGGCAGCCCGGCCAGCATTGCGGAAAGGGGAGTAGAGGCGGACATGCCAAAATCGCCAAGCAGGGTCGGGAAGGCCGCCCCGGCATTCAAGACATCCGCTACCCCGGCGCCCACGTTCAGGGCGGTAAAATAACTCGGTGATTCCGCGCTCATGTAATCCAGGCGAGAACGAGCGTCACCGCTGATCTGAATCCGAGAGGCAAGATCCCATTTTTCAGACTTTTCGTCTATCGCCGAAACAGTATCCTGATTGGCCTGCACCTGGGCCTTGAGTTCTTGCAGCTGGCGAGTCAGCTCCGCGATCTTGGCCTCAAGATCAGCGTTGCTGGCGGCCAGCGCGGCTCCCGGCAGGGCTATGAGGCCAGCCAGGGCCAGGATTGAAATTTTTTTCACCATCTCTTTTCCTCCTACAGTAAACAGTTGGTGTCATATTCGGAGATCGCCCCAAGCAATCCCCTTCGCTCGCGACAGCCTCGTAGCCGTCACAACGGAACAATCCTTTTTTTCTAAAGGAGGCAGCATTCCCAACGCCGTCAGCCGGCGCCATCGCGAACACTCCACACCCATGTCTTCCCATGGAGAACTACAAAGAAACCTCCCGCCTAAACTTATGTCCTACCAGACTGTAAACACAGGATTGGCCTTAGCATTACTCAAACATTCCGGGCATGTCAATAAAGAATCTAACAAAAAACTTAACAATAGTAACCTAAAATTTAATTATTCCTATCACAAAAAAACGGCCGGGATCAAGGGAGGTCCCGATCCCGGCCGTTTTTTTCAGCGGAACGCGATTGTTGGGCTAGCCATGCCTGCGCCTGTCCAGAGACGCCCAAGGCAAGCCGGTTTGTTCGTCATCCGGCCTCTGACTCAGAGCAAAGGTGCAACTAGAGGGAGTCCACGATGTTGTTAAAGGTCGCGCTGGGTCGCATGGCCTCGGAGATCCTGCCGGCCTGCGGCCGGTAGTAGCCGCCGATATCCACCGGCCGCCCCTGGGCGGCATTGAGTTCGGCGACGATCTTTGCTTCGTTGTCACCAAGTTCCTTGGCCACCTTGGCAAACCGGACCTGGAACTCGGCATCCTCGCCCTGGACGGCCAAAGCCTGGGCCCAATAGAGGGCCAGGTAGAAATGACTCCCCCGGGTATCGAGTTCCCCCACCTTGCGGGAGGGCGACCTCTGCTGTTCCAGAATCTGGCCGATGGCCTGATCAAGGGTGCGGGCCAGCAGGGCGGCGCGGCGGTTGCCATGGGTGGCCGCTACATGCTCGAAGGAGGGCACCAGGGCGCAGAACTCGCCCAGTGAGTCCCAGCGGAGATGCCCCTCACGCAAGAACTGCTGAACATGCTTGGGCGCCGACCCCCCGGCGCCGGTTTCGAAGAGGCCGCCGCCGTTCATCAGCGGCACGATGGAGAGCATCTTGGCGCTGGTGCCGAGTTCCAGGATGGGGAAGAGGTCGGTGAGGTAGTCGCGCAGCACGTTGCCGGTGACGGCAATGGTATCCTCGCCCCGACGAATCCGGGCGAGAGAAAGGCGCATCGCTTCATCCGGCGACATGATCCGGATGTCAAGCCCGGTGGTGTCGTGTCCGGGCAGATAGGTGTTCACCTTGGCGATGAGCGCCGCATCATGGGATCGACAGGGATCGAGCCAGAAGATCGCCGGGGTGCGGGTGGCCCGGGCCCGATTCACGGCGAGCTTCACCCAGTCGGCGATGGGGGCGTCCTTGGTCTGGCAGCTCCGGAAGATGTCGCCTTCAGCCACCGGCTGCTCGAGCAACACCGTACCGGCAGCGTCGACAATCCGGATCACGCCATTGCCCGGCGCGGTGAAAGTCTTGTCATGGGAGCCGTACTCCTCGGCCTTCTGGGCCATCAGGCCGACGTTGGCCACACTGCCCATGGTGGCAGGGTCAAAGGCGCCATTCTCTTTACAGTCTTCCACCACTTGCTGGTAGATGGTGGCGTAGCAGCGGTCCGGCACCATGGCGATGGCGTCGTGGAGCTGGTCGTCGGCGCCCCACATCCGGCCGCCGTCGCGGATGAAGACCGGCATGGAGGCATCGACGATCACGTTATTGGGGACATGGAAGTTGGTGATTCCCTTGCTCGAATCCACCATGGCCACTTCGCACTGTTTCCGGTACACGGCTTCGATGTCGGCCCGGATCGCCGCCTGCTGACCGGCGGGCAGCCGCTCGATCTTGGCGTAGATGTCGGCCAGGCCGTTGTTGACGTTCACCCCCAGCTGCTTGAAGGTCGCACCGTGTTTCGCCAGAGCCTCCTGATAGAAAACCGACACGCAGTGACCGAACATGATCGGGTCAGAGACCTTCATCATCGTCGCCTTGAGGTGAAGAGAGAGCAGGAGCCCCTCCTTTTTGGCCACGGCGATCTGCTCGGCAAAGAACCCTCGCAGGGCACCGACGCTCATCACCGAGGAATCGATCACCTCGCCGGCGAGCAGCGGCAGCTTCTCTTTCAGCACGGTGGCGGCACCGTCTGCGGCAACGAACTCGATGCGGGCCACACCGGCTTCCGTGACGGTGTGGGAACGCTCGCTGCCATAGAAATCGCCGCCTCCCATGTGCGCCACCCTGGCCTTGGATCCGGCAGGCCAGGCTTTCATCAGCTTGTGCGGATTCTTGCGGCCAAACTCCTTCACCGAAGCGGACGCCCGCCGGTCGGAGTTACCCTCCCGCAGCACCGGGTTCACCGCACTGCCCAACACCTTGGCGAACCGGGCCTGCAGCTCCTTGTCGGCCTCGCTTGCCACCGTCTCGGGATAATCCGGGATGTCATAGCCCTGAGCCTGCAGCTCCTTGATCGCCGCCTGCAACTGCGGAATCGAGGCGCTGATGTTGGGCAACTTGATGATATTGGTCGCCGACTCCTTGACCAACTTGCCAAGCTCGGCGAGATCATCGGGGAGACGCTGGACGCCGGTGAGCTTTTCCGGAAAATTGGCGATGATCCGGCCGGCCAACGAAATGTCCTTCTTTTCAAAAGTGATCCCCGTCCCCTTGGTGTAAGCCTCAAGGATAGGGAGCAGGGAGTGGGTGGCCAGGGCCGGCGCTTCGTCGACTTGGGTGTAAATAATCTTCTGGGTGGTCATCTTCCTTCCTTAAAACTATGTTGGTGGTGGCAGCGGCCGTCTTTCTTGGAGGCCAACTGCTTCTTTTTCCGACAGAGAAAGGCACATCTTTATTCGAAACAAGGCCAAGCGTCAAGGATTCAAGACGACCAGCGCCGCGCCCTGCCGATGGAGGGGAAGAACGCAGACCGCAGCGAGCCCGGAAAACAAGCTTGGCAAGCCTAATGCAACGATAGCTTCACGATGTACGCCTGCCGCGCCCCAAGACGGAATTGCCGCGCCTGGCGGTTGGCGGTAGTGGTGATGAGTGACGCCAACGGTCCATTGCCAACGATGCCTGCCAACCGCCATGGCACCCGGCGGAAGGAGACAACCCTCTTTGCCGCGAAGCGCCCTCCCCGGCAAACATCACCCCCGGATCAGCCCCAACAGCTCGGCGGTCTTCTCCTCCATAAGCTTGCGGTCGCCGCGGGTCTCGACGTTCAACCGCAGCACCGGCTCGGTATTGGATTTACGGATGTTGAAGCGGAAGCGCTCGGCGGCAAAGCTCAGGCCGTCGGTGTACTCCTTCTCGCCCGGGGTGTCGGCGTAAAATGCCTCCACCTTGGCAATCACCGCGTCAGGGTCCGCCACCCGGCTGTTGATCTCGCCGCTCACCGGATAGGCGGCCAGCATGTCGCTCACCAGTTGGGAAAGCGGCTTGCCGGAGGTGGACAGAATCTCCGCCGCGAGCAGCCAGGGGATCATCCCGGAGTCGCAGTAGGCAAAGTCGCGGAAGTAGTGATGGGCGCTCATCTCGCCACCGTACACCGCGTCCTCGGCCCGCATCCGCTCCTTGATGAAGGCGTGGCCGGTCTTGCTCATCACCGGCACTCCGCCGGCCTGCTCCACCAGCTCAACGGTATTCCAGACCAACCGCGGATCATGGATGATCCTGGCCCCCGGCTGCTTGGCGAGGATCGCCTGGGCGAGCAGCCCCACCATGTAGTAGCCTTCGATAAAGTTGCCCTGCTCGTCAAAGAGAAAACAGCGGTCGAAATCACCATCCCAGGCAATGCCCATATCGGCACCATGGTCGCGCACCGCGCGCGCCGTGGCATCGCGATTCTCGGGAAGCAGGGGGTTGGGCACACCGTTGGGGAAGCTGCCGTCGGGCTCAGCCTGGAGCAGGACAAAGGAGAAGGGCAGCCGCTTGGCAAGCTCCGCCACCACCGGGCCGGCGCAGCCGTTGCCGCAGTTGGCCACCAGCTTCAAGGGCTTCAACCGGCCCATATCCACATACCCCAGCAAGTGATCGATATAGGCGGAGCGATTGTCGTAGGGAATGACGGTGCCGGGCCGGGCCGCCCGGACCGGCCCGCCGGTCACCGCCCGCCGGGCGATCTCATGGAGACCGGTGTCGCCGGAGATGGGCCGGGCGCCTTCACGTACGAACTTCATGCCGTTGTACTCGGCCGGGTTGTGACTGGCGGTGACGATGATGCCGCCGTCGATCTCCAGGTGAAAGGCTGCGAAGTAGATCTCCTCGGTGCCGCAGAGGCCGAGATCGAGCACCTCGACCCCGGCGTCGGTAAAGCCCCTGGCCAGGGACGTGGCCAGGGCCGGACCGGAGAGCCGGATGTCATGGCCGATGGCGACCCGCCTGGGGGAGAGTTCCGCCGCATAGGCCTGGCCGATGCGATAGGCCAGCGCCTCGTCGAGTTCGTCCGGCACCCGGCCGCGCAGGTCATAGGCTTTGAAACAAGGGGGAATGGCAGTCGACACGGTGACAGCTCCTTTTGCAATTTTCACGCAATGGGGTATCATGGACCCCTTTAAACGTTTTGGGTTGATAGACTGTGGCCGGTTAGGGAAACAACTACAGTCAGGACAACGGGCCTTCTCCGCATGGGGATTCTGTTTGCCCTATCCACTATCCCTTACAGACTCCTTACCTGACGAGAACCACCATGGCCAACGCCCACCTGTCCCCCGAAATCGCCACCCAGCTCGCCGACCTTTACGCCCGCATGGAAGCGGCCTACGACGATGTGGCCCGCCAGCTCGACTTTTCCTGCCAGGGCTGCCCGGACAACTGCTGCGACTCCTACTTCCGCCACCATACGTACGTGGAGTGGGCCTACCTGTGGGAGGGGGTGAACGAACTGCCGGAGGAACGGCAACGGCAACTGGTGGCCCGGGCCGAGGAATACGTGGAAGCGAGCGAACGCGCCCTGGCCCGCGAACAACGGCCCCAGGTGATGTGCCCGCTCAACGACGATGGACTCTGCACCCTTTACGCCCACCGGCTGATGATCTGCCGGATGCACGGGGTGCCCTCCTCGCTTACCCGGCCGGACGGGCAGAGCCAGAAGTTCCCCGGCTGCTTCCGCTGTCAGGAGCTGGTGGGGGAACGCGCTGACGTCCCCACCGTGGACCGCACCGGGTTCTACCGTGAACTGGTGGCGCTGGAAGTCGCCTTCCTCGGCCACCGCCGCCACCTGCTGCCCAAGGTCAACAAGACCCTGGCCGAGATGCTGGTGGAGGGGCCGCCAGGGCTGCCGCCCCTGCCGTAGTTTCCATCCGGAAACAACCTTGCGAAAGCCGTCCGGCTGAAGGTAACGGATCACGGGGCAAGACTCCCGCGAATCGCGCTGGTCCCCCGACTGGTAAGCGGTTGCAGGGTGCCGTAGATCCGCGGAAGAAGCCTGCCCGCTATACATCAGGTATGCGGACAGGCTGATGACAAAGGAGATGCGGTGCCCTGTGACCGCTTACCTCACCCCCGGATCATCTCGGCGATCTGAAAGGCCAACTCCAGACTCTGCTCGGCGTTCAGACGCGGGTCGCAGTTGGTCTGGTAGTTGAGCCTGAGTTCGCTGTCCTTGATGTCGCGGCCGCCGCCGGTGCACTCGGTGACGTCATCACCGGTCATCTCGAAATGGACCCCGCCCGGCACTGTTCCCTCGCTCCAGTGGATCTCGAAGAACGCCCGGATCTCGTTGAGGATCTCGGCAAAGTTGCGGGTCTTGAGGCCGGTTTCCGAAGTATAGGTGTTGCCGTGCATGGGGTCACAACTCCACACCACCGGCACCCCGGTTTCCTTCACCGCCCGGATGAGGCCGGGCAGAAATTTTTCTATCTTGCCGGCTCCGAAGCGGGTGATCAGGGTGAGGCGGCCCGGCTCGCGCCCCGGGTTAAGGGCCGTTACCAGCCGCTGGACGTTGTCCACCTCGTAGTTGGGGCCGATCTTTACCCCCACCGGATTCAGGATGCCCCGGCAGAATTCGACGTGCGCCCCGTCCACCTGACGGGTGCGCTCGCCGATCCAGACCATGTGGGCCGAGCAGTCGTACCAGCCGCCGGTGGTGGAATCCTGCCGGGTGAGCGCCTCTTCGTAGCCCAGGAGCAACGCCTCGTGAGAGGTGAAGAAGGATGCCTGCTGGAGCTGCGGGATGTTATCGGTATCAAGGCCCACCACCCGCATGAAGTTGATCGCCTGGTCGATGCCCCGGGCCACCCGTTCGTACATCTGTCCCTGGGGCGAACGTTTGACGAACTCGTTGTTCCAGGCATGGACCCGATCAAGCGCCGCGTAGCCGCCCCGAGTGAAGGCGCGGAGGATGTTCATGGTGGCACAGGCAAGATGGTAGCCCTTCAACATCCGTTGCGGCTCGGGCCGCCGCGCCTCAGGCGTCGGATCGATGCCGTTCACCATGTCGCCCCGGTAGCTGGAGAGTTCCACCCCGTTCACCATCTCGGTGTCCGAGGAACGGGGCTTGGCGTACTGGCCGGCCATCCTGCCCACCTTGACCACCGGCTTGCCACCGGCATAGCCAAGAATAACGGTCATCTGAAGAATCACCTTGAGCAACTCACGCACCGCCGGCGCCGTGCAGCGGGCAAAGTCCTCGGCGCAGTCGCCGCCCTGGAGCAGGAATGCCTTGCCCTCGGCGGCCATGGCCAGCTGCCGTTTGAGTTCCCGGATCTCGCCGGCAAAGACCAGCGGCGGCAGGGTGGCAAGCTCGGCCAGCGCCTCCTGATATGCCTCGCGGTCCGGCCAGTTGGGCTGTTGGACCACCGGAAAGTTCTGCCAGCTCGATTTGTTCCATGCTTGGTGCGCCATAGCGTGCGATCTCCGAATCTATCGGTTCAGTTTCCCAAAGAGGGATTTATTTAGAATTGCAAACGGCGGTGCCGGGGGGATGCCCTCCCCCCGGACGGCTCAACCCTTTGGAGCGTCCGGCAGGGCACACGGCCCGCCCACGCAGCAGACCTGGACATCGAAGGCGTTCAGGATCCGCAGCTCCCGCTCCCGCCTCTCCCCGGGATAGGGCGAGAAATCGAAAAAGGCGCACATGGCCGCCAGATCCTCCCGGCAGGGTATGTTGGACAGCCCCTCGTAGAGCACCTTGCCGGTCATGGTGTCCACCACCTCGGCGTCCTCGCCATTGGTGACCACGGCCAGCGGGATCCGCTGGCCGGGATCAAGAACCCGCGCCGCGGCAATGGCCGGCCGTTCGCGGGTTACCAGCGAGCCCGGACCGTAGCGGACCACCATCACCCGCCGGCCGTCGATCCGCACCGCGTATTCGATCTTGGAAACCACGAACTGAGAGGCAAACAGGGTTTCGATGGTCAGCCGCGGCTCCAGCTCTTCCTTGGCATAGCCCTTTTCTTCCACCAGAAAACGCCCGATCTTCTGCCGGTAGCGCTCGTCGTCGGTGTCGACGATCTCCTCGCCGCTGACGAAATCGGTGCAGGTGCCATAGATATAGTGATGGGAGGGGATATCGGCCATGGTACATCCTCCGGCGGGCCGGCGCAAAAGAGGCTTGCCGCCCGCTCAAACGGCAGGAGGGGGCTCGAAAGCCCCCTCCGCGCAAAACGAACTGCAACTGACAAAACGGGTAAGCCGAGAAACGGCTTACAGTTCCAGCCAGGACTCGGAGAAGAGGGTTTCGCCGGTAAGACACTTGTAGGTCTTGTAGTGCTCCAGCGCCACGCCGGAAAGGGTGGCGGGATCAACCGCGTTGCCGTCCATCATGGAGTGGATCATGTCCACATGCTCGGCGCGCTCGCCCTTGCAGATCGCCATCAACTCGGGATCGTAGGAGTTGACGATGGCGGTGGAGAGACCGTAGTACATGAGCATGATCAGGTAGGTGCGGTCCAGGTACTTGCGCAGGTGCTCGGCCACGCCGTTGGAGACGTTGGAGAGCCCGATGGTGGAACCGGCGCCCGGGGCGATGTCCTGGAGCATGGCCAGGAACTCGAAACCGGCGTTGATCTGGTCGGTGCCCAGGGTGATGGGAGTGGCGATGGGATCGAAGAGCATCTTCTCGTTGGGGATGCCGGCCTCGGAAAGGGCCATCATCAGGTCGACGGCCATGGCGGCGCGCTCGTTGGAGTCGCGGGGCATGCCGTCGGGGCCCCAGAGCAGGGCGACCACGTTGCAGCCGGCCTCGGCGGCCACCGGGATCAGCTTCTCCATCCGCTCGGGCTGGGCCGAGATGGAGTTCATGATGGCGCCGGTCTTGTTGGTGACCACCTTGAAGCCGGCCTCCATGGCCGCGGTGTTGGTGGTATCGAGGCACAGGGGCACGGAGGAGGCTGCCTCGACGGTCTTCACCACCCAGGGCATCAGCTCGGTCCCGTCCTTGCGGGCCGGGCCGATGTTGAGGTCGAGGAAGGAGGCGCCGGCGGCGGACTCTTCCTTGGCCATCTCCTGAACCGGACCGGGGTTGCGCTCCTTCATGGCGGTACCGCTCCGCTTGCCCATGATATTGATGCTCTCAGCAATCGCTAAAATTGTCTTGCCCATCGCTTGTTCTCCTTATGCGTTGTTTTCAAAAATTTTCGTAACTCTCCGGCAAAGGCCAAGGGGGTTACAGAACCGGGGCAACGCGGACGGTCTCGCCCCGGCTGGATAGTTGCAAAATTTGGCGTTCCGCGCCGGACGGTGATGGCGCGTCCGGGCCGGCGTTGGCCTGTCGCCGGGCGCACCTCTCCTGGGGAGGGTGCGCCAAGTAACCTGCGAAATTAGCGTTTAAACGCCTGAATGTCAACCTTTGAGGCGGAAAAATGCATGCCTAGGCAAGCAGGCCGCGCCACTTGCGGGCCAGGAAACGACCGCCGGCCATGACTTTCTCCCAGCCGGAAAGGGCCTCGCCGGCCAGCGCGTTGCTGGCCGGCGAGGCGAGGGAGTCGGCACGAAAGACGAGGTGCCAGCCGGCCCGCCGTGCCCGCCAACAGAAGTCGAGATCGGCACCGCCCCTGGCAAACGCCTCGTCCAGGGGGCCGATCTCGTCCCACACCTCGCGGCGGAACAGCAGGCAGTCGTCGGCGAGCCACTCCACCTCGCGGCTTGTGGTCCGGTCCCAGTCGGCATACCCGTACCGGCGACGCCAGTAGCCGCCGGGCAGCAGCGCGGCCAGCGAAGGAAAGGCCCGGGCCGAGGGCAGCGCCGTCCCGTCGGCGGCCTCCAGGCGGGGGCCGGCCAGGCCGACGTCGGGCTCTTCGTCCAGGTACTCCACCAGACGGCGGAGGCTGTCAGGCCGGCAACGCACCGTATCGCCAAGCAGCCCCAGGTAGCGGCCGGTGGCCAATCCCAAAGCCCGGTTCAGCGCCACCACCGGCGGCACGCCCTCTGCCTCCTCGTAGACCAGCACCTCGGGAAAGGCGTCGCTCACCTCGCCGGCAAAAGCGTCGCCCGCCGCCACCACCACGATGACCTGCAGGGCCAGGGGATCGGCGCAAGCAAGCAGGGCGCCGAGGCTGGCGCAGAGGGTTTCCCGGTCGTGCCGGGCCACCACGCAGACGGAGAGATCGGGCTCGATATCCATCCTGGCTCCATGACCTCCTTATCTCCTGTGACCGCGAAGGACGCGGTACACGTCGCGGCTCAGGCCATGCCGCACCGGCGGCCGCCGCCCCCCCTATGCCTCTCTGAGCTTCGCCTGCACGGTGGGGAAGAGGCTCATGTCGGTGTGGGGCAGGAAGAGGGCCGCCATGTAGTGGCTCATGAACTCGCTGTTTTCGCTCAACTCCATGTTGGTCATCAGGCTGCTCACCGCGGTCCGCTCCCGGAACCGCTTGTGATCGGTGAGGCTGATCTGGCAGCCGAGCAGCGATCCGTTGCCGAGGTAGAAGAATTTTTCACGGTCAATGTCGGGCAGAAGCCCGATGGAAATGGCCCGTTCGAGATCGATATAGGCGCCGAAATTGCCGGCCAGAATCACCCGTTCGAGGTCCGCGAAGCTCATGCCCACCGATTCGAGCAGGGTCTGATAGCCGGCGTACATGGCGCCCTTGGCGCGAATCAGGTTGTCGAGGTCCACCTCGGTGATGACGATGTCCTCGCCCATCATCGAGTCCTTGGCCCAGACCAGCACGTACTCGTAGCCGTCTTCGCCCTCGCGGAGCCGGGCGTGGGAGCGCCGACGGTCGAACTTGCCCTGCTGGTCGATGACCCGCGCCTCAAGGAGTTCGGAGACAATGCTGATCAGCCCCGAGCCGCAGATACCGCGCGGCTTGACCTGCTCGATGGTGACGATCATCGGCTCCAGGGTTTCTGGATGGATATGGAAGTTCTCGATGGCGCCGGCCGAGGCGCGCATGCCGAACTTGATACCGCCGCCCTCGAAGGCGGGACCGGCCGAACAGGCGGCGCAGACCATCCAGTCCTGATTGCCCACCACGATCTCGCCGTTGGTCCCGATATCGATGAAGAGCGTCACCTCAGGGCTCTGGTACATCCGGCAGGCGTGGACCCCGGAGATGATGTCGCCGCCCACGTAGCTCGCCACCGAGGGGTAGAGGAAGAGACGCACCGAGGGGTGGGCGTAAACCCCAAGGGCCGCGGCCCTGGTGAGCGGGAACTGGCTGCAGGTGGGAACGTAGGGCGCCTCGCGGATGTACTTGGGGTTCATGGCCAGCAGCAGGTGGCTCATGATGGTGTTGCCGGCGGCCATGATGTAGCTGATATCGCTTGGGCTGATGATCACCTGCCGGCACACCGTCTCGATGACCTGATTGATGGTGCGCACCACCCGTTCCTGGAGGGTCTTCAAGCCGCCGGGCCGCTGGGAGTAGATGATCCGGGAGATGACGTCCTCGCCGTGACTGATCTGTTCGTTGTAGGCCGAGGCCTCGGCCAGCACCTCGCCCGAGTTGAGATCGAGGAGCACGCCACAGACGGTGGTGGTGCCGATGTCGATGGCGAGCCCGTAGAGCCGATCAGTGGTGTTGCCCGGCTCCACGGCGATGATCCGGTCCGGCTCCTCGGCCCGCTTGCCGCGCAGCAGGATGACGGTCACCCCCCAGTCGGACTCGCGCAGGGTAAAGGGGAGTTCATGGAGAAGCTGGGGATGGTCGTAGGTGGGCTCCGCGCAGTCGTAACAGCCCTTGCGGATGGCCCGCAGCAGCCGCTGAAGGTCGGGGACGTTGTCCTCCATGGTGGGTGGATCGAGCTTGAGGAACCGCTTCTCCACTGGCGGGTCCACTTCCCAGGAACCGATAAGGGCGTCCAGCGAGCGGGCCGAGATGGCCCGGGTGGTCTTGGGCTTGCGGGCCAGGGTCTTTCCGTCGGCGCTCTTCATCTCGGGGATCCGCACCACCAGATCGCTCACCACCCGCGACTGGCAGGCGAGCCGGAAGCCCGCCTCCTGATCGGCGGCGCGGAGCTTCATCGCCTTGTCCGAGGCCACCTCGCCCGACTCGATCTTCACCTTGCACTTGCCGCAGACCCCGTCCCCGCCGCAGTAGGCGTTGATGTAGATCCCGGCCTTGGCCGCAGCGGTGAGCAGGTTCTCCCCCTCCTCCACCTCCATGGTGACGTTGTCCGGCAGGAACTGAATCACCTTTTTCATGATGCCTTTACTCCTCCTCAAAAACGGCCCGGCGTATCAACCGCCGCTTCGTGCCGCCATTGACAACGGCAGGCAGACTCCCGCCGCAAAAATTTTCACAAGGACCAGCCGAAAAGGGTCAAGGATAGCAGGAAGCCCGGCCTTGTCAAGTAAATGGGTAACACACCGGCAAGGTCGCGGGCAAGAGAGGCGCCACCGGCAACACCCTCTGGGGGGTGGTAGGCCGGCAATGGCAAGAGCGGTCAACCGAGGAAGAGAATGCCGGCGTAGACGGCAATGGCCAGCGCGGTAAAGCCGATGGCCAGGGTGCCGGCCTCGAGGTCGGCGTAGAGCCGGGTCTTGGCCTGGGCCCGGGCCGCGGCGTCGTGGCCGGTAACAACGAGACAGGGAGCCACCACCAACCAGAGGAGATTGGCCGGCCCCTGCTTGGCAAAACGGGCCAGCGACCCGGCAATGCCGCCGACCACGAGCCGCTCGCCGGCCGCGTTGGCGCCGTTGAAACCCCAGGCGCAGAGCCGGTAGAAGAGACGCGCGCCCTTGCGGTAGAACCAGTCGGTGTCCACGTTCACCGCCCGTATCTCGGCCGGGTAGATGCCGGAGAGCAGCAGCAGGGTGAAGGCCAGGGCCGAGAAGAAGAGGAGTTCGGTCTGGGACATGACGTGCGAGAGGGTGTAGGGCTCATAGGGCACGTCATAGGGGAGAATCGAGTAGAGGTACTTGGGGAAGGAGCCGATGCCGATACAAAGTGCGGCGGTGATCCCCATGGCGATCAGCATGTTGAGCGGCGCCTCCTCCACCTCGTGGCCGGCGTCATGGGAGTAGAAGGCGAAGAAGGGGATCTTGATCCCGGCATGATGGAAGACGCCGGCCGAGGCAAAGAGGAGCACCAGCCAGACCACGGTCATATGGTGGTCCGCCGCCGCCTCCATGACCATGGATTTGCTGACGAAACCGCTGAAAAGCGGAAAGGCGGAGATGGAGGCGGCGCCGACGATGCAGAAGGCGGCGGTCCAGGGCATGCTCTTGTAGAGGCCGCCGAGATCGGTGGCGTTGATCTTGCCGGTGCGGTGGAGCACCGCGCCCATGGACATGAAGAGCAGCCCCTTGAAGAGGATGTCGTTGAAGGCATGGGCCGTGGCGCCGTTGATGGCGAGCTGAGTGCCGATGCCAATCCCCACCACCATGAAACCCACCTGATTGATCAGGCTGTAGGCAAGTACTCGGCGGAGATCGTTTTCGATCACCGCGTAGAAGATGGGGAAGGCGGCCATGGCCGCCCCGATCCAGATCAGGCACTCGGTGCCTGGATAGGCCCGGGCCAGGGCGTAAACCGCGGTCTTGGTGGTGAAGGCGCTTAAAAAAACCACGCCGCCGACGGTGGCCTGGGGATAGGCGTCCACCAGCCAGGCGTGGAGCACCGGCCAGGCGCAGTTGATGCCGATGCCGAGGAAAATGCAGAGGTTCGCCACACTGCCGTCCAAACCGATAAAGTCAAAGGCGAGCGAGCCGGTGTCGTGGACCCGCATGACAATACCGGCAAGCAGGACGAGGCCCCCCACCGCGTGGACCAGGAAGTACCGGATGCCGGCAGCCTGTGCCGCGGCGGTGCCCCGGGCCCAGATCAGCAGCACCGAGCCCACGGTGAGCAGCTCCCAGAAACAGAAGAAGGTAAAGAGGTCGCCGGCGAACACCGCCCCGAGCGCCGCGCCGGCGTAAAGGAAGCCGGCCACGTACTCGACGCTGCGCTTGACGTGGAGGATGTAGATGATGGTGATCAGGCTGATCAGGTGATAGATGTAGCCGAAGAGCAGGCTCAACCGGTCGACCCGGCAGAGGGTGACCTGGAAGTCGAGAAAGGGCACCACCCAGCTTGCCCCCATGGGCAGGTTGAGCAGGTTCAGGAAACCCAGCACCGGCAGGAGCAGCGCGTACGCGGCCCGCACCTTGCCCTTGAAGAGCGGGATCAGCAGGCCGCCGACGATGAAGATAAAGGCGGGAGGCAGACCGTTATGCATCGTAGTACTCCTCGTCGCGCATCACCAGCGGCCGCAGCACGTATTTCGCGACCAGCACCAGCACCACGCAGGCGACAAAGCCGAACACCGCGTAGAACTCCGGCCAATCCTCCCACCCGAAGTAGGCATGCTTGTGGACAAAGAAGTCGCCGGCGAGCAGCCCCACCAGAGAGCTAAAGAAGATCACGAGCAGCCGCTTGACGTTCTGCGGTTTGTCGAAAATGTGTTCTTTTTTCATTTTTTATCCTCCCGACTGCCGGCCTCAGGCGCCCTTCAGGAAAATCAGCGCCAGGTAGGCGACACTGACGGCGAAGATCACGAAGAAGACGGGCCGGTAGCCCGGTACCGGCTCATGGGCGAGGACTTTCTTCTCTTCGTGGTGGCTCATCCCTTAACCTCCCAGAATATGCTGCACCGCCAACTCCGCAAGATGCAGGAAGGGCTGCGGGTAGAAGAACAGGGCCACCGAACAGCAGGCCGAGAAGACCAGGGGCACCACGCACCAGATGGGGGCCTCGGCCACCACCCCGGCCTCGAACTGTGATTCTTCCGGGGTGCAGAAAAAGGCGCGGTAGAAAACGGGCATGAAGTAGGCGGCGTTCAACAGCGAACTCGACAGCAGCACCACCAGGAGCGGTATCTGGTGCGCCTCCAGGGTGCCCAGCACCAGATACCACTTGCTGATGAAGCCGCCGGTGGGCGGGATGCCGATAACGCTCATGGCGCCGATCAAGAAGGCGGTCATGGTCACCGGCATCCGGCGGCCGATACCCACCATCTCGGAGATGTTCTTCCGGCCGGTGGCCACGAAAATGGCGCCGGCGCAGAAGAAGAGGGTGATCTTGCCAAAGGCGTGCATGGCGATATGGAGCAGCCCGCCGGTCATCCCCTTGGGGGTGAGCAGCGCGGCGCCGAGCACGATGTAGGAGAGCTGACCGATGGTGGAGAAGGCGAGCCTTCGTTTCAAGCCATCCTGGGAAAGGGCGATGAGCGATGCGGTGAGGATGGTGACCGAGGCGAGAACGGCCACCAGATTGCCGAGATCGAGGGAACGGAGGAGGTGGACGCCGAAAACACCGGTCAGCACCCGGAAGATCGAGAAGACCCCCACCTTGACCACCGCCACCGCGTGCAGGAGCGCGCTCACCGGGGTGGGCGCCACCATGGCCGCCGGCAGCCAGGCATGCATGGGCATGATGCCTGCCTTGGCAAAGCCCAGCACCAGCATCAGGAGCAGCACGACCACCACCGCCTTGGACGGCGCCCCGGCCAAAAGCCCCGGCTGATTGAAGTCCAGGGTGCCGGTGAGGCTGTAGACGATGAGCATGGCCGGCAGCACCAGGCCGATGGAGGTACCGAGGATAAAGGTCAGGTACTTGCGGCCCGAGCGCCGTGCCTCCTCGTCCTGGTGATGGGTGACCAGCGGGTAGGTGGCCAGCGACAGCAGCTCGTAGAAGATATAGAGGGTAAAGAGGTTGGCGGCAAAGGCGACGCCGATGGTGGAGGAAAGGGCCACCGCGAAAAAGGCGAAGTAGCGGGTCTGGCTGTGTTCGTCAAGCCCCCGCATGTAGCCGATGGAGTAGGCCGAGGTGGCGATCCACAGGGTGGAGGAGACGAGCGCGAAGAGCAGCCCCATGGCGTCCACCCGGAAGGCGATGGCGACCCCGGGCAGGAACTGCCAGAGGGTATATTCGATCTGGTTGCCAGCCAGCACCACCGGCAGCATGGAGGCCACCAGGGCAAGCTTGACGAGGCCGGCACCAAAGGTCCAGGCCTCGCGCAGGTTGGGCCGCTTGCCCGAGAGCACGATGGGCACCACGGCGGCCAGGGAGACCAGCGAGGCGAGCAGGGGTTTGATGGAGACGACGGTTTCCATAACGATTGGTTATATCCCGGCCGGTACGGCGTACTGAATGAAGGTGGAAACCAGGGAGGTGCTGTAGAGGCCCAGAACGATGAGACCGATGGCCACCGCCACCAGGGGCAGCAGCATGGAAAGCGGTGCCTCGTCGATGGCAACCGCCGCGCCGTGGCCGTGTACCTCTTCCGCCGGCTCGAAATAGGCGATCTCAAAAACCCGGAAGAAGAGCACCGCGTTCACCAGGCTCGAAAAGAGCAGTGCCGCGACAAAGCCCCACTGGTGGGCGTCGATGCCGCCCAGAATGAGATACCACTTGCTGAAGAACCCGGCGGTGGGCGGCACTCCGATCATTGAAAGCGCGCCGACGGCAAAAGCGGCCATGGTCACCGGCATCCGCCGGAAGAGTCCGCGCAGGTTCTCAAGGCGATGCCCCCGGGTCTTGTGGACGACAATCCCGCAGAACAGGAAGAGGCAGAGGGTCATCACCGCGTCGTTGACGATGTGGAGGATGGCGCCGGTGATTCCCCACTGGTTGGCAAGCCACACCCCGCCCACCATGTAGCCCACCTCGGCGACGATGAGATAGGTGAGCATCCGCTTGAAGTCCTGCTGGGCCAGGGCGAAGATGGAGCCGCCGACAATGGCCGCCACCGCGAGCCACACCACCAGCCCCTTGACCGGCAGCACCGTGAAGACGTAATAGGCGCCGAAAACCGAGAAGAGCACCCGGATCATGATGTAGACCGAAACCTTGGTCATCAGCGGCGCCACCAGGGTGCTGGTGGCCGACGGCGCATAGGTGTATGCATTGGGCAGCCAGCCGTGGAGCGGGAAAAAGGCCATCTTGATCCAGGCGCCCAAGAGCATGAGGATCGCCCCCACCAGCACCGCCTTGGTGTGGAACAGGGCGGGCAGGAGCTGGAGGAGATCGGCCATGTTGAGCGAGCCGGTCATGATGTAGAGGTGACCCACCCCGAGGAGATAGAAACAGGCGCCGATGGTGCCGATGATGATGTAATTGAAGCCCCCTACCAGGGCGCGGTTGCCACCCATGGCGATGAGGGAGTAGTTGGTCAGCGCCGAGATCTCCATCAACACATAGAGGTTGAAGGCGTCCCCGGTGATGGTCATGCCCAAGAGGCCGGTGGTAAGCAGCACGAAGAGGGTGTAGAACTGGGCCCGCTTGTCCGGAAAATCCTGCTCGACGCTGCGTTTGGAGGCGATGGCGGCGACGAGCGCCACCCCTGCCACCACCACCAGCACCAGGGCGTTCAGGTGATCGATGACGTACTCGATGCCAAAGGGCGGTGGCCAGTTGCCCACATGGTAGTGGATGGTGCCGGTGGCGGCCACCCTGGCCGCCACCGCCAGAGCAGCGGCAAGCGATGCGCCCAGGGCGAGAAGCGAGGCCGGGTAGCAGAGCCGCTTGTCCACCATGCCGATCAGGTTGATCAGGAAGGCGGAGAGGAGCGGGACGGTAACGATGAGAACGGGATACTGTTCGGGCGCGATCATTCTCTTATCCGCTCCAGGATCTCTTCTTCTTCCATGCTGCCGTACCGCTCATAGATGCTCATGGCGATGGCCAGCGCCACACCCAGGGTGGCCACGCCTACCACGATGGCGGTGAGCATCAGCACGTGGGGCAGGGGGTTGACGTAATCGATGGCCCGCACCACGTGCTCGGCGCCCTCGTGACCGTGGGCGATGATGGGGATGGTGGCCCCGCCCTTCTTGGCGCCGATGGAAACGTAGAAGACGATGATCGCGGTCTGGAAGATGGACATGCCGATGATCTTCTTGGCGAGATTGCCCTTGGCGATCATGGCGTAGAGGCCGATCATCATCAGGGTGATGTAGATCCAGTAGTTGTACTTGGCAAAGATTTCGGCCATGGCCATCACAACCCCTTGTCGCTCTTGCCGTGGGAGGCGATGTTAACGTAGATCAGCACCATGACCGCCATCACCGTGAAGCACACCCCCACCTCCACCGCCAGCATGCCGTGGGAGCGGGCCATGATCGGCGAGGTGGCGGGCAGGATGCGGTGCAGCACCGAGTAATCGAGGAAGTTGGCGCCCAAGAGCAGGCAGAGAGCCCCGGTGCCAGCGTAGATCATCACCCCGAGGCTCGCGAAAACCATGTTCCACCGCTCCCGCAGCCGGCCGATCATGGCGCGCAGGTCATAGCTGATGGCGATCAGGATAAAGCTTGCCGCCAGGATCACCCCGCCCTGAAAGCCGCCGCCCGGGCTGTGATGACCGTGGGCGAGAACGTAGAGGGCGAAAAGCTGCATGAAGGGTACCATGATCCGGCAGGCCGCCTGAATGATGGGGCTCTGCCCGGCAACGGGGACGGCGGCGAACTCGGCGGGGGCTTCGTCTCGCGTCCGCCGGCCAAACCGACCCAGGATGGCAAGGACGGCCAGCCCGGCGACAAAGATCACCGAGGTTTCGAACATGGTGTCGAACCCCCGGTAGTCGGCGAGCACCGAGGTGACGACGTTGGGCACCGCCGTATCGGGAATGGTGTTGATAATGTAGTGGGGCGAGACATGAATCGAGGCCGGCGAGGCGGGATCGCCCCAGGTGGGGAAATCGGCGCTGGCGGCGAGCAGCACGCCGCCGATGGCCAGGGCGGCGGCGGCGCCGATGAATTTGTAGAAGAAGCGGCCGTGACGGCGGGGCTTGACCTGGCGTGAGGTGTGGAGCACGGCGGCGAGGAAGAAGACGGTGCTCACGCCCGCGCCCACCGCCGCCTCGGTAAAGGCGACGTCCACCGCCCCCATCTCGGTCCAGAGCAGGCACATCACGAAGCTGTAAGCGCCGAAGACGATGGCCGCGCTCAGCAGATCCTTGAGCGAGATGGAGGCCACGGCACAGATCAGCGCCAGGGCCAGGATGATGAAGTCAAACTGCCAGATCATTGCTCGGCCTCCCCCTCCTGGCGTTCCTTGGCCCACGGCTTGACCCCGGCGGTGTAGCCGGCGTCGATGATGGCATGGGTGGCGGTGGGGCTCGCGATGAAGATGAACAGCGAGATCATCACGATCTTGATCGCCACCAGGGCACCACCCATTGAGGGGTGACGCAGGTGGTAGATGGCCAGCGCGAGCAGGATGGCCACCGACGAGAAGACATCCCCCTTGCCGGCGGCGTGCATCCGGGAATAGAAGTCCGGGAGCCGCAGAATACCGACGGTGGTGGCGAAGAAGGAGAAAAGCCCTACGGCGAAGAGGACCACGACAATGGCGTCGATCATTGCTCTGCTCCTCCCTTGCGATGGCGCAGGCCGAAACCAGCGGCGGTGAAATTCTTGCGCTGATGGAAATAGCGGGCCGTGGCGATGGTGACGATGAAGTTCAGGAGCGCGTAGGCCAGGGCGATATCGACGAACATCTCCAGCCAGTGGAAGATGGTGCCAATGATCACCAGCATGACGGTGGTCTTGGTGCCGATGACGTTCACCGCCATCAACCGGTCGATGGCGGTGGGCCCGGCAATGGCCCGGTAAAGGGTGAGGAGCATCAGCAGCAGAATGGCCACGCCACTGGCGATAAAAAGGGTATTCATGACTTGCGCTTCCTCTATTCGGTGCCGAATACCCGCAGCAGCCGCTCCTCCATCTCGCCCGGCAACCCTTCGGCGGTCTTTCGGCTCAGGGCATGGACGATGAATTCGTCGTCACTGACCCGCACGGTGATGGTGCCGGGGGTAAGGGTGATGGAGTTGGCAAAGGCCACCTGGCCGATCTCGCTCTTGATCCGGGTCCGGAAGCAGATGATTTTGGGGTCGATCAACTCTCGCATCCGAGGATGGAGGGCAATATAGGTGACATGCAGGGTGGAAAGGACGATCTCCTTCATCAGCCAGGGCAGATAGGCGATGAAGCGGCCCAGCTCCCGCAGCCGGGTGGCATCGCTCTTGCCCCGGTCGTGGAAGAGAAGATCGGTGGAGAGCCAGGCGACCAGGAGGCAAGAGATAACGCCCAGGGTGAGGTGAAACGGATCAAAGAGTCCAGACAACAGCACCCAAAAAGCATACAATATTGTAAAAGTATAGAGAAAATGCACAATTAAACCCGAGAGATAGCAAGCTAATCTTTTTCCTTTACCATTTCAGAACTCTACTATTAGATTATGTTCAAAATCAATTTGTTTTCCCTGCCACCCCCTTTTTTATCGAAATCCGGGGCCTGACTTTTGTGTTATGGCAAGCAGGCTATCCGGTGGATAGGGAGCAACCGGCATCAAGCAGGGCCGCCCCATTGACGTTCAACAAATTTATTGAAGGATGGAGGGCATGGAACACCTCATGGTCTATTTCCCGGTGGCCGGAGCCCGTACCTACTGCTTCCTGCCGCCGCTCATCGCCTTCTGCCTCTCCTTCTTCACCTCCATGGCCGGGGTGAGCGGCGCCTTCCTGCTGCTGCCCTACCAGATGAGCGTGCTGGGCTTCACTTCGCCGTCGGTGAACAGCACCAACTTTCTTTACAACGTCATCGGCACGCCGGGCGGCGTGATCCGCTTCATCCGCGAACGCCGCATGGTCTGGCCGCTGGCCACCACCTTCGTCGTCGGGGCGCTGCCCGGCATCCTGCTGGGCTACTACCTGCGCATCCGCTATCTCCCCGACCCGCGCTCATTCAAGTTCTTCGTCGGCCTGGTGCTGCTCGGCATCGGCATCAAAACCCTCAAGGGGATCACCACCAAGCCGGCGGCGGCCGGAACGAAAAACTCCTCCTTTGCCGTCGCCAACCTCACTGCCTCGCTCCGGCGGGTGAGTTATGAGTTCCAGGGCGAGGAGGCATCCTTCAGCGTGCCGTTTCTGGCCACTATTTCCTTCTTTATCGGCATCATCGGCGGCATCTACGGGGTAAGCGGCGGGGTGATCCTGGTGCCGGTCTGCGTTTCCCTGCTGGGGCTGCCCATCCACACCGTGGCCGGCGCCGCCCTGCTCGCCAACTTCGTCGCCTCGCTGGCCGGGGTCGCCTTCTACTCCGCCATCCCCATGGGAGGCCACACCGCGCCACCCGACTGGCCCCTGGGGCTGCTCTTCGGCCTGGGCGGCCTCGCCGGCATGTACCTGGGCGCCATGTGCCAGAAACACCTTCCGGCCCGGACCATCAAGGCGGGGCTCGCGGTCATCATCCTGCTGGTGGCGGGCCGCTATATCTGGCAGTTCTTCCACTGAACAACTCCGCTCCGCCCACAAAGCAAGTCGCCTTGACCTCCAAGCTGCATTGGAGCATCAAGTCTCCTTTTATGCCTTGAGGGGCCTTCATCTCAAGGTCTGCCACCCGATCGCCCGCAGCCGCAAAACAAACATTACCAGATTGTAATTGTGAAAATTTTTTGCTACCATTATCACGATAATGGTTACTACTAGTTAGGATATATTCCCCCCACATGCACGATAAATCAAAGACTGACCTCTGCTTTTGGCTAATTTCGGCTCTGATATCGCTCGCCCTCCTGTCCGGCATGGCATGGGCCGGCGATCTCGACGGCTTCCGGGGGCTCAAGGGCACCCTGAAGATTTCCGGCGGCACGGCGCATCTGCCGGTGATGACCGAAGCAGCACTTCGGATCCACACCTTCAATCCGGATGTTTACATCGATGTCGGCGGCGGCGGCACCTCCATCGGCATCCAGCAGGTCGGCACCGGCCTGGCCGATATCGGCAACAGCGGCCGGGCGTTGACCGAGGCCGAAAAAAAACAGTACCACCTCCTCTCGCACCCCTTGGCGCTTGACGGCATAGCGGTGGTGGTGCATGTGGCCAACCCGGTTACCGCCCTCAGCCGTACTCAGATCCGCCAGATATTCTGCGGTAAAGTCACCAACTGGCAGGCGCTGGGCGGGGCCGATGCCCCCATTGTCCTCTATGGCAGAGAAGAGGGAAGCGCCACCATGGAGGTTTTCGAAAGCAAACTGCTGGGCAAGGGGGTGATTGCGGCACCGGCCCACGATGTTTCGTCCAATGGCGCCATGCGAAACATCATCGCCATGGACAAAAACGGCATCGGCTTCCTGAGCATCGGCCATCTCGACCCGACCAAAGTGAAGGCGGTGACCATCGACGGAGTGGTGCCCTCGCAGCAGACCGCCCTGAATGGCAAGTATACGGTTTCGCGAGTCCTTTACATGAACACCAGACCCACCCCTTCACCCCTGACCCGGCTCTTCATCGATTACCTGCGGAGCAGGGAAGGGGCAGAGATAATCAGCCATGCCGGCTACATCCCCCTGCACTGAGCGCCCCGGCAATTTCGTGGCGCGCTGGGGCTGCCGCCGGGGAAAAAGCCGAATCATGAACATGATCGATACCGACCGTCTCGCCTTCCGGATAATGACGCCGCTGGTCGCCCTGATGCTCTTCTCCGGCCTGGTGATCTACCTGTTTGTGTTACGCCCGGTGGCCGCAACCGCAGACTACATCACACGGCACGAGCTGGCCTCCCACCGCCTCGAACTCAGCAAAATCATCAGCCGCTCCTACAGCCTTCTCCTCGCCCCGGGCGGGGAGGCCAGCCGCCAAGCGATCATGCTGGCCAAAGCGGAAACCTTCGGGATGCTGGAGAACTACTGCCACCATGAGGGAATCAACCTGCTCGTCGTGGAAGAAGGCAGGGAGATATTCTCCTTCCTCGGCCACGACCACCCCACTGAGCGGGATATGCTGGCCGAACTTTTCCAACTCACCGCCTCCTCCCCTTCCTCCTTGACCCTGCGCCTCGACTTCGCGCCATGGCAGTGGGAGGTGCGCCTCGCCCAGCCGCGCCCGCCCCATCAGACGATCATCAATAAAATACGGTTCGCCTACCTCATCGCCATCGTGACCTTTTTCCTGGTGGTGTCGATGGTGGTCGTGGTGCTGGCGCGGACGGTTCTCGCGCCGATCAAAAAAATCGTCGCCCCACTGGTCGAAGGACAGCTGCCGTCCTACCACGGGATCCAGGAATTCGAGTTCCTAAGCGACGTGATCGCCGAGGATATCCGCAAGAGGGAGGCATCGGAAGCGGAGATCCAACGCCACCGCGACAATCTCGAGAGGGTGGTCGAGGAGCGAACCAGTGATCTCCAGGAAACCAACGCGGCACTGGAGATGGAAATCGACGAGCGCCGCACCGCGGAAGAACTGGCCCAGGAAACCTTTGCCAGGCTGGATCAGATCTTCAACACCGCTGCCGACGGCATGCGGGTGATCGACAAGAACTTCCAGGTGGTGCTGTGTAACGACACCTTTCTCTCCCTGACCGGTCTTACCCGGGATCAGGTGGAGGGCCGGAAGTGCTACGCGGCATTTCCAGGCCCAAGCTGCCATACCCCGTCCTGCCCCGTGACCAGGATCCTCGCCGGAAGCGAGCAGGTGGTGGAGGAGGTCGAAAAGACGCGGAACGACGGCAGCAAGATTCCATGCATCGTCACCGCCAAGCCGTTCCGCTCGCCGGACGGCAGTCTCGAAGGGGTGGTGGAAGACTTCCGGGACATTTCCGAGATCAGGCAGGCAATGACGGAGCTGACCCGAGCCAAACAGGAGGCCGAGGCGGCCAGCCGGGCCAAGAGCGAATTCCTGGCCAACATGAGCCATGAAATCCGCACCCCCATGAACGGAATCATCGGCATGACCGATCTGGTGCTCGCCACCGAGCTGACGCCCAAACAACGCCAATTCATGGAAATGGCGAAGATCTCGAGCGGCCGGCTCATCAGGGTACTCAACGACATCCTCGATTTCTCAAAGATCGAGGCCGGCAAGCTCCCTCTCCACCCTGCCCCCTTCAACCTGCACGAAACGCTTGAAACCTGTCTGCCGCCGCTCGCCGCCAATGCCCAAAGCAAGGGGCTCGACTTCGCCTTCCTGGTCGAGACGGCGGTGCCGGAGGTGGTCGTCGGCGATGCCGGCCGACTTCAGCAGATCCTCACCAATCTGGTGGGCAACGCCATCAAGTTCACCAAAGAAGGCGAGATAGTGATCCGGGTGGCGCTGGCCGACGCCGGAGCCGCGTCAGCCCAGGGGGGCCTTGCCTGGATTCGGTTCTCGGTCAAGGACACCGGCATCGGCATCGCACCGGAGGCGCAACAACGGATCTTCGACGCCTTCTCGCAGGCCGACGGATCTTCGACCCGCGAGTACGGCGGCACCGGCCTGGGGTTGAGCATCTCCGCCTGCCTGGCTGAAATGATGGGTGGCAGGATCTGGGTGGAAAGCATGCCAGGCCAGGGCAGCACCTTCCACATTGCCCTGCCCCTGGCAACGCCGGCCGAGGTGATGGCCAAACCGACGGCGATGCCAGCGGCCTGGCGTCATCTGCGGGCACTGATCGTCGAAGAACACGCCGCCACCCGTTCGCTGCTCGCGGAGCTGCTCGCCGGCTGGCTTGACGAAGTGCATACTGCGGAGAGTTGGCCCGTAGCCATGGACGCCCTTAACAGCTCTTCCTACGATCTGGTGCTGCTCGATGCCGGGCTGCCCGCCAGCCGTCTTCTTGTCGATGAGATACGCGGAAAGGCGGGAGTGATCCTCCTCGTCACTCTCGATGCCGAGGAAAAAAATTCGGCCGGCTACGACCTGGCCGACGAACCGCTGGTCTGTCTGCGCAAGCCGGCAGGCCGGGGAGCCTTGCAGGAGGCGCTGCACAAGGTAACCGCAAGTCAGGACGCGCCCGCCAGTTCCGGCGACAAGTCGCCGGACGGCCAAAATCTGACGGCCGCGGAGCACGTCCTCCACATCCTGCTAGTCGAGGACGAAATGGTCAACCGAGTGGTTGCCCAGGAACTCCTCGCCGCCCGTGGCTGGCAGGTCACCGCGGTGGAAAATGGGAGGGAGGCGGTGAAGGCTGCCGGCAACCATCACTTCGATCTGGTGCTCATGGACGTCCAGATGCCCGAGATGGACGGCCTGGCCGCCACCGCCGCCATCCGTGCCGGCGAGGAGGAGGCGGACGGACATCTGCCGATCATCGCCATGACCGCCCATGCCCTGAAAGGGGACCGCGAGATGTGCATGGCGGGCGGCATGGACGGCTATGTCGCCAAACCGGTCCACCTGCCGCACCTTTGCGCGGAAATGGCCAGGGTTCTCGGCAGACCGATCATCTAATGCCCCGTGCGGGGCACTAGCCGCCTTCCCTCAAGCCGGTGTTGCCATGTCTGCCAGGCGCAAGGCGCCTGGCGATATTTCCTTCCCCGTGCCACTTTGAACGCGGCAAAATGGACCGCGCCCCTCTTTGCCCCTCCTTACATACTATTAGGCAGCAAAAATAAAGGCTTCGCCTCCCCCCTGCCGATGCTCAATGTGCTTGGGAACACAGGCCGATGCCATCTAACAACTAAAAGGAGAAGCCATTGTTGGGATTACACCGAAAGCCGAAAAAACCAATCTCAATCAGGTAGTTAAAACTGATAGTTTGGCCCAAACACCGCGGAGCGGAACATCGGATCATAGGGACGCACGATTATGGCCAGTCGTGACGACGCCTATCAACGCCGGGAACCGGCTTCCGACTACAGCGACGATTTTACCCTCGAAAAGGAACACATAGAGGGCCACAACGGCCTTTTGTGGGACATTTACCACGACATTCCAAACTTATGCCCCATTGGACACATTGGACAGGCGCCCCCCTTGGACAGGAACCATTGAAAATTGAAATTGACAAACCTCATGCGCCATGACGGCCCTCCACCCAGTAGGCGAACATGGGGATGTAAACCAGGGTGAGCACGGTGCCGACCAACAGCCCGCCAATGGCCACGTCGGCCAGCGGCGACAATTTTTCGAGCCCCACGGCCCATTCCAGGGCGATGGGGATCATCCCGGCTATGGTGCCGAAGGCGGTCATCAATACCGGCCGGAAGCGGACCCGCACCGATTCCACCGCGGAGTCGAAGGGCGATTCGCCTTTTTGACGATGTTGCTGGTAGAAATCGATCAGCAGAACCGAGTTCTTGATAATGATCCCGAAGAGCAGCATGATCCCCACCATGGATGGCATGCAACTCGGCTTGTTGAAGGCGAGCATCCCCCAGGAGGCGCCGATCATGGACAGCGGCAGCACCAGGATCATGACCACCGCCATGCGCACCGACTGGTAGATGGCGACGAGACAGAGAAGCAGCAGGACGATGCCGATGCCGATCGCCTTGATGATCCGGGTGAAGCTGTCCTGCATTTGGAAGATATCGCCCTGCTGGTCGATCTTGACCCCGGTGACCCCGGCCTTGTTCACCGCGGTCACCGTGTCTTCGGTCAGGATCGAGACCGGACGGGTGTTGCGGTAGCCGGAGACATCCACCGAGTAGAGCATCCGGTTGCGCTCGATCTTGGCGGCGGTAAAACCGTAGGTAATGGTGGCGAGGGTCGCCAGCGGTACCGGTCCCTTTGCGGTCTGAATAGGAATCAGGGCCAGATCCTCTGGTTTGTCGCCAACGCCGTGGTCAAGGTAAAGCCGGACGAACTGGGTATCCATGGAGACCAGGTTGGCGGCAAGCGCCACCGGCACCCCGGCCAGGGGCAGTTGGGTGGCGATGCTCACCGGGGTCAGACCGTAGGATAGAGCCCGGTTGGTGTCGATGGCCAGCCGCGCCTCGGTGAAGTCGTTGTCCCAGCTGGTATTGACCGAGGTGAGCCCCTTGACCCCAGCCATGGCGGCGGCCACCTTGCGCGCCGCCGCCGGCAGCAGGTGGTAATCCTCGGCGTAGAGGCGGGTGTCCACCGGCGCCTTGATGCTGCTCATGGGCGTGGCCCCGAAATCGTAGACATCCACCGCCTTGACGTTTTGCAGAGTCATGAGCCGGCTGCGGATCTCGTTCTCGATCTGCCAGATATTCTCCTTTCGTTCAAAGCGATTGACGCAGTTGATGGTCATCTTGGCCTCGGTGGGCAAGGCTCCCGAGCCTAAAGAGAGCACCCCCGGTTCAGCGCCCAGGGTAATCGAACTCATCACCACCTCGGGACGCGCCTGCAGCCATTTGATGAACGGAGCAAGCCGCCGTTCCGCAACCTCCACGGTCTCGTTGGCCGAGAACTTTACCTGGGCCTTGATGATGCCGGTGTCCATGGGCGGCATCAGATCCCTGCCGATCACCGGCATGATATTTTTCATACTCAAGGCAAGCACCGCGATGACGCCAATGGTCATCAACACCCGCCGCGCCACCGATCTGCCGCCGGCGGAGAACCTGAGGATGGCGACATAGGGGGTGATCAGGCGGCCGAAGGTGCGCTCGTAAAATTTTTCCAGCCACAGTTCCAGCCGCATCTTCTCATGCCCATTGCGGTAGAGAAAAAAACAGATGCCGGGGATGAAGGTAATGGAGAGAAAATAGGAGACCAGCAGGGCGATGATCAGGGTGGAGATCAGATGGCGGAAGATCTGCTGGGGAAAATCGCCTACGAAGAGAAAGGGGAACATGATGGCGACGGTGGCCACCGTTCCGGCGAAGACCGGCCCCACCACCTCTTTGGTGCCATGGATGATGGCCGTTTCCAACCCCTCATTCATCTCCTTCAGGTGCCGTTCGATGTTCTCCAGCACCACCACCGCGTCGTCCACCAGCATGCCCAGCGCCAGGATGATGGCGGTGTAAACCACGATGTTCAGATCGCCGCCGGTGAGCCAACGGATGGCGATGGTGGCGAAAAAGACCATGGGGATGGAAGCCAGGGCGGCGATAATCGCCCGAAAATTTCCCAGAAAGAGCAGGATCACCAGCAGGGTGAAGATGATGGCGTCCCGCAGGGCGTCAAGCATGTTGGTGTTGGCGGTCTCGATCAGAACGCGCTGGGTATCGGTGAGCTGGAAGTCGATATTCCGGTAGCGGCTCTTCAGCTTTTCGATCTCGGCCCGGCCCGCCTTGGAGGTGTCGAGTACCGACCCCCCGGGGGCGCGCTGGATGGCCACGGCGATGGCCGGCTTACCGTTGCCGAGATAGCCGGAAAACCTGGTCTGGTGCCGCCAGTCGATGGTGGCGATGTCGCTTAAACTGACATTGGGGGCGATTGGCAGGGCCTCGAGTTCCGCCACCCGGTCCTGCTCGCCATAGTAGGTAAAGGTGACAAAGGAGTCGGCCCCCTTGACGAAACCCACCGGCACGTCCCGGTCCAGGGCGGAGATGGTGGCGGCGATCCTGTCGAGGGCCACGCCGTTGGCTTTGGCCTTGAACGGATCGACCCGGATGCTGATGGCTGACTGGTAGCCGCCGAAGACCTCGACGTTGCCGATGGCCGGGTTCCTCAGCAGGGCCGGTTTGATGTCGCTGTCCACCAGCTTACGGAGATCGGCGAGGCCCAGCCCTGCGTCTTTCGGCGACAGCGCGAAGACATCCACCGGCAGGGTGAAGGCGCCGGTGGTGAAGATGGATGGGTTCGCGCCCTTGGGCAGCTTGCCCCGCACCTTGTTGATCGCGTTGTTGACGTCGAGCGCCGCCGGATCGAGTCCCTTGGTGTATTCGAACTCGGCGCTGACGATGGACATGCCGGCGATATTGGTGGAACTCACCTGCCGGATCGAGGCCAGCGACGACAACTCCAGTTCGATGGGCTTCGAGACCGTGGCCGCCACCACGTTGGGGGTGGCGCCGGGAACCTGGGTCATAACCACCACGGTCGGCCGGTCGGAATCGGGGAAAAGATTCTTGGGCATGACTACCAGCCCGTAAACCCCGAGCACGAAAAAGGCGGCGATCAGGCTGTAGAGGAGGTAAGGACGGGTATGGAAAAAATCGAACAGCCCTTTTCTTTCGAATACCGGCTCAGCCATTGTCCGGGCCTCCGTTCGACCGCATGCCGGTCCGCTCAGAGTCATCCCGGCTTATCAACTGCACGGGAACTCCGGCCTCGACCCGCAGGAGCAGGTCGGGTTTGGCCAGCAGAATCCTCTGGCCGGCCAGATCCTGAGCGACCGCTACCCCCTCGCTGCCCCGGGCAATGATATCGACCCTGGTCTTCACCGCCTTGCCATCCCGGTAGACAAAGACAAAGGAACCGTCATCGCCGGTGAGCAGGGCGTCACCCGGCACCAGAACGTTTTCGCCCTGGTAGACCACCACGCGGACGTTGACATATTGGCCCTCGGTGAGATCCAGATTCGTGATGGTGGGGGTTATGTACTGCGCCAGCCCGTTGATTGCGGCCTCGTTCTTCGAGATGATCGGCAGGATATGCCCGTGCATGACGATCTCCCTGGCGTGGATCGTCTCGGGCAGGGAAATATTGATGGAGAGTCCCGAATCGGCGGCAATTCTGAAAAGCGGCTTTCCGGGCGTGGTCAGGTCGCCGGCCATGACCAGACGCTGGCTCACCGTTCCGGAGATCGGCGCGGTGATGGTGGCGTATGCGGTCTGCGCCGCGATCTCCTTGATGTTCTGGGCAAGTGCCTCCTGCTCCTTGCGCAGGGTGGCGACCGCATTGCGGGCGACGGCGAGCCTGGCTTCAAGAGCGGCTATCTCCGACTCTTCCCGGCTGGATTCCTCGATGGAGGCGCCCTTGATCCTGAGCAGCTCCAGCGTTCGTTGGTGGGTTTCCCGGACGGTGGCAAGGGAGGTGGCGGCCGACTTGGCGTTCTCCTCGGCGGCGGCGATCTGGAAATCAAGCCCCTGCTGTCTGGCGCGAAGGCCTTGCTGCTTCGCGGTCAGGTCCGCCACCTCGATCCTGGCCAGGGTTTCGCCTTTTTTCACGACGTCCCCCTCCTGTTTCATGACCTTAAGCACCTGGCCACTGATCCGGGTAGAGAGGGTAGTGGAGAGATCGGAGGTGACCAGTCCCATGGCGGGCAGGGTGAGGCGGACATTCTGCCGCGTCAGCCGCACGGCGTCAACCACCACCGGCAACACCGGGGCGGTTGGCGCCTTGGCCAAATCTGTCTTGCGTTTGGCGAACAATATGATGGCGGCGACCACGATAAGCGCCAGGATTACAGCAATGGTAATTTTCTTCACTTCACAACCCCTCTAAGATCAATGCCATGGATGACGGCTTGCTTGGCCCGGATCTGCCACTGTTCGTCCCGATTCTTGGCAACGGCCGCCTGGGCTTCCAGGACTTGCGCCTCGTAGCGCAGATACTCCTCGGAACTCATGCGCCCCGAACCAAAGGAGACTCGGGCTATTTCCAATAGCTGAACGTCGTTGGCCAGCCCACGTTCGGCCAGCGCCAGTCCGGCCTCGACCACCGGCAACCTGGACGTCAGGTTCTTCTCCAGGGCGGTAAGCTCGATGCGGGTGTCGGCCAATTTTTTCTCGGCCTTGCACTCGCCGATCCTGGCCAACTGTTCATCCGCGCTCACGGTGCGGTCGAACAACGGTACGGTGACGACCAGTCCGGCAAAGTTGTAAGCCCGGGAAACATGCTCGTCGGTATTGTAAGCCATGCCATCGTTTCCTGAGATGGTGCCATACAACGACAGGGTCGGATAGCGGCCGGCCTGGGCGCGTTCCACTTCTTTTTTCTGGGCCTGCAGTTCGGCCTCTTCCAGCTTGAGCCCGATCAGCTCGCCGCTTCCGGGGGCTTCAGCAAGAGTCAGTTGCACCGGCTCTTGGACCTCAAGTCCGGTGAATTTTGTCAAATCGCGTTGAACGTCCAGGATTTTCAAGGCCAGGTCGTTTTGCTGCTGGTTCAGGGCGATCACCGAGTTGTCGATCCTCATCAGCTCCGCTTCGGCAGCGCGGCCATTGGCCACCTTGAGCCGAACGGCTTCGCCGGTTGCGGCCAAGGACTTGAGGCGGGCGTCCACGGCCTCCCGCAATTGGCTGAGATATCGATAGCCGCTGGCCAGGGAAACCACCGCCGCCTGCCGGCTGATCAAGTTGACCCGCGAGGCGATTACACTCTTCTCGGCCAGGTATCGCAGCTTCTCGCGCAGCCGATACACCTTGGCGACGTAAAGCGGCGCCTCCACCGCCAGGCCGTAGCGCACGATCTCCCGGGAAAAGGGGATGGCGTCGCCAGCCGCCACATTGACCTCGGTGGGCGGCATGGGCCGCAGATTGGTGGGTGAGTTGTAGGCCTCGGCCTTGCCAAAGAGGCTGACCCTGGGATAGAGGGCGGCGGCGGCCTGCTCTTCTCGGAGAGCGCCCTCCGTCGAGGCCAGTTCGCTTGCCTCGACGTCTGGATGATGAGAGGCTGCCTCCAGGAGCTCCTGGATGGTAAACGCCGAAGCCTGCCTCGCCGGAGCCAAGAGCAATAGACAGAGCAAGGCCGGCCACAGCCGCTTCGTGTGAAAATTCTTTGCAAGAATCATTTTTCTCTCGAATTTCTTGTTGAGCAAAGATACCCGTTACCGCCGGGAGCAAAACCTCCAGGGACGATCCAGCCGATTCAGCGGTCCGGTACCGACGGCCGCAAAGCCGGGATGAAAAGAACGCCGCAACGCCCGATTTCGTCAAGACCGTGCTCGAAGACATCGGCTGCGAGGCCCATGTCGTTCATGATCTCAATCGCCATTTACTGCAGATTTATTACAGGAGACGCAGCCGAGGACGAGGACAGCCAGCGCACCCCGGTCCCTCTTATTTTCTCGGCGCAGTAAGGCGATTCGGGACGAAATCGCCTTACTGTTTTGCTCCACCGCCCTGGGAGGGGAATGTAGTTCTTTTTTTTCGACTTTTGCGAGCACCAGAGCTGCGGCCCTGCCGGTGGGCAATAAAGGGTCATGGAGAACGCGGTTCAGCGCGGCATCGAGGCGGGCAGCCCCACCGTGGCGTTGCCTTTTTTCAGTATTTTCCTGGCTGACGCATACATACGGTCAGGCGAGCCAGGCAAGCACTTCTTTCTTGCGAGGAACCCTGCCGACGCATTTCACCTGTCCGTCGATCACCACCGCCGGGGTGGAAAAGACGCCGAGCTTGGCGATCTCGTTGAAGTCCGACACCTTTTCGACAGTTGCCTCTTTCCCGGACTCAGCCAGTGCTTCGGTGACGACTCTCTCTACTTCGTGGCATTTCGCGCAGCCTGGTCCGCACACCTTGATTTCCATTTCCGTTCCTCCTGGTTAAAAAAATGTTCCGAAGATCATGCCGGCCGCCGTAGCCATGACTACGACCAGCGAGACAAAAACAACCGTTTTCTTGGTGCCCATGATGCTGCGGATGACGAGCATGTTGGGCAGGCTCAGGGCCGGGCCGGCCAGGAGCAGGGCCAGGGCTGGCCCCTTGCCCATGCCGCTGCCGATCAGGCCTTGCAGAATCGGCACCTCGGTGAGGGTGGCGAAGTACATGAAGGCGCCGGCGAAGGAGGCGAAGAAGTTGGCGGCAAGCGAGTTGCCGCCCACGGCCCGGCTCACCCACTCCGAGGGGATAATGCCTTCATGTCCAGGTCGGCCGAGCAGCAGCCCGGCAACCAGCACCCCGAAGAGGAGCAGGGGCAGGATCTGCTTGGCGAATCCCCAGGACTCCCGGAACCATTCGCCGTTTTCATCCTCGCGGGTGCTGATCAGAGCGGAGAGGCCGACAAAACCGGCGACAAAGGCCAGGGTCGGATGGTTCGAGAAGGCCAGGGCAAGAATCACCGCCGGGACTGCGGCCAGGGCCACCTGCCATCTCGGCAGACCGTACCAGGTCATGAGTATCACGCCAAAGGCGACGGAAAAAAGACCGGTGATCAGCCATTTATGTGTATAGACATCATTCCAGAGGCCCGTCGGGTGGTCCGGTTTCCCCCAGTTGACAAAGACCAGGATGCCGATCATGGCGGCAAAATAAAGGACGTTCTGCCAGAGCGGCCGGGCCACTTCCGGTTCCGGCATCATGGCCTGGGCGGCCGCCTTGTCCATTTCCTCCCGGCGGAAAAAGAGATGCATGAGCAGGCCGATGATGACGGCAAAGACCACGGCGCCTACGGCCCGGGCGATCCCCAATTCTGGCCCCAGGATGCGGGCGGTGAGGATGATGGCCAGGATGTTAATCGCCGGTCCGGAATACAAGAAAGCGGTGGCCGGGCCGAGACCTGCGCCCATTTTGTAGATGCCGGCAAAGAGGGGCAGTATGGTGCAGGAGCAGACAGCCAGCACCGTGCCGGAGACGGAAGCGACGCTGTATGCCAGAATTTTGTTGGCCTTGGCGCCTAAGTATTTCAGCACCGATGCCTGGCTGACAAAGACGGCGATCGCCCCGGCAATGAAAAAGGCCGGCACCAGGCAGAGCAGCACGTGTTCCTCGGCGTACCACTTCGCCAAGTGCAAAGCCTCCATAACGGCATTGTCGAAGCGCGCACTTCCAACCGGCAGATAGTAGCAGACTAAGAAACCGATGATGATCGAGGCCAGCGTCTTCCATTCTCTTTTCCATTCCATGGCCCTTCACCTTCACGAAATGTTCGTCTTTACGCCGCACAGATGCGCTTTCGGTCAACATCTGGAAGGTGTTGCAGCATATCCTGGAGCGCGGCATCATCGTTGAGCCATCCCTTCAGGTTGCTGAGCAGGGCGTCGGCGTAGGGAGACTCGCGGCCATCGGCCAGTCTGTAGTTCACCCAGGCGCCGTCCCTGCTCGAATCGACAAGGCCCGCGTCTTCAAGCAATCTCAAGTGTTTTGAAACTGTTGACTGGGCCAGCCCCAGGAGTGAGGTGAGTTCGCAGACGCAGAGTTCTTTTTTTTCCAGGATTTTTAAAATATTGATTCTATTTGGATCGGACAGCGCCTTCATTACACGGATAATCTTTTTCATGCCGCGCTCCTTTTGGCAATATTGCCATATGTCAATATATGACCCTTTTCAGGCTTTTGTCAAGAAAGGAGTTGGCCGAAGACGGCATCAATCAGCTCTTAGCGGACGTTCATGTTGCAGCGGCTGATGGAATACGAGGCCGCAAGCCCATGTGGAGCCGGCCGTTACGAGCGCAGTGAAGAGCGGCTGAACCAACGAAATGGTTACCGTGAGCGGCAGTTGGAGACACGCTTGGGGACATTGGATTTGCAGGTTCCCAAGCTGCGCAAGGGCAGTCACTTCCCTGGCTTTCTGGAGCCTCGGCGGACGACAGAGAGGGCGCTTGTGGCCGTGGTGCAGGAGGCGTACATCCAGGGCGTGAGCACGCGTAGGGTTGACGAGTTGGTTCAGGCCATGGGCATGAGCGGAATTTCCAAGTCTCAGGTTTCGCGGCTGTGCCAGGAGATTGATGAACGGGTCCAGGCGTTTCTGAAACGGCCCTTGGAGGGCAACTGGCCGTATCTGTGGCTCGATGCCACCTACATCCGCTCCCGGGAGCATGTGCGGGTAGAATGCCAAGCGGTGGTAGTCGCCACGGCGGTCAACCAGGAGGGATACCGCGAGGTGTTGGGGGTGTCGGTTGGGCCGGCGGAGTCCGAGGAATTCTGGAAGGCGTTTTTGCGCAGCCTCGTTCGTCGCGGCCTCAAGGGCGTGAAGCTGGTGGTTTACGACGCCCATGAGGGCCTGAAGCGCGCAATTGCCACTGTGCTTGGCGGCGCCGGCTGGCAGCGTTGCCGGGTGCACTTTATGCGGAAGGTGTTGAGCCAGGTGCCCAAAGCACATCAGCCAGCGGTCTCGGCGGCGGTGCGCACCGCTTTCGCCTAACCGGATCAGCAGGCGGCATTTCAGACTTGGCGAAAGGTGGCTGACGTCCTTAGGCCGCGCTTCACTAAAGCTGCCGAGTGCATGGACAGTGCCGAAGAAGACGTGCTGGCATTCATGGCTTTCCCTGGAGACCACTGGCCGAAGCTCGCTTCGACCAATTGCTTGGAGCGGCTGAACAAGGAAATCAAACGACGGACCAACGTAGTCGGTATCTTCCCGAACAACGCGGCGGTGATTCGCCTGGTTGGTGCCGTGCTGTTGGAGCAGAACGACGACTGGCAGGTCAGTCGTCGAAATATGAGTCTGGAGAGCCTAACGCAGATCTCGAAGCCGGAGAGCAAAACGGGACTGACTTACGAAGAGGCGGCCTGAGCAGAGCGAATGCCCACGATGAGTCGGAACTGATTTCCACCACTTGACGGGACGCTACCCGCGGCGAGATCGGCCTGCCGGAGCAAAAAGCCGGCCGCCGTGTTTCAATGACGCGCCCCCCTTTCAAGGGAGCTGGCAAGACTCTCCCTTTACCCCCTTCCTGCGCATGTCTCCATGGTGGTGCCGTCCGGCTGAAGGCCCGCGCCACCCGGGACGAATGCGTTCATCCGGCCCTGCCAACCAAGAGATAGTCGAAGTGCTGGTGGGCGGCGTTCGGGAGTCGGAAGCCAGAGGCCGCGCCACAACCGATGGCGGCAACCTCTGGCCGGCGGGATCGCGATAACCAAGGGGGTCTCTCCCCGCTGCCATCCCAGATCCCGCACTTATTCGTCCTTCTGCATATACTCCAAGGTAATGGTGACGGTGCGGTTGAAGGCCCGCGCCTCCGGACTCTGGTTGTCGAACAACGGCTCGCGGGGGCCGACGCCCCGCTGACGGAGGCGTTGGTTCGGCTCCTGACCAGCGGCGGCGTTCAACTGCCGGTAGACCGCAAGGGCGCGGCGCTCGGAAAGTTTGAGGTTGTAGTCCTCCTTGCCGATGGTGTCGGTGTGACCAACCACCTCTATGGTCGCCTGGGGCAGTTCCTTGATCCGGCTGACGATGCCCGCCACAATCGCCTGGTTCCCGGCGGAAAGGGCTTCGGAGTCGAAATCGAAGAGAATCAGGGCATACTTCTCCTGAACCCGGAATTCCTGTTTTTCAGCCAGCCGTTTGCTGGTCTGAATGAAGTCGACCCGCACCGGGGATGCTGCCAGTGCAAGTTCCTGGCCCCGACCGTCCTCAACCTCCATTCGCGCGGCGAGATCGCCGCCCACCGCCAGCTCGGCGAGACTGCCGGTGTTGATCGGCACCCGAATTTCCGACGGCAGCTGCCCGTTGCCGGAAAGCTCGGCCACGCGTCCCTTGCTGTTGGTGACCTCCAGCTTCCACCGCTTGATGCCGCGGGGCGCGCTGACCTGCGGCCGGAGGGTGAGCGCCGGGGTATCGATCCGGGTGGCGAGATAGATACTGCGAACCGGGGCGAGGAGCGAGGGATCGTCCGAACGGATTTCCACCCGGCGGTTTTCGGCTCGCCCCTCTTCAACCCTGCTGGCACTGGGCATCTCAGGCAGGTTGCGCGCCTCGGTCCGAATCCGCTCCGGCGCGATTTTCCACACCGTACGAAGATAGTCGGCCACCGTCGCGGCCCGCGCCGCCGCGAGCTTCTTGTTCCGCTTCTCCTTTCCGACATTGGCATTGCAGCCGACAAGCGTCACCGTGGCCCCGGGGTGGGCGGCAAGCCGCTTGCCGACGATGTTCAGCACCTGATAGTACTTCTCCATGGTGTCGCGGAAACGTTGCTCGTCAAAGGCCGCGGTTTCCTCCTGTCCGGCCAGCCGGACATACTTCTCTTGGAGTTCGCTCGAATCTTCGGCGAAATAGACATAGCCCAGCATGGGCGAGGAGTCGATAGTCTTGACTTCCTCGACAGTGACACTTGCCGGGGCAACGGAGAGGCTGCCGCTGGTTTTCAACACATTGACCCTGACCGGCGACGCGGCGAGGGCAAGAGTCTGCCCTTTGGCGTCGCTCAACTCCATGGTGACCCGGAGGTCGCCCCCGGCCGCCAGCGTTGCCGGGTCGTAGGCGGCAAGCGGCGCGGCGATCTCGGCCGGAGGCGCGCCCTCGCCCGCCTGCTCGGCGAGGGTGCCGTTGTTGTTGGCGAGACGCAGCCGCCAGCGGCTGATGGCGTTGGCGGCCTCCACCTTGGGCAGCAGGGTGAGCGACCTGGCGTCGAGCAACCGCTTCACCGCTGCGGCGGCCGCCTGGGGTTGGGTAGCGGTGGCAGCCGCGAAGGGCACCACCTCGTCGATGGTAAGTTCTGCCGGGGCAACGGTGAGGCTGCCGCTGGTGCGGAGGATGCCGAGCTTGACCGGCGGGGCGGAGAGGGTGAGGGTTTGTCCCTTGGTGTCGGTGAGCGCCATGGTGACCCGAAGGTCGCCGCCGGTGGCAAGTTTGGCCAGGTCGTATGTGGCGAGTCCCACGGTGGTCTCGGCCGGCGGCGCGCCCTCGCCTGCCTGCTCGTTCAGGATGCCGCTGTTGTTGGCCAACCGCACCTTCCAGTTGGCGATGCCGTACATCGTGTCCACTTGAGGGTGCAGGGTGAGCGAGGTGGCGTCGAGCCGGCGCACCACGTTAGGTGCTGGCCGGGGCTGGGCAGGAAGCGAGCCGTCGAAATTGGTCACCTCGTCCAGGGCCAGGGCGGCAGGGGAAACCCCAAGGCTGCCGGTGGGCGGGAAGAGATAGCGGACCACATAGTAATACCGCATCTTGGATGCGACATTCTGAAAAATGGGAATCAGGTTGGCTTCCGAGGTCGCCTTCCAGACATCGCCCTGGTGACCTCCCGCAAAGGCGGAGAGGAAGGCGTCTTTCCCCGCCCCCGGCATGTAGTCGATGACATAGGCGTGGAAACGGCCCGCAGCATCCGCCTCATTGGTCACGTCCTGGCGACCGAAGACGCTGTTGATGTCTTCTCCGTCCGAGAACACCACCAAAAACCTTGATTCATTGGCCGGCATCGCCTTGATGAGGTCAAGCCCCGCCAGCATCGCATCGTAAAGCACGGTGGTTTCGGTCAGGCCCTTGTCATAGGCTCCGGCCACGAACTTCTTCAATTCCCCGATCTGCGTCGCGGAGAAGACCCGCACCCCCAGCTCCCGGCCTCCCAGCAACGCCTTGGCCTTGTCATTGCTGAAAACCACCACCTGTACCCGGTCGATGGGGCGGACGATCTTCAACACCTCGTCAACACCGGCAAGCAGCGGAGCCACGGCATGGCGTTGCCGCATGGAATCCGAGTTGTCAAGCACGAGAACAATATTGCGCGGCACGTCCAGGCTCTCGGACTCCGGCTCCACTGCGGTGATCCTGCCGGTTTTCGCCCCGGAGGTGACCGCGAAATCGCGACTGCCGAGCCCGAACATGGGATTCTTGTCCGTATCCCGAACCGAAAGCAGAACAGAGGTGTCGTCGAGTTCCCGCTCCACGCTCACCACGCCGCCAGGTCTGCTGGTGGTGATCCGGATCCCGGCATCCCCGGCTGCCAATGCCTGACCGGCAACAAAGAGGGACGCGAAAAGCAGCAGTAACCAGCCGCCCGCCGTGCCACGCGGCATGCTTTTCCCTAATGCTGCGTTCAACAACCTGCCAAACAGCCACCGAAGCATCTTACCGGCCACCATAACTTTGTCCTCAAAAGAAAATGAAACCCTATATGTTGGTTAATGATCGAAAACAAATGCGCCGGCTGCCGGGCTGCCGGAGGGAAGCCCGCACCAGCCGGGCATCGCTCAACTGCAGATTGGTGGTAACGGCCAGCCAGGCAAAAAACGGCCGGAATGCTTCCCAAGGGACGGGAGACGATGGAGTACTCGCCGCCGCCTTCAACCTTCTGGTTGGTGGCGATCTCGGCCAGGGCCATGGCAGTGGGGATGGTGACCGCGTGACCGATCAGACCAATCAGGATGATGGCCAGGGCGCCCAGGAAGCCGACATGGGCCACCGCGTATCCGAAGCGCAGAAACAGGATGGCGCCGAGGATGGTCGAGATGGCCGCGAGAAAAACCGCCGCCGTGCCCAGGGTTCCGGTGGCCTTCAACTGTTGGGGCATACAATTTCCTGTTGGCCTCGCACAAATGGTATTGCACCGGCTCCGTCATACCTCCTCCGCCCAAGGACGTCAATGGTTGGTGGTGCCCCGGGGGGGATTTCCCGCTCCCTAAAGTCTAAAAAAACCTCACTCGAAGGACGGAAATTCACTTATGCTAAAGACCAAGCGCCCGGAACGGATCCCCCCGGTTCCAAAGATAGCGACTCACCATCCTAAGGAGAATGCCATGCCTTTCGATATAGGCTCGGTCCTCCCCCGCCTGGCGGAAGAAGTGAAAAAGTATTCCACTCCGGTGGTGGACCTCATCGCCGTGCAGACCCGCGACCCGTACAAGGTGCTGGTGGCCACCATCCTCTCGGCCCGCACCCGCGACGAGGTCACCGCCAAGGCGGCGGCCCGGCTCTTTAAACCCGCCCCTGACCTGGCGGGCCTCGCACGCCTCTCAGAGGCAGAGCTTGAAAGACTGATCCACCCGGTGGGCTTCTTCCGCAACAAGGCGAAACACCTCAGCCAGCTGGCGGGGGTGCTCGCCAAGGAGTTCGCCGGCCGCATCCCCGACACCGTTGAGGAACTCGTCAAACTGCCCGGCGTGGGCCGCAAGACCGCCAATCTGGTGGTGGCGGTGGCCTTTGGCAAGCCCGCCATCTGCGTCGATACCCACGTCCACCGGATCATGAACCTCTGGGGCTACGTCGCCACCAAAACCCCGCTGGAAACCGAGACGGCCCTGCGGGCCAAGCTTCCCGAGGCATACTGGCAGACGGTGAACTCCATCCTGGTCGCCTTTGGCCAGGAGATCTGCCGGCCACGCCTTCCCCACTGCGACCGCTGCCCCATCGGAGCCGACTGTCCGCGAATCGGGGTAACGCCACGACGCATTCCGGGGCAGAAGAGAGCTACCCCGGCGCCGGGAGGAATCAAGAAATTCATCTCCTGGAACGTCAACGGCATCCGCGCCATCGAACAGAAGGGATTTGCCGGCCTCGTCAACGAATTCGACGCCGACCTCATCGGGCTGCAAGAGATCAAGGCCCAGCCGGACCAGCTCTCGGACGGTTTAAAAAACCTGCCCGGCTATCACTCGTTCTGGTATCCGGCGGCCAGGAAGGGCTACGCCGGGGTGGCGATCTACGCCAGGGAACAGCCCTTGCGGGTGGTGGAAGGGCTGGGCCACGACACCCACGACGGCGAAGGCCGGGTGCTGACCCTGGAGTATGCCGACTTCTACTTCATCAACGCTTACTTCCCCAATGCCCAGCACGGCCTCACCCGGCTCGACTACAAGCTTGAGTTCAACCGCGACCTGCACCGTTTCGTGGACGAGCTGGCCGCAAAAAAATCGGTGGTGCTCTGCGGCGACTTCAACGTGGCGCACAGGGAGATCGATCTCGCCAACCCCAAGCAGAACGAGAAGAACCCGGGCTTCTGCCCGGAGGAGCGGCAGTGGATGGACGCGTTTCTGCACTCGGGGTATCTGGACACCTTCCGGATCTTCAGCCAGGAGCCGGGCCAGTACTCCTGGTGGAGCTACCGGTTCAACGCCAGGCAGAAAAACATCGGCTGGCGGATCGATTACTTCTGCGTGGACGAGAAGAGCAGGGCGCGGGTCATGGGGGCCAAGATCCTCGCCGAGATCATGGGCTCGGACCACTGCCCCGTCCAGCTCGATTTTCTATGACCGCCCCGCAGCGCGGCGGAATCCGGGCCCTCGGCCACCACTCCCCCCGACCCGCCTCTCGAACAAAAGGACATTTCCCGTCTCGACACCATCGGATCAAGGCTGTTAAGCTATTTCATGCCAAAAAAATCCGAAACCATCAAGCGGCCGGTCCTGTTGCCCCTGGGCGTCACCCTGGTGCTCCTGCTGCTCGCCTCGCTCGCCTGCCTGACTGGCATTCAGCGGCTCGCCGCCATCCGCCAAACCAGCGCCGACGTCGCCAATGTCCAGCACCTGTTCGCCGGCATGCTGGAAGAGCGGCAGATACTCATCTCCAGCCTGATCGACCGCTACACCCCGAACCAGGAGCTGCAGGACGCCTTCCTGGCCAGGGACAGGCAACGGTTGCTGCAGGCGGCCATGCCCCTGTTCAAAAAAATCCGCAGCAAGTATGAAATCACCCACTTCTACTTTGTGGATCCCGACCGGGTCTGCTTCCTGCGCGTCCACAACCCGGGCCGCCACGGCGACACCATCAACCGCTTCACCATGCTGCGCGCCGCCCGTGATTCCGCTCCGGCCGGCGGCATCGAACTCGGCCCCTTCGGCACCTTTACCCTGCGGGTGGTGCACCCATGGCAGGTCGCCGGCAAACTGATCGGCTACATCGAACTCGGCACCGAAATCGAGTACCTGACGCCATTGATCAAACACAGCCTCAACGTCGATCTGCTGGTTGCCATCGACAAGCGCTACCTCAACCGGATCGGCTGGCAGGAAGGGATCAAGATGATGGGTCGCACCGGCGACTGGAACCTTTTCCCTTACCATGCCATCGTCGACCAGACCCTGCCCGAAATCCCGCCCGGCCTGTCGCGACACCTGACCGACGCCCACCAAGGTCTTGAGGTCAACGACGCCTTCAGGCTCTTTCTCCGCAACCGCACCTTCCGCTCCGGCATGTCCGACCTGCTGGACACCGGCGGCAGGAAGGTGGGGAAAATCATCGTCCTCGCCGACTGCACCGCTGAGGAGCACTTTTTCCTGCGGCTCTTCTGGCTGCTGCTCGTGGTCGGCGGTGGCGGCGGCGCCCTGCTCTTCTACATCTTCTCCCGCCATATCGACCGTCTCGGAGAAACGCTGCACAGTCAGCACGAGGCGCTGCGACAAAAAATCCTCGCCCACAGCCAGGCCGAGGAGTCGCTCCGGGAAAGCAACGAGAGCCTCAACGCGCTCATCCACGCCTCGCCCCTGGCAATCCTGACCCTCACCGGCACCGGCGCCATCGAAAGCTGGAACCTGAGTGCCGAGCAGATCTTTCAATGGACGGCAGGGGAGGTGATCGGGCGACAGCCGCCTTTCATCATCGGTGAATCGCAGGAGGTCTTCAACCGGCTCCTGCTGAGCACCTTTCTCGGCGATACCGCCACCGCCAAGGACATCAGCGGCCTGCGCAAAAACGGCGCCCCGCTGGACCTGACCCTTTCCACCGCCCCCCTGCGGGACAGGGAGGGAAAGATCGGCAAGGCCCTGTTCATCTTCCAGGACGTCACCGCCCGCAAGAAAATCGAACAAAACCTGCGCGAAGCCCAAAAGATGAAGGCGATCGGCACCCTGGCGGGCGGCATCGCCCACGACTTCAACAACATTCTGACCACCATCCTGGGCTATGCCGAGATTTCCCGCCGTGCCGTCGGCGAGCAGCAGCCGATTCGCAAAAATCTTGACGAAATCGTCAGCGCCGGCAAGCGGGCCGCCTCCCTGGTGAGCCAGCTCCTCACCTTCAGCCGCAGGAAGGAGCAACAACGCCGGCCGGTTCTCGTCCAGGACGTGATCAACGAGGTGCTCGGACTCCTGCGCGGCACCATCCCCTCCACCATTGAAATCCGACAGGAGATGGACAGCGACTGCGGACCAATCGAGGCCGACCCCACCCAGATCCATCAGGTGGTCATGAATCTTTGCATCAACGGCTACCAGGCCATGCGCGAACGGGGGGGGATCCTCACCGTCGGCCTCAAGGAAGTGCAAATCAGCGCCACCACCGCCAAGGAACGGAACATCCCAGCCGGCGCCTGCGCATGCCTCACCGTCGCCGACCAGGGCGTGGGGATGGACGAAGGCACCCTGGAAAGAATATTCGAGCCCTACTTCAGCACCAAGGAACACGGCCAGGGCACGGGGCTCGGCCTCAGCCTGGTGCACGGCATCATCGAAAGCCACCACGGGACGGTCAAGGTGCAGAGCGTTCCGGGCCACGGCACCCTGTTCACCCTCTACCTGCCACTCCTGGGCCGGATGGAGGCCGCGCCGGTCGCCAACCAGGAGACGGCCGCGCTCCCCCTGCCCCGCCTGCGATACAACATTGTCTTTGTCGACGACGAGCCTGCCATCGTCGCCCTCTGCAAGTCCACCCTGCAGGAACTCGGCTGCGCGGTTATGGAATTCACCGACGGAAGGGAGGCGCTGGAGGCCATCCGAAACGATCCCGACTGGGTGGACCTGCTGATCACCGATCAGGTCATGCCGCGCCTGACCGGCATCGAGCTGGCCCGGGCAACCTTGCTCCTGCTGCCCGACCTGCCGACCATCATGATCACCGGCTACAGCGACACCGTCGATGCCAGGCAGGCCGAGGGGGCTGGGATTGCCGCCTTTGTCATGAAGCCGATCACGCAAGCCGAGCTGGCCGCCGTTATCGCCAAAACGATGCGCGACCGGGCGGTGGCGCCCCGTCAAATGGTGTAAGTCAGTTCTGAATCATCGCGGGCGTTCGCTGTGGTCGCACCGCCTCTTCGCCAGTCGGTCCTGGTTGATCTCAGGCTTCGCGATCCCCGCCAGGCTCTCCGCATTGATATATCGACGTCCTTCCCACCAACGGCAACTGCCAGCCAGGGGCGCCAAGCCTCCGCGCCAGCAGCGCGTCACTCAAAAGGATGCAGGGTCAGCACCGGACACCGGGCGCGGCGAACCACCCCCTCGGCGACGCTGCCGAAAAAGATCCGCGCCACCCCGTGCCGGCCATGGGTGCCGATGACAATGCAGTCACAGCCTTTGGTGTCGGCGTAGTTGACGATTTCATCGACGATATCACCAAGGACCACCGCAGCGCTGGCGGGCTTATTTCCCCCAAAGTTCTTGGCGACAAAGGCTTCCATCACCTTGCCCGCCTCTTCGCGCAGCTCCTGGGCGTGCTTTTCGTACCACGAGGTGTCAAACTCCGTCCCGGCGATGGCCCCGGGACCGGGGATGACCGTGAGCAGGTGCTGTTTGGCGCCGAACTGCTCAGCCAGCAGCCGCGCGTATTCAAGAACCTTGGTGGTTTCGACCCGCAGGTCGACCGGAATCAGGATGTTGGTGATCGTCGCCATAATGCCCTCCTCTCTCGTCAAGTGAAGTGAACGCGCCAGCCGTATCGCCAAAGCGGTTCCGCGCAAGGCGATTGGCAAACCTCCCGCCGCCGACCGAATAATTACAAACGTGTAACAAATCCTAACGCCAGAAAAAATTCCGCGTCAAAAGAAATCTCAGCGCAAAAGCCCCGGGAAGGAAGTGGCAAGTGGCCGTCGACGGCCACCGGCAGAGCCCCGGGCGGTTCATTATGGCAGTCAATTGTCGAGCAATCGTGGTTCCTCGCCTCCGCGCGGGGCCGCGAGGGGCCGACAAGTACTCCAAGAATTAACCGCTCGGGGCACTAGATCGACCGTTGCCGCTCCGGGCAGAGCCAGCGGGCCAGGTTCCTGGCCAGGGTGCGGTTGCCGCCGTCGAGGAACCGGTTCTGGAAGATGGCGTCATCGCCGCAGACGACAAAGCGGCCGGCGCCCACCTTGCCGGTTAGGATCACGGCAAACGCCTGCCTGACGTCTTGGCCGTCAAAGGCGTGGTTGCCGTTGAGATCGAGCCAGGCCCTGGGGCTGGTGCGGGCGATGGCGGCACCGTCCTTCTTGGTGTTCAACAGCGCCCAGCCGCCATGGACGGCAAAGCTCGTCACTCCCCAGGTCAGGGGGCTGGGGGGGAGATCCTTCACCGCAAAATCCAGGGGATTGCCGTTGATGATGTTCTCCTGCTCCACAACCACGGCCCGGGAAACGGCCGTGCCCAGTCGGGGAAAGAGAAAATCGAAGGGCGGGGTGACATGGACCATGGCAGCGAGCTTGCCACCCCGGGAGAGGAAGCGGATGATCGCCGCTGTCTCCTGCCGGCTGATGGTGGCAAAGGGGCCGGAGATGATCAACACGTCGACATCATGGAGAAGGCGGTCGGTGATGGCGCTCCTGCTGGTCCGCACCCGGGCGCCCTGCTCCACAAAGAGCCGGGCCAGGCCGGAGAGATCGAGGGGCTGGTCACGCTCCACCAAAAAACGCTGCCCATGGGCCTGGTCGAAGAGCACCACCGGCCCCTCCGCCGCGGCATGACCCGCGGGGACCAACAGCAACAGCAGCCATAAAAGAATTGTCGTCAGCCCGGCCAGTGATCTGGTCATCGTCTCTTCTCTCTCTGTCTTGTGCGTAACAGCTCCCGAGGGTGAGGCTCAGCGACTCCCTTCAGGGTATTCTTTTGCGCCAGTCCGACAAAGTCAATCATAAAGAAAGGCGGGCGCGGGGGCATCGACGTTTCCAGACCCGGGCGGCGCCAAGAGCCGCTGGCGTTCTCTGAGTGGCTATGATAATTTATGCCTTGCCACCGCATGCACCCCGCCACGCCCTTCTGCCCGGAGCCAAGTCCAGGTGAAGATCCGCAAACAAGCCCTCCTCATCCTGGCCGCCCTGCCGGCCTTTCTTCTCCTCCTGGCGGCCGGCCTGCTCGCCGTGCTTCCCGCCCTGCTCAACTCCCCGCGTGCCGCCGCCCTGATCCAGGAACGGTTGGCCCGGGCCCTGCCCGTACCAGTCACCTTCGACCGTCTCCACTTCGACTTTGCGCACGGCCTGGTTCTCACCGGCCTCAAGGTCGCCAACCCGCAGGGTTTCGATCACGACCTGCTTCGCTGTCGGAGCGTCACGGCCAAGGCCGCCCTGACCCTGCGCGGCGGACCGCGGCTGGGGCTCACCCTCCACCTCCAGGGGTTGACCGCCGGCTACCAGCGCAACGCGGCGGGCAGCAACCTCGACGTCTTCCGCGACCTGAGCAAAGATGAGGAGAAGACGACGACCCCGAAGCGGCTGCCCATCGACCTGGCCCTGGATATTCAGGTCAGGGATGCCGTCCTCGGTTACCGTGACACCCAAACCGGCCGCCGGGCCCGCATCGACCGACTCACCGCGGACCTGGCCTGCGAATCGCTGCTGGCACGCCCGCTCACCCTCGCCGTCAAGGGCCGGGTCGGGGTCAACGACGCCCCGCCCGATCCCTTCTCCATCAGCACCCGCCTGGCCGGTTTCTTCGACCGTGACCGCCGACTCGCCCCGACCCACGGCTACGGTACGCTCGCGGCCCTGGCGCCGGGTCTCGCCCTTAACCTCACCATCCCGGAGGATGCCGCCAGCACACCCCACGGCGAACTCACCGGCGAACTCGCCCCCATCGCCGCCCTGGTCGCTCCCCTGCTGCCCGCGACCCTCCAATCCCTCACCGCCCGGGGCCGGATCGAGGTCCGGCTCGACGCCACCCCCACGGCCGAAGACCGGACCAGGGCCTTCACCCTCGCCGTAAAGGGCGAGGGACTGCAGGTCCGAGGCCTTTCCGCCCGGGTCGACGCCCTGGCGCCACTCGCCTTCGCCATCCACAGCGAGGGGCGCATCGACCGGCAACACCTCACCGTCAGCAAGGCCGAGGCAAGCCTTGCCGACGCCGTCCGCCTCTCCTTGGCGGGCAGCGCCGCCCTGAACGACCAGGGACTCGGCGCCTTCAGCGCCCGGCTCCACGACCTGACGGTGGCCAGCGCCGCCACCGGCCGGTTGCTCGCGCCCTTCCTGCCGCCGGACACCAGGGTGGATTTTACCGGTGCCGGGCCGCTCCTCACCCTCCGGGAAGCAACCCTCCGGGGCGACGGCGCCGACGGCACGGCGGAACTCTCCACCGCCGGCCTTGCCGTGCGGCTGCCGCCCGCAACCCGCACGGCCGGCGGCGCCACCTCCGCCCTGGCACCCGGCTCCCTCACCGTGGCGTCGGCAGCGATCCGCCTTGACCACGGGCACCCCCGGACCATCAAGGCGAACGGTCAGCTGACCCTGAACGGCGCCACCGTCCAGCGCGGCGAGAAGACGGTCCGCTTGCAGGGATTCGCCGTGCCCGCCCTGGCCGTCGAGGCCGATCTCGCGCCCGGGTCCGCCGGCCGTTTTACCCTGGAGTTCAACCCGCGGATTGACTCCCTGCGCCTTGACGGCGCGACCTCCCTGGCGCTCACCGGCCTGGCCATCCCCCACTGCCGCCTCTTTGGCGAACTCCGCGACGGCTTCCCCGCCACCGCCGCCCTGCACGCCGGCCTCGCCATCAAGGAACTCTACCTGCCCGGCCCGGACCTGCTGGTGACGGACTTGAGCCTCGATCCCCTGACCATCGAGGCGGGTAAGCTCGGCCGGCTGGGAGAGAAATTCCCCTGGCTCGCCGGCACGGTGACCCTGGCCCAGTCCCTGCGCGTCAAGACGATCAGCCAGGGCGAGTCCATGGAACTCGACGGACTCGCCCTGGCGCTCGCCGCCCGGGCCGAGTTCTCGGCCAAGTCGGGGGTGGACCTCACGGTGGACAGGCTCGAACTTACCAGCCCCAAGCTCTTCCTGGCCGCCGGCAAGTTCGGGCCGCTGACAAGCCCCCTGCTGTTCAGCCTCCCCCGCGGCCGGCTGCGCCTTGCCTCCCTCGCCCCGCTCGCGGCCGATATCGATCCCGTCACCGTGGCGCTGGAGCTGAAGAACCTCCTCAGCCTCACCACCACCCTCCGGGCCAGGGGGCTCGGCCGGCAGGGGCTCGCCAGCACGGGGAGCCTCACCGTCGACCTCGCGCCGCTCGCCGCCCTGCTCCACGGGGCGCTGCCAGCGGGGCTCAGCGGCCGGGGCCGACTCAGAGCCGACTGGACCCTCCGGGGGCGCGCCCCCGCCCCGACGACCGTGGCCGCCCTGGGCAGGCGGCTGCCGGCGAGCCTGGTCCACGACCTGCCCTTCGTCGATCACCTCGACTGGCGCCTGGGGCTCACCGACGCCAGCCTCGCCCTGCCCCTGGAGGGCGGGGCCACCGCCAGGGCCTCCCTCCTTACCAGTCCGCCCCTCCACTACGTCTGGGACCGGGCCACGGGCAAAGGGACTTTCCAGGGCGGCATCAAAGCGAAAGAGATCCGGGGACTGCCCGGCCTGGCGGCAGACGCCCCCCCGGGCCTTGCCCTCGATCTCTTCCTGCGCCACCAGGACCTGGCCCGCTTCCGCCTCGATCAGCAGCTTGCCCTCTCGCCGCTCAACCTCACCGAGGCGGCAACCGTTGAGCTTGCCGGCCGGCCGGATCTTGCCGCGACCGCCCTCGAAGGCAAGCCGGGGCTCGCCCTGGCCGCCGTGGAGAAGATTGCGGCCACGGCGCGCGTGGCCAGCCGCGGCGCCATTGATCTTCGCCCCATCAGCCCGCAGCTTGCGATGCGCGGCAATACCGTCCTCACCGCCAGGGCCGCCTTCTCCCCGGCTCAGGGCCTCACCCTGGCCGCGGACCTCGCCGCCCAAGACCTCTCGCTCGCCCTGGGCCAGCGGCTCGAAGCAACCGGCCTCAACGCCGATGTACGCCTCGACAAACGCCTCGCCGTCCGCCTGCCGGGCGCCGCCCCTGCCACCCGGCGCCCGGAGGCTGAGGGCCTTTCCCGTGCCGTACTCGCTCCGGCCGAACCCCTGGCAGAGCCGCCCCTGCGCAGGCGGGAGGAGAGCACCTCGGAAACCGCCCCCCTGGCCGCCCCCCATTTCGTAAGCATCGCGGCCCTGCGGGCCAAGGCGGGCGGACTTGACCTCTCCCTCCGGGATCTGCGGCTGGAGCAAACCACCGCCTCCCCTTTGCCCGGCCTTAAGACGTTCCGCTTCGATCTCCTGGGCGGCACGGTGCTTGGCAACCTCGCCCTTGAAGAGCGGGGCCGCCGCTTCTTCGGCCGCACCGCCATCAACTTCTCGGGACTGAACACCGCCCGGCTGCTGCCGGGCCTGGTCCTGCCGCCGGGCCAGGATGCCGAGGTCAGCGGCAGCATCACGCTTTCCCTTCCCCTCGCCAGCCAGATTCGTGATATGCTCGGAGGGACGACCATGACCGTGGCGATCTCCCATATCGGCGCCGCGGCCCTGGACCGGCTGCTCGCGAGCCTCGACCCCCGGGAAAACAACGAGAACATCGTGGCCCAGCGCCAGCTCCTGGCCAACGGAGCCCCCAAGTGGGTACAGCTCGAAATCGACCACGGCTTCCTCGCCGTCCACGGCGAGGTGGTGGTCAAGGGAGTGACCATCCGGCTGCCGGACGTGGAACGGATCAACCTGGCCGAGCTCGCCCCGGTGGCCCGGCTGCCGGAACTGACGGCCATGGCCCCGCTCCAGCGGCTGCTCGGCCTGCTCGCCGCCCGCACCCTCTCGGTTTCCGAGACGGGCAAACCGACCGTTGAAAACTGAAACCAGCGCGAGGGAGACTTCCCATGACCCGGCGACCCGAATACCTCGTCCCCTTCTTCGCCCTCCTCCTCTGCTGGGGCTGTACCCTGGCCAAGGTGGACGTGGCGGTGGTGGGCCAGCGCACCGCCCTTGAGAATCAGGTGCTCGGCACCTACAACGCCATCGACCGGGACATGCTCCTGGTCGCCTCGGTGCGGGGGGTGGACACCCAGGGCCGACTCCGGAAACCGCCCGAAACCAGCCGGGGCCACCAGGACGCCGTGGCCGCCATGCAGCTCATCAACTTCCACGACGACGACATCGCCGCCTTTAAAAAACTGGGTTGGGTGGGGGAAAACCGCGATGGGCTGCTGACCCCCTTTGCCATGGACAAGAAAGCGATTCCGCCTTCACTTGCCGAGGTGGCCGGCCGCTTCCGGGAAGCGGAACTCAAGAGCATTGTCGAGCAGGTCAACAAGGCCCGGATGGTGATCATGGAACGGGTCATCTTCCTGGGCGAGGGACTCGGCGAGGCCGATCTGCCCAAGGTCCAGGCCATCTTCGCCAAGCTCAACAGGGAAAACGCCACCCCGGGTGAGAAGGTGCAGCAGGAAGACGGGGGCTGGGTAGTGAAGTGAGCACGCACATGGCACCGAATCTACTTCGTTATCGCCCTGTTCGCATACCACAGTATAGCGAACAGAACGATGCCTCGTATCTCCGGCACCCTGCGAATGCTCAAAAAACGCCGTGCATACAAAGGCGTGAATCGGACCTTGCAGTCGGAACGGAGAGCTCATGCGCAGACTGCTGATTACAACTCTGGGCCTCGCCGCCCTTGCCCTCGTCCTGTCGACCCGGGCCGGGGTGGCCGAGGCATTGACGCCCGACGTCCTCGCCCCGGCCCAGATCACCGCCGAGGCCGGCCAGCTGCTCTCCTTCACCGTCTCGGCCGACGGCGCCACCGTGGTCTACAGCCTGGGCCGGGAAATCGGCGCCGACCTCTGGCGCCGCAGCGCCGACCCCGTCTCCCCCGCCCTGCCCGAACGGCTCACCAACGACGTTGCCGAGGAACGCGAACCGGACCTCTCCGCCGACGGCAAGCTGCTCACCTACACGGGCACGGCCCACGACGTCAAGGGCGACATCTTCCTTCTCGATCTCGGTGATCCAAAGAAAGCGCCCGTCCGGCTCACCGGCCGGGAGACTGAAGACGGCTGGCCGCGCTTCTCGCCCGACGGGGCCAGGATCTACTTCCAGACCAGGCCCACGGCGAGCGCGCCCTGGCAGCTCGCCGTGGTGGATCGGGCCAGCGGCCGGGTGACCGCCATCGCCACCAACGGCGACGGCGCCTCGCCGGCCGTCTCGCCCGACGGCCGCACCCTGGCCTTTGTCTCCCGCCGCGCCGACCCCAAGGGCGCCGACATCTTCACCCTCGATCTCGCCAGCGGCCGGGTGACCCAGGTGACCTCGGGGCCGGCCATCGACCTCGCCCCGCAGTGGGGGCCGAAGGGGAGGGAACTCTACTTCAGCAGGATCAGCCTCGACACCAACGGCGACGGCGCCATCACCAAGGAGGACCGCGCCGCCATCTACCACATCGCCCTCGATGCGGCCAAGCCGGCCATTCCCTTGCCGCTCACCCCGTTTTCCTATTCGGCCCACGGCCCGGTGGTGCGGGGTAAAAACCTCTACTTCCTGGCCGACCTGGGCGGCATCGATAACTGCTGGCAACTGCCGGCGCAGGGCCAGATCCCGGTGGCCGCCGACGGCGGTGCCCAGCTGGCCATCGCCCGCCGCCTGGACCAGGCGGTACCGCCCCGGCCCGATCTGGCCACCCTCGCCTACCTACAGGTGGTGGACGCCCACGGCAACGAGCCCACCCCCCGGGCCCGGGCTCTCTACCGCGCCGGCTGCCTCTTCAAAGAAGAAGGCCATCTCGCCATGGCCGGCGACCTCTTTGCCGCCGTCTGCCGGCCAGAGGGTGGAGCCTGCGTCGAGCCCGAGACGTCGCTCGCCCGCATTCAGGCAATCGTGGTCGCGGCCCGGCTCAAGGAGAAGAACGGCGTGGCCCGCGCCAGGGAGGAGGCGATCCGCGCCCTCTCCCCCTTCGGCGCAAACCCCGACCACCGCATCGCCATGGCCGCGGTGCTCGAAGAGGTGCGACTCGCCACCGCCGACAGCTCGGAGCCGGGGCGGATCATGGCCGCTCTCACCCAACTGGACCAGGGCCTGGCCGCCCACCCCGCGGTACGGGATCTGGACGCCGAGGCGACGCTTCTGAAAGCCGACCTCTTCAGCCGCTTCAACCCGCCGGCCAAGACCTATCCCCTCTACCGCAAGGTTCTGCGCGACTATGCCGACCAGGGCGAGTGGGCCGATCTCGCCGCGAGCCGCATCGTGGATCTGGTGTTGCGCGACGCCGCCACCAGCGATCGCGCCATGCGGATCGCCACCCTGCGCCGCATCGCCGAGGAAAACGCCCGCGAGCTGCCCCGCATCGCCATGACCGCCCTCAACCGGTTGGCCGACACCTACTACCACGAGGACGAGACGGCCAAGGCCAAGCAGGTCTACTATCAGGTCATCGACTCCTTCCCCGGCGCCCACACCCAGACCGGCGCGGCCCGGCTGGCCCTGGCCGAAATCCTTTACAAGGAGCAGCGGTTCCGGGAAGCGCTCGCCCTCTACCAGGCCGAGATCGACACCAGGCCGCCGTCGGATTCCATCTGGATGCTGGCCCGCCAGGGCTATATCGGCAAATCCCTGGCCGAGGCCGAGTACCTCTTCCGGCTGGGCGAGGTCACGGCGGCCAAGAAGATCTTCCAGACACTCATCGCCTTTGATCCCGCCATCGTCGAGGCCCATCGCGGCCTGATCAAGTCCGCCGCCGCCCTGGGCAGCATCGAGGCGACCATCGGTCACTACCGGGAGGAGGCCCGCCGCAGGCCGGGCGATCCGATCCCGGTCTACGCCTCGGCCCTGGCGCTCACCTACCGCAACACCGAGGCATCGGCCCGCGAGGCGGAAGGGCTTCTCCGGCGGGCCATCGGCCTCAAGGGCGACTGCGAGTACTTCCACCAGACCGCGGGCTATGTCTACGAGGTCCTGGAGACGGTCTACGGCGAGCCGGGGATGCTCGAGCACGCCCTCACCGAGTACCGCAAGGCATACTTCCTCAACCGCCGCGGCAATGACCGGGCCAACACCGCCAACCTCCTTCTGAACCTGGGCAACGTCAACTATCTCCTGGGCCGCTACGAGCAGGCGCTCCGCTACTTCGACCGGCGGGCGGCCGCGGGCGAGCCCTTTGCCGACCCCAACGCCGAGATCCTCTTCTACCGCCGACTGGGCCACGCCGCCTACCAGTCCCGGCAGAGCGACCAGGCGATCAAGGCCTTTGCGGAAACCGCAAGCCGCATCGACCAGGCCATGGACCCGCTCAGGAGCGTGGCCACCTTTGACCGGCTCGACCGCTTCATCACCGGCCGGCTGCTCACCCCGGCCCGGGCACTGCTGCGCGACGCCCCCAACCGTCAGCCTATGCTTGAAAAAGTCAACGCCCTGGCCGAGGAGGAGGCGCGGCTCAAAGAGGCGGTGGCCAAGGCCGCCGAGGGCGCGCCGACGCCTGAGAGCGGAGCCTGGCCCGCCTTCACGGCGCGACTCAAAGCGCTCTATCTCCGCCAGGCCACCTGGCAGGGGAGATTCGTTGCCCTCAGCAAGGAACTCCGGGGAGAGCCTCAATCCTCCATGCTGCCCACCCCGGAGGAGACGGCCGGCACCCTCAAGATTTACGCCAGCCGGCTCGACCAGGATCTGGGCTTTCCCCAACGGCTCCTGGAACTCAAGGCCGAGATCGCCGACCGGCTGGGGCTCGCCCTTCAGGACACCGGCCGCTGGCAGGAGGCGGCCCAATCCTTTGCCAAGGCATTTTCCCTCAACCAGGCCCTGGGCCACACCGCCAACCTGGCGGTAAAAAAACGCGCCGAGGCATACTGCCTCTACATGGCGGCGGGCCAGGTGCGCGGCGACCGCCGTCAGGCGCTCCTCGACCAGGCCCGGGCCGGCTTCGAGGAGGCCCTTGATCTCCTCGGCCGCTACGGGGTGGCCGCCGCCCCTGCCAAGAAGCCCGAGGAGGGGCTGATCAACGTCAGTTTAAACGTGGCGCTGGACAAGAGTGACGTCAGCACCGCGGCGTACGGCTTTTCCGCCGTGCAGGAAGCGCGGCTCGCCCAGGCATTCCTGATGCGCATCGATCTCGAACAGGGCCGGATCGAGGCGGCCTGGCGGGCCGTGCAGCCGCAGCTCGCCCAGTACCCGGTGGACAAGGAGGTGGCGACCAGGGATCGTTTCGGGGTCTCCCTCCTCTGCCACCGGGCCGGTCAGCTCGCCGTGGCCCGGGGCGACTGGCCCGGGGCCTTCGACCTCTTTGCCCGCTCTGCCAACCTCTGCCTCGAACTGGGCACCCCGACCAGCCTGCTGGTGAACCTGCGCAACCTGGCCGCGGTGCTCGGACGCATCACGCCGCTGCCGCCGGAGCGGCTCGCCCAGCTCCTCGGCCTGGACCGGGAGGCATCGGCACTCCTGGCCGCCAAGAGCGGCACGCTGCCGCCCCGGACCCTGGCCACCCTGCAAAACGACCTGGGCTGCGGCTACCTGCGGCTCGCCGCCGCACTTGGCGCCGGGCTCGACGATCAGGTGCGGGCCATGGCGCTCAGGCGCCGGGCCATGGCCCACTTCACCCGTGGCCTCGCCCTCCTGGACGGGAGGAAGGACGCCGGGACGGACCGGGAGCGCCTGACGCTCTTGGCCACCCTCCACTACAACCTGGGCCGCCTCAGCCAGCAGCTGGGGGAAGAGAAGGAGGCCGCTCCCCAGCTCGAAAAAGCCGCGCAGCTTGCCGAGCAGGGGCTGCTGGGCGATATCAGCTGGCGGGCCCTGGCCGCTCTGGGCCGCTACGACGAGGCCCTGGACCAGCTGCGGGAACTGCCCTTCCCCAGGGCGCACGCCGAGCCGGGCGAGGTGGTGACCGCCTTCATGCCGCGCCTGCAAGCGCTGGTGGCCGCCAACCAGGCCGAGGCGGGCTTCAACCTTCTGGCCGAACTCGCCGAGATCGAACGCTACCAGCGGCTGGCTCCCCTCGTCTTCGATCTGGGCCGGCAGGAGGAGGCGGCCATCCTCGCCATCCTGCCCCGGCTGCGCGCCATCGCCGCCCTGGAGACCCAGCTCGCCTCGGCCCCGTCAACGGACCAGCCGGCCATCAGGGAACGGCTCGCCCAGGAGCGGGCCATCCTCAACCAGCAGCAGCCGGACCTTGCCCCCCTGCTGCCGCCGCTGCTCAAAGGCCATCTGGGGACCACGCCGCCGGCCCTGCTCCTCCGCCTCATGGGCACGGCGCTTGAGAGCGAGCAGCTCGCCGCCACCGTGGCCCGAAGCCCGGAACCGGCCGCCAAACCCCTGGCCGACAAATACTTCCGGCTCCTCGACCAGTACCGGCAACTCATTGCCCGGCTCGGCGCCTCCGCCGATGGCCGGCGGCTCGCCGCCTTCTTCGCGCCCCAGCCCGACGAGGCCATGGATGCGATGGACGCCCTGGCGGCCATGGGCCATGGGGAACGGCTGCTGCGGCTGGTGGCCGCGGACGAGAGGGGGAAATACCTCGCCTTCACCGTGGCCCCGGACACGGTGACCGTGAAGGAGGTGACAAGCGCCGCCGCGGCCCGGCCGGAGGGTACCAAGCCGCTGGTGCTGGTGGCCGACGACCCCGGCCTGATCCAACAAATCCCGGCCGAGTCCTTTGCCTTTTCCACCGGCCAGTTCCTCCGCTCTTTAATCAACCGGAAGCCCTTCAAAAAGCGGCTGCTGGTGCTCGGGGGGGACGCCCCTGCCACCGAACTGGCGCCGCCGGCCGCCGATCTCGATACGGTCTTCGTCTCCCTCACCGCCCCGCCGGCCGGCGGGGCGCCCCTGGCCAACCTGCTGCTGCTTGCCGACGACCTGGCCCCCCTCTATCAGGTTCCCGCCCGGGACGGGGTGAGCGGCGGCTTCGCCCCGGGCATCCGTACGCCGGCAGGCCGCTTCCTGCCCCTGGATGCCGCCCTGGCCGCCGCCGGCAACCTCACCGTTGCCATCCTGCCCCGGGCCGCGGCCGCCGATGCCTACCCGGCGGCAAACCTCCTCACCCTGTGCGGCGTCCCCACCATCCTGCTGCCACGCACCGCCAACGCCGCCCCGGCCATGGTCCCGGCCATCCTCGGGAGCATCCGCGCCGAATCGCCGGCCGCGGCCCTGGCCACTGCCGCGCCGGCCCACGACCCGCAGCGGCAGTGGCTGGTGATCGGCTACCGGGGCATGGACGCCAGCGAGGCCGGCGTGCTCGCCCGGAAGCAGTTTGCCGGCTTCGTCCGCGCGGGCCGGGCACTGTTCGATGCCAAGCAGCCGGCCAAGGCCCTGGCGCCCTTTGCCAACGCCATCGACTTTGCCGAACAGGCCCCCGAGTTCAAGCAGTACCTGCCCCAGCTTTACAACTACGCCCGGGAGTGCGCTTTCCTGAGCGGTGACCTGGCCACCGCGGTCCGCTACGCCGACAAGGCGGTAGAGTACCTTGCCCGCACCGCGCCGGACAGCGACAAACACGCCGAGGCCCTGCTGCGGCTGGGCCTGCTTGAAAGCAGCGGCGAGTCCTTTGACCGGGCCACCGCCCATCTCGAAGAAGCCCTGGATATCTACACCAACCTGGAAAGCCCGGAAGCGGAGTTGCAGGCCATGGACGCCCTGGGCGTGGTGCTTGAAAACGCCACTGCCTACGACCGGGCGCTCCAGCTCTTCGGCGACGCCGCCGCCCTGGCCAAGCGGCTGGACAAGGGCCTGTTCATGGCCCAGCAGGAGGAGAACATCGGCCGGGTCTACGACCTGCGGCTCAACAACTTTGCCAAGGCCACGGAGTTCTACTCAAAGGCCGCCGCTCTCTTTGCCAAGGCGGGCGATGCGGCCGCCGAGGCCCGGGCCCAGCTCGACATCGGCCGCTGCGCCCGCCTGCTTGGCAACTTCCCGGAGGCCGAGGCCCGCTACGCCAAGGCGCTTGCGCTCGCCCGGGCCGCGTCGCTTGCGCCGGCGGAAGGGGCGACCCTGGTCGGGGAAATCCTCCTCGAACAGGCCAACAACGCCTGGTACCAGGCCCGCTACGACACGGCCCTGCGCTTGGCGAACCAGACCCTTGACCTCGCCGCCCGGCACCACCTGAACCACCTGGCCACCATGGCCCGCAACACCGCGGGGCTCATCTGGTGGACCCTGGGCCGCTCGGACAAGGGTCTGGTGGAACTTAACCGCGCCCTGGTCCTCGCCAAGGGGCTTGCCAACCGGGAGGACGAGGTTTCCACCACCCTCAACAACCTGGCCCTGGTCTACCGGGAGGCGGGCCGGTTCGACCAGGCCCTGGCCCATATCGAAGCGGCGCTTGCGGTGGACCGCCGCCTGGGCTCCAAGTGGGCCCTGGCCTACGACCTCAAGAACAAGGGCAGGATCCTGCTCGACCAGGGCAAACCGGCCGACGCCATCCCCCTCTTCCGCCAGGCGGCGGAAGATGCCCGGTCCATCGGCAACCGGATCAACGAGGCCAAGTGCGCCCTGTGGCTCGCCACCGCTCTCGAGAGAAACGGCCAGGCCGGGGAGGCGGGCCGCGCCTTCGCCGAGGCGCGCGCCCTGGCCGGGTCCATGGCCCTCAAGGAGGTGGAGTGGCGGGCCATCTTCGGCCAGGCGCGCCAGCAGTTGAGCCAAAAAAATCCCGATGCCGCCAAGGCGCTCCTCTTCGCCTGCCTGGAGCGCATCGAGGCCATGCGGGCCGACATCAAGATCGAACAGCTCCGGGACTCCTTCATCACCAACAAGCTCGACGTCTACGAAACCCTGGTGACCCTGCTCGCCGACCAGGGCGAAATCGAGCAGGCCTTTGCGGTGGCCGAGCGCTCCCGGGCCAGAAATTTCATCGATCTCCTGGGCAACCAGCGCCTCACCCTGGACAACCCTGCCGACCAGGCCCTCTACGACCGTTGGCAGGGCCTCAAAGCCAGGGTGGCGGAGTACGAAAAGCTCCTCGCCCAGGCCGCCAGCGAACCGACCCGCAAGACTTACGGCGAGGCGTTGACCCAGCTGCGCCACGACCTGGACTCCGCCATGGTGGCCATCCAGCTCGCCAACCCGCAGCTGGGCAGCCTGGTGTCGGTAGAGACCATTGCGCTGCCCCGCCTCCAGGCGCTCCTCGATCCCGGCACCGCCTTTATCTCCTATTACTTTGCCAAGAATGAACTCTTCTGCTGGGTAATCGACAAGGGGGGGGTGAAGTTTAAGCGGCTGCCGCTCAGCCGCGAGGTTCTGGGCGACTTCATCCTCGACTACCGGCGCCGCACCCAGAACCTGGAGCCGGTAGTCGAGATGTCGACGAAACTCTACCAATGGCTGGTGGCCCCCATCGCCGCGGACCTCGCCGGCAAGGCGCGGCTCTGCTTCATCCCCCACGGCCCCCTGCACTACCTCTCCTTTGCCACCCTGTTCGACGGGAGCGACTACCTCATCGACCGCTACCCCCTCTTCTACCTGCCCAGCGCCTCGGTCTATGAACATACCGTGGCCCGGCGGCGCCCGGTGGCGGACAAGACCCGGCTCAAGGTGCTGGCGGTGGGCAACCCGGATCTGGGCGACCCGCTCCTGGCCCTGCCCTTTGCCGAGCAGGAAGTGGACACCATCCACTGGAACTTCCCGGACGTCACCGTGCTCACCGGCAAGCGGGCCACCAAACAGTGGCTGGTGGCCAACATCGGCCGCTTCAACGTCATCCACCTGGCCACCCACGGCGAGTTCGATCCGGTCACCCCGCTGGCCTCGGCGCTCAAGCTGGCCAGCCAGCAGGAGGGCGGCGGCGATCTCAAGGCGGACGAAATCCTGGGGCTCACCATCAACGCCGACCTGGTGGTGCTGAGCGCCTGCCAGACCGGGCTCGGCAAGGTCACCAGCGGGGATGACGTCATCGGCTTGAACCGGGCCTTCTTCTACGCCGGCACCCACGCCCTGATTTCGAGCCTCTGGCGGGTGAGCGATATCGCCACCGCCGTGGAGGTCAAGCACTTCTACCGGATGTACCCCGACAACACCAAGGCCCAGAGCCTGCGCAAAGCCATGCTGCACGTCAAGAGCCGCTTCCCGCACCCCGGCTACTGGGGAGCGTTTACCCTGGTGGGGGACTATCAATAACTCTCTCGCCAAGAAGGTAAGAGATGTTGTCAGGAAAAAAAGAAATGCTATAGTGATTGGCGCCCGGTGGCGGCAAGGAACGGCCGCAGCCGCCCGACCCGGACCCGCGTTCCCCTTCTACCCTTTTCGGCGCAAGCCTGCACGGAGACCCCGACCATGCATCGTTTCCGTTCCCTCACCCTGCTGGCCCTGCTGCTCGGCCTGGCCCTGGCCGGCCAAGCCGCGGCGGAAACCCTCTACGTCGCCTCCACCGGCGCCATCCTGAAGGCGGCGGCCTCGGCCTCTTCGGCCACGGTTGCCGAGCTGCCGCTGGGCGCCGGCCTGGAGGTTCTCCAATCGGACCGCCGCTGGTACCGGGTACGGACCTCTTCCGGCCGCGAGGGCTGGATCTACCGGGGCAAGGTATCCCCGACCAAGCCCCAGGCGACCGCGACCGGCGGCGACCAGGAGTCGGTGGGGGACTTGCTCGGCGGCCTTACCGGCAGCAGCATCCAGGCCAATGCGGCGGACAGCTCACGGAGCATCCGCGGCCTTTCGCCCGACGCCGAAGCCTATGCCGCCCAGACCGGCGCGACGCCGGCTGCCAAGCAGGCCCTGGATCAGGTACTCGCCCATCCCGTCTCCCAGCAGGAGATCACGCGTTTCCTGCAGGAATCGAAACTCGGCGAATACGCCCAATAGCATCATGGCCGCGTCCCGCGCCGGAACCTTGCCGACTGCCTCTTCCCACCAACTCAACACCCCACGGCCACTGCCATGAACGATCACACGAGAAAACAGATCACGGAACGCGGAACAACCAACGCGGTAAGCAGAAGACGCTTCCTCTACCTGGCGGGCCTCGCCACCACCCTGGTGAGCACCAAGGCCCTGGCCCTCGATCTCTTCAAGCTCATCGATCCGGAGGGCAAGTCCAAGGATCTCCAGAAGGCCAAAACCATCCTCCAGGGCACCCAGAACATCCTGGAGAGCGGCTCCGAGATCCCCTATGACAAGGAGTTCGCCATCGGCGAAAGCCTTGCCCTGGAGGGGCTGAAACGCTACGGCCTGCCGGTGGCCAAACCAGACCTGCAGCACTACGTTCGGTTGGTGGGGGGGGCGCTGGCGCGCAACTCCCCCCGGCCGGGCATCCCCTACTACTTCATGGTGGTGGACAGCCCGCTCCAGAACGCCTTTGCCTGCCCCGGCGGCATCATCTTCGTCTGCCGGGGACTGGTGGAAAGCATGGAGGACGAGTCAGAACTCGCCTGCGTGCTCTCCCACGAAATCGCCCACGCCGCCCTCAAACACGCCCTCTCGACCATCCAGCGCTCCCAGCTCTTCCAGGGCATCGGCCAGATATCCTCGGTGGCCATGAAGGGCGAAGACGCCGGCCGTTTCAAGAACCTGATCAACGGCCTCCAGGACGTCCTTTTCGAACACGGCCTGGACAAGAACCTGGAGTTCGAGGCGGACCGCACCGGCATGGCCATCGCCTACAAGACCGGCTACGATCCGGCCGGCCTCGAACGGGTTCTCGCCATCCTCCAGGCCAAGCAGAACAGCGCCACCACCAAGGGCTCCTGGTACTCCACCCATCCGCCGGTGGCGGAACGGATCAGCCGCTGCCGCCAGGAGATGAGCAAGTACCCCGACGCCGCCAGCCTGGTCAGGGATCAGTCCCGCTTCCAGGGCTACCGCAAGCTGCTCTGAGCCGTATTTCCCATGAACATTTTTTTTTCTGATTACCATCGTGTTTCAGCCATTTCAGGAAACCGCACCTAAAAACGGTGGGTCACGTAGGAACTGCTTGATCAGCGATTGAACAGCAGATCGTTCAACAACCTCGCTTTTTCGCGGCTGAAGCCGCTCCTACCGCCGGAGCATGTAACGATGGCTGAGACTGGGTGGTAACCAGATTTTGCTTTACGGCCTATCAAACTGAAATATATAAACAAACAAGGCGGTCGCCCTGTTACTCCGCAGAACAAAATGTTCGTCTCCGGCAATGTGAGAAATGCGGCCTAACCCCGCCTTGCACCTCCCCCTGCCCCACGTCCCCTCACCACCGCCCTGATGAACCCCGACAGGGTTTTTTCTGCAACACGACACCTGACACTTACCCCCATCTTGCATTACATTTTTTTCTTTTATAAAGCAGCCTTATTGACAGTTATTGACCATCAACTCTTTTGCGAATGAACCCATTTTTTTAACTTTACAACCAACCCCGGAGTCGCTACATTCTGCCAGTTTGTCTGGCTGATCGGCTCTCTGCCGATTTCTAGTCATCGCACAAAGGGATTCCCCATGCGGATCAAACTGGTCGCTCTCGTCGCTCTGTCTTCCCTCCCCTTCCCGCTCCTCTCTTCCCTTGCCAGCCCGGCCCTGGCCCAGCCCAATGCCGGTTCGCTGCTCCAGCAGCAGGAGCGCCAGCAACAGCGGATTCCCGGCCAGCTGCCGCCTCCCGAAACGCCGCCAACGCGCCCGGCGCTGCTCCACAAGGGCGAGGTGAGCGTCCTGGTCAAATCGGTGCGCTTCAGCGGCGACACCGACCTGGTCCCCCAGGCGAAACTGCAGGCGCTGGTGGCCCACGCCATCGGCCAGCGCCTCGACTTCGCCGGCCTCGAACAACTGGCCAGCCAGGTCACCGACTATCTCCACGGCCAAGGGTGGCTTCTGGCCGATGCCTATCTGCCGCAGCAGGACGTGACCAGCGGCAATATCGAAATCGTCATCCGCGCCGGCCGCCTCGACGGCGGCAACGGCAAGGGCAGTCCGTTTGGCATCGTGCCGAGCGACACCAAGGAACAGCGCATCAAACCCGACCGATTGCAGGCCATTGCCGCCAACCTGCTGCCAGCCGGGGCCCGCGTCCGCAGCGAAGAGCTGGAGCGGACCCTGCTGCTGATGAACGACCTGCCCGGGGTTTCCGCCCATGCCCGGCTGCAGAAAGGGGTCTCCCCGGACAGCACCCATGTGGGCATCAACGTCGAAGAGGGTCCGCTGGTCACCGGCCAGGGCTGGGCCGACAACTCCGGCAACTACGCCACCGGCAGCCTCGAGGGCAACC
>DHYV01000008.1 GCA_002414225.1 Desulfobulbaceae bacterium UBA5121 | reverse complement strand
CCACACGATTTGGGGAAGAGCCAAGATCGAGAGCGCCGAGGCGGTGTCCCATATTGACGAGATCATCGCCCGGGCCGATGGGATCATGATCGCCCGCGGCGATCTGGGCGCTGAGCTGCCTTTTGAAGAAGTGCCCTTGCTGCAGGAAGAGATCGTCTCCAAGTGCCGGGCTGCCGGCAAGCCGGTGGTGGTGGCTACCCACATGCTGGAATCGATGATCGTCAACCCCACCCCCACCCGGGCCGAGGTGACCGATATCACCCAGGCTGTGCGGCAGGGGGCCGATGCCACCATGCTTTCCGGCGAGACCGCCACCGGCCGGCATCCCCTCAAGGCCCTGGCCACCATGGACGTGGTGGCGCGCCGCATCGAGCAACAGCTGCGGCGGGATGCCGAGGTGCGGGTTCCCGCCTCGGACCGGCCCAAGGACGAGATCGCCCGCTCAGCGGCCATTCTCGCCAATAACCTCCGGGCCGACGCCATCCTGGTTTTCACCCGGCGGGGCCTGATGGCGCTGCTGCTGTCGCGGTGCCGGCCTAATGTGCCGATCTTCGCCTTCACCAACACCAGCAATGTCCGGCGGCGGCTGGGCATTTTCTGGGGGGTGCACGCCTCCATGGTCAAGCTCTCCAAGGATCCGGAGGTATCCATCACGCGTGCTGTCGATAAGTTGCTGCGGCAGGGCCGAATCGCTGCGGGGCACCGGGTGATCGTGGTCTCGGATATCCTGGTGGACGGCAAGTTCGTCGAAACCGTACAGGTACGGGTGATCTGAGGGGGGCGATTGCCTGGAGAAGAAGAATACCCAAAAGTCAAACCTGACCCTATACACATACATGTTCGGTGCCGTCGTCATGGCTGGCGGATGAAAAAAACGATGCCCTGTTGTTTTGGGTGTCGTTTTTTTTCTGCCTGGGTGGGTGAACAAGGGCGGGAGAAAGCCCGCCCCTGTTCGATGCTCGTAATCCTGTAATCAAGGGGAGTCCGGCCAATCGTAGGCAATTCCGACCAGTTCCCGCCACAGGGTACGACCGCTGGGTGTGCCGTAGCCGTTGGTTTTGCGGTCGGTGGCCGACAGCTCGAAGGAGAAAGCACAGAACTCGACGCCGGATCCAAGCCAGGAGCCGCTGTTCGGCTCTAGTGTGATCTCCACGTAGCCGTCCGGGTCGAGGGTCTCGTCGAGGGTTCCCCTGAACCGATAGGGCGCCACAGCCAGGTAGGCCCCGCCCACTGCCTGACCGGTTGCCTGGTTGCGGGTCGGCACGAAGTTGTTCGAGCCGCGGTAGACGGAGAGAGCGTAGGAGGCCATGAAGCCTTCAGGGTCGGTCACCCGGAAGCGTACGGCGAGGGGCTCGCCGGCCGCCGGCATCTGGAAGTAGGCGCATTCGCCCGGGTCATCGGCGCCTAATTTGATGAAGTCGACGTCGCCGTCGCTCCAAGTGTTGTCGATGTACATCAGGATGGAATCCTCAGCGGCCGGCACCTTTTCCCCGGCCGCGTCGTAGCCCTCGATGCGGAACTCTACCTGGCCAGAGATCGGCTGGTAGGATGCGGTCTGGATCTGCAGCTTGCGGTCCCGGTTCCAGTTCTGCCATTCCTGGGCTGTCACCTGATCCTCGATGTTGAGGTAGGCGCCCACTGTCACCTTGGGTTGCGCCGGGCCGTCCATCCGGAGCGAGACGGGGAGCGGCCCGATTTTCTCGTTTTTCCAGGTGCCGTCGGCCTGTTTCTTCGGATGGGCGTATTCGGCGGTCACGAAATTCCAGTCCCCCCAGCCGTTCTCCGGGTCGAGGCGGCGGTAGCGCAGCACATAGTGGCTAACCGTCGGGTCGGTGTCGAGGAAGCAGGCGTAGAGGTCCACTGTGCCGTACCAGGCGGCGTGGCTCACTATCGGGCCGCTCTGGTTGGTGTTACTCACCGTGCCGTCGGCGTGCAGGGTGGTGCCGGCGGTGATGATCGACAGGTTGCCGAGCGCCTGGATGGCCCGGCCGCCCTGGCAAGAGGTGCGCGGCGCACCGATGGCGGAGAACGGCAGGCAGAGGTTGATCTTCTTTACGTTCGGGATGTTGTAGTAGGGGGCTGATTCGTACAACACGCCGTCGGGCAGAGACTCGATGAGCTGGATGAGAAGATCGGGACGTCCCTCGACAAGGGGGTTCTCGGCCGGCCCGATGTCGGAGCCTTCCTCGACCATCTGGGCGAAGTCGAAGGAGAAGCGGAACAGGTAGGCACCGAACTCGTCGGTAGCCGTGGTGCCAAGCAGGTGGCGGCTGCCTGTGCCGCTGTACGGCTCGCCCAACTTTTCGGCGGCAGTGCGGTCGTACTCGTAAAAGCGCATGATCGTCTGGGTGACCGGTTGGGTCAAACAGGGCCGGATGCGAAACTGGTCCTTCAGTCGGGCGAGCAACAGTTGCTCCTGGTGGTTCAGGATGCTTTCGGCCTGGGAGGCCGCCGCTATTTTGTAGACCGCCGTCGTTTCCTGTGGGGCGGCATCGACATTCTTGGCGGCGGATTTGCGCGAAGCGGCCTTTGCCTCGACGGCCGCCACCGCCGGGCTCGCCGTCCGGCTGAGGGTCAGACCCGTATCGCCGGCCAGGCCGCTTGGGATCATGAGCGGACGGAAGGGGGCCGGATCGGGACCGGGGCCGGGAAACGGCGGCCTCTTTAATTTTTTGACCTTTTCAGGGTAGAGCTTTTCGATGATCCGCTTCGCTTCGGCGTGCTTCAGCAGTTCGGCGAGTTGCCAGGGCTGGTCTATTACGAAGTAGGGCGGTGGATAGCAGGGGTTGAAGAGGCAGGTGCCGCTGTAGGTCCTTACCGTGCCGTACACCACATATTCGTTGTCCGACTGGGTCATGGCGCAGGTCAGGATGAGGTCGTCGAAATCCTGGTCGCCGCCGCCGGAGTCGTCGGTCTCGACGTCGAACAGGAACTGCCCGCCCGATACTCGAAAGTTTTTCATGCGGTGCCGGCTCTGCCGCCAGCTCACCGGGCCCGTCGGATTGTGCTCGACGGTGAGTCCCCATTGCGAGCCGTTCACAAAGACCGGCGCGCTCGTCTCGGGGTAGACGCCGTCCACCCCGTTGGTCGAGCCCGTGATCCGGAAGCGCTGCGGCCAGGCAGCTTCCTTGCTTTTGACGGTTACTGTCCAGGGTCCCTGCATGGCGATGGTCATGGCTATTCTCCTTTTTTGGAATTGAGCAAAGTCGGTGTTCTCCAAAGCGGCCGGCGTAGAGTTGTTAGGTAAAACTCTATGGGTGCAGCGCCGGGCACTCCGAATTGATGATGGACGCTGTGTTGCCGGTCCGCATAAGGGGAAAAGGGTGGTCGGAAGAGGACGGGTAAGCTCCAATTGTTTGTTTGGTATATAACTCACAAATGGAGCCGTTGTCAAAGGGGAACGCCTGTTTTTTTGGGGGGCGGATCCGCTGGAAAGGCCCAGGAGGTGGGGTGATGATAAAAAAACGTCCGGGCCGCGCCTAAAATATAGAGGCATGATGTTTGTTAGGGTTGGCGGGGCGTTTTGGTCAGTTGAGCACTGTCGCTGGGCGCTCTGTCCTTTTTGGCGGGATGATTGGTTTCATGTCGTGGGGGGATCGGCCGGTAAGCTTTTGGAAGAGAATGTTCATGTCGTTGTAGCCTTCGATAACGATGCCTTTGCGGCTTGTCCCGTTTGTCAGTAATTGTATTTGGGTGATTTCTTTAGAAATATCGTTTTGTCTTATTTTTATACTTGATAGATTTGTTAATTCAATGGCGTTCCCGTCGTCGGCTGTGTCGAAAAAATGCAATAATCCTCCGGAAAAGATGATTTTTCTCTCTTTGGCTGTTTTGAGTAGGTGCGCGTAAAATTGGTATGCCACCATGAGTTGTGTCGATGCTATAATAAGAAGGCAAATAATTGCGAGAAAAGATAGTTTTTTTGTTGAGATGTCGAGGAGCAACATGGCCAAAAAAGGAAGAATTAAAGACAATGTAAGTGATTCGCCCATTATTCTTTTTTTTGTTTTCCGGATGTGCTGTGCAGATGAACGGTACTCGGTTGGCCCGTCTTGATTTTGTCCGACTCCGCGGTCTGTATGGCTCACTTCATAAGAGTAGGTGCTGGTGTTTTTTGCGTCCTTGTCGGTGTACGTCTGGTATATCAATATGAATGTAGCAATGAATACGATGGGGTAGGCGAGTATCGACCCTGTGAATAAGTTCCTTTGGATGGCAAAGATAAGTCCAGAGATGATTCCCTCGGCTACTATGGATATGATAAATGATATGAGGAGTACAGCTATATTGTGAGCCATTTTCATCACTTAACAGAGTTTTTGTTGTGAAAGCCGTTAAACAAGGTCTTCGTTTGGGTACTATTTCCTGACCGAGAATTGTCGTCAACAGAAAAAGTCGTTCTGCCGGAGAGGCATCTCTTCCCTGGCGGTCTTGGGGGGGGGAGCAGAGGTCGCCAAGGGGTGGCCGCTGGTTTTTTTGTTGCCCCACTGTGCTAGGATGTAATGAACAGGGGCAGGGGGAAAGCCAAGATACGGGGGGAGCCGAGATGATGCGGGACAAAGCGTGGTTGGTTGGGGTGGTGGGGATGCTGCTGGCGCTGGCGGGCTGCGCCCCGCCGACGGCGCGGCTTGCATCCCTTGGCAACGGCGTTTGCCGGGACACGGTCACCGGCCTGATGTGGCAGGTGGGGCGGAGTGGCGAGTTCGCCAGTCTGGCCGAGGCGGCCGCCTATGCCCGTGGGCTCTCACTCGGCGGCTATGCCGACTGGCGGCTGCCTACCAACGACGAACTCTACACCCTGCACGACATCCTCGCCGTGGGCCTTGCCGGCGACTGCGCGCTGCCAGAGCACGGCAGCTACTGGGCGACCACGGGGACTGGCCGGGGCGAGGCGGGGTTCTGGGAAACCTATCCCCTCTGCGGGGGCGACGGGTACGTTTTTCGCAAGCGTAAAGGCGGGGTGGTGCGGGCGGTCCGGCCGTGAGCCTCAGCGCGGCGCCATCTCCGGCAGGTTGATGCCGATCTGGGCGGCAATGGCGTCCACCGAACCGGCCTGGGTGCCGCCTACCAGATAGCCGGCGTTGATCAGATCCCTGATGTAGAGCTTGTTGTAGGCGAACATGAAATAGCAGGCGGAGAGGCCGGCGGTGAGGAGCCAGGCAACGAACTGGATGAAGGCCCATTTCCAGTCGCCCCGGAACAGCGGCGGCAGGAAGCCGAACAGGGCCACAGTCCACGAGAAGCCCACCGGCGCGGTCTTAACCTTGCCGGTGCGCGGATGCTCGAAGAAGAGCTTGTTGTATGCCATGGCGGCGCCTCCATATTGAGGGGGGATTTACGCCCACCATAGCGGAGAGACAGCAGGGTGGCAAACAGAAAGAATCTTTTGCCGGTCAGGAACGGGATGGCCGGCAAGGTATGGCATGGCCGTAAAAAAAGGGCTCTTCCCCAAATCGTGTGGGT
>DHYV01000005.1 GCA_002414225.1 Desulfobulbaceae bacterium UBA5121 | reverse complement strand
TTGCTGCCTAATAGTATGTGCACCAGACGGCAAGAAGCGCGGGGGCGCTGACGCGGTAATCTTAGTTGGGCCACTGGTGATGCAGGTCGTTGGGATGGCGGTGATTTTGAGATGTTGGCAAACTTTGCCAAAGGTGATAGTTTGGGGGAGGAGGTGTTCGTATGGCAACCATGAATGTTTCGCTTCCCGATGTGATGAAGCAATGGGTTGAAAAGCAGACCCAAACCGGACGCTACAGTAATACCAGCGACTATGTGCGTGATCTGATTCGCCGGGACCAGGAGCGGGCGGCCAAGATTGCCCACATGCAGGCATTGGTCACCGAAGGGCTTGAAAGCGGGGTGTCCGACCGCTCTATGGGCGATATCCTCAAGGATGTCCGTGCCCGGTGCATGGAAAAGTCGTAAGCAATGGCGTTCCGACTGACCAGCAAGGCGGTTGACGATATTTCCCACATCTTCCTGGAGGGTGTTCGCCTCTTCGGGATGTCGCAGGCCGAAAAATACCATTTGGGGATGGAAAAGGTTTTTCAGCTTCTTGCCCTGAATCCCGAACTGGCTCGGGAGCGCGATGAAATTACCCCGCCGGTTCGGATTCATCCCTATGGGGTGCATTTGATCGTCTATGTGGTTGAGCAGGGCGGCGATGTTTTGATTGTTCGTGTCCGGCACGGGCATGAAGACTGGCAGGAGCAACCTGTCTAATGGAAGTCGGTGGTAAGGCAGGGTTGAGTTGTGGCCAAGCAGGTTCTGAAAGTCGGCATTATCTCCCGTGAGGAGTACCGCAAGCGGACCATTGCCAAGGGTGAGTATGTGCCGCGCCAGGGCGAACCCAAGGTGTGGTGCGAGTCGCTCAAGGCGGTGTCTCAGTTGCTGAGCGGTGAAAACCAAGAGCTGAGTCGCTTGATTCTCGAAAAAGACGCCCAAGGCCATTTACGGTGAAAAATGATTCGCCAAAGGCCCCGGCACTTTGAGCCGCAAGGGCTCGCGCGGGGTGTGCTGTGTGAGAGTCTGTGTGAGACTTTTTTTCTGAATCGGGTGTTTTCCGGGAAGATCGGCAAAAATCACAAAAAATTTTTTCTTGTGATTTCAATCCATTGGCCCTGTGGCGGAGGAATGTGAAGCTCAGGGGCAAATGACTACGAATCCGTAGGTCGTAGGTTCGAATCCTACCGGGCGTACCAGTGATATCAAGGGGTTAGCCGCTTGCGGGTAACCCCTTTTTTTATTTGCGGAGATTTCGGTTGCCGTTTGTTCTTAGCTATACGGCTCCTGACAGCCGGCTGGTTGCGGTATGACAGGGCAAGTGTGACGCCCGCGTTCCTCCGCGATGGTTACGGGCCTTCTTTTATTCGGAGTGGATCTGGGAACAGTGCCTACGGGGGTAAGGATGACGCCCCGGGGCCGCCAGGGGTGGCGGCTCGATTTATCAGGTTGGAATGTCCCCACCAGATCGCCGTGGCGGGTGCTCTTGAAGAGCGAGAACCTTGGCCGCGCCGGTGATGGCCTCGGATGCCTCGGGGCCGATGAGGCTTGGACGCGAGCTGCTTGAGGTGGGTGAGCAGGCGGGAGCTGATGTTGTAGCTTCGGACCTCGATGTTCTGTTTCCGGCAGGCATCTTCCACGTGGGACTGCACCATCACTTCGAAGCCCAGAACCAGATGGCTCACGGTGGCGGCGTTGAGGAGGTTGGCCTTGCCCCCCAGCTTCAAGGACGGAAGGTGCGGGGGGGCGTGGCATGCCTCGCGGGTCGGGAGAGCGAGCGTGGATGGGTAAGGCCGCTGCCCCGTGGCGAATAGAGCATGATTGTCAGGCCGGCCAAAATCCATTACCGTCGCAATGAGCTGTGGAGCAGTCTTTCAGTAGGGGGGGCATTATCCGGCTGAGAGGGCGGCGCCTTTTTCGCTTCCGGTCATCCTTGGGGCGAGGTAGAATCTGGTGCAGGCGGTAGACAGGCGGGAGGTTTACGGTTGCGACGGCTGCCCGCCAACTGTTTTCCGCTGGCCTTTCCTCCCCCAAGCCACGAAAAAGGCGCGCCATGCCCGGCAAGGTCTTAGCGGTTTCCTCCCTCTGTAAGCGCTTCGGTGCCTCCGTGGCCGTGGATGGGGTATCTTTTGCCATCGCGCCCAACGAAATCGTGGGGCTGCTCGGCCCCAACGGCGCCGGTAAGACCACCACCATCAACATGATCCTGGGGGTACTCGCACCGGACTCTGGCACGGTGCATATCCAGGGCCTGGACGTGGCCGCCAGGCGGGCCGAGGCCCTCGCCGCCACCAACTTTACCGCTGCCTATGCGCCCCTGCCGGGCAATCTGACCGTGGAGCAGAACCTCACTTTTTTCGGCCTGCTTTACGATGTCAAAAATCTCGCCGTCACCATCTCGGTCCTGCTCAGGCAGTTCGATCTCACGGCCTTCCGCAACGTCAAGGTGGGGGTGCTCTCAACCGGCGAGCAGGCGCGGGTGTCGCTGGCCAAGGCCATGCTCAACCGCCCCCGCCTGTTGCTTCTCGACGAACCCACCGCCTCCCTCGATCCCCATGTGGCGAGCACCATCCGCGAAATGATCTGTACCTTTGTCCGGCAGGAGGGGGTGGGGGTGCTGTGGACCTCGCACAATATGTACGAGGTGGAAAAGGTCTGCGACCGGGTGTTGTTTCTTTCCCGGGGCAGGGTCCTGCTCGAGGGCGACCCGCGCGCTCTGCCGGCCGCCCATGGTGAGCCGACCCTGGAAGCGCTCTTCATCTCTCTGGCGCGCGAGCCGCTCGCGCCGCCCATGTCGTGACTGCCATGCGCCTGCGACATGTCTCGGCCATCCTGGTTCGGCAGTTCTACCTCATGCGCGGCAGCGTGGCGCGTCTGGTGCCGCTCTTTGCCTGGGTGGCGGTGGACATCCTGCTCTGGGGCTTCATCACCCGTTATCTCAACAAGGTGGCCGGGGCTCGCTTCGATTTCGTGCCGATGCTGCTCGGCGCCGTCCTTTTGTGGGATTTTTTTACCCGGGTGATGCAGGGAGTGACCACCTCGTTTCTCGAGGACGTCTGGTCGCGCAGCTTCATGAATCTTTTCGCGACCCCGCTCTCCGTGACGGAGTATGTCGGCGGTCTGGTGGCGACCAGTGTTGCCACCAGCCTGGTCGGCCTTGCGGTGATGCTGGCCCTGGCGGCGGGTGTTTTCGGACTCTCCTATCTGCGCTTCGGGTTGCTGCTGGGGGTGTTTCTGCTGGTGCTGTTCCTTTTCGGTATCGCCATGGGTATTGCCGGTACCGCCATGGTGCTCCGGTTGGGGCCGGCCTCGGAATGGTTCGTCTGGCCGATTCCGGCGATGCTTTCCCCCTTTGTGGGGGTGTTCTATCCCCTGGCCACCCTGCCGCAGTGGATGCAGTGCGTGGCGCGCGCCTTGCCGCCCTCCTATGTCTTTGAAGGCATGCGGGCCATGGTGCTGGGCGAGCCCTTTGCCGCCGGGGGCCTGATGGCCTGGGGCATGGGACTGGCGGCGGTCTATCTCGCGGTCGCCGCCTGGTGCTTCGGGCGGGTTTTCCGTCACGCGGTACGCACCGGGCTGCTGGCCCGCTACAGCGCCGAGAGTGCCGCCTGAGGGTTTTGTCCGAAATCAGAATCGGGTTGTCAGGGCGTATGGAAATGGGGTACCACTTTGAAGGGTGCGTGCGCACCCGTCCGGCCTGGCCGACAGATGGGGCGGAGGCGGCGTGGCCGGGCCAAAGCAGTGCCATACAGAGGAGTAACCACGGTGGCAGCAGACGGGAAAAAGATCCCCTTGGCGACGATCTTCAGCTTTCTCGGGCCCGGCTTTCTGGTCACGGTGGGCTTCATCGATCCTGGCAACTGGGCCACCAACATCGAGGGCGGCGCCCGGTTCGGCTATGGACTGCTCTGGGTGATCACTCTCAGCACGGTGATGCTCATCGTCATCCAGAACATGGCCGCCAAGCTCGGTATCGCCACCGGCAAGTCCCTGGCGGTGAACATCCGGGAATATTTTTCGCCGCCGGTGGCCGCCCTGCTCGGGTGCACCATCGTGCTCGCCTGCGTGGCCACCGACGTGGCGGAGCTGCTCGGCGGCGCCATCGGCTTCAAGCTCCTCCTCGGCATGCCGCTGTGGACCGGGGCGCTTCTCACCGTGGTTCTCGAGGTCTTCCTCATCGTCAGCCAGCGCTACCACCGCCTTGAATCGATTATCATGGGTTTTCTGGGCATCGTCGGCCTCTGTTATCTGGCCGAACTGCTCATCGTCAAGCCAGACTGGCCGCAGGTCTTCCCGGCCATGGTGGTGCCCGCCGTCAACCGGGAGAGCATCTACGTGGCCATGGCCATTCTCGGGGCGGTGGTGATGCCGCACAACATCTTCCTGCATTCCAACGTCATCCACAGCCGCAAGTGGGGAATCACCGAGGGCGAGAAGATGGCGCTGCTCCGCTACGAGAAGATCGATACCCTGGCGGCCATGCTCATGGGCTGGGTGGTGAACTCGGCGATGATCGTCGTCGCGGCGGCGGTCTTCGCCCGACATCAAGTGGTAGTGGCGAGCATCGAGCAGGCGGCGGTCACCCTCAAGCCCCTGGCCGGCCCCCTGGCCGGCCTGCTCTTCGCCGTGGCCCTGGTCTTTGCCGGAGTCGGCTCGTCGTTGACCTCGTCCATGGCCGAGGTCAACGTAATCACCGGTTTCCTGGGCAAACCGGAGGATCCGCGCACCCTGCTCTATCGTTGTTCCGTGTTTGTCACCGCCCTCCCGTCGTTTTTGATCATCCTCCTGGCCATGGACACCTATCGCATCCTGATCTTCAGCCAGGTGGTGCTGAGTGTTCAGCTGCCCTTTACCCTTGTCCCGTTGGTGATTCTCTGTCGCGACGGCGAGCGGATGGGCGGTTTCAGGAGTGGCCCATGGGAGTTCGCCGCCGCCGGCCTCATCTCCGCCGTGGTCATCGTTCTCAATCTCTACCTGCTCTATACGACCATCGCCACAGGAGGGTGAGCCATGCAGGTGTACAAAAAAATTTTGGTCGCCATGGACTGCTCGCCGGTGGACCGGGTCATCGTCGACCATGTGACGGCCCTGGCGCTTCAGAACAGCTCCCTGGTTTCGCTGCTTCATGTGGTGCACTCCCACAGCCTGGACCAGGACCGGGCGTTGCGGGAGGTGGCCGAGGCGGCCCTGCTGGCAAGCTGTACGGCCATGCAGACTCAAGGGGTGGATGTCCGGATGGTGGTCCGCAGTGGCGAGCCCGATGACGAGATCCTCAAGGAGATCGAGGGGGGGGGATACGATTTGGTGGCCATGGCCACCCATGGTCACACCTTTATCGGCGATCTGCTCTTTGGCAGCGTCTCCCATACCCTCAAACACCGGCTCGGCATCCCCCTGCTGCTGATCGGGCCCCAACGCTGAGGGTGGGCGGGAGGGGAGGTGCTGCCGTAGCGGTCGACTAGATGAAACGGGTTGACCCTGGCCGAGGTCTGCGGCCGGCTCGAAATGGAGATCCGCAAAGTGATGCTCCTGGCGGTGCGGTGGCGGTTTCCTGATGCCCAACGGTTTTGCCAAGGTGTCCTTTTGACGTGACCGGGGCGGGAATCGATCCGGCGGAGTCCCTGGTCCGAGGCCTTGGCGCTGGTCAACCGTATCGGCTCGATCGGCATCGAGCCGGGGGTGAGGTTTGCCTCGATTTCGGCAGACGGCTGGCTCCCCGCAGTACTTTGTCAAAGAAGCCCAGGGAAAGATGGGCTCGCCGCCCTTCGTTCTTTCCCGCGCCATGGCCAGGCCATGGCACGGGTGGCATGAAACGTTGCCTGACATGATTCTCCCCCGGTCCTTGCTTTTTCCCCCCTGATGCTTCACCCTGATGATATACCGACCAGTGCCGCGAATCCCTGGCATTTCCAGAGGAAACCGGTGCCCCTTGGTCAGTGGGTAACCAGTCATGGGGCGCGTCCGGATCCAAGGAGGAAACCGTATGGACGAGAGCGCACGCCCCATGACGCGGGTAGTGAAGACCTGTGTCATTGCCGTGCTGGTTTCGGTGTCCGCCTCGGTCCTGCTTTATTTCCTGGCCTGGGCCTATGTCCTCCACCAGGCGGCGAAGAACGTCGAAAACCTCCTCATCTTTCAGCGCGGGATCCATCACTACGTCCAGCAGGTCATGCTCCCTGCCCTCAACGAGTACAAGGCAAAGGGCGAGATCCCGGAAGACTTCTACGCCCCTGAGCTTTTTTCCTCCTCCTTCATGGTCAGGCTCCAGCACCGCTTCTATAATCAGGAACGGCAGATGCGGGGCCGGGCGCCTATCTACTACAAGATGGCGGCCATTAATCCCCGCAATCCGGTGAACAAGGCCAATCCCCAGGAAGCCAAGCTGATCCGGATGTTCAACCAGGATCGCTCCCGAACCGAGTACTCGGAGGTGGTCGAGGAAGACGGCAAGAAGTATCTCTACGTGGCGATGCCGTTTCTTGAGAACAAGAAGAATTGCCTGCGCTGCCATGGGGCACGGCAGGATGCGCCGGTGCAGCTTCAGGAACTCTATCCCGGCGAAGGTGGCTTCAACGAGCAGGAGGGAGAGATCCGGGCCATCATCTCGGTACGCACTCCCCTGGGCCAGGAATACTTCACGGTGTACATCATCGTTGTCGCGGTTCTGGCCGGGCTGTTGACCATCGGCGTCCTTTTCTGGCTCAACCGTCGCCTGCATGGCAAGGTTGCCAGCCGTACCGTGGCGCTCGCAAGAGAGATCGGCGAGCGGGAGCTTGCCGAGCGAAGGATTTTCGAAGCCTTCGCGCAGTTCAGCGCCGTGTTGGACAGTATCGAGGCCGTGGTCTACGTGGCCGACATGGCAAGCCACGAGCTGTTGTTCGTCAACAAGTACGGCCGCATGGTCTGTGGCAAGGACGGTGAAGAGATGGTCGGCAAGATCTGCTGGCAGACGCTGCAGGCCGGCCAGGCGGGGCCGTGTTCCTTCTGCGCCAACAGCCGGCTGGTCGACGAGCAGGGTGAGCCCGCCGGCGTCTCTGTCAGGGAGTTGCAGAACACCTGTGACAACGAGTGGTACGAGTGCCGGGATCAAGCAATCCGGTGGACCGACGGGCGGCTGGTGCGGCTGGAGATCGCCACCAATGTCACCGCCAGGCGGCAGGCGGAAACCGTGAAGACCCGGCTTGAGCAGCAGCTGCGGCAGGCGCAGAAGATGGAGGCCGTTGGCACCCTTGCCGGAGGTATTGCCCATGATTTCAACAATATTCTGACGCCGATCCTGGGCTATGCGGAGTTGGTCCAAGAGGAACTGGTGCCGGGCAGCGATGCCTGGACCAACCAGGGCGAAATTGTCCAGGCCGCGAATCGGGCCAAGGAGTTGGTCAAGCATATCCTGGCTTTCAGCAGGGAGAGCGAACAGGAACGGAAGCCCATTCCGGTCCAGCCGCTGCTCAAGGAGAGTATCAAGCTGCTGCGCTCTTCGATACCCTCCACCATCGAAATCCGGCAGGATATCGATCCCGGATGTGGCTTGATCCTGGCGGATCCCACCCAGATCCACCAGATCGTCATGAACCTCTGCACCAACGCCTATCACGCCATGCGGGAAAGTGGTGGGGTGTTGGCCGTGGCGCTCAAGGAGGTGGAGTTCTCGGCCCATGACTATCCCGGCAAGCTCGGCCTTTCGTTCGGGCCATATCTGAAGCTTGAGGTCAGCGATACCGGTTGCGGGATTGCCGACGAGGTGAAGGAGAGAATTTTCGAGCCCTACTTTACTACCAAGGGCGTAGGGGAGGGGACGGGCATGGGGCTTGCCATTGTCCATGGCATCGTGCAAAGCCACCACGGGCATATCACCTGCTACAGCGAAATCGCCAAGGGCTCGACCTTCCGTGTCTACCTGCCGGTGGTTGCCGGGGCGGGACGGAAGGCGGAAGAGAGGCCGGTGGAGGTGCTGCACGGTTCGGAGCGGATTTTGGTGGTGGACGACGAGCCGTCGGTGGTACTCCTGGAGCGGCGGATACTCGAAGGACTCGGTTACCGCGTCACCGTCGCAGCCAGCAGCCTTGAGGCATTGACGGTCTTCAGGGACGACCCGGCGGCCTTTGACCTCCTCCTCACCGATATGACCATGCCCCATTTGACCGGGGCCCAGCTGGTGCAGGAGGTTCGGGCCATTCGCGCCGAGCTGCCGGTGATCCTTTGTACCGGTTTCAGCGAAACGATCAACGGCGACAAGGCCAAGGCGCTGGGGATCAATGCCTACGTCATGAAGCCCCTGACTCGCAAAGAACTGGCCTTGGTGATCCGTAAGGTCCTGGACGGCGGCTGAAGCGGTTCACGGCAGCCAGCGCGTATAGAAATTACTCGATCCGGCGGGGGGATGGATACTTTTTATCCACCCCCGGAAGGGAATAGGGCTGCGGGTTTTTTGACTTTAACTTTTTAAATCAATCGGATAGATGGCGTAGAATCCTTTGGCACGCTCCTTGATATGTGCAGAGGGCAAGAGAGACGGACTGCTTGCCGCAAGGCACAAACACATGATCAAGGAGGCATTTGGATGAAAAAGACATTGTTAGCGCTGGCAGCGGTGGTGTTGCTTGGTTTTGGTGCGGTTAAGATGGCCGATGCCGGATCGGGGTGGGACCGGGGCGGTGGTTACTACGGCTGGATGGGCGGCGGACCGGGCTACGGCATGATGGGTGGGCCGGCTTACGGCTGCAACGGGGGCTACTCCCGTGGCGAAACGACCCAGGCGGATCGCGCCAAGCGGGACGCCTTCCTGAAGGAAACCGAAACGTTGCGGCGGGAGATGGCGGTGGTTGGCGGTGAGTACCAGGCGCTCTTGGCCCAGGAAAATCCGGACCCCAAGAAGGCGGGCGAGCTGCAGGCCAAGATGTTCGATCTCCGCACCCAGCTGCACGAAAAGGCCGAGAAGGCGGGCATCAGTGGCGGCGGCTGCTACGGCATGGGGCCGGGGCATGGCCGGCGGGCGTCCTCCCTCCCCTGAAACTCTGCCGGGCCGATGACCATGGCCCTTAACGGAAGCATCACAGATCGGAACAACCGGCCGACCGCTTGAAGCGGTCGGCCGGTTGGCGTTTGTGGCACGGGTTGTTAATCGGGGCGGGTGATGCGGAGCATCTGGTTGGCACCGCGCTGGAACTCGTAGTGCACCGGCTCGATGGCGGTGGAAAGGCCGGCGTTCGCCAGGCAGGCCAGCACCGGTTCGAGGTGGGGGGATTTCCGGCCCCCCAAGTCGAGGAGCGGAAAGACCCGGATCTCGACCGCCACGCGGCAGAGGTCACGAAGAGCGCGGCAGTGGAAATCCGTGTCCAAATGATCGCTGTAGAGGAAGAGGAAGTGGGAGCAGAGGGCCAGGTCAAAGGCGGCGTCGGCAAAGGGGAGGTCGGGGAGGGCTGCCAGAAGGTAGCGGCCCTGGGCTCGACCGGCATCGTAGTCGGCAAGAAACGTTGCCATGGTTTCGTGGCGGAGTTGCCCCAGCTCTGCTACCGAGCCGATGCGGTCCCAGACGAACTGGTCGCGGTTGCGTTGCAGCTGGGCGAGCACCTGTGCGGAGGTTTCCTCGATCCGCTGGCTGATTTCCTGGCGATCAAAGGCGTAAAGCGGGTCCACCGAGATCACGGACCCACCCCGGCGAGTGAGTTCGGCGTTGAAGCTTGCCGGGCCGTCGCCACAGCCGAGGATCTTTTTGGCGAGATCGGTGGCATCCAGGCGGAACATGGCCTGGTATTCGCCCAGGGTTCGGCCCCAGGGCACGACTTGTTCAAGGGTAAAGGTGGTCACGGTGGCGCACTCGGCGGGTTAGAGGGGGCGGCGCTTTAATTGCGGCCTGCATGCTCGGCGAGGTAGCGGAGGTGTTGCGGGCCGGTGCCGCAGCAGCCGCCCAGGATTTTTACCCCGTGGTGGCGGTTAAGGTCGAGCATCAGCTCACCCCAGGCGGCCAGGTCGTCCGCCTGCAGGGTGGGACTGTTGTCCAGGGTGGCGTGGTCCAGGGAAGAGGCGTTGCCCTGGAAACCGATGATCCGGGCCATTACCTCCTTGGGGAGCCGTTCTGGTTTGAGAAATGAGGGGTGGGCGCAGTTGATCATGTAGCCCAAGGGAGTGCGGCTCTGCAGGCTGTCGATTTCCCTGATCGCTTCTTCGAGCGGGGTGCCGTCGAGCAGGCACCCCCCGGCGTTGATTATAAAGCTGATGATGTAGAACAGCGGCGTGTCGGCCATGGCCACCGCGAGTCCCAGGGCCTCGCTGATGCTGGGCAGGGAGGTGCCGATGAGGAAGTCCGCGTCGGCGTCGGCCAGCTGTTTGACCTGCCACAGGTGGAAGTCCAGGGCGTCGTTGTCGGAGAGGGCCTGTTCGGGTTTGTAGCAGTCGTTTTTGCAGCCGATCATGCCACCGATAAAGATCTTGGTGGAGAGCGAGTCGCATTCGGCCCGGAGATACTTCAGGAAGCGAACCGCCAGGGCATTGACGTTGAAGTTGAGATCGGCCTCGGCCACCCGTTCCCGGTTGGCCCGCCAGGTGGGAGTGCAGAGAAGCAAGGGGAGATCGAACTTGCTGGCCACGGCGATGAATTCGCGGTAACGTTTGGCCAGTATCTCCCGGCCGGCGGTGCTGCCAAGAAGAATGGCATGCTCAAGCCGCGGGTGCAGCGTCGCCTCGCCCGAGCGGCGGAGATAGTCCACAACCGATGCCTCGGTGAGGAGGAGATCGTTGAATTCAAAGGCCAATTTGAACTGGACGGTTCCCACGGTGGCTTTTTTCCACGGAACGGGTTGGTGAGCGATCGGAAGCGGCACCGGATTCGACCGGGGCGGCCGGCTTTCCCATAGGGGGGCGGCCCAGGCAACATCGCGGGGCGGTATGCTGCCGCAACCAGGCGATGACAGGGCCGTAAATGGTGGAAAGCGGTTTTCCGGGGCGGCTGGCCACCTCGAGGCCCCGTCAGGCAGGAGGTGGTGGAGGTCGAGCCGTTGTGATTTGGTTGGTGGCGCGACAACGGGGCGGAATGACTGGCCATCGCCCGTTGGTTTCTTTTCGAGTTGCGATTTAGTATTGGATACCAAAAAAATATGCCGCCGCCAATGGCGAAGACATTTATTTGTCAATTTTGCGCTTGCCGCTTGCTCTGTTTGGCCAGGCGGCAGGTATCGGCGGGTGGTGGCCTTAGCCTGGGCGCGAGCGGGGGCGCGCGGCCAGGGGAGGAGGGATGACGGTGAGCGAGTCGAATCAAGAACGGGATCGGGCCGTTGCCGAGGCACGGCGGGTGGTGGCGGAGCGCCAGAAGAGCTACCGGGAGCGGGCGCTGCGGATGTTTCCTTGGGTCTGTGGTAAATGCGGCCGGGAGTTTGCCGGAAAAAAGGTGCGGGAACTCACCGTCCATCACCGCGACCACAACCATGACAACAACCCTCCCGACGGCAGCAATTGGGAGCTGCTCTGCATCTACTGTCACGACAATGAGCACGCCCGCGAGCAGGATGCGGCCTGGCTCGATGGCGCCCCGGCCCCGCAAGCGGCGGAGGCGGTGGCCGCCAAGCACAGTCCCTTTGCCGGCCTGGCGGAGTTGTTGTCGAAGAAAGAGTAATGCCCATCCCTTGGGCGGCGACCGTCTTGGCGGGGCACTGCGCGGATTTAAAGTAAGGGGTTAAGCGTTTGCCGCCGTGGCGGTGGCGAGCAATTAGAGGGGGAGAGAAAGGGATGGTCAGCGACAGAAACATGTCCGGCCCGGCTGCGGGGCCGGCGGGCTGGGGCGCCGCTCCGTTGGGAATGGCCTTTCGTAAAACCGTTGCTCTTTTTCAGGCCGTGCTGCCCATCCTGGTCGGCATGCTGTTGGTGATCAACCTGCTGGACCCGTTGCTGGCAGGCCGGTACCGGACCTTGTTCACCGGCCATTATCTGCACGACACCCTGATCGGCGCCGGGGCGGGGAGTGTCTCCTTTGGCATCCCCATCACCTCGTACATCGTCGGCGGCGAACTGCTTGGTAAAGGCGTGAGCCTGCTTGCGGTCACCGCCTTCATCCTCGCCTGGACCACGGTCGGGGTAGCCATGCTGCCTCTGGAAGCGGCCTTTCTCGGCAAGCGGTTCGCCCTGTTCCGCAACGTGCTCAATTTTTTCTTTGCCATCTTTCTGGCCGGACTCACCGTGGCCACCCTTGGGGTGTTCCGGTGAGCGGGCCGGCAGAGTGCCGCAAAGCCGGGGGCAAGGGAATTCCCGGCCGTTACCGTTTTTTGCTCATCATGCTGGCCGCCTATGCGCTGGTTGGCCTCTGGCGGCCGACGGCGGCGGCCGCGGCTTTGCGCGGGTTCCTCGCCATGCTGGTGAAGGTGGTGCCGATCCTGGCGCTGGTTTTCTGTTTTCTGCTCGGCATCAACCTGCTCGGCCCGGACCGGATCAGGAAGTACCTGGGCCGGGAGTCGGGTTGGAAGGGCTGGCTGCTCGCCACGGTGGGCGGCGTCTTCATCTCCGGGCCGCCTTACATTCTCTATCCTCTGCTCGCGGAACTCAGGCAGCACGGGGTGCGCGATGCCTTTATCGGAGTCATTCTCTACAACCGCAACGTCAAGATTCCCTTTTTGCCGGTGATGATCTATTACTTCGGGCTCAGCTACACAGTGGTGCTGTCAGGGTATATCATCCTTTTTGCCATTGTAAACGGCAAGCTCCTGGAACTCTTTCTTCGCGCCGGTCAGCGATCGGCGTCATCCTCTTCGGCCGGGGATGACGGCCTTACGGCCTGATCGTTGCCGGCCGGCCACTCTCCCGCATCGGTTACAGCCATGCCAGCGGCCGGGCGCTGTTCCGGCCGTCAGTGGCACGGGCCGCTTTCCCCTGCCTGGCGACCTGCTTGCCGTGGGTGCAGCGGCAGGCGCGATGCCTGGCCGGCGGGCAGTCGGCAATCTCCCAGCAGGGCGCGAAGGTGAGCAACTTGCCCAGGGCGTTGATGGAAATGCCCTTGTGGTGGATCATGTTGACGAGGCATTTGATCCAGGCGATGTCCGCCAGGCTGTAGTACCGCCACCGGCCCTTGCGGTACGGCTTCATCAGTCCCGCCTTTTCGTAGTTGCGCAGGGAATGGGGGTGCAGGCCCAGTTTGGCCGCGGCCGCGGAGATGGTAAACTGCGGTTGCTTGAGGGAAGACATGGTGGTACCTCCTTTGGGGAGCTATGCAAGGTTTTGCCGTTGCAGCCAGGACAAGTCCAAAAGGCGGGGCGGCTAATTCCGGTGGAGTGGGGCGCTTTTGCGGCCGCGCCTTGGGTAATGCCGCGGCATCCGGCCGGTGGGCTGCGGTGTAGGCTCCCCCTTGATCACTAGAGAGGAAAGTCGACGGTGACGGTGGTGTGTTCGCCGCCGACGCTGGTGACGGTCATGGTGCCGCCGTGCTGGGCGACGATCTTGCGGCTCTGCTCAAATCCCAGTGCTGCCAGATCGGCCTCGCCCAGTGCCTTGCCCCCCTTGTCGAACTGGCCGGCGTCGAGCCCCAGGCCATGGTCGGTAAAGACGAGGCGCAGCAGATCCTGGCCGGCGGCACTGACCATGAATCCCTCGATGCGGAACTTTTTGTTCTGGTGTCTGCCCGGATACCGCAGGTTGAGGGAGCGACGGGCATTGTCGCAGACAGTCACAAAAACCTGCTGCAACTGATGGGCGTTGACCGGTAGCGCCGGCAGGTGTTCCGGCACCTCCACCTCGAGTTGGATGCCATCGTGGCGCATGTGACAACCGCTGAGCATCACCGCATCCTTCAGGACGTTAAGCAGCGGCAGATACTCTTCTGGCTGTCCCTCTTCGCCGTAGAACACCAGCTTGCCGACCAGGGTGGCGATATGCTCGCCAGCGGTGATGATGTTGTGGAGCAACCCGGACTGGGAGGCATCCTGGCTGGCTTCGTCCGCCAGCACCTGGGCGTAGTTGATTACGCCGTTGCTCAGATCGCTTACCTCATGGGCCACGCCCGTGGCCACTTCACCCAGCACTGCCAGCCGGCTGGTTCGCAGCTGTTCGCCGCCTTGCCGCAGCCATCCTTCCTGACCCACCGGGAAGGCCACACACCAATAGCCGGCCGGCAGGAATCCGTTCGCTTCCTTGATCACCTGACATGATACGGCGTGTTCCCGGTTCCGGCCCTGGATGGCCATGGACAACGGCCGCCGGCAGCCGCTGAGTTCTTCCAGCAACTCCGGTGAGGGCTCCCGGTCGACATACTCCCCGGCCTTGAGCCGCAGGACCTGCTGCCATTGGCGCCCCACCAGCTCCGAGGCCGGAGAGTCGCTGAGGGCGGCGCCGGACTCGTTGACCGACACCACCCGGCCGCCGTTGTCAAGGGCGATGAGTACCGCACCGAGTTCGGCAAAGAGCTGTCGCAGTCGCTCCTGGCTTACGGCAAGCCGCCCCTGGGTGGCCAGGGCGGTGGTCGCGCAGCCCAGCACGGCGGCGAATGTTTCCAGGAAGCCCAGTTCTTGTTCGCTGAACGCCTCGTTGGAGGCCGCATAGATGGAGATGACGCCGTAGAGTGTTTCCTGCCAGATTACCGGCAGGGCAGCGCACGCCGCCTTGCCATGGGCGAGCGGTGTTTCCTTGAGCAGTCCCATGGGGATCTCTGCCAGGATGTCGCGTGCCACCACGGTTTCCCGGCGTTTGACGGCCTGTAGCGCCGGGTTGTGGGCCACGCCCTTTTCTTCGGCATCGGTGAGCAGGACCGCAAGGCATGCCTCACACTCCTTGCGGCTCATGGTGGTGGAGCCGTCGGCCGAAACCGGTTCGATATCGGTGCCGGTGGCATCCACCTCACCGATCCATACCAGGCAGTACTCCGGGTTGAGGAGCAGGGAGCGGCAGACATCGCGGAACATCTGTTTCTTGTCGGTGGCGGCGGCCATTGCCAGGGAGGCGCGCTTCAGGGCGGCGGCGAGCTGTTGTTCTTCCACCGTCTCTTCCTCGAACTGACGTTTTACACTGAACAGCTCGCGCACCACCTCCTGCAGCAGGTTGGTTTCCCTGCTGCCCTTTATGCTTTCCGGCAGAAGCAGTTCTCCTCCCTCCTCCAGGGCCGTCAGCGCTGCTGTACCCAACTGGGCCACCGGCTCCACCAGATGCCGGCGCAGCCAGAGCAGGACGGCCACCAGCAGGCTTAATACCACGGCCAGGGAGCCGATGACGATGTTCTGGAAATCGATGAGTCGGACTTTGGTGGAGTTGACCACCAGCCGGTCAAACAACAGCAGCCGCTCACCCGCCGTGCGCATATCGTCGTTTAACTGCCGCAACGCTTCCGGGGTGACGGCCGGTTCGCCGATCTTCCGTACCTGGAGGATGAGGCCGGGGACGTCCACGGTGTTGATCAGGCTCAGCTGGTATTCTTCAGCGATTTCTTTCCTGGTGAACAACTGGACGAGGTTGGCGTTGAGTTCCTCCAGGTCGTTGGCAATACCGGCCATCCTGCCGTACTCGCCGTTCAGCAGCAACTCTTGGAGATGTTCGCGGATGATGGCGAACTGAAAGACTATTTTTTCTGTCTGGGCGGCGACCACCTCATGCTGACGCGCCAGTTGGACCTGTCGTACCCCTAGGGCGAGCATGCAGACGAGGGTGATGGCGGCGGTTAACACCGCGATAGAGATGGTTTTCCTGAGCGGCAGCGCCATATGGTGCACCCGTGGCTAAGGCACCGGCGGCAGGGGTGCCGCCGGTGCCCACCTTTTTCGGCTGTTTCAATTCCGATCCTTCCATGTGTAGAGGATCGGCATCCGGGCCAAAATAAACCGGTAGACCACGATGTAGGTGGAATAGACCGTCAGGACGATGACCACCTCCCGCCAGGGGGGGATCTCTTGATAGAGTTTCCAGTTAAAGGCGATGAGGGCGGTGTTGATCCGGTTCAGGGCGACACCGAAAACCGCGATGAACGCTGCCACCCGTGCGATACTGGCGCTGTCACGCCGCACGGCCATGGTGTAGAGAATGAGCGGGATGATGGTGCCCGCCGTGATTTCGAACATGAAGTACTGTCCCCAACCGGTGAAGAGATACTCCCATTCGTTGTCATGGGCCACGGCGATGATCTTGATGACCAGATAGGTGACCAGGGCAAGCGAGCAACCCTTGCCGAGCCCCACGGTGAGCTTGTCCAGGTTCTGTTTGAAGTTGTCGTCACACCGCCACCGCAGGAACCACTTGCTCAGAGTACTGACCACGATGAGCATTGAGAGGCCGGCGAAGATGGCAGAGGTCAGGAAGTGGAACCATTGGAAGGGAGAGGAGTACCACAGTGGGTGGACCTTTCCCGGCGCATAGGTGAAAAGCGCGCCCAGAGCGCCCTGATGCAGGGTGGAGAGGATGATGCCGGCAACGGTGAGGCCCAACACCATGCTTCGGATGGCCTTTTTGGCCTTGGGCAGGCCCATCCACTCGGAGTAGGCAGGAACCAGTTCGGCAACCTGCACCGAAAGATAGGTGGCGACGTGCCAGGCCACCAGGAAGAGGACTGCGGCCGGGCCCAAGGATACGAACATCGGGTAGATGAGACGCCACGGTTGGCCGAGGTCGACCTGAAGGAACATGACTGCGAACAGATACCCCAGCAGGCCGTTCAGGAGTCCCAGCCGCTCGATGGGTTTGAAATCCTTGCGGCCGAAGAGTTCCACGGTGGTGCCCAGCATGAAGCCAGAGGCTGAAAGCGGTACCATGGTGAAGAGGCCCCAGGCCAGGAAGAGCCCCCACGGATAGTCATAGGAACCTCCGGTTGCCCAGCCCAGACCGTTGATGAAGCGGCCCACCAACACTGGCACGCCGATGATGTAGATTACCCACAGAATCCAGTTGAAGGGATTGCGGCACTGTACTTTCATGTACTCGCCGGGGGTGAGCCCGAGTAAAAGTTTTTCCTTGACCGTCCAGCGGCTGCCGTCCGATTTGGTTAGCGAATTGATCGGTTTGAAACCTTTGCCGACTAATCTGTTCATAGTCACACCCCCCTACCTTTGGACTCATTTTCTTTCGTGTTCGCTTCCTCCTTGCGGGTGGCGAGTAGATGGAAGCCGGTGAACAGCGCGGGCCAGACGGTCAGGACAATCGGTACCATGGCCAAGAAATCCTTGACGTAGGAGATGATGGGTTCGTTGCCCAAATGGGTGTCGAAACCTACCTGATCGAACGGTACGTCGGAGAGATACAGCCAGGAGGTGCCTCCCACCTCGTTCTCGCCGTAGATATGGTCCACGTACTTGTCCGGATGTTCCTTGATGCGCTCGTGGCCCATTTTGATGAGATCCTTTCGTCGGCCGAAGACCATTACCTCCTGGGGACAGGCTTCGACGCAGGCCGGCGGTCGACCGAACTTGAGTCGGGTGTCGTAGCACATGATGCACTTTCGCACGATGGGGTTGGTGGCGCTTGAGTAGGCGTAGGCCGGTACGTAGAAGGGACAGGCGATCATGCAGGTCCGGCAGCCGACGCAAACCTTGGAGTTGTAAATAACCGCGCCTTCCGGGGTCTTGGTGTATGCATTGACAAAGCAGGAGGTGAGACATGCCGGCTCCTGGCAGTGGTTGCACTGGAACTTGCGATATATCGGTCCTTCTGCCCGACCCGGGATGTCGTAACGGTTGACCACCGTAAATGCCTTTTCGGTGGTCCGCCGATGCCGCTTGCCATGGTGGATCTCGTCGAACACTGATTTGTCGGTGAAAGGCTTGTCCGGGGCCGGAAGCCCCTGTTCCTTGTTGCAGGCCGCCTCGCAGGTGCGGCAGCCCACGCACTTGGTGAAGTCCACCAGTACCCCCATGCTGTTGGGGTAGCCGCCGAAACTGCCGGAGGCCTCTGCCTTGGTGGCTTTACCGGTGGCCGCAAGCGCGGCACCGCCGGCCAGGCCTCCCTTGAGAAAATTTCTGCGATCTATTTTTTTCATCGATCATTCCTCATGATGTTGATTGCTTCCCCGCTTGGTCGCCGTCGCTTATTGCTCACTCTTCGCCGGCCTCATGCTTCGCGGGGGGGGGAGCGAATTTGCCGGTTCGATAGAACGCTTCGCCCTTTTCCGTCATCTTGTGGCAGTCTTCGCAACCAGTGGGGCCGTCCATGGTGCGGTGGCAACCGAGGCATTTGCGGTGATAAACTCCCTTGAGGCCGGGCTTGCCGGTGTGGTAGAGCTGCGGATTTGCCTCGAGCTTGGCCAGGTAGTCGGCCGCAAACCGATTCGCCGGATGACACTCACGACAGGCCACGCTGTCAGCAGGCTGGTTCGCCCTGTGACAACGGGCACAGGTTTTGTCGATGGGCGCGTCACCCAGCGTGTGGTGGTGGCACTCCGCGCAGCTCTTGGCCACATCGGTGTGCATGGTGTGATTAAAAGTGACCGGCTCGAACAGGTTGGAAAGACTGCCAAGCTCCACCACCCCCGGGCCGTCCGCTGCCAGCGCGGCATGAGGCGCGAGTCCCCAGGCTGCCAGCACTACGGCCACTCTCAACAATTTTTTCGTTTTACCTCCCATTGCACCTCTCCTTGTTGCTGCTATTTGGTTAGAAAGCCGCGTTCCGTCTCATTGCCTAGTCACGACGTGCCCCGCTCCCTGAGGATGGGGCAGGCGATTTTTCTTCGCTAACCCCAATGTTGCACATACAGTGCCAGACGCGTGGGGCGACTGAATCGGTATTCAGGAGATGAGGGTCGGGTGGGTCGGGTGGATGGGGAGGGAGGCAGTCGCGCGGCAACTGCCGTCTCCTTGGGGGGAAGCGATGAAATTTTTGGCGGGGTAGGGCGCCCCCCGCCGCCGACGGCCGGGGGACAGGCGGGAAAAGTGTTGCACGCTACACTTATGTGGCAACACAAGTGTAGCGTGCAACACTTTGAAAAAAACAGGACGAATTAGGCAGTTAAACAGGCCGAAGTGGCGCCGGGGGAGTCTACTTTGGCGCAGCTGACGATGATCTCTACCTCTTCGGCGTCAACGGTTTCCTGGATAAGGAGAACCTCGGCGAGCTTGTGGAGGTAGTTGATCTTGCCGTCCAGGATGATGACCGCCTCCTGGTAGCAGTCTGCCACCAGCTTGCTGATCTCCTGGTCGATGGTCCGGGCTATCTCCTCGCTGTAGGGGCGCTGCTGGCCGTTGCCACCCAAAAAGCCTTCGGCTGCGGTGACGTAAGCCCTGGGACCGAGTACCTCGCTCATCCCGAACTCGCAGACCATGCGAGTGGCGATGTCGGTGGCCACCTGGAGATCCTGGCTGGCGCCGGTGGAAAACTCGCGGAAGACCAGCTCTTCGGCGGTGCGGCCGCCGAGAAGAATTTTAATTCGGTTCATCAGGTATTCCCGGGAGTAGGAGTGGCGGTCGTCGAGCGGTACCTGCTGGGTGACCCCCATGGCCCGGCCACGCGGGATGATGGTAATCTTGTGGATGGGGTCGGCGTTGGTCAGCAGCTTGGCGATGATGGCGTGGCCCGCCTCGTGATAAGCGGTGACCTTGCGTTCCTGCTCGCTAATCACCAAGCCCTTGCGTTCGGCGCCCATGAGGATTTTGTCCCGGGCGTCCTCGATATCGTCGAGCTGGATGGCCGACTTGCCCTTGCGTGCGGCCATGAGAGCTGATTCATTGACCAGATTGGCGAGTTCTGCTCCGGTAAAGCCAGGCGTGCTCTGCGCCACGTCAAAGATTTCCACCTCCGGAGCCATGGCAACCTGGCGGGCATGTACCTGTAAGATCTGGTGGCGCCCCTTGACATCGGGGGGGAGGATGGTGACCTGGCGGTCGAAACGCCCGGGCCTCATCAGTGCCGGGTCGAGGACATCGGGGCGGTTGGTGGCGGCCACGATAATCACCGTCTCGTCGGAACGGAAACCGTCCATCTCTACGAGCAGGGCGTTCAGGGTTTGCTCCCGCTCGTCCTGGCCGCCCATGCCACCGGCGGCACTCCGGCTGCGGCCAACAGCGTCGATTTCGTCGATGAAGATGNNCCGACGAACATCTCGACGAAGTCAGAAGCGCTCAGGCTGTAGAAGGGAACGCCCGCCTCGCCGGCAATGGCCTTGGCGAGCAGGGTCTTGCCTGTCCCCGGGGGGCCTTGCAGCAGCACCCCCCTGGGGATGCGGCCGCCCAGGCGGGTAATCTTCTGTGAGTCGCGCAGGCACTCGACGATTTCCACCAGTTCGTCCTTGGCCTCTGGGATGCCGGCCACATCGTCAAAGGTCACCTTCTGGCGTGCAGCCGATGCCTTGGGGAGATGCTGGCGCGAAAAGCCGCTCGCCGCTCCGCCGGTGCCCTTCTGCTGCATGACCATGAAAAACATGAAACCACCCACCAGGAGAAGGGAAGGGAAGGTCGATGTCCAGAATCCTGAGAGTTGGCTCTCCGGCCGGGCGCTGATTATCACCCCCTTGCCTTCCAGGCGCGGCAAGAGGGTCGCCGGCGCCGGGGCAAAGGTTGCAAAGGGCTGCCCCAGCTGGTCGCTGCCGCTGATCTCTCCGCCCTTCAAGGTCACGGAGCGGATTTCGCCCTTTTCGAGTTTGTCGAGAAAGGAGGAATATTCGAGGTAGGGGGGGCGCGTTTCGACGCGGTAGGCGTTGTAAACGATCACCGCCAGGGTGGTAAATGCCAGCAGCAGGATGTAGTTCCGGACATATCGGGCCAAGGTGCGGACCTCCTTTTCAGGTGATCGTATGGCGTATCGTTCTTCCTTTCATTGAGGAAACATAGCAACATCCCATTCGCTATGGCAAGCACTGACTCCTTCTTTAAGGACAAAAAAAGAACCCGGGGGGGCGCCCGGGTTCTTTTTTCTCCTGTGGGCGGCAGAGGTCATTTGCGGTTGGTCACCGCCGGCGCCCCGGTCTGATTGACATACTTGAAGAAGGCAGGGAAGGTGCCCAGGAAGGCGACGGCGATGAT
>DHYV01000017.1 GCA_002414225.1 Desulfobulbaceae bacterium UBA5121 | reverse complement strand
AGATCGATGTAGCTGCCGAAGCCGCCGGCGAGAATGATCTGCTCGATGTCGCCGATTCCGAGCCCTACCTCCTCCACCAGGGTCTTGACCCCTGCGAAGATGGCCGCCTTGGCGCGAATGAAGTTCTCGATATCTACCTCGTTGATCACCACGTCTTCCTTGGTTCCGGTTACCTCGGCCCGGGCGAGGACGAACTCGTGGCCGCTCCGTCCGGGACGGATGCGGTCGGTGGCGAGTCCACGGCGGAACTTGCCGCGATGGTCGATGACCCCGCGCTGGAAGAGAGCGGCGACGATCACCAGCAGACCCGAGCCACAGATGCCCGCCGGCGGGCGATTGTCGATGGTGAGCAGCATGGGTTCCAGGGTGAGCGGGTCGAGGTCGAAGTCTTCGATAGCCCCGGCCGCCGCCCGCATGCCGTGGGTGATGCCGCCGCCCTCGAAGGCGGGACCGGCCGAGCAGGCAGCGCAGACCAGCCATTCGCGGCTGCCGATGACGATCTCGGCGTTGGTTCCCACGTCGATATAGAGGGTCAGCTTGTCCGTGCGGTACATTCCCGAGCCCATGACCCCGGCGACGATGTCTCCGCCCACGTAGCTTGAGATGGACGGATAGACCATGGCCACGGAGTGGCGCGGCAGGTGCAGGTCGAGATCGGCGGCGCGGATGGGCGGCAGGAAGGTGGTGACCGGCACATAGGGGGCGCGGCGGATGTTGTAAGGCTCCAGCCCCAGGAAGAGATGGGTCATGGCGGTGTTGCCGGCGATGGTGATCGAGGTTATCTCGTCGGCGGTGATGGCGGTTTTTCTCAGCATCCGGCCGATGATGTCGTTAATGGTGGTCACCACCGCGCCGCGCAGCTCGTCGAGCCCCTCCCCCTTTTCGGCATGGACCATCCGCGAGATCACATCCTCGCCGAAACTCAACTGGCCATTGTAGTCGCCGGCCTCGGCCAGCACCTCGCCGCTGTTGAGATCCACCAGCTGCCCGTAGACGGTGGTGGTGCCGATATCGAGCGCCAGGCCGAATTTGCGGTACACCCAGTTGCCGGGTTGGATGTTGATCAGGTATTTTTTCCCCGTCGTACTCACCGGGAAGGCGACGGTGACCGTGACCCGGAAGTCGTCCTCGCGGAGCGCCTGGCGGATTTTGCGCAGCACCGGCAGCGAGATGGTCAGCCCCCGCAGATCGTACTGGTTGTGAAGGCCGAGGATGATCCGCGAGGCATCGGCCATGTTGTCCTTGGCCGTGGCCCGGGGTAACTCCAGGAAGAATTTTTCCACCGGCGGCAGGAAGACCCCTTCCCGCTTCAGCTCCTCGATATGAAAAACGTGCTGGCCGGCCCTCTGATGGGCCACCGGCACCTCGGTACCCAGTACTCCCTGACCGAGATCGCTTTCCTGGGGCAGCTCGACGGTTACCGCTCCGTGCGGCAGGGCCGAACAGGCCTGGCGTTTGCCTGCTGCAAGCTCCGACGGGGTGAGCCGTTTGCCGAGCCCTCCGGCCACCTCGCCGGCGATCACCGTTATCTTGCACTTGCCGCACACACCGGCGCCGCCGCAGGAGGCGTTGATGTGGATGCCGGCCCGGCGGGCCGCCTTGAGGATTGTTTCGCCGGGGGCGACGGTGATTACCCGGCCGCTCGGCTCAAATGTTACCCGTGCTGGTTGGTTGTCATGGTTTGCGGTCATGGCTTGTCGCGCAGCTCCACTACGTCACGGCCGCGCAGCTCGGCAAGGCTAAACACCGGCCCGTCGACGCAGACCAGCCGGTCGTCCATGTGGCAGTGGCCGCAGGCGCCAAGGCCGCATTTCATGTGCCGCTCCATGGTGGTGATGATCCGCTCGTCGCTGTAGCCCATGCGGCTCAGCTCGGCCATCACGAAACGGATCATCAGCGGCGGGCCGCAGACCAGGGCCACGCTGGTCTTGGGGTCGAGATCGACCTGGGGCAGGAGTCTGGTCACCACGCCCACCTCGCCCTCCCAGCCGGGGCTGGCGACGTCCACGGTGAGCCGGCAGGAGACCTTGGGGGTTGCTTCCCAGGTGGCGATATCGGCCTTAAAGGCTATGTCCTCGGGCGAACGGCTGCCGTAAAGAATCTCGATGCGGCCGTCGTGCTCACTGTCCAGGGCGTGGTTGATCACCGAGCGCAACGGCGCCAGCCCAATGCCGCCGGCCACGAAGAGAAGATCCTTGCCCCGGAAGGTTTCCAACGGGAAGGGCCTGCCGTAGGGACCGCGCAGGCCGACGGTATCCCCAACCGCCAACCCGTGCATGGCGTTGGTGAGCAGCCCTGCCCGCCGCACGCTCAGGTGCACGCTCCCCGGGCGGGTGGGGGTAGAGGAGATGGAAATCGGTGCTTCGCCGCAGTGGGGCACCGACACCATCAGGAACTGGCCCGGCAGGTATCGGTAGTCTTGTTGCCTCTTGTCTCCGCTGAAGGCAAGCACAAAGGTTTTGATCTGCGAGTTTTCCTCGCTAATCGCCTCGATCCGTGCCGGCCAGGGCAGGTAGCTGTTGCCGCCATTCTTATCGTTTTCCGCTTGCTCGTTGCCTTTCCTGCAGCCACAGTCGCTCATGGCAGATCCTCCTCGCTCAGTCGGTCGATGAAGCCGACGATGTCCACACCGCCAAAACAGATCCCCACGCAGCGGCCACAGCCCACACAGCTCGGTCGGCCGTGCTTGTGGACGTCGTCACGCAGTTTGTGCTGAAAGCGGCGCTTGAGGGCGTGCTGCTCTCTTGCCACCGGGTTGTGGCCGCCTGCCATGCGGCTGAAGCCTTCAAGGGTGCAGGCGTCCCAGCACCGCAGCCGTTCGCCGTGCTCCGGCCCCAGCTTTTCGTCGCGGATGGTGAAGCAGGTGCAGGTGGGGCAGAGGTAGGCGCAGCCGCCGCAATCCTGGCAGCGGTCGGCCAACTCCCGCCAGATCCCCTCGGCCACCTCGCCCTCGGCCAGCTTTCGCACCGCGCAGCCCACATCGACGTTGCGGCGGAAGAGGCCGTTGGCCTCGAGTGCCAGCTGGTACTGGAGCTTGACATCCTCTTCCGCTGCCTCGCTGAAAAAGGGTCGCCACTGGCTGATCAGCGTCTCACCCCGACTCCTGCCAGCCTCGACGAGAAAGCGGGTGCCAAGGTCGGTGAACTGGAGATCGTAGCCGAATTCGAGAAATGGGCCGCTCTTGGTGGCATGGCAGAAGCAGTTGGGGTGGGGCTGGTGGCAGGCGATGCTGATCAGAATCGCCCCTTCGCGCCTTCTGCGGTAGCCTGGATCTTTATGCCGGCCCATGAAGACCACGTCGGTATAGAGGATAGCCGACAGGTCGCAGGAGCGGAGTCCGAAGTAGACGGTGGCCGGGGCGGGCGTCGCGGGTTCATGGAATTCATAGCCCCCCTTTCCTGTCCGGTAGGTGAAGAGCACCTCCTGCTGGGGCAGGAAAAAGGATTTTGCCGATGCCTGGGGCTGACCGGCGAGGTCGAGTTCCACCTTATCCAGACCGTCAATTTCCGCGTAAAGGGTGTCGCCGTGGCGATTCTTCACCGGCGCCACCACCCGGTGGCTCTTGGCGACCCGCCGCAGCCAGGGGGCCAGGTGATCTTTTTTGAGGATATATCGTGTTTCCATCAGGTCAGTTTCTCCACCTTGGCCGCGCAGACCTTGTACTCGGGGCATTGCGAGCCCGGATCCCGGTCGGCGACGGTTAAACGGTTGATGGGTGCTTCGGCGAAATGAAAGGTGGTGTAGAGCATGCCGGGAGCCACCCGTTCGGTGATTCCGGCCTTGAGTTCGATGGCCCCCCGCCGCGAGGCGAGCCGCACCCGCTCGCCGTTGCGTACTGCCAGCGCGCGGGCGTCGGCGGGGTTGATCTCAAGTACCGCCTCGTTGCACTCACGGTTCAGTGCGGCGCTTTTCCTGGTCATGGTGCCGGTGTGATAGTGGTGGTAGATGCGTCCGGTCATCAGCAGCAGGGGGTAGTCTTCATCCACCGACTCGGCTGGCCGCTGATGGTCGGCGGGCACGAAATGGCCCTTGCCTCGGGTAAACATGTACTTGTGCAGGAAGGGTGTGCCGGGGTGTGCTCGGTCAAAGCAGGGCCATTGCAGGCCCCAGCTCTCTTCCAGCCGGTCGTGGTAGATGCCGCCGTAGATGGGGGTGAGCAACGCGATTTCTTCCATGATCTCGGCGGTAGATTGATAGTGCATGGAGTAGCCCAGGCGGTTGGCCAGGGCGATGACGATCTCGGCATCGGTGCGGCTTTCCGCCAGTGGCGGGATGGCGGCCCGTACCATCTGCACCCTCCGTTCCGAGTTGGTGAAGGTGCCGGTTTTCTCGGCAAAGGAGGCGGCCGGCAGCACCACGTCGGCCAGTTGGGCGGTTTCGCTTAAAAATATATCCGCCACCACCAGGATATCGAGGTTTTCCATGGTTTCCCGGACTTTGTCCATGGTCGGGTCGCTGAGCAGCGGATTCTCGCCGACAATGAACATCCCCCGCACCGGACCGTTGCCGCCGCCGTGGGTCATGTCAAGGAGGGTCCGGCCGGGCTTGGCGGGTAGCCTCACCCCCCATGCCTGTTCGAACTTTGCCCGCGCCTTGGGGTCGCTCACCGGCTGGTAACCAGGGAAAACGCCCGGGAGCGCCCCCATGTCACAGGCGCCCTGGACATTGTTCTGGCCCCGGAGCGGGTCCACCCCGCAGTGCTCCTTTTCCACCTTGCCGGTGAGCATGGCCAGATTGGCGTAGGCCTGGACGTTGTTGGTGCCGCAGATGTGCTGGGTCACCCCGAGGCAGTAGCAGATCACTGATTTGCGGGCCCGGGCATAGAGGCGAGCGGCCTGCTGCCAGAGCCGCTGGTCAACCCCGGTGACCGCCGCCACCTCGGCAAGATCGAGCCGGTAGAGCATGTCGCGCAGAGCGTAGAAGTTCTCGGTGCGCATCTCAACAAACAGGTCGTCGGCCAGGTTGTCGTCGAGTATGGCCCTCATCATGCCGTTCAACAGCGCAATATCGGTGCCTGGGCGTATGTCGAGGTGGATGTGGGCGCGGCTCGCGAGTTTGGTCCGCCTGGGATCGATAACGATGAGTTTGGCGCCCCGGTCAACCGCGTCGTAAATCCGGCGGGCCACCTGGGGATGCGCCTCGGTGGTGTTGGAACCCGCCACCAGCAGCACCTCGGAGTTTTCGATCTCGTTGATCGAGTTGGTCATGGCGCCGCTGCCAAAGGTGGTGGCAAGACCTGCCACCGTTGGCGCGTGTCAGAGCCTGGCGCAGTGGTCGATGTTGTTGGTGCCGAGTACCGCCCTGGTCAGCTTCTGGATCAGGAAGTTTTCCTCGTTGGTGCACTTGGCAGACGACAGAACCCCCAGGGCTTCGCTGCCGTGTTTGGTCATGCATTTCTTAAGCCCGGACGCCGCCCGGTCGAGTGCCTCTTCCCAGCCAGCCTTCACCAGCCGGCCGCCTTTGCGCACCAGTGGGCTGGTGAGCCGGTCCGGGCTGTGGACCATCTCATGGAGATGCCATCCCTTCAGGCAAATATTGTTCCGTGAAACCGGATGATTACGACTTGGGGAGCTGCCAACCACCCTCCCCTCCTGGACGTGCAGGTAGCAGCCACAGCCGCAGCCGCAGTAGACACAGGTGCTCAGTACGGCATCCATAACAGTACGGGTCTCCTCTGGATTTGTGAGGTGCTCAAGGATTATTGCCGATAATATTATGAACAGCTACCTGCACTTTTGCAATGCGGATCATTTTTATCAACGCTGTTCTGCTCATCCGGACGGCCAGGGCAGCTTGTTTCGCGGATGTTTCCTTTTGTCATTTTTGTTTCTTTTAAATCAGCTGGTTGGGTGTCTGGTGGTGTTTGCCGTCAAGTTTTTCATCCCCTTGACAGCGCTTGGCCCTATTCTTTACCTTAGTCAACGGTGCTTCACTCCACTCTTTTCCTTACTTGATCCGGCTGGAGAGTGGTCGCGCCATTCTCTCTTACCCGATGAGGTCTTTGCATGCTTCCCCCTGTCAACCCCCAGCGCCTGGCCGACACCTTTGTTACCCTTTGCGAGATCGACAGTCCTTCGCGCAGCGAAGGGCGCCTGGCGGCCCACCTGATTGCTCTCATCCGTGATCAGCTGCAGCCTGAAGCAATCTATGAGGATGGATCTGCATCAGGAACCGGTTCGGATACCGGTAACATTGTGGTCCGTTTCGGCGGTGATGCTCAGCGCGAACCGCTTTTCTTCATCACCCACCTCGATACGGTTACCCCCTGCGAGGGCGTTCGGGTCCGTTTCGATGGCATGGTTTTTACCAGTGCTGGCGATACCATTCTTGGCGCCGACGACAAGGCGGGTATTGCCATGCTCTTGGAAATGATGCGGGTGCTTCGGGATGCCGGCCTTCCTCACTGCCCCATTGAGCTGGTTTTCACCACCTGCGAGGAGATTGGTTTGTTGGGCGCCAAACATCTTGATTATCAAATGATCAGGTCGCGGATGGGTTTGGCCCTGGACAGCGCCGGCATCGATCTGCTGGTGGTCGGGGCGCCGGCAGCCAACCGTTTTCAGCTCGAGTTGCGCGGTGTGGCCGCCCACGCAGGTCTCCATCCCGAGCAGGGGCTCAGTGCCATCAAGCTTGCCGGCCAGGCCTTGGCCGATCTCCCTCTGGGGCGTCTTGATGCGGAGAGCACCGCCAACCTCGGTTTAATCAACGGTGGCACGGCCACCAATATCATTCCCGACCGGGTGGTTATTCATGGCGAGGTCCGCAGCCATTCGGCTGCGAAGCTCGCCGCCCACACCGAGTCCATCCGGCTCCGCTTTCAGCAGATAGTGGCTGACTGGCAGGATCCAACCGGTCTGGTTGCCGGTCATCCCTCATTCTCCTGGCATGTTGATCCGGAATACCCTGCCGTTCATCTTTCCTCCTCGTCCCCCCTGGTTGCCCGACTCGACCTGGCTGCCCAGCGTCTTAACCGATCTCTGCGCCACACTGTTTCCGGTGGCGGGAGTGACGCCAACATTCTCAATGGCTATGGTCTTGCCACTGCTATTCTCGGCATCGGTATGACAAAGGTTCATACTACCGACGAATTCATCGCGCTTAACGATATGGTTCGCACCACCGAACTCCTTCTTTCTCTTGTAACATCTTGAAATTATAGGGCTTTATTGGGCATGTTTCACGTGAAACATGCCCGGCCTGTTTTTTGTAAGGGTGAAAGGGGGTAGGTGGTAATTTGTTTGCCTTTTGTGGATAAAAATGGTTTGTTTGTGGAACGGCTAAAGTGTGGTCGCGCCTCTCTGTGGTTTCCCCTTGAGAATTTTTGCCTGTAAGCATGGGTTGTGGACTGAAGCGGCTCTCTCTTGTTCGCTCTTGGCCGCGGTTGTCTTTTTTATTCATTTGAGGAGATGCGTATGGGGTCAACAGCGGTAAGGGTCGCAAAGGTTGTTGCGCTGGCCAATCAGAAGGGTGGGGTCGGGAAGACCACCACGGCCATCAATCTTGCTACTGCGGTGGCTATGCTCGGCAAGAGGGTGTTGTTGGTGGATTCGGACCCGCAGGGGAACGCGTCGAGTGGGTTGGGGGTTGATGTCAAGAAGGTGAGGCATCATCTCTATCACTGCCTGGTTGATGGGGTGGCTCCCGCCGAAGCAATCTGTGAAGTGGCGGAGGTGAAAAATCTTAGCGCGCTGCCCACTCATATCGATCTTATCGGTGTCGAGGTGGAGTTGATCTCGGCCGCCAAGCGGGAGCGGTACATGGAGCGAATGATCCAGCCGCTATTGTCCGACTACGACTATATCTTCATCGACTGCCCGCCCTCGTTGGGGTTGTTGACCATTAACGCGCTTACCGCCGCTGATGCGGTGCTTATCCCCATGCAGTGCGAATACTTCGCCCTGGAGGGGTTGAGTCAGCTGGTGCGCACCATTAGGTTGGTGAAGAACTCTTACAATCCCAAGCTGACCGTTGAGGGCCTGCTGCTTACCATGTATGACCGTCGAAACAACCTGACCCACCAGGTGGCCCTGGAGGTGAAAAAGCATTTTAACAATCAGGTGTACCGCACCGTTATCCCGCGCAATGTGCGGCTGAGTGAGTGCCCGAGCTTTGGTAAGCCGGCGTTGCTCTATGATCCCCGTTCCACCGGGGCGCAAAGTTATCTGCAGTTGGGGCGGGAGTTTTTGAAAAATCAGCGAAGCAGTACGGGGGGAGAGTGATGAGTAAACGGACCGGTGGGCTGGGGAAGGGGTTGAGTTCGTTGCTGCCCGATTCAGCCAATGACGATTCTACGTACTTTTTGTGCCCCATTGATGCCATTCAGCCCAACGCCTATCAGCCGCGGCAGAAGATGAACAGCGAGGCGCTGGAAGAGCTTGCCGCCTCCATAGCTGACAAGGGGATACTTCAGCCGCTGGTGGTCCGGGAGGTCGAGGGCGGGGGGGGGTATGAACTCATTGCCGGGGAACGGCGATTGCGGGCTGCCAAGCTGGTCGGTTTAACCGAGGTGCCAGTCATTCGTCGCGAGGCGGACGCTCAGAATCGCCTGGAACTCGCCCTTATTGAAAACATTCAGCGCCAGAATCTTAATCCCTTGGAGGAAGCTGAGGCGTATCGGCAGTTGATCGATGAGTTTGGGTTAACCCAGGAGCAGGTTGCAAAGCAGGTGGGGAAAGAGCGGTCGACGGTGACCAACACCCTGCGTATTCTGCTGCTCCCTGAATTCGCCCGCGAGGATGTGGCCAACGGTGTCCTCACCATGGGTCACGCGCGGGTGTTGTTGAGTCTTGACAGTGTGGAGGGCCAACGGGCGGCCCGCGATGAGATCGTCACCAAGGGGCTCTCCGTCCGCCAGGCCGAGGCGCTGGTCAAACGTGCCAAGCAAAAGGCGAAAGGTGCCACCGTAAAGCGAGCCCGACGGGAAAAGGTCGGCATCCCGGACTCTTACTGCAAGGCGCTCAATAACGATCTGGTTCGCTACCTCGGCACCAAGGCCAAGATCATCCAGAGCGGCCAGCGGGGCAAGGTGGAAATAGAGTACTATTCCCTCGACGACCTGGAGCGGTTGATGGGGCTTATTGTGAATCAGAAGCAGGTGTGAGTTCGAGAGGGATAATCATGAAAAATTGTTTACGTCGGTAAGCCTGATATGGAACATTCGCAGACCAGAACTTCCGAGGTGGTCCGTAGCGAACGGCTCGGGTCAGATATCTTCCGGCTCACGGTGCTGGCGCCCTGGATCGCTGAGGCTGCTCAGCCAGGCCAGTTTGTCATGGTCCAGCCCGCTGACGGCCAGGATCCCCTCCTCCGGCGCCCCTTTTCCATCCATCAGGTGACCGGGGCCGGGGCGGTGCAGATTCTTTTTAAGGTGGTGGGCCGCGGCACCTCCCTTCTCTCCCGGATTCGTCAGGGGGGGCAGCTCAACGTTATCGGCCCATTCGGCAAGGGCTTTGCCCTGCCCAGTGGCGTGGAAGAGAACATCTGCCTGATTGGTGGCGGGATGGGGATTGCTCCCCTGCTCTTCCTTGCCAAGCGTCTGATTGGCCGGAGCGCCGTCGTCGGCTGTCGGCTGGTCGCCCTGCTTGGTGCTCGAACTGGATCGGAACTTACTGTTTTGCAAGGAGAATTTCAGCAGCTTGGCCTCGCCACGGCTATTGCCACCGATGATGGCAGCAGTGGCCATCATGGTCTGGTCACCCAGCTGATGCTCCAGAATATGGCGCCTGGTGATGCCTGGCGGGTCTATACCTGTGGCCCCCATCCGATGATGCGGGGAGTGGTGGAGATCTGCCAGGGGATGGCCTGGCCCTGCCAGGTGTCGCTGGAAACCATGATGGCTTGCGGCATGGGGGCGTGCCTTGGCTGCGCCATCACCAATCCCAAGGATCCCAACAGTTACCTCCATGTCTGTAAGGACGGGCCGGTATTCGAAATGAGCGAGGTGGCATGGCGATGACCCAACCAGACCTGCGGGTCACCATTGGCGGGCTTGAACTGCCCAATCCGGTGATGACCGCTTCCGGCACCTTTGGTTATGGCGAGGAATTCGCCTCCTACGTTAACCTCCATCGTCTCGGGGCGGTGGTGGTCAAGGGGATTTCTCTGCAGCCTCGGGCCGGCAATCCGCCGCCCCGCATCGTTGAAACGGCCTGCGGGATGCTGAACGCCATTGGCCTTGAGAACGTCGGCGTCGACCGTTTTTTGAGCGAGAAGCTGCCCTATCTCCGGCGGGCCAACGCCCGGGTGGTCGTCAACGTCCTCGGTGACAGCATCGACGACTACCGTGCCCTGGCTGAGCGGTTGAGCGACGCCGAGGGGATCAGCGCTCTTGAAATCAATATCTCCTGTCCAAACGTCAAGAAGGGCGGGGTTGCCTTTGGCACCGACGCCAAGATGGCGCGGGCGGTGACCGAGGCGGTGCGGAACGCCACCCGCCTGCCGGTAATCGTCAAGCTATCCCCCAACGTCACCGATATCACCGCCATCGCCTCGGCGGCAGCCGACGGCGGCGCCGACGCAGTGTCGCTGATCAATACCCTGCTCGGCATGGCGATCGACATCCGGAGCCGACGGCCCAGGCTCGCTAACGTGGTGGGCGGCCTCTCCGGGCCGGCGGTCAAACCCGTGGCCCTGCGCATGGTCTGGCAGGTGGCCCGAACTGTGTCCATCCCGGTGGTGGGTATCGGCGGCATTACTTCCGCCGAGGATGCCATCGAGTTTCTCATCGCCGGCGCCACCGCCGTCGAGGTGGGGACCGCCAACTTCATCAATCCCCGGGCCACCGAGGAGATTCTGGCGGGGCTCATTGCCTATCTCAAGGAGCACCGGTTGGCCTCGGTCAGGGAACTCATCGGTAGCCTCCAGCTTGGATAGGAATATTTTGTCGCAAAAACAAAGATATGAGCTGTGTGTGGCGGATCCGCAAGCCCTGCTCGAGCGGATCTGTCAACACCACGACCGCTGGCTTGGCACCATGGAGCTTGCCTGTGGCCCGGGATGTGCTACCTGCTGTACCCAGAGTGTGACCATGACCAGCCTGGAGGGGGAGCGGCTCCTTTCCTTTCTTGGCCAGGCCGGGCGCGAGGCTGAACTTGCCACCCTCCCCTGGCGTGACCACGGCGGAGGCGGAATGTTGCTGACCACCAATGCCTTTGCCGCCGCCTGCCTGCGGGGCGAGGAGTCGGAGGAGGACGCCAGCGCCTGGAACCTCGCACCTTGCCCTTTTCTCCGCGACGCCCGCTGCACAGTTTACCCGGCTCGGCCCTTTGGCTGCCGGGCCTTTGTCTCGCTTCACAACTGCGCGGTGACGGGCTGCGCCGAGGTGCCGCCACTGGTGGTCACCGTCAACACCGTTTTCCTGCAACTCATTGAACATCTCGATCAGGGGCGGCCCTGGGGGGGGATGGCCGCTGTTTTTGCCTGGCTGATCGAAAATGGTTCCGCCATTGGCGCAAACCAGGCTTTGGCGGCAGATAAGCATTCCAGTGCCTTCGCTGCCCCCCTGCGGGTCGCGCAGCCCCTGCCGGGGCTCCTGGTGCCCCCGGAAGAGGAGATGGCCGTGCGGGCCATTCTCGAGCCTCTGCTGCAGGATGCCGTGGCCGGCAGCACGGTGGCCGCCCTGCTCGGTCTGGCCTGAGTGGTGACCATGGACGCCGCAGCGAGAATCGAGCCCAGAGTCGACTGGGCGCGCATCGACACGGTGCTGCTCGACATGGATGGCACCCTTCTCGACCGTCACTTTGACGACTACTTCTGGGAACAGTACCTGCCCGAGGTCTACGGCCGGAAGCACGGACTGGCCGTGGCCGAGGCAAAGCAGCACCTGCTGGCCCGCTATCGGTGCGAAGAGGGCACCCTGGCCTGGACCGATCTCGATTTCTGGTCGTATCAGCTCGGCCTCGATATCCCGGCCCTCAAGATGCGGGTCGACCATCTGATCCGGGTTCACCCCTATGTGATCGACTTTCTGGATCACTGCCGCAAGATGGGCAAAGCGCTTTGCATCGTCACTAATGCCCACGCCAAGACCTTGGAAATCAAGATGCGCAAGACCGCCCTGGGCGCCCACTTCGACCGGATCGTCTGTGCCGAGGAGGTGGGAATGGCCAAGGAGGAGCCGGGTTTCTGGGAAGCGCTTAAGGCGGTTATTCCCTATGACGAGGAAACCGCCCTGCTTGCCGACGACAACGAGGCGGTGCTCGCCTCGGCTGCGGCCCACGGCATTCGCACCCTGATCTACGTTGCCCGACCCAGCTCGGTCCTGCCGGTGCGCTACTCTGCTCGCTTTCCCTCCATTGTCTACTTCAACGATTTGATCTGATAAAGATTTTCAAGCGGCCAGGCGTTTGCTGCAGTGGGATGGCCTTAGGGGCGCCTCGCAATCGCTCCATCCTTTTTTTGGGGGGGCGTATGTGTCACAAAAAAAACTACCCAAAAACGAGACTGTATTTCGTTGGCAGCCTAGCAAGAGAAAGGTAGAGACAGATAATTGTTACAACAATGGAATTGGTGCTCCGACACGTGGCCCTGTTCATTTTTGCCTGTTCGCCGTTGCCACTCAATGGGGACCGACTCTCTTTGGAGATTTGCCAACGATTGGCGTACAAGTTTCCAGAACGCTTCGAGGTGCCTCACTTCTCCGCCACCTGCAACGCCTTATTCCTCGAGTTGCCTTACCGCTCCCCCAGACGAAGAAGGTGCTTCAGCAAAATTGCCTGACATACCAACCAACACTCCCGCTCATCGCCAACCCCTTGCTGCAACCTTACCGTGATTTTGTGCAGGCATGCGGCAACAGTTCAAAGAGCAACGCCGGGGCCGGATTCCAAGCTGGCTGAAGCAGACAGCGCAACGCCTGTCATTTCAATGGCCAGAGTGAAGCAATGTCGGACGGAGCATCCCTTTCCCCTCTCCCCTCAAATTAATCCCGAAAAGCCCCGGCCACGATCACCTCGGCGAAGATTCTATAGACCAGCAGGTGCTCCAGGCTGACCCGCCGGGACCGGCATCTCAGCCAAGATACATCATCGGGCCGAGTCTGCAGATGCGTCCTCTTCCCCGCTCTCCCCCCCACGGCATTTTTTTAGCCATTGCCGTCTGACATGTTATAACTATCCTTGCTCGATACTATCCTCAGGGAGTGTCATGGCCTATCCCGTCTCCATCGCCAGAAAGAATCTCTTCCACGATCGGGTGCGGCTCGTCATCACCCTGGTGGGAATCTCCTTTTCCGTGGTGCTGATCTTGATCCAGGTGGGGGTCTACCTGGGCATGATGTACAATACCGCCAGCATCATCGAGCACACTGACGGCGACATCTGGATCACGGCCCGCAACAACCGCAACTTCGACTTCTCCCTGCCTTTCCCCGAGGCGCGCGAAAACAAGGCCAAGGCGGTGATCGGTGTCGAATCGGTCAAAAAACTCATCCTGGTCTGGTCGCTGATGAAACTCCCCGGCGGCGGCAGCGAAAACGTCGAGGTGGTGGGCTTTGATCCGGACAGCGGGGTGGGCGGCCCATGGGAGATGGAGGCTGGCTCGCTTGCGGACGTCAAGTACAACCGCGGGGTGATCGTCGACGAGTCGAGTTTCTCGAAACTCGGCGAGATGAAGATTGGCGACCACCGGGAGATTTTCGGCAAGAAGGTCCGGGTGGTGGGGATCTGCCGGGGCGCCAGGCGGATTACCACCGCGCCGGTGATCTTCACCTCCTACAAGACCGCCCAGCAGCTCAACCCGATGGCCAGGGGCGCCACCGTCTTCCTGATGGTCAAGGTGGCGCCGGGCCACAGGGCAGAGGAGGTAATCGCCCGGCTCCGTAAAGTAATGCGGTGGGAAGATGTCTACAGCCGCGACGAATTCGCCTGGCGCACCCAGCTCTACTGGACCCTCAATACCGGCATGGGGGTGGGCTTCGGCTTCACCATCCTCATGGGGATCATCGTCGGCGCGGTGATCGTGAGCCAGACCATCTACAGCGCCACCATCGAGCACCTGCGCGAGTTCGGCACCTTGAAGGCCCTGGGGGCGAGCAACCGCACCGTCTACGGCCTCATTCTCCGCCAGGCGATCTTAAGCGGGGTGATGGGCTTTGCCATCGGCATGGCGGTGAACGTTGTGGTGGCCCACCTCTACGAGCAGAGCGGCCAGATCATCATCCAGCCCTGGCAGCTCTTTGCCGGCGACTTCGCCATCACCATCGGGACCTGTATCGCGGCCTCGCTGATCTCGGTGCACCGGGCCATGCAGGTCGATCCCATGGAGGTCTTCCGGGCATGAGCGGGCCGACCCTGGAACTGTCGCAGGTGAGCAAGGTCTACCTCTCGGGCGCTGCCCGCGTGGTGGCGGTGAACCATGCCAGCGCCGCCTTCCACGCCGCCACGGTGACCGCGATCATGGGGCCGTCGGGAAGCGGCAAGACGACGCTTCTCTCCATGCTGGGGTTGATCCTCCGGCCCAGTGACGGCCGGGTGCACTTGCTCGGCCGGGACGTCACCGCCTGCGACGAGCGGAGCCTGCCGGGGTTGCGGCGCGAACACATCGGCTTTATCTTTCAGTCGTTCAACCTCTTTGCCGCTCTCACGGCGCTCGAAAACGTGCTGGTGCCGCTCCAGCTCAAAAAGATCGCCAAGGCCGAGGCCCCGGCCCGGGCCCGGCAGGCTTTGGAGCGGGTGGGGCTTGCGGCCCGCACCGATTTTCATCCCCGCGACCTTTCCGGCGGCGAAAAACAGCGGGTCTCCATTGCCCGGGCCGTGGCGGCGGAGGCCCCGGTAATCCTGGCCGACGAGCCCACTGCCAACCTGGATTCCCGCACCGGCCGGCAGATCATCGATCTGCTCGCCGAACTCGCCCGCGACCAGGGACGGACCGTGGTGGTGGTGAGTCACGACCTGCGGCTCCAGGACCATGTGGACCGTATTCTCTGGATGGAGGATGGAGTACTTCAAGAAGGCAAGCACGTACCGATGACCGAACCCGGAGTCTCGCCATAGGCTCTCTACCTGATTTGTTGTCGGCCTGTTCGGCGGCTATCGATCAACGAGATTATTGACTATGCTCTATTTAGTGATAAGCACCCCACTTCCTGCCAAGCCTGAAGATGTGAAACAGGAAAGATTGGAATTCCGGTCTTGGATTGCGAATCTGAAGTCACAGAACAAGTTGGTATGCTTCTATCCCAGAGTAGGCAGAGGTTCCATGGTAATTCTCGATGTGTCATCAAATGACGAGCTTCATAAACTGATGACAGATTGGCTAAATATTGTACCAGTCAGTTTCATTGTTTATCCTTTGACAACTCCATCAGAAGCGGAAGAACTTCTGAAATGAATAAATACACTTATGGCGTATGCTTTCACCTTTAGTCATCCTGCAATCTGTTCAATGTGGGGAAACGAACCGACCATAGCACAAGAACCGACATTTTTTCCGCTGCGCTACGGAAATGCCGCTTATGCTTAATGTGCGTATGCCCGCCGGACGCTTATCTGCTTCGCGGCACGTCTCCGGCACCCAGTAAGGACTCACAAGGCACCATACAAGGGATAAAAGCGGTGTTTCACGCCGTGAAAAAATTACCCCATGAAGAACAAACGAAATTCCCGACAGATATCACGCAAGAGACCTCTCGGCCGCAGCTGGCCCATCTTTCTTCTCTGGGTCCTGCTGGCGCTTGCCGCCTGCCGGTCGCACACCGACGAGCAGCCGCCGCTAGACCAGGCGGCTCCCGCCAGCCCGGTGGACTCCATCTATGCCTACGGCATCGTCGATGCCCGCTACCACTCCACCTTGAGCGCCAAGTTTCCCGGCAAGATCGAGCGGATACTGGTCCATGAGGGGGAGCGGGTGAAAAAGGGGCAGCTCTTGGCCGTCTTCGAGGCCCGGGAACTCACGGCGCAGGTAACCGCGGCCAAGGCCGGGGTCAAGGTGGCCGAGGCGGCGTTTGCCGAGGGCGAGGCAGGTTTCAGAAAGCAGGAGGTCCAGGAAGGGGCGGAGAGCCTTGCCGAGGCCCAGGCGCGGCTCGCCAAGGCCCAGGTTGACTGGCAGCGGGCCCAGCGGCTGCTCGATGCCAAGGTTATCCCCCGCACCAGCTGGGAGGCGGCCCGCCTGGCTTGGCAGGAGGCGGCCGCCCATGCCAATGCCGCCCAGGCGCACCTGGCACTCCTCCGCGAGGGCACCCGCCAGGAGGCTCTCACCGTGCTCCGCCGCAAGCTGGCCCTGGCCCGGGCGCAACAGCAGGAGGCCGAGGCCGCACTCGCCAACTCGCGGCTCACCGCTCCCTACGCCGGGGTGATCACCCGCAAGCACCGGGAAGAGGGCGAGGCACTCGATATCGGCATGCCGGTGCTCGACATCGCCACCTACGACAACCGCTATGTGCGGGCCGAGATCGACGAGACCGATATCGGCAAGCTCAAGCTGGGCCAGAAGACCCTGGTCACGGCCGACGGCTTCCCAGGCCTTGAGTTTCCCGGTCAGGTGACCGAGATCAAACAGCAGATGGGCGCCAAGCAGCTCATCCCCACCGATCCGTCCAAAATCGTCGACTACAAGGTGCTCGACGTCGAGGTCTCCATTCCGCCCGACTGCCCCTTCCCGCTGAAACTGCCGGTGAACGTCCGCATCGCCCTCTGAGGATGCGCTCCTCCGCACCCCAACTTCGCGCGATGAGGCTGGCTACAGAGAGAGGTAACTTATACCTTACCTGCACGATTCTGTGGCATTGGCAACCGCATAACGGCAGTCAGTGGTACCTTCCATACGAAGGAGTCACCGTCATGACCAAGATCATCAACCTCTCGGATGCCCAGCAGGAGCGCCAGCGCCGGCAGGGCCGCCCAGACGCCGGCTGCGAGCACAAGCACGTCACCGTCTACCGGCTCCAGCGTACGGTCTGCTGCTCGCTCTGTGGCGAGCTGCTCGACCCCTTTGAGGTGTTGGTGGAGATGGTACAGGGCTATGTGCCGGCTCTGCCGGAGGCAAAGGAGAGTGAGGCCGAACGGCTGGTCCGCGAGACGGATCGACGTCAGGATGAAAAGCAGAAGGACAAGGCACCGAAGGAGTGACGCTCCGGCTGATGGCCGGGAAGCATTCGTTTGCTGGAATGGGGGGAAACCGCGAAGGGAGAGGGAGGAGAGCGGTTTGGCGGGCGTGATTGGCAAAAAAACGAAGCGAATCAGGAAGGAGGGTTCGGCCAATTACCTGCCAATGACGAATGGCGTCCGGCGCTGGCCGCGGCAGGGGGGCGTTTTCGACTGAAAACTAGAGCAGGTTGTAGCTCTCCTTCATCTTTTCATAGACCATGGTGGAGACGTGGCGGATGACGTTGCTGCGCGCCATCTTCCAGGAGCCGTAGTCGCGGGCCTTGTGTTCCTTTTCGATGATTCCGACCACCACGTATGGGTAGCGGCGGCCATCCTTGGCCTGGGGGGCGAGGATACCCATGTCGCCGCAGAGCCGGGCCGTGGAGCCAGTTTTGTTGTAGACCAGGCAGCCTCGGGGAATGGGCGTGCCACAGTAGAGGCGGTCGCGGCCCGGCAGGGCCATCAGCCGTCGCAGTTCCTTGCCGTAGGGAAGCTCCTTGCGCCACAGAGCGGTCAGAAAACGGCCGTAATCCTTGGCCGATGCCTTGTTGCGGTAGGTGCGGCCGTTCTTGGGAATGTACTCGACGATGCTGGTTTCGCGGAAGATCTGACCGTAGTGGTCGTGGAGGATGTGCTGAACCGCCTGGGGGCCACCTGCCTGCTTCAGCACCCAGTCGGCGGCCGTGTTGCTGCTCCGCTGAATCATGGCCGCCATCATTCGCCGGCTCTTGGGGCCGTAAGTCAGCCGCCTCTCCTTGACCAGATGGAAAAAGGCCAGGGCAAAAAGGGGTTTGATCATGCTGGCCGCCTGGTAGGGGCTGTCGACGTTGATATCCACCAGGGTTTCACCCTTGGTGAGGTCGATGACCAGCCAGCCGGTCTTCTCGTCGTCGCTTACCTGGCCGTTTTGCCGCAGGCCCTGGATATACTCCTCAAGGCGCTGCTCGAGGGCGGTGTCGTTGCCGGCCTCACCCGCCACGGGCCGCTTGAGGTTGCCGGCCACCAGCAGGGCTGGCGACGGCGTCCTTGCGGCCGTCGGCGCCTGGTCGGCGTTGGCAACAGCGACGGGAGGAGCGGATGCCGGCGTCTCCTCCTCGTCATCAAGATAGCTCGACTCGCCGAAGACCTCTTCGTTGTTGTCTTCCTTGGTGATGGAGGCGGTGAGGTGTTTGCTGGCCAACAGCTTGGCATGGCGGCGGGCAACAGCGGCGGTGGAGTCCCGGTCGCCCCGCCGCCGGTAGATGAGGGCGAACTTGCCCGAGTCGGTCTTTTCGATGTAGAGATCCTTGCCGACCTCGGAACCCAAATAGTGATAAATGGTCCCGAACCGCTGGCGCAACGTGGTCAGATTCGGCCCCAGGCCGTAACAGACGTTGTAGAGTTGGTGGTAGCCCTGGTCCTTGATGGCCCGGGCCTCGCCGAACTCCTCCCCCTTGAGGAGCAGGCTGTGACGCACCGCCACCCGGGCCGAAGAGAGGGCCGTGCCGTTGCGGTCATAGATGACCCCGTACTGGCCGTTGTCGTCCCGCGCCACCACCTCGAGCTTGCGGCCCACCTCGGGACCCAGCAGCCGCTCAAGCTCCTCCTGGTAATCCAGGGCGTTGTCCAGGGTGTCGGTCCAGAGATAGAGTACGTCGTAACGGATCGCGGCCGCGGCGGCCGCGCGGCCGGCGGTAGTGGCCAGGCTGGCGGCGGCGAGCAGCAGGGCCAGGAGCCGCGTCCGCAGGGAGCGGCGGAGAAGAGGCAGGGAGGGATCGGTATACATGGGACAGGTTTCCGGATTTCCTTGATTCCCACCTATGAAACCCAATTCCGTCAGTAATTGCAAGGCGCTGAGGCTATTTCTTTGGCGCCGGACCAGCTGGCCAGGCCCGGCGCCGGAACCGATGCGGCCCGACGGGTACCGGCCCGGTGCTGGGCGACTTGAAAAATACTTGCAAGAAAAACGGTTCGTTACTATGTATTAAGGGTGAACGCTGCCATGGCTCTCTTTCTGCCGGTTGCCCATCGAAACCGGCAGTGCGGGCGCCTGCCCTTCGCCCCCTTTATTGCTACCCGAGTGCGCGATGACCCAGACCGTTCTCATCACCGGCGCCACCTCCGGCTTTGGCGCCGCCTGTGCCCGGAGTTTTGCCGAGCAGGGGGCCAACCTCATCCTGGTGGGGCGCCGCGCCGATCGGCTCCATGCCCTGCACAAACAGCTCTCCGGGCAGGCCGCGGTCCACGTCATCGTCCTCGACGTCCGCGACCGGCGGGCGGTGACAGAGGCCCTTGCGAGCCTGCCCGCCCCTTTCAGCTCCGTGGACCTACTGATCAACAACGCCGGTCTCGCCCTGGGCCTCGAACCCGCCCACCGCGCCAGCCTGGACGAATGGGAAACCATGATCGATACCAACGTCAAGGGCCTCACCTATTGCACCCGTGCCCTGTTGCCCGGCATGGTGGCGCGCAACAGGGGCCACATCGTCAACCTGGGATCGGTGGCCGGAAACTACCCCTATCCGGGCGGCAATGTCTATGGCGCCACCAAGGCCTTTGTCCGCCAGTTTTCCCATAACCTGCGGGCCGACCTGCTCGGCACCCGTATCCGGGTGACCAACATCGAACCTGGCCTCGCCGACACCGAGTTCTCGGTGGTCCGTTTCAAGGGGGACGCCGAGCGGGCCACCGAGGTGTATCGGGGCACCGAGCCGCTCACCGCCGACGATATCGCCGAGATCATCTGCTGGGTGGTGGCGTTGCCCCCCCATGTCAATGTCAACAGCCTCGAAGTGATGCCAACCTGCCAGAGCTGGGCGCCGTTTGCCATTCACCGCGAGGAGGAAGCTGCCCATCCCTCAACCAATCCAGTGACGGAGTGACCGATATGCAACTGTGGGTAACCAATGACGATGGCGACAAGTGGTTGTGCGCCGACTGCAAGGCCGAAATCGAGGAACAGATGATCAACGAAGGCTGGCGGCTGGTCTTCGACCGGCTTGACCCCATGCTTCGCTGCGCCGTCTGCGGCCACTGTGACATCGAAATCGAAGATTGAGAGACGGAAAGGCTTTTTTCCGCAAGGAAATTTTGAAGGATTAGGATTTTCGTTCGAGGTCAGGGAGAGGCAGAGGGAAATTTTTGCCCTTTTTCTGCCGGAAGTACCTCGTTGCCGCTTTCCCCCCATTTCCCAAGGAGGCCTGTCGTGCGTTCCGCATCCCTTGCCCTGGTTGTTCCCCCCCTCCTCTTGCTCCTCGGCGGTTGTGCCGGCAAGGCGATCAACAAGGCCATTGAAGAGGGGGGCAAGAAGTTGTCGGCCGCCGAACTGACAACCCTGGTGGCCGGCAATACCCTGAAGATGGCGGAGTACGGGGTCAGCGCCAAGGTGGAATGCTTCCCCAACGGCAAGCTTTACGCGATCAACAGTGAGCAGGTCGAAAGCGCTGGCAGCTGGCAGGTGGACGGCCAGGATCGCCTCTGCCTGCGCTTCAAGCGCCTCGGTGGCAGCGAGAGCTTCTGCGGCGTGGTCTATCAGGTGGGGGATGAGTACCGCGAGTTCACCGACAACGGCGCCCTTTCCGGTTCCTTTACGGTGATCCCGGGCACCTCCCGTACCCCTCCCGGCAGTAGTAAGCCGCCGGGCACCTCCTCCTCCCCCACCCTGCCTGCCAGCGTGAGCCGGCAGGCCGCTGCCCCGGCGGCATCGTCGTCACCGCCGGCCCTTGCTCCGCCCCCCCTGGTGGAGCACCATGCCGACACCGACATCCGCTTCTTCTACCTGCAGATGGCGCAGAATTGTCCCGGCTGCAATCTGGCGGCCGTGGACCTGGCCGGGGCGAGCCTCATGGGTGCCAACCTGCCCGGCGCCGACCTCAGGAAGGCCAACCTGAGCAAGGCCAACCTCCAGCAGGCGAACCTCCGGGGGGCCAATCTGACCAGTGCCAACCTGCGTGACGCCAACCTTGCCGGCGCCAACCTTGCCGGCGCCAACCTCACCGGTGCCGATCTCACCAATGCCGACCTGACCCGCACCACTCTCTCCGGCGCGGTCCTGGAGGGCGCGGTGGGCGCCAAGCTGGACAACGTCATCCGCTGACCGGAAGGGGGGCGCCGGGAAGCTATTTGTTGTGTCCGTAAGCGATCGGCAAAACATAGCGGCTGTCAAGCGATTCCGCCCCCCGGCCAATGGCCATTGGCCGGGGCGGGACTGTCCGGAAGGCAACGCCGCTCGCCGCTCTATCCCTTTTCCTGGGGGGGTGGGGCGAGATAGCTGCGGCCGCCGCAGAAGTGGCTGGCAAAGTAGGGACTGGCGAGGGAGGCGATGCGGATGGTTTTGCCGGTGCGGGGGGCATGAATGAAACGCCCCCGGCCCAGGTAGATGCCGACATGGGTCACTCGTTGTCCCCCCTTGGTGGCGAAAAAAACCAGATCGCCGGGACGCAGCTCCTCCTTGTTGACCGGCCGGCCGGCTGAGAACTGCTGACGGGAGTTGCGCGGCAGACAGAGGCCGTTGAGCCGGTAAACGGCCATGGTGAGGCCGCTACAGTCAAAGCCATCATCGGCCGATTCGCCGCCCCATTTGTAGGGAATGCCGAGGAACTGCTCGGCGGTTTCGATGAGTTTTTCCCGCAACGTGGCGCTGCAACCGTGGCGGCGGTCGCGCAGGGCAGTGTACTCCTCAGGACTGACGATGTAGAAGACGTCGATGATACCGGCCCGGCGCAGCGCCGCTGCCCGTTGACGCGCCTGCTGATCGGTGGGAAAGTCGCCGAAGCGCACTTTGAATAGGCCGTTCTGCCGGAAATAGTAGGCTTCAAGGCCCTCCTTTTGGAGCGCCTCCATGAGCCGCACGGCATTGTCGAGATTGGCAAAGGCGCCGGCCTGAATGGTGTAGCCCATGGTGCCCAGGGTTTCGCCGGCCGCTGACTCCTCGCCCCCGGCCGGCGGAGGCGGCACGACCACGGCGGGTACGCGGACGCGCTGCATGCCGCAGCCGGCAACGAGCAGCAGCATCAGCAGGCAGAGCAGCCGTGCGGGCCATGGTCCTCCCTGTCGTTCCCTCATCCTCCCCCCTTTGCCTCGCAACCGATTCCCTTCGGTGGCTTGCCGCTGTCGGTCGCGGTGCCGCTTCCCTTATTGTAGCCGGCCAGCGCCGCCGCCAGTTCCTCCCGTACCGCCGCGGCCAGCTCGGCGGGGGCCAGTACCCGAGCCCCCCGCCCCCAGGAAAGTACCCAACGCTTCACCTCCGGCAGGTGGGTGGCCGGAAAGAGAAGCTCCACGCTGCCGTCGCGGTGTCGTTCCACCTCCTGGCGTGGATGCCACTGCCGTTCCAGCACATAGGGGGCGAGATCGGGGCGAAAGCGGATCCGCACCGGGAAGGCGTGGTGGCCGCCAAAGACGCCGAAGCTGTCGGCGGAAAGGGCCGTGGCGTCGAAATCCGCCGGCACGGTGAAGGTTTCGGCCAGCAGCTCGGCGGCCCGGATACGTGAGACGGCAAAGGTACGCAGTGCGCCGCGCAGCCGGCAGTGGCCCACCAGATACCATTCGCCCTGATAGCGGGCGAGGTGGTATGGTGCCACCTCCCGGGTCTTGGCTGTCGCCGCCCCGGGCCGTTCATGGACGATCCGCACCAGCCGGTGGCCCCGCAGACCTTCGCTCACCGTGGTCCACACCGCCGCATCGATCCGGGTCTGGGGTTCCGGCACCACCGAAAGCGCCTCGGCCACCCAGGAGGGCTGCACCGACACCGAGGCGGGGAGCGACGCCTCGATCTTGTCGAACACCCCCTTGAGCCGGTCGTAAACCGGGCTGTTTTCGTGCTGGCGCAGGGCCATTTCGGCAATGCAGATGGCGAAGAGATCGCTTTCGGTCAAATCGATGGCCGGCAGCCGGTACTGCTCCTCGGTGTAGTAATAGCCCCGGCGGACGGCGTCGTAGGCAATGGGGGCGTCGCGCTGGTGGCGCAGGTAGTCGATGTCGCGGAGGATGCTCTTGGTGCTCACCTCGTAGGCCGCGGCCATGGAGGTGCAGTTGGCGAGCCTGCCGCTCGCCATGCCCTCGCGGAGGCTGCGGTCGATGAACAGCAGCCGCATGAGCTGGCTCTTGTCACGATCTCCCATGTGGCCCTGGCAACCTCCTGCGGGGAATGCACTCTCTATAGACGGCGAATGGCGGCGGTTGCTACCCCCCAGACTTCGAAGCCCATCTCCTCGGTGACCACCAGGGACGGATAGTCGGGGTGTTCGGCGACAAGTTCCACCACCCCGTCCCGCTGGCGGAGCCGCTTGACGGTGAGTTCGCCGTTGACGATGGCGATGACGATCCGGCCGCTCACCGCGGCAAGCGAGCGGTCAACCACCAGGATGTCGTTGTCGTGGATGCCGGCGCCGGTCATGGAGTCGCCGGCCACCCTCACGAAGAAGGTGGCGGCGGGATGCTCGATGAGGAGTTCATTCAGATCGAGCCCCCGGTCGATGTAGTCGTCGGCCGGGGAAGGAAAGCCGGCGGCCACCCCGCTGGCAAAGAGGGGCCGGACCAGCCGGCGGGCCGGGTCGGCCTGGTAGATCGCGGCAATGGAGGTATCGAGGGCGGGCGGCATCTTTCTTCCTTGGGGGCCGTCAACGGCGGCAGGCGTGACTCTCGCCCCCCAACCATACGGCATGGAAGGAAAAAGCTCAAGGCCGAACGGGTGTCGGCTGTTGGCGGCGCCGCCCCCGACGGGTCATGCCGGCGCCTCGGGGGCGGCGAGCCCCGCTACTCCCACCCGGTTGACGATATCGCCGAATCGTCCGTGGCCATCGAAATGCTCCCGGAAGAGCGCCAGGCAGCGCTCGATCACCGTCAGCGCCTGATCGGCCGAAAAGATGCCGGGCAGCTCCCGGCCCAGTTGGGGATGGCGGCCGAGCTTGCCGCCCACCAGGATCCGGTAGCCCTGCGCCGCTTCGGCCAGGGTGCCGGTGGGGCAGGCGCGCAGGCAGTGGCCGCAGGCAAGGCATCTGTTGAAATCGATCACCGGGCAGCAGCCGTCAATGAGTTCGATGGCCGCCTCCCGGCAGCTCTCCACGCAGCCGTTGCAATGGCTGCACTCCATAGCGGTGAGTCCCGGCTGGCAGGCACCCAGCAGGCCGATATCGACGATCTGGGGCCGCGAGCAGCCGTTGGGGCAGTCGGAGATGGAAACCCGGAACTCGTGGTGCATCTTGAGGGGGCCGTTGACCCGCTCCCGAAGAAAAGCCTTCAGGTCGAGGCTCGCCAGGTAGTCCTCGATGCGGGCGGCGAGCCGCTCGTCGTCACCCAGCCGGTTGGGGCAGCCCGAGGGGCCGAAACAGGTCTCCACCTGATACCCTTTCATCTCGGCCTCCATGTTGCCCATGTAGCGGGCCTGGGCGCTCTCGACGTGATGCATGGCCACCTGCCGGCTTCCCTGGCGCCGCGCCTCTTCCTCCACCTTCTTGCGTACCCGCTTGCGAACGAAAAACGGTACCCGCGCCACCGCCGCCGCGGCCTCGTCGCTCCACTCCATGACAAGCCTCCCTCTGGAAAGGTTTGGCCTCACTCTACCATGGGGAAACCGGCCCGGGCCTTGATCTGAATCAAGGCCCGACAAAAAGCGGCTCTAGCCGGCGTTTTCCTGCCGGGGGGCAAAGAGCTTGAAGTGGAAACAGCCCTCCATGACCCCCTGGACGAAGCGGCCGGCGGCAAAGAAGGTGTGCGCCTCGATCCCCTTGGCAACAGCCTGGCGCCGCACCTCTGACTTGACCGGTTCGGCGGTGTTGGCGACGATGATCGCGTTGAAGCCGCTGACAAAGGCGAGCAGGTCGTTGCCCGAGTCCCCGGCATAGACCACCCGCGCCCGGGCAAGATTTAGGCGGCGCCACAGGTAGGCAAGGGCGTGGTCCTTGGCGGCGATGGGCGGCAGCACGTCCACCAGGCCGATATTTTTAATGGAATCAACGCTGTAGATAACGTTGGCGGTGAGTCCGTGGTCGGACAACCGGCCGCGGATGGCGGCGAGCGTCGCCGTGGTGTCGCGGTCCCGGTCGAGGTAATAGCTCTGCTTGAACTCGCCCTGCTTTTCTGCTTCCTGGGCCACGAGGCCGTGCATCCCGCCAAGCAGGCGGCCGATGTCCTGGCCGCGCTGGCCGCCCCAGGAGGCGGCCAACTCCTGCCGGTATGCTTCGTCCCGCTGCCACTGGTCGCCTGCCCGGCGGTAGATGGTGGTGCCCACGTCGCAGACAAAGAGGTCAGGGATGGGCAGGCCGTGCACGGCCACCCCGGTCAGGCCCAATTCCAAGTGACGGCCGGTGACATAGGCCAGGGCCACCTCTGGGTGAGCCGCCAGCAGGTGCCCGAACCGGCGGATCTCCGCCTGCCGCTCCTCCCCCTCTTCCAGGGGAATAACGGTACCGTCCATGTCGCTCGCCAGCAGTCCATTCTTTTTCATCATGATTCCCAGGCGTTGCTTTGAGGCTGATGCCAGGCGGTAGTAATTACCCAATCCGGCCCAAAAAGCATCCCCATGAGGAACATTTTTTGGAGTTGCCCAAAAATCCCCCCAAAAGCCGCCTGGCCCGTCCATGTCGTTATGGCAGTTAACAAAATTATTATCGATCTACGCCGGCATCAAGGGTATACTTTGCAATTTATATCTGCCGCTTATATCTGCCGACGGCGCCGGTCGCTGTTCCATCTCCTCATTTCAGGAACTCCACGCCCATGAAAAAATATCTTATCGCCATCCTCGCCGTGCTCCTCCTCGCCGGTGGCCTGGCCGGGATCAAGGCCCTGCAAGTCCGCCGGATGATCGACCAGAAAAGCAAGATGGTCATGCCGCCCGCCGTGGTCACCTCCATTGCCGCCCACACCGAGAGTTGGGGAGAAAGCCTCTCCTCCGTGGGGTCGCTCACCGCCGTCCAGGGGGTGGAGGTGGCCGCCGTCCTGGCCGGCAAGGTGGTAGCGATCGCCTTTACTCCGGGCAGTCAGGCCAAGGCCGGCGAACTGCTGGTGCGCCAGGACATCACCACCGAGACGGCCCAGCTCCGCGAGGCGGAAACCGCCGCCACCCTGGCCAAGACCAATCTGGCCCGGTATCAGGCCCTGCTGGCCCGGAAAAGCGTTTCCCAGGCCGAGTTCGACAATGCCGAGGCTCGCTTCCAGGAGGCAACGGCCCAGGTGGACAACATCCGCACGGTGATCGACAAGAAGCAGATCCGCGCCCCCTTTGGAGGCCGGTTGGGCATCCGGAAGGTTAACCTGGGTCAGGTTCTCAAAGAAGGCGATCCCATCGTCTCGCTCCAGGCCCTGGATCCCATCTTCGTCGACTTCAGCCTTCCCCAGCAGCAGCTCGCCCGGCTGCATATCGGCATCAAGGTCCGGGTGAGCGGAGATGCCATGGGGGACAGCACCATGGAGGGGACGATCACCACCATCAACCCGGAGATCGATCCCGCCAGCCGCAACGTCAAGGTTCAGGCGACCCTGGCCAACCCCCAGGAACTCCTGCGGCCCGGGATGTTCGTCGACGTGGCCGTGCTTCTGCCGCAACAACGCGAGGTGCTGGTGATCCCCACCACCGCGGTGCTCTACGCCCCTTACAGTGACTCGGTGTTCGTCATCGAGAAGAAGAAGGATGAAAAGACCGGCACGGACGGTCTGGTGCTCCGCCAGCAGTTCGTGCGGCTGGGCGAAAAACGCGGCGACTTCGTGGCCGTCCTCTCGGGGATCGACAACAACGCCGAGGTGGTCAGCACCGGGGTGTTCAAGCTCCGCAACGGTCAGTCGGTGGTGATCGACAACACCCTGACGCCCAAGTTCCAGCTCGCCCCTACGCCTGAAAACGAGTAGGCCCGAGGGCAGGGGCGCTCCTTCATGATCCGAGGGGCTTTGCCCGTGCCGCGAATGCGCGAAAGAACCTGATACGCGGAGCGGGTTCTGACCGGTAGGCGAGCAGCAGGCGAGACGCCCATGCAGACGCGGTCTGGCGCAGTCCCGCAGGCCGGGACGGTCCTTGAGGAGAATGAACGCATGCCCCTCAATACCGATGGCCGCCTGTTGAACTGCGACAGAGACAATTTTCTGCGTTAAAAAAAGTCACGTCACGGACTCAGATTATGAAATTCACTGATCTTTTCATCCGCCGGCCCGTGCTCGCGATGGTGATCAGCCTGCTGATCATCATCGCCGGGCTCCAGGCGATCCGTACCCTCAACATTCGTCAGTTCCCGGTCAGCGAGAACTCGGCGGTCACCGTCACCACCGTCTACGTCGGCGCCAACGCCGAGCTGGTGCGCGGCTTCATCACCACGCCGCTGGAGCGGGCCATCGCCGCGGCCGACGGCATCGACTACATCGAGAGCCAGAGCAGCCAGGGAAAGTCGGTGATCACCGTGCGCTTGAAGCTCAACTACGACCCCACCAAGGCGCTGGCCGAGATCAGCTCCAAGGTGGACCAGGTGCGCAACGACCTGCCGCCCGAGGCCGAGGTGCCGATCATCAACATCGAGTCGGCGGACAGCCACTTTGCCTCGGCTTACTTGAGCTTCACCTCCGACGTGCTCAAGCAGAACGAGATCACCGATTATCTGGTGCGGGTGGTGCAGCCGCGGCTGTCCGCCATTCAAGGGGTGCAGCGGGCCGACGTGCTGGGCGGCCGCACCTTTGCCATGCGGGTCTGGCTCAAGCCCAAGCGCATGGCGGCGCTTAACGTCAGTCCCGCCCAGGTGCGCCGTGCCCTGGCCGCCAACAACTACCTGGCCGCGTTGGGGGAAACCAAGGGCTCGCTCATCCAGGTGAATATCACCGCCGACACCAACCTCCAGTCGGTGGAGGAGTTCAAGCGGCTGGTGATCCGCGAGGCGGACGGCGCCATCGTGCGGCTTTCCGACATCGCCGACGTGGCCCTGGGCGCCGAGGACTACAACACCTCGGTGCGTTTTTCCGGCAAAACCGCGGTGTTCATGGGCATCTGGCCGCTCCCCAACGCCAACTCGCTCGACATGATCAAGCTGGTGCGCAAGGAGATGGCCGGCATCCAAAAGGATCTGCCCACCGGCCTCCATGCCCGCATCGCCTACGACGCCACCAACTACATCGACAACGCCATCCACGAGGTTCTGAAAACCCTGGGCGACACCCTGCTCATCGTGGTGGTGATCATCTTCCTCTTCCTGGGCTCCTTCCGCTCGGTGCTGGTGCCGGTGGTGGCCATCCCGCTGTCGCTGATCGGCGGCCTCTTCTTGATGCAGGTCTTCGGCTTCTCCATCAACCTGCTCACCCTGCTCGCCATCGTGCTTTCCGTCGGTCTGGTGGTGGATGATGCCATCGTGGTGGTGGAGAACGTCGAGCGGCACTTAAGCGAGGGCCAGTCCCCCTTTGACGCCGCCATTTTGGGCGCCAGGGAGCTGGTGGGGCCCATTGTCGCCATGACCGTCACCCTGGCCGCGGTCTATGCGCCCATCGGCTTCCAGGGCGGGCTCACCGGCGCCCTGTTCCGCGAGTTCGCCTTCACCCTGGCCGGCGCGGTGCTCATCTCCGGNNTGGCCTGGCCGGCCGCATCGCCCGCGACTTCAAGCGGCTGCGCGCCGCTTACGGCCGCTGGCTCGACCGCACGCTGAAGGCCCGGCCGGCGGTCTATCTGGTCTGGCTGGCGCTCACCCTCTGCACCATCCCGATGTTCACCATGTCGGCCCGGGAACTCGCCCCCAACGAGGACCAGGGGGTGATCTTCGGCATCGTCGATGCGGCGGCCAACTCCACCCTGGACCAGACCAGCCTCTACACCGCGGCGGCCAACAAGATCTTTCTCGGCATCCCGGAAACCGACTTCACCTTCCAGCTCACCCAGCCATCGTCGGGCTTCGGCGGCATGGTGGCCAAACCCTGGGACCAGCGCAAGCGCACCGTTTTCGAGATCATGCCGGAGGTGCAACGGAAGCTCGCCGCCATCCCCGGCATCCGCATGTTCCCGGTATTGCGACCCTCCTTGCCCGGCGGCGGTCAGTTCCCGGTGGAGTTCATCCTCGCCTCCACCGCCGACACCGAGCAGATCCTCGCCTTTGCCAAGCAGCTGCAGGTGAAGGCAATGCAGAGCGGCATGTTCGCTTTCCCGCCGATCATCGACGTTAAGGTGGATCAACCCCAGTCACAGTTCATCATCGACCGCGACAAGGTGGCGGATCTGGGGCTCGATCTCCAGCAGGTAGGGGCCGATGTCGGCGCCATGGTGGGCGGCAACTTCGTCAACCGTTTTGATATCAGCGGCCGCAGCTACAAGGTGATCCCGCAGATCCAGCGGATGGACCGGCTCAACCCCGAGCAGCTCCGCGACATCTACGTCAGCGGCCCGGGCGGCCAGCTGGTGCCGCTTTCCACCATCGCCACCATCAAGAACACCACCGTGCCGCGGTCCCTGAACCGCTTCCAGCAATTGAACGCCGTGAAGATCAGCGGGGTGGCGGTACGGCCGCTTGACGAGGCCTTGCGTTTTCTTGAAGACCAGGCGGGCAAGATCCTGCCCAAGGGGTATGTGATCGACTACACCGGCGAGTCGCGGCAGCTCAGGACCGAGGGCAACAAGTTCCTGCCCGCCTTTGGCCTGGCGCTGGCGTTGATCTTCCTGGTGCTGGCCGCCCAGTTCAACAGCTTCCGCGATCCCTTCGTGATCCTGGCCGGCTCGGTGCCGCTCGCCATGTTCGGGGCGCTTATCTTCACCTTCCTCAAGATGCCCGACCCCAACGTGCCCTTCTGGACCAACGGCTGGACCACCACGCTCAACATCTACTCCCAGGTGGGACTGGTAACCCTGGTGGGGCTGGTGTCGAAAAACGGCATTCTGATCGTCGAGTTCGCCAACCAGCTCCAGCGCCAGGGGCATTCAAAGCTCGAAGCGGTGCGCGAGGCATCCATGACCCGGCTTAGGCCCATCCTGATGACCTCGGCGGCAACCATCGCCGGTCACTTCCCCCTGACGCTGGTCACCGGCGCTGGCGCCGCGGCCCGGAACTCCATCGGTCTGGTGCTGGTGGGCGGCATGGCCGTGGGCACCTTCTTCACCCTCTTCGTCGTGCCCTCCATCTACATGCTGGTGGCCAAGGACCATGCCAAGGACCGGGAGACCGAGGCCGCGGTGGTTTCGGCCTGAGGTTTCTCCTCCCTCCCCTATCCCCCCCCGCGCCGGGCAGGAGTTGATGACCGTGAAGGCCGCGGCCGGCTCCTGACCGGCTTTTTCATTGACATCCCGGACTGTTTGGTAAATATTACCAAGGCAGTGGTTGAGGCCGGGTTGCCAACCGCTATCTTTACAGGTGGAATTTCCAGTTGTTCCGAGCCGGCCGTAACAGTTGCCGAAGCAACGTTCGCCGCGCTTTGCAGGTGATAGGCGTAGCCGCTTTTCACCCGCTGGCGCTGCGTTTGCGAGTCGGCGGCTGTTTGGCCGTAACACTTCGAAACCATTAGATAACTTTTAATAGAGGTGGGATAAATGGAACGTAAAGAGAAAAATATCACCGATCTCCGATCTTTTTTTGCCTCTCGCTTTGCAGGGGGCGAGGTTGCCGACACCGATGAATTCGGTTTCATCGACGGCACCCATTCCTTCAAGATCAGTGCCGCCGGCATCAACTGCACCATCTCGATCAGTGACAAGGTGCTGAGCACCTACGAGTACGACAACATCGTCAAGCTCTTCGACGACGGCGAAATCGCTGATGCGGTCAAGAAGCCGAAGGCGCACGTCCAGATCACCTCAAACGGCATCAAGATCGATACCCTCTGAGCACCTCCACGCGCCGTTTCCGCCCCGCCCCGGGCAGCAGCGCCATGCCTGCGCAGACAGGCGATAATCGTGGTGCGCCTTCTTAAAGCCGAAAGCAACCAGATTCGGGCATTTCTGTCCGGATCTGGTTGACATCCAGGCGTGCGCCCGCCCCTTCATTCCTGTCGCCTTTTCATCTGCAAACCCTCATCTGCAAGAATCGAGGGAGCAGTACCGGCCATTGTTGCCACCATCACCCCCGCACATTTGCTGGTGGTAAAGGCAAGGTGGCCGCTGCGCGGAAGCTGAGTCGGTCGCCCCGGATCAGTACTCCAAGCCCCATTTCCTCTTTTGCGGCAATGGTGGCGCTGAATCCGGGCGCTTCGGTTGCGGCAACAACCAGAAGGCCGTCCTGTCTCATGCCAGTGCCGGTGGCAACACCAAAGGATCCTCCACGATCATGCCACCGCCTGTCTCGGCCCTGCTCCTTCGCCATGTGCACCGGGCAGCCCCCTTGGAATAACCCTTGCCGGTTGCGGACGGCCTGCGTTAATATGTCAGGGAAAGTTGCGCCATCGCGCTTGCCGCCGCGGCACCCATGCCTTCGCGCTGTCGCGGGAAAGGCCGTTGGATCCCCCCCTCCTGTCCCGACTCCCTTACCACCCTAAGGATAACGACATGAAAGCATACGGTCCGTTGCTCTTTGCCTCGGTGGCGGCATTTGGCAATGCTCTTTTTGCCGCCGGGCAAAAGAAATCACTGAACGTACAGAACCCGTTTTCGTTTATCTTTGTTGCCGCCGTGGTCTGCGTTTCCCTCACCCTCCTGGCCGTTCCTCTGTTCGGCAAAGCCGACTTCGGTCAGGTGCTGAAACATAACGCCCTATGGGCTCTGGTAAGCGGGATCGGGCTGTTTCTTACCTATCTCGGCTTCAACCTCCTCTACACCCATTTCGGGGCTTCCCAGTACGCGCTTTATGCGGTGATTTCCATCATCACCACCTCGGTGGTGGTGGGGCTCCTGTTGTTCAAGGAGCCGTTCAACATCTACCACCTGCTTGCCATTGCCTTTGCCGTGGTGAGTGTGTTCATGTACTCGCTCGGCCAGGCACGGCTCTGAAGCCCCCCGGCGGGCGGGTGGGGTGTAGTTGGCGTGCAGACGGCCGGCCGTCTGCAGGCGGGAAGGCCCCTCGGCCCTTTGATTTGGCGTTGTTTTCCTGTTCCCGTCGGCAAGGAGGCATGGAGCAGCGGCGCCCCATGTCCTTTCCTCCCTCCCTGGCCAGGAACAAAGCGCAGAATACCAAGCAAGTGCATCGGGAGCTGTTCAGCGACAGAAAGTCGTCAGGCGGTCGGTTGCCGCGAGGTAGCCGCTGCCGTCGGGGTCGAGAGGGTGCTCTCCTTCCGTTACGCCACGGCCTGTGGCCGGACGGCACGCCCCCGAGATTGTCGTCCCGCCCGGCAGCTTCTTTATTCCGCCGCGCTCGCAGACCCGACGCCCTTGCCGAAGATGGTCCGGAAGAGGATGCCGTTGAGCACCACGAACATCGGCATGGTCCAGATCATGCCCAGGCCCAGGGGCAGGGCGCTGACCATGACGATGGCCCCCATCACCGCATAGAGGCCGAACACCTTGAACCAGTGCCGGCTGACGGCCCGGCGCGAAGCCTCCATGGCTTGCCATGCCTCCATGTCCCGGGCAATAATCAGGGGAATGGTGAGGACATAGGCCATGCCGAGGTAAATGCCGGGCAGCAACAGCAGCAGCAGTCCCAGGTAGGTGAAAAGGGTGGTGAGAAAGCTGGCGATGAGGATGGGCACCGTGTACTCGAAATAGCCAAAGACCATGGTGTAACGCACCGGCAGACCGCAGGCCCGGTGGATACCGATCATCGTCACCCCGGCGATGAAGGGGTAGAGGGCCAGGGTGATGGTAAGCTGTCCGGCGAGCACCAAGGCGATCTTCGCCACCCCGGCGCCGACGATGGCCAGGAGCACCCGGAGGCAGAGGTTGAGTCCGATGGAGATCAGCATCACCATCCCCAAGGCGCCAAAGAGCGTTCCCTTGACCCCGGAGGTGAGCTGCCATGCCTCGCGAAGCATGCCGGCGATGGAAAAATCATAGTCCGGTGGGTCGGACGGGTCCATCGACCCGTCTCTCGTCTGCCGGGGCGGTGAGGGCGGAGGTGCGGCCGTCCCTGTCCCGGCCGTCTTGGCCCGGCCCCCTTCCTCGTCGGCCGCAACACCACCGGCGGCCGACAAGGAAGAGGGCGCCATCGCTTCGATGCGGCAGACGCCACCGCCACACTCTGCCATGATCTGCTGGAACCGATCGGCGGTTTCCCGGTCAACGCCCTTCTTGATCACCACTTCCCGGCCGGAAAGAAGCCCGGCCACGGTGGCCGCGTCGAGCCGGAACGCCTCCCCGACCCTCTTCCGCACCTCCTCCTCGCTCCGGCCGGCAGCCACGGTGCCGCTGAAGATCACCCTATACTTCATCTCTCCTCCGTTTTTTTTACTCCTCGGGATGGTTGCGGAAAACCGCCTCCCGGCTCTCCCGCTCCGGAGAGCCCGCCGGCGGTCGCCCGGAGCCTCAGGTCACCAATTTGATGCGGGTCGCCACCCCCAGGTGGAAGGTTCCCTCAAGCCAGATGTCCGGCTCGCACCATTTCACTTCACCGATGAAATAGGTTTCCTGTTCCTCCTCTTCGAGAACGATTTCAACGCCGGTACCAGGCGCAAAGCATCTCTCCACCGAAAGCCCCATGCCATCATCGCAGAAATCGTCGATAATCGCCAAATGGCGCTCCGCCTCGTCCTGGACAGAGAAAGTCACCCCTTGGCCTGGCGGCAGACGCCGGCGCGGCTTGTCTCTTCGTTCCTGCAATTTCCGTTTTCCTCCCGCCAGAGGCCCGTGGGGCACATGCCCGGCAAAATTTTCGCCTGATACCGTCTCAGCAGATTCCCGGCCCGGCAGCATCGCCGGTTCTACGGCCAAGGGCAAAGCCATTGACGAAGAGCACCCCCAGCACCGTGTCGATCCGGGTGAGGATGCGGCGCAGCCGTGCGCTGTCCCGCCGGCCGAGCTGGCCCAGTTGCCGGGCCTCCACCAGCGGCGGCAGCTGCCTTTCGAGGCCGACGATGGCCCGGCCCACCCGACAGTCGTCGTCCATGGCCGCCTCGAAGTCACTGCCCAGCCGACGGATCCGTCCGGCTACCGTCGGCCCGCTGCTCGCCTCCGGACCAACCGGTGCCACCGCGCCGGCGGCGAGCACCCGCAGCGCATCCAACCGCTCCCGGGCGGCGGCAAGCCGCGCGGCACTGAAATGGATCTTGCGCCGGTAGTAGCCGTCGATGAGGAAAAAACGCAGGTCCACGGGCCGGAATCCCTGCTGATAGAGGTCGTCTGGGTAGAGGACGTTGCCGCGGCTCTTGGACATCTTGCTGCCGTTGATGAGCACATGGGCGATGTGAATCCAGTAGCGGGCAAAGGGTCGCCGGCCGGTGGCCGCCTCCATCACCGCTAGGTTGTAGTCGTGGTGGCGGATGAGGTTGTCCGTCCCGCCGCAGCAGATGTCCACCTGGGAGCCCAGGTGCTTGCTGATGATGGCCGGATCCTGGATGTTCCACGCCGGCCGGCCCGGCCCCAGTTCGGTGGTCCAGCAGAAGCTCTCGGTGCCGTCAAGGCAGGAGCCGTGCCAGAGGACGAAGTCGCCCCGGTTCCATCGCTGGCCCGGGTAGGTATCCTTGCGGAAGCGGCGCCGTTCCTTGGGCCAGTTGCCCAGGTCCAGGCCGTAGAGGCGGCCGAAATTCTTGCAGGAGAGGGGATCGAAGAAGATATCGTCGCCGTGCCGGTAGGCATGACCCTCGGCGAGCAGCAGCTTGATCAGCCGCACCGCCTCGGCAACGGTGGTGGAGGAGCGGGGGATCTGGCCGGGCAGCTTGATGCCCAGGGCCGCGCACTCGGCCCGAAACCGCTCGGCCACCGGATTGGTGAGTTCGTCGAGTTCGATGCCGCGCCGGCTTGCCTCCAGGAGCGATTTGTCCTCCACGTCGGTGAAGTTGATGCACCGTTGCACCTGATAGCCACGGTACTCGAGGTAGCGCTGGAGGATATCCTCGTGGAGGAAGGTACGGTAGTTGCCGATATGGGGACGGGCATAGATGGAGGCGCCGCAGGTGAACATCGCCACCCGGCCGCGGCGCCGGCTGCGGAACCGTTCCCGGCGCCGGCCCATGGTGTTGACCAGGAAGAGCCCCCCCTTGTTGTCCGCCAAACTTTTTCCCATGTCCTCCCTCCGGCGCCCTTCGCGCAGTTGTCCAGGGCGCCCCGTAAAGCCGAGCCAGCCGCGGCGGCGGCGCTGGCAGCGGCGTGAAAAAAAATTGTCCTCAGTGGGGTGAATTTCGCTCAAGCCCCCTGGTGAGCGGTATCGCGTCAAAGTAAAAAAAGCCCGCCGACCTCACAACGCATGGCGCGGTGCCGGCGGGAAAGAGTTTACGGTCCGCCGTCAGGCGGTGCGGCAGACCCGGCCGAAGCCGCCGGGGATGGTGCCCGAGGCCCAGAAGACGGTGGCCTGCTTGAAGTCGATGAACCAGTAGCCGCCGGGCTTGCGCTCGTCGGCCAGGAAGATGAACGGCTGGCCGAGGCAGAAACAGGGATGGAGATGCAGTCCCTTGTCGTTCTTTTCCGGCTCGAGCAGTGACAGCGCTTCCTCCATGGTGGGCAGCCGCCAGTCGGCAAAGCCCGCGTACTTCTCGGCGTTGAGCCGCGCCACCCAGGCGTGGACGTTGCGGATGGCGGTGATGTCGCAGCCGGTGCGCTGCCACATCACCCCGGTTACGCACTCGGTGATGGTCTTGCCGTCGCCGTTGTTGACCAGATGGCTAGAGAAACGCCCTTCCGGGTTGTACTGGCTGTCGAAGAAGTTGTGGGAACGGACGATGGCCGGCACGTCCTCCTCCTGGATTACCGCCGGGGCGCTGCGCAGGGTACAGGTGGCAAGGGGTGGCAGCGGCTCGTCACGCCCCGGAAGATCGCAGGCCAGTGGTTCCTCCTCGCGGGGGGCCAGCACCGGCTCGATGAGGGAGTCGTCTGCCGCCTCCATGGCGTTGGCGAGCAACCACTGCTTGATTTCGTCGTTGATGGCATAGCTCTGGTCGAACATGGATTTGCCCTGGCCGGCGAGACAGCGGTCGATGAGTTCGGCGGGCGCCTTGACATGGGCCAGAACCCGGGCGAACTTGATCCCCCGCTCCATCAGGCAGAGCTTGGCCGGTGGCGCCCAGTTGTCGATGTAAAAGTAGTAGAAACGCTCGGTCTGGTTGCGGACCCGTTCCCGGCCGCCCCAGCTCTCGAAGATGGCAAAGGTATCGGTGGGGGTGAGTTCCCAGTCGATACCGGCGCCGCTCCTGATCCCCAGTTTTTCCAAAAGTCCCATGCAGTCGTGCTCCTGGCTCTGGTTGCCGGAGAGGTTGGCCACCGTGTCGGGCTGCCAGCCGCCCCGCTGCTGTTGAACGCCCGCGCCGGAACCGGCGGGGGGGATATTCGAGATTAGACTTTCACTGGCGATTATTATATATCTATCTGTGGCGCGGACTCAAACGTCAACGGGGCCTGGCCGGAAAAAAACGCCCCTCTCTCGGCCGCCAACAAGGGGACTGCATGCAGCCATTCACCACCAGCCCCGGCGCCCCTCTGCCGCTGGGCTCGACGATCACCCCCGACGGGGTCAATTTCGCCCTGTTCAGCCGTCATGCCGAGCAGGTGTCGCTCCTCCTCTTCCGGCCCGGTCAGGCTGCGAAACAGGCTGAGATCGTTCTGGACCCGGCGCTTAATCGTACCGGCGACATCTGGCATATCCGGGTTCACAACCTGCCCCGGGACAGCCGCTACGGCTACCGGGTCACAGGCCCTTACGACCCCAAGGGCAGCGGCCACTGTTTTTCCGGCGACCAGCTTCTCCTCGACCCCTATGCCCGGGCCATCACCGGTGGCAGCGACTGGGGCGGTTACTACGTCCGGCGCGGCTCTCAGACCAGGGAAAGCCGCTTCCTGCGCCGCGCGGCCATTGTCGGCGACGACTTCGACTGGCAGGGCGACCGGCCCCTCAACATCCCGCTCAAGGATTCGGTGATTTACGAGTTGCACGTGCGCGGCTTTACCCGCCACCCCTCTGCTGGCGTCGATCACCCCGGCACCTATGGCGGCATCGTCGCCAAGATTCCCTATCTCAAGGCGCTTGGGGTGACGGCGGTGGAGCTGATGCCGGTCTTCGAGTTCAACGAGAACGAGAACACCTTCGTCGACCCGACCAGCGGCAAGCCGCTCAAGAATTTCTGGGGCTACAGCCCGGTTGCCTTCTTCGCCCCCAAGGCGTCCTACGCGATGAACGGTCGTGATGGCAATCAGGTTCGGGAGTTCAAGGAGATGGTCAAGGCGCTCCACCGGGCCGGCATCGAGGTGATCCTCGACGTGGTCTTCAACCACACCGCCGAGGGCGGCGCCAACGGCCCGACCTACAGCTTCCGGGGGCTGGACAACACCATCTACTACCTCCTCGATGCCGGGGGCCGTGAATACCTCAACTTCTCGGGCTGCGGCAACACCTGCAACTGCAACCATCCCCTGGTGCGGCAGCTGATCATCGACTGCCTCCATTACTGGGTGATCGAGATGCACGTGGACGGCTTCCGCTTCGACCTCGCCTCCATCCTCGGCCGGTCGCCCAGCGGCGAGGTGCTCGCCAACCCCCCGATGGTGGAAACCATCGCCGAGGATCCCATCCTCGCCCACACCAAGATCATCGCCGAGGCATGGGACGCGGCCGGCCTCTATCAGGTGGGGAGCTTTTCGCCGCACCCCCGCTGGGCCGAATGGAACGGCCGGTTCCGCGACGACGTGCGCGCCTTTTGCTGCGGTCACGGCAACACGGTACCAGCACTCGCCACCCGGCTTGCCGGCAGCTCGGACCTCTACCAGCACAGCCGGCGGCGGCCTTACAACAGCATCAATTTCATCACCAGTCACGACGGGTTCACCCTCCACGATCTGGTGAGCTACAACCACAAGCACAACCTGGCCAACGGCGAGGGCAACCGCGACGGCTGCAACCACGAAATCAGCTGGAACTCTGGCGCCGAGGGTGAAACCTCCAACCGTCAGATCCTTCGGCTGCGCGCCCGCCGGCTGCGCAGCCTGGCCGCCATCCTGATGCTCGCCCAGGGCACGCCCATGCTGGTGGCCGGCGACGAGTTCGGCAGAAGCCAACAGGGCAACAACAACGCCTACTGC